>JAGWOI010000032.1 GCA_028870995.1 Candidatus Omnitrophota bacterium | reverse complement strand
GAACGGTCGCCAGCGGCCGGCAGGCGTTGGAAACAGCCTCACCTAATATCGATCTTATCATTTTGGATATGATGCTGCCCGATTCCCAGGGTATGCAGATCTGCCAGCAGCTTAAATCGAATCCCCAAACCCGCGACATTCCTATCATTATCATCAGCGCCCAACAAAATAAGGCCGACAAAATCGAAAGCCTGTACTTGGGGGCGGAAGATTATCTGACCAAGCCTTTTGAACCCGAGGAGCTTTTCGCCCGCATGGATGTGGTGCTGCGGCGGCACAACCATGAGAGGACCCAAGAGGCGGACAGTGAGCATCACCAGCAGAATATTTGCGAATTAAGACGCATCATCGACGAGGAAGCCATCAACGTGCGCTTTCAGCCCATCTATTTCCTGAAGCCTATGCGTCTGCTGGGGCTTGAAATGCTCAGCCGCCCTCAGACGGCTTCCCCCATGCTCAACCCTGAAATATTCTTTAAGACGGCCTTGAAATACGGGGTCTACTATGAAGTGGAAATGATCGGCTGGCGCAAGGCCCTCAAGATGGCTGCCGAGGTCTTCGACGGCCGCCAGTCGCTGTTCTTAAATTGTGATCCCTACCTGGTCGAGAGTGAAAAGTTCAAGACCGTCAAGGACATGTTCTCCAAGTTCGGTATGTCCAGCAACGAAATTTTTCTGGAGATAACCGAACGTTCAGCGGTGACAGCCTATGATGCTTTTTACAACCGGCTGCGGGAATACCGCCAGAACGGCTTTAAGATCGCTGTCGATGATCTGGGGTCGGGTTATTCCAGCCTTGAGTCCATTGTGGAAATAAGGCCGGAAGCCATCAAGCTCGACCGGCATATCGTCAACGGGGTCAGCAGCGATCTTTATAAAAACAGCATCGTCAAACTCTTTGTGGCCTTTTGCCGTGAAAACGGCATTATTTGTGTCGGTGAAGGGATCGAAACCAAGGACGATTTCGAGGCCCTGATAGAATTGGGCGTTGACGCCGGCCAGGGGTATTATTTGGCCCGGCCCATGGAGAATATCGACCTTTCACCGGTCCCCAATTTGCATGCCTAGATTTTCAACAAGCTTCTTGAAGCCCTCCATAAGCCTGTGTTAATATTCCTCATAGCCGTATATCTTTTTATTTAAATTAAGGAAGGAATAACTGTGATTGTTGTTACCGGCGCCGCGGGATTCATAGGCAGCTGCCTTGTGGCGGGATTAAATGAGCGCGGCCGTTATGATTTGATCCTGGTCGATCATCTCGAAGGTGATGCCGATCCCAAGAGGAAAAATTTGTCCAATAAGCGCTACCAGCGTTATTATGATAAAGCCGAATTCCTGAAACTGATCAGGCGCGACCAGTTTGACTTTGATGTGGAATGTGCCCTGCATATGGGGGCCTGTTCGTCGACCACCTTGCAGGATGCCGGTTATTTCGAGAAAAACAATTTTGAATATTCCTGCCTTGTCGCCCAATGGGCGATGAAGAACGAGATGCGTCTCATCTATGCCTCATCGGCTGCCACCTACGGCAACGGCGAATTGGGATACAGCGATGACGAGGCCATGATCCCAAAGTTAAAGCCCCTTAATCTCTACGGCCAATCCAAGCAAAAATTCGATGAATGGGTGCTGTCCAACAATTTTCAGAACAGGGTTGCGGGCTTGAAATTCTTCAATGTCTTCGGACCCAACGAATACCATAAAGACGATATGCGCAGTGTGGTGTCCAAGGCCTATGACCGCGTCGTGGCCGAGGGCAAAATAGCACTTTTTAAATCCTACAAGCCGGACTACAAGGACGGCGAACAGAAACGCGATTTCATTTACGTCAAGGATGTGGTGGAGGCGGTGCTGTTTTTTATGGACCGGCCTTCCACCAACGGGATCTTTAATTTGGGCACAGGCCAGGCCCAAACTTGGAATGAGTTGGCCGGGGCCCTGTTTGCCGCGGTCGGGAAGAAGCCCTGCATCGAATACATCGAGATGCCTGAGATCCTGCGCGGCCGGTACCAGTATTTCACCCAGGCCGAGATGTCAAAGTTGCGGCAGGCTGGCTACATCAAACCCTTTACGCCCTTACGCGAGGCTGTCAAGGATTATTGCCGTTACTTATCAACCAAGCAGTGCTGGTAGTTCCGGGAGGGATTCATGATCCTTATTTTTATTCTGGGCCTGGTCGTTTTGATCGCCGCCGTGGTGATCGGCGTCCTGTTTTTTATGCTGGGCAAGGAGAGCCGGAAGGAAGGGGATGAAAAGGCCGTTCCCTTGAAAAAAGATATGGTCTCGGGATTATTGGAGCCTCAAAAGCCGAAATCCGACGATCAGGAGACCGTCCTGCCGTACCAGCCCAAGGTGGGTTTGCCTCTCGAGGAGGCCCGACCCATGCTTCTCCAGGAAGAGCCTCAGCCTGTGCCTGCGGCGGCGCCTTCTCAAGAGGACATCTACAAACAACGCGCTGAGGAACTTGAAAATGAATTAAAAAGCATTTCCGAAAAGGCCGAGGCTCAGTCAGGCGAGGCCAAACAAATGATCCAGACCCTGACGGAAGAAAACGAATCATTGAAATTGGAAAAAGCCAAAATGGAGCTGGCCCAGCAAAAATTGGGCGAGCTGCAGGGTGAGGCTTCAGCCTTAAAGACGGAGAATACGCAATTGCAGACCCAATTGGGATCCGCCAACGCCCGGATGCAGCAGCTGGAGCAGGAGATGGCGGCCTTCAAAGTCCAGATGGGCCAGGAGATCGAACAGGCCCGTGCCACCGTGGCCCAGTTGACGCAGGAAAAGGAGGGGGCCGCGGCTGCTCCGGCGCCCGAGCCTGCCCCTGCGCCCGATGAAGGCTTACGCCGGGAATTGGAGTCCTTGAAATCCGAGCAGGCTGAGCTTCGGCAAAAGTGCGAAGAGCTGGGTGCCTCCAATCAAAAACTTCAGGAACTTAACACGCAGTTGACGGAAAAGGTCGACGGGCTGGAATATGAGCTGGTCAAGGCCAGGGCGCAGGCCAGCGGTCTCGAGCGGATAAGTTCCAATTATAAGAATCAGCTGGAAGATTCCCTTAAGAAATTGAACGCCATTCAAGTGACTCATGATCATCTGTGCGAGGCCAAGGGGCAGCTGGAGGGAGTGGTGGAAGAAATCAAGCTGCACAATGAGGAGCTGGCCAAAAAAGACCAGCTGGCCCAATTTGAATTGGAAAAAAGCCGTTCCCGCCTCGTCAATCTTGAACGGGAATGCGAGGACCTGAAAGCCAAGGTCCAACAAACGGAGCAAGGACAGTGAACTACAGGCTTATTTTACTGTTGCTGGCCGTCCTGAGTTGTTCTTCATGCGCCGGCAGCGTTGAATTCGTCAAGACTATTTGGGGGTCGTCGACCAGGGCTCTGGAAGCCTCCCGCGACCGGGCCGTCACCAAGACCTATAATAAGTCCTATTGGGATTGCCTGCGCAGCGCCATTGCCGTCGTCAGGAAACAGAAGGACTGGATTATATTCAAGAAAGACGAGATCAAGGGGTATATGGTTATCATGGGCGTTCACGGCTGCGTCAACACCACTGAGATCGGTATCTTTTTCGATGAGCTTTCGGATAACCAGACCCGCGTCGAGGTGACCTCCTTAAGCACCAACGCCAAACGCATGGTGGCCAAGGTGCTCTTCCATGGCCTGGATGTCGCTTTCGGCTACCTGCCCCCGGATATTCCCAGGATCAAGGCAGCCGCGCCGGCACCAAGCGCCAATCAAGATGCTGAGCCATGATTGAAAACGAGTTTTTATTTTTAGGGCTTTTGGCTGAAGGCGCCAAGCATGGCTATGAAATCAAACGGCAGCTCCAGGAAGATTTAAGTCCTCATATCGGCATCCGTATCAAGTCGATCTATTATCCTCTTGCCAAACTGGAAAGTTTGGGAATGGTAGAAAAAGAAGGGGGGCGCCGTGAAGGCCGGTTTCCCCAAAAGTATGTTTACCGGCTTACTAGTAAAGGTAGAAAAAGATTCGAAGCGCTTATCGAGCAAAGTTTTTTGTCCATTGAGCGTCCCTTTTTTCAGATCGACCTGAGCCTTTATTTTCTTCCCCTGGTGGATAAAAACATGGCCAGACGACGCTTGAAGGCCAGGCAATCTCTTCTTAAAAAAGTCAAAGGGGAGCTTATCTCGCTGCACTCTGGTGCCGGATCAAAGACCCTTATCCTCCAGCACGGCCTTGACTTAATTGAGGCTGAAATCAATGCCACCCAGAAGATCATCAATCAACTTTAGAGTCTTAAGCTATTGATGTATATATACTTCTTGACATCTGAGCATCTTATATTAAAATCTGTATAATAAAATTTTACTAGTATCGTATTTGGATCTTTATGGATATTTATAAGACTCTAAAAGAATCAGCAACCGCTTTCCGGCAAAAACCTGCTCTTATATTTAAAGATAAGGAGATTACTTATGGTGCGTTGACGGCCAAGGTGCTGTCTTTGGCTGTGGGACTGCAAGGGTTGGGATTAGGCAAAGGCAAAAAGATCGGTTTATATTTGCCCAATTGCCCGGAATACGTCTACAGCTATTTATCGTCCTTCCTTTTAGGGGCGGTGGTCATTCCCATGGACTACATGCTGAAAGCGGATGAATTGAGCGCCTGTTTGTCCCATGCCGAAGCTGATTTGGTCATTGCTTTGCAAAAGCCCGACATTGATTGGGAAAATATCAGGGCCGGTATTCCTTCATTAAAGAAGGTTGTTTTCTTAGGAACCGAATTTGAAAGTTTGTACCAGGCAGGGGAATTTCAATCCCAGCCTGTTGACGAATCGGCTCCTGCCTTGATCATGTACACGTCCGGCACCACGGGGGCGCCCAAGGGGATTTTATTAAATTATAAGCACCTGCAAGGCTCGCCGGAAGCCATGAAGCATTTTGTGGACCTTAGCGAGCGCGATGTGAAATTGTGTGCGATTCCTCTAAGCCATATCGGCGGATTTATCTACATCCAGAATTGCCTTATTTTCGGCATCACCCTTGTGCTGATGGACCGTTTTCATCCTTTGGACTTCTTAAAGAATATCGCCCAGTACAAGGTTACGTGCTTTCATATCGTGCCGCCCATGTATACGGCCATGCTGACCGTCAAACATATGGATCAGTTCGACCTTTCCAGCTTGCGGTGGGTGGTGGTATTCGGCGCGCCTAACTCACCGGACATTCTCAAGCGTTTCCATCAATATTGCCCCAACGCCAAACTGCTGAACGGCTGGGGCATGACCGAAACCTGCCCCCCGAATACGGTGACACCCTTGAGCAACCCTAAGATCGAAAGCGTGGGCAAGCCGGCACCCAATTGCGAAATTCGAATTGTGGATGATGAGGGCAAGCCTTTGCCGGCCGGTGAAGTGGGCGAAATCGTCATCCGCGGCTGGGTGGTGATGCAGGAATATTATAAAGATCCCCAAGCCACCAGCGCGGCCAAGCGGGGCGGCTGGTTTCATACCGGGGATCTGGGCCATTTTGACCAGGAAGGTTTTCTGTACATTGTAGGCCGCAAAAAAGAAATGATCAAGGTGGCGGGACAGATCGTCTACGCGCCCGAGGTGGAAGCGGCCCTGTGCAAGCATGAGGCGGTGCTGGAAGCGGCGGTCATCGGTGTGGCCGACGACATGCGCGGCGAGGCGGTGAAGGCGTTTGTAGTTTTAAAAGAGGGGAAGAACGTTGAGCCGTTGGAGATCAAATATTTTGCCAAGGAACATCTGGCTAATTTTAAGGTGCCGCATACCGTTGAGATCAGGGCGGCACTGCCTAAGAATAGAACCGGTAAAATAGATAAAGAACAGTTGAGAACCTTACAAGCGGTCTAAACCGCCGCCGAACAGGAGATTGTTATGACAACTGCAACACAAGACAAGATGACCCGTGACGTTCACTTAAGCGGCAAAGATTTGATGGCCATGGTGCAGTTAAGGCCGCAGGACATAGGTTCCTATGCCATTGTGCCCGGCCCCAAGGAACGTCTGGACAGCCTGGTCAAGAAGATGGAGAGTCCGGTCAAGAATTTTACCTTCATGGAATACAGCATGTTCACGGGGTCCATCAACGGCACCCGTGTCACGGCGGTGAACGGCGGGCGTTTCGGCGCGGACACGGCCATCACTACGGAAATCCTGTGCAACGCCCAGGCAAAGGTGCTGATCCGCATCGGCAGCTGCGGGGCCATGCGCAAGGACATCAAGATCGGCGATTTCATCATCACCACCGGCTGCGTGCGCGGGGACGGTGTTTCGCCTTATTATGTGGATGATAAATTTGTCACGCTGCCGGATGCCGCTTTGACACAGAAGCTGACCGGCATCGCCAAGAATCTGGCTTCAACCGCGGGTTTAACCGTGCATGAAGGCAAGGTCTGGTCCACGGATGCCATCTTGCGCGAGACCAAGGAGATCGTCAACAAGGTTATAGACCAGGGCGCCATTGCGGTCGATATGGTCAGCGCGCCTTTTTTGACCATTGCCCAGGTTTATAAAATCCCGGCGGTGTCCATCCTGGCGGTGTCCGATAACCTGATCACCGGGCAGATGGGATTTATCAATCCGGATTACTATATGGCCGAAGGAATGCTTATTCAGATGGCGATGGAGCTGGTTAAACAATTAGAAGGTAAATAAAATGGCGTTTGAATCACCTTTATTCTGGCCGGCCCATGTCAAGAACGGCGTTCTGTACGTTCTTGATGAGACGTTGGTACCGGAAAAGTTAAAATACATCCGCGTCAGGAACGTCAAAGAAGCGGTGGCGGTCATCCGTGACATGAAGACCCGTGCCTTCGGAC
The DNA here is from genome assembly GCA_028870995.1 of Candidatus Omnitrophota bacterium. Classification (GTDB taxonomy): domain Bacteria; phylum Omnitrophota; class Gorgyraeia; order Zapsychrales; family Fredricksoniimonadaceae; genus JABDGZ01. Next base: position 16,512 of record JAGWOI010000032.1, on the reverse strand, counting down.
AGTTCCTGGTGGTGTTGTATGCATTTTTGCTGGAGTTGCACTATAAAGGGGATTTGCTTAAACATCTCGAGGATGTGGCCGGGCAATTGAACAATTCCCGGCCGACCTTTCCTTTTGCGGAAGTGACCAAAATTATTGTCGGGGCGGTTCAAAAGGCTTCAGCCAACGGAGGGGACGTGCATGCGGCTGTGGCCAAAACCGTGCACGGATTCCTGGCCGGCATCAGGGCCAGGCGCCTGCAGCGGGTGCAGGAGATCGCTGAGGTTATCAATGACGGCGACCATATCCTCACGCATTGCAATGTCAGCGGCGAATTGGCGATGGCAGCGGATATCGCCCGTACGCAGGGCAAGGACATTAAATTTTATGCGACAGAAACAAGGCCCTACATGCAAGGGGCTAAATTGACCGTCTGGGAATTGCAGCAGGCCAAGGCGTTTGTCACCCTGGTGCCGGACAACGCGGTTGCTTTCTTGATGGCTGACGGCCTGGTCAATAAGGTCATTATCGGCTCCGACCGTTCGGCGGCCAACGGCGACGTGGCCAACAAGGTGGGTTCCTATCAAATTGCCGTACTGGCCGGCGAATTTAAGGTCCCCTTAATTGTGCTGACCCAGCCGTCCCGCGGCGTGGCCAGCGGCAAGGACATGCCCATCGAGATCAGGGATGAAAATGAAATTTTGAAGTTTAACGGTAAAAGAGTGTTTGCATCAAAGGTGCGTGGGTTTTACCCTGGGTTTGATGTGGTGCCGCACGCATTGATAACGAAAGCGATCGCCATTAATGCAGGACTATAAAGCAAGATCCATTTGTTTGTTTCAAGGTCTTTTGAGCGCTGATTCTTTGAGTAAGGTGAAGCTGCTTAAGAGCGAACACGCCTTTGTATGTGAAGGCCGTCCGAGCTTGGAAGCCGGGCGCACCACGACGGCCATTTTCTTAAAAAAAGGGATAACACCCATCGTCATCAGCGATAACATGCCTGGGTTTTTGTTCTATAAAGGATTGGTCAAGCGCGTGTTTTTAGCCTGCCAGTATGAGGACCAGGGCGGGGCCCTCTGCGATACCGGGGCCTTGATCCTGGCGGTATTGGCCCAAAAGCACAAGGTGCCGGTGACATTGCTGCAGGCCGTTCGCCGTCATAGGTTTTTAGGAGATCCTCATATGGTGGCCAGTTTTGAGGGAAAACGGATGGCGCCTAAGGGGACCCGCGGGTATGTGCCGCTGGTGGAGTGGGTGCCTGTTAGGTATTTGGGAAAGTAAGGGATCAATAGTGAAGGCGGCTTATATGGATGAACTAAAAAATAAGATCATTGATACCGGGAAATTGCTCTGGGACAAGGGGCTGGTGACCGGTTTTAATGGGAACATCAGCGCGCGCCTTGATGCCAATACCTTGCTGATCACAGCCACCGGCACGTGCTTGGGGTATTTGAAAGCAAGCGATATTTTGACCGTTGATTTGGCCGGTAACGTGATCGGTGCCGGCAAGGCTTCCACGGAACGCCTGATGCATACAGCCATTTATAAGGCGCTGCCGCAAGTCAAATGCGTTGTCCATACGCATACGACTTATACCAACGGTTTCTTTTTAAACAATGACCGTTTTACGCCTAAGACCTTTGAAGCCCAATTTTATTTAGGTGAAGTCAAGGCCATTTTGCAGACAACACCGTCGGTCACTGATCCTCAACCTGTCGTGGATGCCTTGAAGGCCAATAATGTTGTGGTGCTTAAAAACCACGGTGTCGTGTCGGTGGCGGAAGATTTGTTCCATGCTTTTGTGCTGATCCAGGAACTGGAAGAGCAGGTGAAGATGGATTTTGTAGCCGCACATTATGGGCGTCCATTGGTTGCCGCCGTGCCAGGAAGTCAGGAGCAGGACCCACAGCATGCAACTAAAAAATATAAGCTTTTTTCCAAAGAACAGATTGACGAGATCGTGAAGCTGGTCAACAGCGATACCCAGATGCAGGAGCTGGGCAGCAAGACAGGTATGACCATGAGCCTTGCGGTCATCCTGGATGAGACCAAGCAAGCCCATCGTTTTAACTTTGAGAACGGGCGCATTGTCCAGACGACACAGGACCAGAACGCGGAATTTGTCATCAATGCGCCGGAAAATATCTGGCGGATGGTGTTTAGCCGCCAGATCGATCCCTTTGTGGCCACGACGCAAAAGAAGATGAGCCTGCGCGGCGACTTTGCCCGTATCTCCAAATGGTACGCGCCCTGCAGCCGCATTTTTCAATTATGGACGCAGGTGGCGGTGGAATAAATATGACGACCACAACCAGCCAACAATTTGATCTTTTATTGGAAGGCAGGCTTCAGCCTTCATTGACCGGCAAGTATTTTGATGCCGTCAATCCTTCCAACAGCGAGGTGTTTGCCCAGATCGCTGATGCCGATGCGATCGATGTGCAGGTGGCTGTCCAGGCCGCCCGTTTGGCGTTCGACCACGGCCGCTGGCCGCAAATGAGCGCCGCTGAACGCGGGGCCTGCCTGCTTAAAATCGCCTCCTTGGTCAGGGAAAATGCCAAAAAATTGGCGGATCTGGAATGCATCTCCTGCGGCAAGACAATCAAACATGCCACCTTTATCGATGTGCCGACCGCGGCCGACACCTTTGAATACTTCGGGAACCTGCCCGGACAATGGATCACCGAGACCATCCGCCATTCGGCACCGGTGCTTTCGCTCTTTGAGCGTGAGCCTGTAGGGGTGGTGGCGGCCGTCATCCCTTGGAACTATCCGTTGATCATGACGGCATGGAAACTGGCGCCGGCTTTATTGACGGGCAATACGGTCGTGCTTAAACCTTCTCCGGCGGCTTGTGCTTCAGTGATGTTCCTGGCCCAATTGTGCGCCCAGGCCGGGCTGCCCAAGGGGGCATTGAATATCATTGCCTCTTCCCGTCCCGAGGCGGGCAGCGACCTGGCAGGCTCTGTTGATGTGGATATGATCTCTTTTACGGGTTCCACTAAAACCGGGGAGGCGGTGATGGCCCAGGCCGCCAAGGGTGTTAAAAAACTTACCCTTGAACTGGGCGGCAAATCGCCCAACATCGTCTTTGCCGATTGCAATTTGGAGGCCGCTGTCGGCGGAGCCTTGTCCGCGATATTCATGAACCAGGGCCAGATGTGTACGGCAGGTTCCAGGCTCCTGGTGGAAGACAAAATTTACCAGGAATTTGTTGAAAAACTGGTGGGCCGTGCTAAAAATTTAAAAATCGGCCCGGCGGATAGTTTTGAAACTGAGTTCGGGCCTTTGGTCAGCGTCGAACACCGGGATTCTGTGTTGAAATTCATTGAAAAGGGTAAAGCCGAAGGCGCCAAGCTTGCCTGCGGCGGCAAGATCCCCGACATTAACCCCAAAGGCGCCTATTTGGAACCGACCGTTTTTGTCAATGTGCGCAACAACATGACCATCGCTCAGGAAGAAATTTTCGGCCCGGTTTTATGCGTAATTCCGTTTACGTCCGTGGAAGAGGCGGTCCACATTGCCAATGACAGCAAATACGGCCTTGCGGCCATGATCTGGAGCCAGGATTTGGGAAAGGCCAATAAGGTGGCCAAGCGCCTGCGCTGCGGCACCGTTTGGATCAATACCTATGGTGTGTTTTTGAACGAAGCGCCTTTCGGCGGGTATAAAAAAAGCGGCTTCGGCCGTGAATTAGGCCTGGCCGGACTTTGGGAGTATACACAAATTAAACATATTGCCACGGACCAGACGCCCGGCGGAAAATCCCTGGTGACATCCTGGTTTTGACTGCCGCGCCGGGCCAAGGTCTTCATTTATTTGGTTACAAAGGCGGTGAACATATGGAAGAAATTAAAATACAAAATCAGATAAGTTCAAGGGAATGCAATTTAGCCATGATCTCACATCTGGGCGGACTGGTGCCGGTGCCTTGGGTGCCGCTCATCGTCCCTTTTATGGTATGGATTTTGAAAGGCGATGACAGCGAGTTTGTAAATAAACAGGCCCGCGAAGCCTTGAATTTTCAGCTTTCAATTTCCATTTACTGGAGCATTTGTTTCTTTTTGATCTTTACCGTCATCGGCATCCCCATCGCGGTGATCGCCTTTGGTGTTTTTATCATCACGAACATCATTTGCAGTTTGAAGGGGGCTGTGCGCACCTCCAAAGGATTGGAGTACCTGTATCCAATGAATTTAAGGTTGATTCATTAAAGACAAGGAGACATAGACCATGATCAAGAAAGTTTTATTTTTAACCCCGCCTTTGAAGGCCTGGGATTCACACGGCAATCATAAAGCCTGCAACCAAATGCATGCCCAATTGGCCGCGTATTTACGCGAGAAGAAGCTGGCCGAGGTCGAGGCCTTGGACTGCCGCGCCCTGGAAATGGATTGGGAGGCCATGCTTCAATATGCCAAGACCTCAAAGCCGGACATGGTCTTTGTCGGTGAGCTTTTGCACTCCACCTGCGGGGCGGCGGTCATCTGGTATTTTAATGAGGGCCTGCGCATCATCAAGGAAGCCATGCCGCAGGTGAAGACCGTGGCCGGCGGCTTGTGGTATTCCGGCGATTACGAGCGCCAGATGCGCCTAAACCCCACCCTTGATTACATCATGCTGGGCGAGGCGGAATTGACCATGGAGGATTTGGTAAAGACACTTAACGACGCAAGCCAGACCAAGGAACGCGATATACCGGGCCTGGTTTCCCGTTTGCTGGACGGCACCATCGTGATCGGTCCTCACCGCGGTTTGATTCCGGATCTTAATGTTTTGCCCATGCCGGCCTATGACCTGTTTCCCATGGACAAATATGTGGGCCATACCTACTGGAAACCTTTTGCCGAACTCATGACGTCCCGCGGCTGCCCGGGCAAGTGCCATTTTTGCTATGAATGGGCCTTGTACGATTCTCGCACCGCTGTCAAGGACTTTACCTCCTGGCGCGGTCTTTCCGGCAAGCGCATCTGTGATGAGCTGGACATTCTGGAAAAGCAATACAATATCAGCACGGTTGTTTTTCAGGATGATGCTTTCAATACCGACACCGCGGCCATGATCGAGTTTTGCAATGAGAAGATCAAGCGCGGCAACAAGATCGAATGGGTCTGCTTAGGACGCGCCGACCAGTGGATCAGCCAGCATGACATCCTGCCCTTGATGAAAAAAGCCGGATTGTTCCTGGCCCTGACCGGAGTTGAAGTTGAGGATGACATGACCCTTAACAAGACCGGCAAGGGGGTGACCATTGCCCAGATCAAGAAAACCATCCAGATCCTGCGCGAAAATGATATAGGCAGCGTTGGGACTGTCCTGATCGGCCTTAAGGAGGACACCGAGGCCAAGATCAAGGAACGCCTGCGTGTGGCCGACGAGATCGATCCGGACATCTTTGCCCTGGATTATCTGACCCCGGTGCCGAACTCGCCGGACTGGCGCTATGCCATCAAAAAAGGCTGGTTCGATCCCGACAAGATCAACCTCAGGGATTGGGACTTCCAGCACCCGGTCATCCCCACGGACCATTTGACCGTCGAAGAAGTGGGCCGTCTGGGTGCCTGGTGCATGCGCGAATATTATTCCAAGCCTGAGCGCATCCACCGCATCATGGAAAGCAACTATAACATCAAGGTGAAGTTGTGTGTCAGGGACTTCATGAACAACATAGCCAAGTGGGAAGCGAATTCCCGCGTGACTGCGAGCGCCTGACATGGTGACCATACAAACGACAATGAATTGGGATGAGGCGGCGTTGGGCAAATACAATAAGATGCTCAATTTGATCCCTGTTTTTCACCGACGCCTGGCCAAGGAAGTGGTGAATAAGAAAGCCGAGGGTCTGGCCCAGGCCCGCGGGGCGGCCCAGGTGCAGGAAGAGGACATTGTGCGCGCTTTTTTAAGCGAGGTGCCCAAGGCCTTTTACAGTTTAATGATCCGTATCATGCATGAAGTCGGTTTCGACTATAAGAAATACATACGACCTTAAGGAGTGGTCGGTAGGGAGACCATGAAGATCGCTGTTATTGGAGCTGGTGCCATAGGCGGGTTAGTGGCCGCTTATTTGAAGAAATCCGGGGCTGATGTCCTTCTCGTCGGCCGTCAGGACCAGGTGGAGGCAGTCAACGCCAGGGGCCTGCTCATCCGTACGCCGCAGGGCAACGAGATGATCAAGCTCAAAGCCTTGACCCGGCTTGACCGGGAGTATGACCTTGTCATTTTTGCGGTCAAGACCCAGGACATTGAGGAGGCCTTTACGCATAACAGCGAATTTCTGGAATCTGGGCTGGTCCTGACCACCCAAAACGGCGTTCAGGCGGACAATATCTTAAGCAGCCATTTTGACCGGGAGCGCCAGTTGTCGAGCATCGTGATGTTCGGCGCCACCTATGTCAAGCCCGGAGAGATCACCTATAATTTCCCGGGCGACTGGATCATCGGCCGGCCGATGATGCCGCTCGATCCGGTGGCGCATTCCGTTGGTGAAGTCCTGGGCAAGGCCTTTAAGGCGGTTGTCAGCTCTGATATCATAGGGCAGAAGTATTTGAAGCTCTTTGTGAATTTTAATAATTGCATACCGGCGCTGGTGGGTAAAAGCATGCAGGAGACCTTTGCCGACCTGGACCTGTGCACCTTAAGCATCCTGCTTTTAAAAGAAGGCGTGGGCATTATCCAAAAGGCCAAGATCGAATTGGCCTCCATGCCGGATTTTCCCAAGGAACGCATATTGGGGCTGGCCGGCATGCCCGTTGAACAGGCCGCGGGGATCATCAATAAAACCTTGACCGGTTTAAGCAAGGAGTCGTTATACGGGTCCATCCTGCAGAGCATCATGCGGGGCAAAAACAGCGAGATCGATTTTATCAACGGCGAGATCGTGCAGTTAGGCAGTCATTTTAAAATACCAACACCCTTAAACAGCCGGGTGGTGGACATGGTTCACGAGGTGGAAAGGACACACCAGTACTTTTCCACCCAGAGCGTTAAAAGAGCTTTTGAACTGGCCTCAGTATAATTCACGGCCGATTTTTGAAGGAGGCGTATGGCTAAAACAGCGCAAGAACTAGGGTTTAAACGGACTTCATGGATCCCGGAACATTGGAATGACACCCAGATCGAGATCTTTAAGGGGATAGATGAGCATTGGGACCTGTTGATCAACAAGAAGGTCGAAGAATTTATCAAATACATCCATCCGGAGATGATCGGCTACGGCCATGAAAGCCCGGTGCCCGTGGACTATCCCTGGCTTTATAAATGGGTGGGGTTTTGGACCAAGAGCACCAATATCGCCATCGCCGAATTGCGCCCGATCCAGATCAAGCTGCACGGCGATATCGCAATTGTCCAGTATCTTATTTTTACCGTTGAGGTCAACAGCGAAGGCGGCAAACGGGTGATCCGCCGCTATACCATGACCTGGAAGAAAACGGCCTTGCCCGGGCATCCGGCCTGGCAGGTCATCGGCAGTCATAATAATTTGATGGATGAAACTCTTAAGCACTGAGGTGAAATGTGAATAAGAAGCGCAGAGTTGTAGTGACAGGGGTGGGCATTATATCCCCCAACGGCATCGGCAATGAGGCGTGTTTCCGTGCCATGATCAACGGCGTCTCCGCCGTACGAAGAGTGACGGAATTCGACGTGTCGATTTTCAACACCAAGATCGCGGCCCAGGTCCATGATTTTGACCCTGTGGCTTTGGGCTTGACCTTCGAGGAAGCCATGCGGATGGACCGCTATGTGCAATTTGCTTGTGTGGCGGCGCGCATGGCCCTGGAAGATTCGCGCCTGGACCTCTCCAAGGTGGATCTGGAGCGTATGGGCGTGTCTTTGGCTAACGCCATTTGCGGCACCAAATACATGGAAGAGGAATTTGCGCTGGTCACTGACAGCGGCAAAAAGCCTATTGACCCGCGCATCGTCCGTCCCGATCTTTATGATGCGGCCATGTTCAATACGCCGTCCAGCGAAATATCCGCCAAGTATGGCTTGAAGGGTATTTGCAACACCATCTCAACCGGCTGCACGGCGGGGACAGACTCCGTTGGGTTTGCGTTGGAAAGCATTCAGGACGGGGATGCGGATATCATGATCTGCGGGGCATCTGAAGCGCCCATCACACCGATAACCTTCGGTGCGTTTGATACGGTCAACGTCCTGTCCGTGCACAATGATGAACCCCAAAAAGCCAGCCGTCCTTTTGATAATAAACGTAACGGCTTTGTGATCTCCGAAGGGGCCGGGCTTCTGGTGGTGGAAGAATTGAGTCATGCCTTAAAGCGCGGGGCCAGGATCTATTGCGAGGTCACCGGCTTCGGCACCACCTGCAACGCCTATCACATGACGGATTTGCCGCCGGAAGGGGATGCCATGGCGGATTGCATCACCCTGGCCCTGGAAGATGCAGGCGTCAAACCTGACCGTATCGATTATCTTAACGCGCACGGCTCTTCAACCCGACAGAATGATGTTTTTGAAACAGCGGCCTATAAGATGTCTTTGGGCGAGCATGCGTATCATTTGCCCATCTCATCCGTTAAGTCGATGATCGGTCATCCGCTGGCCGGCGCCAACGGCATCGAGCTTGCCATGAGCTCCATGATCTTTGAGCGCAACGTGCTGCCGCCGACGATCAACCAGGAAGAGCCTGATCCGGCGTGCGATTTGTATTACATTCCGAACAAAGCCATTGAAAAGAAAGTTAATTGCATTCTCAAAACGTCTAGCGGATTTTCAGGAATTCATTCTGCTATGGTGTTACAACGTTTCGAATCTTGAACCTAGGTTTGCCTAGCAAGAAACAGGGAATATTGATTTTGCAACGGTATGAGGCCTGAAGAAATAACAGTTATTGTCCGGTTGGTTGAGCCGTTTTTCTGGCTGGCGCAGGCGTGCATCATCGTCAGCCTGTTGAATTCAAAATTGATCTTTGATTTCAACGTAAAAATTATTAATTGGCTTTTAAAATATCAGGGATTTTCAGCTCAGGTTAGGGCTGAGGACAAGGCTTTAAAAATTTGGCGCAGGGATTTATGGATTTTGTTCTTTTTGAATCCGCTCATTATTGTTCTCATTCATCTTGTTTAAGAAGGGTTGGTCATGGAAAAAATTGCTATCACAGGTTTAGGGGTGGTTTCACCCAGCGGCATCGATAAGCGGGTCTTTTGGGCCAATATCAAGGCGGGACGCAGTGCGGTGGAAAGAATCGAGCGCTTTGACGCGTCCTTGTATCCTTCGCGCATCGCCGGGCATGTCAAAGAGCTGGAAGGCTACAGCAATGTCTCGTCCCGTTTGTTGAAGAAGATCGATTTGTTCTCGCACATGGCCCTGGTGGCCTCCGAACTTTGCCTGGAAGACGCCAAGATAAGCCTTGAGCATGAGAACCTCAAGCGGGTGGGTATTTTTATGGGCAATGCCATCGGTGGGTGGTTGTATGCAGAGACTGAACTGCGCGACATGTACACCGAAGGCCGCGAAGGGGTGAGTCCTTTCATGGCCTCGGCGTGGTTTCCGGCGGCGCCACAGGGCCAGATCTCCATTAATTACGGGATCAAGGGTTTCAGCAAGACCATTGTGGCGGACCGGGCTTCGTCATTGATGGCCATCGGCTACGCGGCGCGCACCATCGGCCGCGGCAAATGCGATTTTATTCTGGCCGGGGGGATGGAAGCGCCGGTAACACCGTACGCGCTCTTGTGCTGCAACACTTCCGGGGTCTTAAGCCGGAACAATGATAATCCTCATCGTGCCTACCGGCCTTTTGACAAAAATCGCGACGGGCTGGCCATTGCCGAAGGGGCGGGTGTCCTGACGCTGGAGCCTCAGGGGCGTGTGGCAAAGCGGCAGGCCCATGTGTATGCCAACATTATAGGTTATGGGACGACAACAGATGCGGCTGACCGCATTGAGCCAAGCCAGGATGCCAAGCAGCTGGCACGGGCCATCAAGATCGCGCTGGATGATGCCGGTTTGCAGCCTATGGACATCGATTATATCTGCGCCGACGGAGCCGGGACCGTGATCGGGGATGCCAGCGAGATCAAGGCCATTAAGCTCGCTTTCGGGCAACAGGCCAAGACTGTGGTTGTTTCCGCTCCCAAATCCATCTATGGCAATATGCTGGGCGCCAGCGGTGTCCTCGATGTCATTACGACCGTTTTGGCTATGGAACATAATACTGTTCCTCCGACGATCAATCATGAGACGCTTGATCCGGAATGCGATTTAAATATTTGTTTTAATAGGCCTAAGGAGAAGACGATCAAAAACGCCATGATCATCAACCGCGGCCGGGGCGGTATTAATTGTGTTTTAATTCTTCAAAAATCTTAAGATTGGATTTTTATGCAAAAAAGATTAAAGGAACATAAAATGCACCAGAAAAATTGGACCAGGTTGGATTTGGGTTGTGGAAACAATAAAATTTCGGGCGCTACATATTTGGACATAGATCCCGTTGCTAAGCCGGATATCCTCCATGATCTTAATAAATTTCCGTATCCTATCGAGGACAACAGTTATGATGAAATTTATGCAAGGCATATTATTGAACATTTGGACGACGTGGTCGCTTTTATGAAGGAACTCTACCGTATTTTAAAACCCGGTGGGAAGGTTCATTTGGAGACCCCTCATTTTTCAAGCCGTGTGGCCTACTCTGAACCGCAGCACACCAGATTCTTTTCTTATTTTATGTTTATGAGCTTGATCAACGGGCTAAATTTTGAAATCGTCGATCACCGAATAACTTTTTACAAGACTTTTCGTGCTTCGGGTATCAGTTTTCTTGCCAACGCTTATCCGGATACATATGAGCGTTTTTGGACCTATATGTTTCCTGCAGAAAATGTAGTATTTGTGGCTAAAAAGAATAACACGGAGGAATAAATGAACACTCAAACCGATATTGAAAGCAAATTGAAGGCTATTTTTAAAAAAGTCCTCGATATTGATGAGAAAGAAATTGTGCCGGGTGCCAAATTGGATGAGTCTCTGGATATTGACTCAACGGAAATGGTGGAGATCTCTGTGGTCATCAAGAAGGAGTTGGGGGTACAGGTTAAGGACAATGAGCTTAAGAAGAGTTTTTCCTTCAATGACATAGTAGCTATATTGAAAGGAAAATTAGAGGGCTCAAAAGGCTGCGGCAGCTGCAGCTAATAAGGTGAAATAATGAAAATCGTCGATCTTAGTCTTCCCATTGATGACTCTCTCGTTGAGACGCACGCGGCCACGATCGAACGCATCACGCATGCGGCCGGTGTTGAGCATTTCAACTGGGTGGTGATGAGCAAGCAGCCGGGCGGTCAGGAACGCTTTGATAGCGGTGAGCGGGTGGCGACGGCACAGGAGATTCCCGACGGCGAGATGCTCTCCCTTGAGATTGTCAATTCCTCCGTGCACATGGGCACCCATGTGGATGCGCCGTTTCATTACGGCTCCACCTGCGAGGGAAAGCCTTCCAAGCAGATCATGGATGTGCCGCTGGAATGGTGCTACGGTCCGGGGGTGGTGCTGGATTTTACCCATTTGAAGTTCCCGGAGGCGATCGGCAAGAAAGAGGTTGTGGCTGCCCTTGAGAAGATCAATTATAAGCTTAAGCCCATGGACATTGTGCTTTTGTATACGGGCGGGGACAGGCTGCTTGGAACGGATGATTATGTGAATAAGTATGTCGGCTGCACGCCGGATGCGATTGAATATTTGCTTGATTGCGGCATTAAGATGATGGGTGTTGATACCATCGGCCTTGACCGGCCGTGTTTCTTGATGTTCAAAGAATTTTTGACGACCAAGGATAAAAGCAAAATCTGGCCCTGCCATTTCCTTGGCCGCCGCCGGGAATATTGCCATATGGAGCGATTGGGCAATTTGGGGGCGATCCCTAAGCCCTATGGTTTTACGGTCAGCTGTTTGCCGGTGAAGGTGCGGCATGCGGGCGCGGGATGGAGCAGGGTGGTTGCGCTCATTTGAGGGGAGAAGCTTATGGCAAAGTGTCCTAAATGCAAATCGGAAATTCCCTGGAAGGCTGCTTTTACCCAGGGACAAAAATTTAAATGTGACAAATGCAATGCTGTTTTCCAAAAGAATACTTCTAATGAGCTTTTCCTGATCTTCTCGGCATTCACCGCTTTTTTTCTCGTCAGATACCTGATGTCCTGGATCTTGATCCACTATTGTCGCGCTGGAATTCCGGGATTTGCTTTTTATATTTTTACCCTGGTGCCGGCCGTGGCCATCGGCTTTGTTGCGATCAAGTTTGTTTGGGAGCGTTGGATCAAGCTATAAACTGAAAGGGGAGACAATGAGAAATTTGCTTTTGTTTTTCATGGCTTTATCGTTAACAGGGTGCGCTGTCAAGGGTGTTGAAGACGGTCAAAAGGGTGTGGAGGCAGATTTCGGAAAAATCCAAAATGAGGCATTGGGCACTGGCTGGCATTGGTTTAATCCTATTACTTCGTGGATTGAAGTATGGAACGTAAAGACCCAAAACCTGGAAGAAACTTCCAACGTGCCGTCATCTGAAGGGTTGGTATCCAATCTCGACGTGTCTATTTTATATCATGTGCCGCCGGATAAGGTCGTATTTGTCCGTAAAACCATCGGTACCGATTATCAAGGCACGGTTTTAGAGCCTTATATGCGTGAAGCCATCCGGAATGTGGCCAGCGGATACCCGGTAAGCGATTTATACAGTGAGACTGGAAGAAAAGAAATAGCCGCCAAAATCCTTCAATATTTGAAAGGCAAACTTGATGCGCGGGGTATTGTTGTCGAGGATGTTTTGATCAAGGGTGTTCAGCTGCCGATGATATTTTCCGCCAGCATTGAAAACAAATTAAAAACAGAACAGGAGTCTTTGCAGAAGCAATACGAGCTGCAAAAGGCCAAGATGGATGCGCAGATCGAGATCGCTAAGGCCGAAGGAGTGGCTAAAAGCAACAAGATCATTGCCGACAGTATCAGTGAAAACTATTTACGTTATAAGTTTATTGAAAACCTTCACTCTACTTCTAAAGAAGTGGTGTATGTGCCGACCGAGGCTAATTTGCCCATATTGGAAGCAACGCGTAATGTGAAATAATAGGATGACAAAAAATATTTATGTGGTGATTTATGTTTTGGCATTGATAGCCCTTGTTGCGGGGGTGGATTTTCTGTTCTTTAGAAATCGATTCTGGGAACGGCTGATGGTCAATATCAGTATTGTGTTGATGTTTTGGGCTTTTTATTTGAGATTTTTAAAGTGATCGATTTGGGGACAGTTCTGTCATAAGGTATTGAATTTAATAGGGTTGCTTAGAAACGGTCCAAGAATAGAAACGGTCCAAGAATAGGAGAAAATAATATGGGACATACGGTTAATTCGATCGTCATCAACGCGCCATATGATTTGGTTTTCGACATTTCCAACAAGATCGAACGCTGGACCGAGCTTTTCGGCAAGGAATATGCCAGCGCCGATGTGCTGGAACGCAAGGGTAACGAGATCACCTTCCGTCTGACCGACGAAGATAAGAAGTCCTGGGTGTCGAAGCGCTGGCTCTTTAAGGAATTGAAGATGGCCTATGCCCAGCGCTGGGACCCGTTGTTCCCGTTTCTCTATATGAAGATCGTCTGGTTCTATACGGAAACGCCGATCGGCATCCAGATGACGTGGATCCAGGATTTTGAATTGGACCCGAAATTCACCAAGTTCACGGCGGAGCAAATTGAGGGATTCATCAACAAGCACTCGCAGGATAATATGAAGATCTTTAAGAAGGTGATCGAACAGGAAGCGATGGCGGCGAAGTAATCACTGAAAACGGTCCAAGCGATACAGAAAGGAATTTTATGTCACATTCTCAAGTGGATTTAAAAGGTAAGACCGTCATGATCACCGGCGCCAGCCGCGGCATCGGCAAAGCCATTGCCCTGCGCATTGCTCAGCACGGCGGCAATTTGGTATTGGCTGCCCGTAAGCAGCAGCCCCTGGATGAACTGGTGCATCACCTTAAAGATAAATATGGCATTGAGGCTATCGGCGTCTCCGCTGATGTGGGTAAATTAGAGGACTTGAAGAATTTGGTTGATACAGCCAAGGCCCGGTTTAAGCAAATCGATATCTTGATCAACGTGGCCGGTATTTCCAGCCAGCATCCGTTCCACCTGCAGCCCATCGAAGAGCTGGAGATGCTTGCCAACACCAATTATTTAGGCTATGTGCGTCTGATCCGTCTGGTCATCCCCGACATGGTGGCGCGTAAGAACGGCCAGATCATCAACGTGGTTTCCGGTTCGACGCTGGTTGATCCTATTCCCCGCGGATTTTTGGCTTACAGCTCCTTAAAGATGGGATTGCGCGCGTTCCTTAAGGGCTTGTTCTGGGAGATGCGCGAGCATAATATCAAGATCACCTCCCTGCTGCCCGGGGTGGTGGCTTCCGACTTGACGGACCACCTCAAAGATGTGGCCCAACAGCAGCGCGACCGCCTAATGGACCCGGTGGCGGTGGCGGACATGGTGAGCTTTGCTTTATCGGTGCCGGCGAATGCTTGTCCTTTAGAGCTGGCGGTGATCAATCAGTTGACCACCTGGACCAAGCCGATCATTGATTATCAGCAGACGCAGGCCAAGTAGTACGCTTCCCGCGGATCGCGGGAAAGGAGTGAAGTTATGGATCAAACCGTTGCCGTATTCCCTAAAAACAAGTTTCAGGAAGTGCATGTCGGTATCCGCGAGTTCAAGGGTAATGACCTGATCGATATCCGTATCTGGACGGCCGCTCAGGGTGTGGACCAGATGGTGCCGACGGCTAAGGGGGTCTCGATCAACGTGCACCTGCTGCCCAAGTTGCTGCAGGCCCTGGCTGAGACTGAAAAGGTCCTCAAGGAAAACAAACTGCTAGACTCATGACAAAGATTCCCTGTTTCTTGCTCGTCAGACGGGGTTTATTTAAATTATGACAGTTGATGCGCATAGCCATTACATGCCGCCGGAGGTAGCGGCCAATACTGCATTCTTTAAGCAGTTTTGGTCGGATGCCGACGGCCAATTACGCCTGATGGATGAGTATCACGTCGATCAGGCGGTCTTGCTGTATCCGACCAGCGACGCACATTTGAAGATGGGGGGATGGCAGGCCGTGTGCAAGATTTATAACCAGCGGATCGCGGATTTGGTCAAGGCTCGGGCCGGTCGTTTTATCGGCGGGGGGATTTTGCCGGTGGATCAGCCTGCGTCGATCCAGGCGGAGTTAACCCGGATCAAGGATTTAGGCTTGAAGGTTTTATCCCTGGCCTCGAGCTATGAAGGAAAATATTTGGATGACCCGGTTTTTGATGAGGTGTTTGATTTTGCGGCGCGCCACAAGATGCCGGTGCATGTGCACCCGCAGATCATGAATCCCATCGGTACCGAGCGGCTGCAGGATCCGCTGCTCTCGCCGGTGCTTGAATATGTATTTGACGTTTCGGTTTGTATTGGTAAAATGATGATGTCGGGTGTGTTTATTAAACACCCCGGTGTGAATTTTATTTTCGCGCATTTTGGCGGCGTCTTGCCCATCGTCAAGGAGCGTTTTGACTCCACCTATGGCATGCTTCGACGCCGCCAATTTGTCAAGGATCTAGGGAAGACTCCAGGGGAATATTTCAGCCGTCTGTATTTCGATATGAGCGGAACGCGCTCCGTCGGGGCGCTGCAGACGGCGCTGGAAATGGCGGATGCCGGTCACATTTTGTGGGGCAGTGATTTTCCGGCCAACCAGAATTTTAAGGACTCCTTGGGGGTTGTGTCGCAGCAGGTTTTGTCCGCTGATACAAGAAATCTGATCCTAGGGCAAAATTTTAAAAGTCTGCTGGCATGACCCTCGTCGCTAAGTGGCGATCTTTCAACCCTTTGTCTTCCTGAAAAATAGTTAAAATATTTTCTTGACACCGCGGATTTATCTGGTATTCTTATTGAACCCCTTGAAGAGAGGGTTCAAGTTTTTTTGTCTGTTCTTTGACAATCTATTGTCCAAAATCAATTCAAAAGTTGATCTGTTTCCAAAAGAAACAGGTACAGCCAACAGTTTACAAAAAGCCAAGTACTTTCGGAGAGTTTGATCCTGGCTCAGAGTGAACGCTGGCGGCGTGGATTAGGCATGCATGTCGAGCGATCTCGCAAGGGATAGCGGCAAACGGGTTAGGAACACGTAGATAATCTTCCTTATATTCTGACATAGCCCTATGAAAATAGGGGTAATATCAGATACCATGCTGAAAGGGCATCCTTTTAGTATTAAAGTAGGGGACCGCAAGGCCTTACGATATAAGATGAGTCTGCGTAGCATCAGCTAGTTGGTAGGGTAACGGCCTACCAAGGCTAAGACGCTTAGCTGGTCTGAGAGGACGATCAGCAACACTGGGACTGAGACACTGCCCAGACTCCTACGGGAGGCTGCAGTCGAGAATATTTAGCAATGGGCGAAAGCCTGACTATGCGACGCCGCGTGAGGGATGAAGGATTTCGGTTCGTAAACCTCTTTTGGCAGGGAAGAAAATG
>JAGWOI010000052.1 GCA_028870995.1 Candidatus Omnitrophota bacterium | reverse complement strand
TTGACCAAACGGGACCTGTGCTCCATTGGCAATAGCATGCAAAACACAATCATCCTCGGTTTGTGGGCCATGCCCTTGATAGGCAATGTTGGGGGCCTGCACGCTTCTTTTGATTTCGATATCAGTCAATATTTGCCCGTTGGAATAATATTTAGGTGCTATATAATCATCCGCATGGCTTACAAAACCTGCCCCCAATTCTATATCCAGATCATTGGCAACCTCAGATGTATCATTCCATGCTGAGGGCACCGGTCCCTGACCATCTGCGATATCCTGAAACTTATTAAAAAAATCATCAATCTGCTGATGCGTCATCCCATGGGCTTTAAGTTGATCTGCCATAACCGTCTTGAGTTTATCATTGGCAGCGGCATCATTTTTCCGTGCGGCTGCCCAAATATTATTCATATTGGCAATGACTTGAGGATCCGTTAAATAGCGGGGATCGATGCTCATCTGCCATTGATGCCCCATCAGCGCTTTATCTTCAGCCGTAAGTTCTCCCGGATTTACCCCGCTGACAACTTCAGGGTCAACAACAGCATGGGGATCGATGACAGGCAATGAACCTGAATTCCTCCCTCCACCTTGGGCCTGACCGGTCTGCAAATTGGCCTGTGACACAGGAACACCGCTGAAATTAACGACCTTTTGCTGAGATTGGTTGTCAGGCTGTGATGTAGCCCCTGTTGTCTGTGAAGCGTCAGCCTGTTGCGGCAATGGCGCAGGCGCAACCGCCGCCTGTGACTGAGATGTGCCACCGTCATCGTCCTTCATTAATTGCATTCCCCCGGCCGTGGGTTGTGTCCCGGAGTCTTGAGCAGCAGGCGGGTTACCTTCATTCGCATTGTTATCGTCATCCTTCATCAATTGCAATCCCTGCCGGCCAGACTGCTCTGTAGCGGCGCTGGAGACATTAGATGCAACAGGCGTGCTGCCAGCAGACCCGCCATTGTCGTCGTCCTTCATCAATTGCAATCCTTGTTGTCCCGATTGCTCGTTACTGGAACCATTAAGATAGATACCGGGCAAACCTTTGATACCGGCAGGCGCCGTACCGTCATCGGATTGCATTTCCGATACAAGGCGGTCATGAATGCCCTGCTGGCGCCGGGCTTCGGCAGCGGCTTGCTGCCGGGCAATGGCCGCCTGCTGGGCAGCTATCTGCTGTTGCTGCGCCTGCTGTGCCGCCACTTCCTGCGGGGACGGTCCTTGCATGGCCTGGATAAAACCTTGGGCGATCATCTGTCCTGCCTCTGTGCCTATTTGAGAGGCCACCTGCTGCTGCATGGAATATCCTCCGCCTCCACCATTGTTGTTAGGACAAGGCCCACAATGTTCCATACATTTATATTCAGGCGTCCAAGAAGGATCGCAGACAAGACCGTCTTGGGCCCGGCAAATATTTTCGGGTAAAAACATGGTCCCTGACAGAATCATAAAAACAAATAAATATAATCTTCTTTTTACCATGTTTTTACTCATTTATTCCCGCCTCCAGACACTACTCCAAATAAACTACTTGATGATTGCGCTGGTTGAGAAGTCGGGTTTTTCGATGAAATACCATCTTCCTTGGCCTTTTCTTCCCAAAGATAAATCTTATCTTGGTCAGCCCTGGCATCTTTGGCGTCAGGCTCAAGCGCCAGATAACGTTTCATATGCATGACAGCTAAAGGATAAATTTTCAACTCTGCATATATTAACGCAGAATTATATTGCCCTGCAGGCCACATGGGATCTATGGCCAAGGCCTGCTCATAATAATCAGCTGCTTTGCTAAAATCATTATTCTGGATCGCGTCATCCTTCAAGACAATGAGCCGATGGACTTCTTCGGGAAGCGGAGGTTTTTGCGGCATTGCCCGCCACTCTGCAGCCTTTCGCTGAAATAAAGCAAAAGCCTCCGGAGTATCTATGGGGACATTCTTGGCATAATAAATCATCGCTGCTAAAGCCCGGTCAAAAGCTTGGGCTTGGGCCAACGCAGACCATTTGAGCCAGAAATTAGAATAAACGGGAAGATAATAATATCCATAATCCTGATTCTGAAGGATGTTTAGGTTAACAAAATCTCTATACCTGACTGCATACCTTTGGCCACTGCTAATCAGGGAAAATCCATCAGGTGTCACCACAATATCCTGGTCAACATTATTATACGTCATCATTAAAAGGCCCGCCTTCAACCGCCCCATAGCCAACCCCATACTAACAGGCGGACGCTGGTCTAAGTTTAAATTAGGCTGATAAACAACGCTATCTGCACAACCGCTAAAGAATATTGAACTGCCGCCCAACATTAAAGCAAAACAAGCTGATCTTTTCCATTGTTTCGTCATGCTCTTCTCCTGACTTTTAATTTTCTTTGGCCTTTTCTTCCCAAATATAAATCTTGTCCTGTGAGACCCTGGCATTAGGATCACCAGGCTTAAGAGCCAGATATCGTTTCATATGCCTGACGGCCAGGGGAAAAATATCCAATTCTGCATCAATGATCGCCGCGTTATATTGGCCTGCCGGCCACAGCGGATCAAGCCTTAATCCTTGTTCATAAAAATCGGCCGCTCTCGAAAATTCTTTATTATTGATCGCGTCATCGGCAAGGACACGGTATCTAAAAACTTCTTCGGGAAGCGGCGGCTTTTGGGGCATCGCCCGCCATGCATCGGCCTTGCGCTGAAAATCCGCGAAGGCGGCAGTCTCATCTACGAAAGGTCCTTTGGAAGCATAATATTTCATCGCTGTAAAAGCATCCACAAAACTCTGGGCATCAGTCCGTGAAGCCCATTTTAACCACCATCCCCCATTAGGCGAAGGAACAAGATAATAATATTTGTCTAACGGTACATAATAGTAGCCCGGCCCCACGTTTACCGACAGATTAGAATAATCGCTGAATTTTATGTATGCCGGAGACCCACCGCCTGAGGCGCAGGCATAAATACTGTCGTCTGCCACAACAAGCGTGGAAAGTTGATACGTCATCTTTTCAAGGGCATTTTCGATCTGCCGGCGCGCCTGGTCGAAACTCATCTGCGGCTTCTGTAAATTAGTAAAATCTACTTCGTAAACAGGTGTGGTGGCGCAACCTGACAAGAATAATAAACTCATCAATAATAATCTATTCATCCTATTGCCCCCCTTTGGCCTTTTCTTCCCAAATATAAATCTTGTCCTGTGAGGCCCTGGCATTGGCGGCAGCTGGTTCAAGCGCCAGATAATGCTTCATATGCGTGACAGCCATCGGATAGGATCCCAATTCAGAATAAATCATCGCGGCATTATACTGTCCCGCCGGCCACATGGGATCTATGGCCAAGGCCTGCTCATAATAATCAGCTGCTTTGCTAAAATCATTATTCTGGATCGCGTCATCCTTCAAGACAATGAGCCGATGGACTTCTTCGGGAAGCGGAGGTTTTTGCGGCATTGCCCGCCACGCCTTGGCTTTCTGTTCAAAAATGACATCAAAATAATTCTTCAATCTTTCCGAGCGCTTAAGATTGCCGTCAAACTGTACAAAGGCCGCCTCTGCGGCCTTTTGGAAACCGACATTAGAGGCCGGCCAGGGAACAATAGCTTGCCCATGGCCGTTGATGACATCTATTGTTTGAGATCCGTCAATAAATGTCCCTGTCAAATCCAATGACGTAGTAGTTCCTGAAAACATGCCTAATTTGACCCGCGCATCCAAAAGCATAACCAAATTATTCTCTGTTTCCTCTCCTGATTGTACAAATCTCCGGCTTAAAACGTGCCGGATCCCCTCAGTAATAATGCTGGGCTGAAAATCATCCGCCCCGCCGCCAAAACTAAAATTATCACACATATTTACATGGCTCGTTAATTTCTTTAAAGAAAGCTCTGTATTTTCTGTTAATCTAATCGGCGGGTAAATCTTAGTTTTTTCAAAATTATTTATAACAGTATCGGGGTTAAGAGTGGCACAGCCGGAAACACTCAGAGAAATGCCGATAAGAAAAAACGCCAATACAAAAATGCGATAAAATTCGACCTTTATCGATGAATTGAATCTCATATCAAAAAAGTAGGATAAATTGAACTGGATGATTCTTTCAAAGAATAACTTTCTTTTCAAACCAAGTCAAGCCCACCTATCCATGCAATTGACCCTGCCCCAAATTCCAGACAGCTTCCAGGTTAAGAAATCCTGCATGAAAAACAAAAAAATATGGCGCTTAAACGGCCAAAGCTTCCAGGTCCTGGGGCTTTTCGATATTGGAAACTGTGAGGGCGGGATCGATGCGGCGGATAAGGCCTTTGAGCACCTTGCCCGGCCCGATTTCGATGAAATTCTTAATTCCTTCTGATGCCATGTATTCCACACATTTGACCCACTGGACTGAACTGGTGATCTGGCGCGCTAAGTTATCCTGGATTCCCGCTTGCGCGGGAATGACAACAGATGAAACAAGATTGACAGGGTTGGAAGAATGCGGCAGGCCGGTGACATTGCTTAAAACAGGGACTTGTGAAGGGCTAAACGAAATCTCTTTTAAAGCTTCAGCGAATTTTGATGCGGCCGAGGCCATAAGCGAGGAATGAAACGCGCCGCTGACAGTCAGGGGG
>JAGWOI010000031.1 GCA_028870995.1 Candidatus Omnitrophota bacterium | reverse complement strand
TCCTGGATCTTGTCCGGGTCTTCCAGCCGCCAAATGGTGTGCTTGACCTTGTCGTGGTCCGTGGCCTCCAGATAGGGCTTGGTCATGGCCAGTTCTTTTAAGAAAACCCGGTCGATCCTGCCCCCACGGTCCGAATAGCCCACAAAGATGGGGCTTAAATCGCTTTTAAGCGCGCTCCATAATGTAAAACGGTCGGTTTTGGCCGCGGCATGGGTATGCTCATGGGGTAAAATGCGCACGCCTGAATCTTCGTTGAGCTTAAGCAGCCCTAAAAAGCCCATCCGGGTGTACCGGCGGCCCTGGTACTTATAATCCTGCTTGTAAAAATAAATGCACGGCGCCCCGTCCTTCTTGAGAATGCCTTTCTTAAGCCATTCATCATAGGTTTTGCGGGCCCGCGTATATTTATTGTCCTTTTCGCTGTCCTTGGATGTTTCCTTGGCCAACTCCAGGCGGATAAAATTATAAGGGTCCTGCTTGTAATAGTCCTCCTGCTGTTGGGCGGAAATAATGTCGTAGGGCGGACAGAAAACGTTGGAGAGGTTGGGAATGACTTCCTTATTATAGAAAACCGCCGCGAATGGTTTAAGGGCTGACATGACCGATGGACCTCGTTTTAATAATAATTTTATATTATAAGCGAAGCCGACATTATAGCAGGGGTCCTAATCCCATGCAAGCTTTCAGTGAGGATGACAAGCGCAGTTGCCGCCGCAGCCTCCGGCAGGCGCCGGGCTGCTTTTAGAGGCCGGTTCTTTGGCAGGTGAAGATTTCCTTTTATAGTCTGTTTCGTAAAAACCGGAGCCTTTGAAGATCATGCCGGAGCCGCCGCCGATCAGACGCACCAGTTTCTTCTTGCCGCATTCAGGGCATTTGGTCAATTTGGCGTCGCTGATGGCCTGTAACTCTTCAAAGGAATGCCTGCAGGCCTGGCATTCATACTGGTAGGTTGGCATATGATCTCCTATTTTATTTAAATGCTTTCTTAAATCTGTCTTTTAAGGAAGCTTTTCCGTTATTTTCACCCAATTCGCGGGCCAATTCTTCCATAAGTTCCCGCTGACGGGTGCTTAAATGTGTGGGCACACCCAGCATGACCCTTACATACAGGTCTCCATGGCTGTGGCCGTGAATGTCCGGCATCCCCTGGCCCTTCATGCGGAAAACCTTGCCGCTTTGCGTGCCTTCAGGGATCTTCATGACCACTTCTTCTTTGAGTGTCTTTATTTTTTCTTCGCCGCCCAACGCCGCCTTGGCGAAAGAAACGCTTAAATCCATTCTTAAATCCTGGCCTTGGCGTTGGAAGGTCTCATGGTCCTTGACCTTGATGAACAAAAACAGGTCGCCGTTACCGCCGGCGCCCACCTCGCCTTCGCCGCGCACGCGCAGCTGGGAATCGTTGTCAACACCGGCCGGAATATTGACCTCGACCGTGCGGGTGACCCGCACCAGGCCGCGGCCGCTGCATTCAGGACAGGCTTCGGTAATGGTCTTGCCTGCCCCGTGGCATTTCGGGCAGGTCTGCACCATGCGGAAAAACCCGTTGGCCATGACCACCTGGCCCTGGCCGCCGCAGGACTGGCAGGTCTTTAATGCCGTGCCGTTCTTGGCTCCGCTGCCGTCGCATTTCTTGCAATGCTCGTAACGGGGAAATTTGATCTCTTTTTTAACGCCGCTGTAGGCCTCTTCCAGGGTCAATTCGACTTCATACTGGATATCACGTCCCCTGGCCCGGCGCTGCTGCCGTCCGCCCCCGCTCTGGCTGAAACCGCCGCCGAAATCAAAGGAGGCGCCGAACATCCGGCTTAAGATATCGCCTATGTCGCCGCCTTCACCGAAAACGCTGGAGAAATCGGCCCCGCGGAAGATGTCATCCGACGTGTAATTCTGGTCGATGCCCTGATGGCCGAACTGGTCGTAGGTCTGCCGCTTCTGCGGATCGGAAAGAACGCCGTAGGCTTCCGAAATTTCCTTGAACTGCTCCTCGGCCTTCTTCTTTTCCGCTTCCGGCACCCGGTCCGGGTGATATTTCAAGGCCAGCGCACGGTAGGCTTTCTTGATATCAGCCAAGCTGGCCCCCTTCTGCACGCCCAAGATTTCGTAGTAGTCTTTTTTCATCTAAACCTTTTTGCCCTTTATCGGATAAATTTGTTCCTTTCGCTCCGCGGTCGATTTTTTAACGCTGCCGGTCCTCACTCACTCGGTGGCTGAACAACTCGCCTCAGCTTCTCTGAAGCTTCGGCTCGAACAGTTCAGCCAGTCCTCGCCCTTCGGCTCGGACTTCCCTCGTTCGCTCGGCATGCGGCAGCTAAAATCGACCGCGGAGCGAAAGGAACAAATTTATCCTTACAAACTCAATTAGGATTAACTTTTGTCGCTGTATCACTCTTGATCTTTTTATCTTCTGTTATTTTCTCTCGCAACCTTGCAACATTGGCAATTCTATCTTTTCTTTCTTGTGGTTCTACATAAATTTCATGTAAAACCGCCTTAAAAGTTTCTAAAATCAATTTTAAATTCTGTGAATCCCATTGTTGCCATGATTGTTCGTGCACTTTATCACTAGTCATATTTTGAATATGTGCAAGCACATCGATTAACTCAGGATCAATTTGAGAGTATTTCTTCTTAAGATCTTTAATTTTTGTCTCGTAATCTTGTCCTTCACATTTTTCTAAAATAGTCAATTCATATATGGCTTTCCGCGTACATGCAGATGCTCCAGTAAGAAAATTCATCTTTAAAGAGCCTTCAGCTTCAGTAATTAACTCACGAACCAATCTCGGAATTCGGTCATCTATAACAAAAAACGATGTAGGAACGGAGTAGAAAATCGATGAGTCAATATCAATTCCCTCTTGAAATGAACTTCCATATGAACCAGCTCCTCGATATCTAAGTTCATAAAAAGAAAGATGCATCGAAATTTTTGAACAACTGTTACACCGAACACAATAAATATTACAAATTTTTTCTTCCGACCAATTAAATGAGGAACTACCTAGCAGCTCATAAGCCACATGTCTTCTTTTACAAAATGGACAGTTATAGATATGCGAGTCTATAAAATATTTTCTATCTAGAATAGAATGGTCTGCCATTTTAACCTCTCAATAGATACCAAATTTTTACAGAAAAAATTATGTTTAACTTAATTTGGTTAAGACGGTATTGCGGAAGAAACATTCAGGGATTTTTCGGCAAAAGTCCGCAAGGATTTACGGCGAGGTTTCCGCGTATTCCTTATCGCGATAGAAACCGAGCCGTAAACCGTAGCGGACGGCGAAAAATCCCCGTTTCTGGAGCAATACCGGCTTAGCCAAATCCACTAAAAAGAACATGTAAAAAGGGGACTGTCCCCTTTTTTATTTATCGCTGGACGCTTTGAAATCCGCGTCGATCACATCGTCCTTGCCCTTGTCCTTCTTGGGCTCTTCGGCCTGCCCCTGCTGCGGCTCGCCCTGCTGCTGTTGCTCTTGGGCGCTGGGCTGCGGCTGCTCCTTGGCTGCCGCGGCTTTATACATTTCCTCCGCCAGCTTATGGCTCACCTTCTGGAGAGACTCCATCCCGGACTTGATCTTGTCCTGGTTCTTATCCTTAATGGCATCCTTCAAAGAAGTCAGTTCCTTTTCCACGGCCTCTTTTTCGGAGGCGGAGACCTTGTCACCGTAATCCTTCAAGGACTTTTCCGTCGAGTAGACCAGGGTGTTGGCCTGGTTTAAAAGTTCCGCCTCTTCGCGGCGCTTCTTGTCCTCTTCGGCGAATTTCTCGGCTTCCTTGACCATTTTGTCGATCTCCGCCTCGGAGAGCTTGGTCTTGGCGGTGATCTGAATCTTCTGCTCCTTGCCCGTGGCCTTGTCCTTGGCAGTCACGTGCACGATGCCGTTGGCATCGATGTCAAAGGTCACCTCGATCTGCGGGATGCCGCGCGGTGCCGCCGGAATGCCGACCAGGTCAAAACGCCCCAATTCGGTATTGTCATTGGCCATCTGGCGCTCGCCTTGCAAAACGCGGATGGTCACCGCAGTTTGGTTGTCATCCGCGGTCGAGAAAACTTGGGATTTCTTGGTGGGGATGGTGGTGTTGCGATCAATTAATTTGGTGAACACCGCGCCCATGGTTTCGATCCCCAGCGACAGCGGGGTGACGTCCAAGAGCAGCACTTCCTTGGCATCGCCGGTGATGATGGCGCCCTGAATGGCCGCACCCAAGGCCACGCATTCCATGGGGTCGATGCCGCCTTCGATCTTCTGGCCCACTTCCTTTTCCAGGAACTGCTGGACAATGGGCATGCGGGTGGGACCGCCGACCAGAACGATGCGGTCGATCTTGACCTCTTCACCTAATTTGGCCGAAGCGTCCTTGATGGCCTGGCGCACCGGTCCGCGGCAGCGGTCGATCAGCGGTGAGACGAGGCTTTCCAATTTGGCGCGGTCGATCTTCATGGTCAAATGCTTGGGGCCGGTGGCATCCGCCGTGATATACGGCAGGTTGATCTCCGTCGACACGGTGCTGGAAAGCTCCACCTTGGCCTTTTCCGCGGCCTCGCGCAGGCGTTGGAAACTCATCTTGTCGTTGCGCAGGTCGATGCCGGATTCTTTTTTGAATTCGTCGGTAATGTAATCGATCAACGTGTTGTCCATGTCCGTGCCGCCCAGGTGGTTGTCGCCGGAGGTGGCCAGCACCTCAAAGGTCGCGGCCTTGGAAGCGGCATCCCAGCCCATTTCCAAAATGGTCACGTCGAGGGTGCCCCCGCCGAAGTCAAAAACCATGATCTTCTGTTCCTTGCCGGCCTTGTCCAAGCCGTAAGCCAGGCAGGCCGCGGTGGGTTCGTTGATGATACGCAAGACCTTGAGGCCCGCGATCTCACCGGCATCCTTGGTGGCCTGGCGCTGATTGTCGTTGAAATACGCCGGCACGGTGATGACCGCGCTGTCGACGGTCTCGCCTAAATATTTCTCGGCATCGGCCTTGATCTTTTGCAGAATAAAGGCCCCGATCTGCTGCGGCGTGTATTCCTTGCCGAAGACCTTGAACTTGAAATCCGTCCCCATCTTGCGCTTGGAGGCATAGACGGTGCCCTCGGAATTGATGGGCGCCTGGCGCCGGGCCGGTTCGCCCACCAACAGCTGCCCTTCCTTGGTAAAAGCCACAAACGACGGGAAGGCCTTGCCGGACGACACTCCCGCACCCTCGGCGGAAGGGATGATGACCGGACGGCCGCCTTCCATGGCTGCTGCGGCTGAGTTTGATGTTCCTAAGTCGATTCCAATTACGCGTCCCATAATATTACCTCCTCAACATGACTTACAAATTTGGGTTTGCATTCTTTGCTACTTTCACTTTGGCCGTGCGGACCACCCTGCCGCCAAGCGTATATCCTTTTTCCAATTCCTCCATGACGATCCCGTCGGGAAATTCAGCCGTTTCCTGCTGCAAAAGGATCTCCTGGGTATGGGGATCAAAGGGTTTGCCCTTGGCCTCAATGGGCCTGACCTCATATTTCGTCATTAGGTCCTTCATCCGGTTGTATACCATCTCCAGGCCCTTGACCAGGTTGGCATCTGTATCTTCCCTGGCTTTAAAGGCTGACAGCGATCTTTCCAGGTCATCATACAATTTCAGGCACTCGATGATGACCTCCTCGTGGGCGTATTTGATAAGCTCCTGGCGCTCGCGTTCATGGCGCTTGCGCATATTGTCAAACTCTGCCAGGAGCCGGACATACTTGTCCTTGTAATCCTCCGCCTGGGACGCCTTGGGTTGTTCGGGCGGCGGCGCTTCGCTCTGGGCAGCCTGCTGAGACAAAATTTCTTCCTCTGGTTTTAAATCCTTCTCTTGCGTCATAACCATTCCACAGTAAGTTATAGGCGGTCTAAAACTCGCGAGATGTACTCGAGGGTCGAAACCACGCGGTCATACTGCATCCGCGTGGGGCCTAAGACGGCGATGCGGCCCTTCTGCCCGTCTTTTTCAAAATGAGAAACGGCCAGCGAACAGCTCTCCATGTCCTTCAAGGCCATTTCATGCCCTATATAAATTTCAATCTTTTTTTCCAGGGTCCTGTCGATCAAGGCCATCAGCCTCTCTTTTTCCTCGAGCAGCCTTAAGATCGCCTGTATTTTTAAAATATCGGCACTGTCCGGATAGCCAACCACATAACTCGTCCCCTTGCAGATGATCTTGCGGCCCTGGCCGTCATCCAGGGAAACGATGCTGGTGTAATGGGTCAGGTCAGAAATCACCTGGGAGGTTTTTTCCATGAGATCTTCCAGTTGACGGGTGTGATGCCGGCATTCCTGGGCGATCTGGTGCTTCTCCTCTTCCAACAGCTGGATCTCATTCATCAAATGGTCCACATAATAGCGGTAACCGCGCTGGGTCGGCATGCGGCCGGCAGAGGTGTGCGGATGGGTCAAATAGCCTTCTTCCTCAAGCTCCGCCAATATGTTACGCACCGTCGCAGGGGAAACCTCCAGATTATATTCATCGGTAATGTACTGCGACCCCACGGGAGAGATGGTCTTGACATAGCGGTCAACCACGATGGCCAGGATGCGGTCTTTGCGTTGTTGTATATCGGAATGTCTTGCCATATATTTGTTAAACCTTCATTTCTTCAAATTAGCACTCTCACTGCTTGTCTGCTAAAAGTATAACAAAAACACAGCGTTTGTCAAGGGCAGAAAAATAGACAGACATCTCTTTTTTTATTATTTTCTGGGGATAGGTCCCAAGGTCCAATCAAGCCCCAAGGCCTTGTGTTTGAGAAAATAAAACAAAAGTTCCTGTTTTTCGTCCTGCTCTTTGCTGAAAGGCACGCCCTCAGAAATGGTGTTCTTGTACGCCGCCGGCTCGGAAAGTTCGAGACTGGCGAAGCCCGACGCTGCCAGCCGGTCCCTGAGATTGGCCGCGATGGTTTGGCAAAGTTTGCCGCATAAGGCCATCATGGACTCATCGTCTTCATCGTAAGGCACTTGAAAACCCACAGCCTTAAAGATCTTGTCCGCCACCTCCGCATCCATATAAAGGATAACGGCACCCAGGGCTTTGTTGGCCTGCATCTGGGTTTTGTTTAAATAAAGATTAACCGCGGCCAGAAATACCGCCACGTCAAACTTATCGGTGGCGTTGACGCGCATCCGGCCCTCATATTCCTCAATATGCCTGACAGACACTTCAAAAGGCTGGGTTGGGGCAATCCCTCCCTTGGCCGTGATCAACTCTTCAATAAATCCCGTAAGGATGGGATTAACAATTTGGGGATCCAAACTTTTAGCCATATTTTTTTATCATAACAGGAGACTGCGGCTATTTCAAGCCTCCCTAGAAAAGAATCCCCTCATCAATAACGTCCCTCATCACCTGGGCCTGCTCATAATGAACAACTAAATCATCACAATAGCCGGTGGCTTGAGGATACGGGTCCAATTCAGGATTAAGGCCCAGTTGAGCTTCCATTTGCAGACGGCTGGCATGTAATTCTTGAATATACCGGTCAAAAGTACTGTCCTGGGCTTGAGCCGGGATGGGAATACACATGAACACCGCCAAAATCAAGGCCCAACTGCGCGACAAAAGGCGTTTTTCCATAGGTTCCGTCCCTTCATGAGCTTGTAAGTTGACTTGTTCAAGTATACAACATCATGAAGGGACGGTGCCAATCCATGGAACAGATGGAGAAAGCGGGGACTTTCTCCTTTTTTCATTATTTAACCTGAATCTTTTGGCTTCCGGGTTTCTGGCCTTTACCCTTAATGCGGTCAATGGTGATGGTTAAAACACCGTTCTTATAATCGGCATTGACCTTGGATTTATCGGCATCCTCGGGCAAAGGAACAACTTGCAGGAAGCTGCCGAAGACCCGCTCCTGGCGGTAGTACTGGTTGCCGGCATTCCCCTTGTTCTCTTCTTCCTTTTGACGCTCGCCGGAAACGACCAGCATATCCTGCTTGGTCTCCACGTTGATCTTATTCTTATCCATTCCAGGAATATCCATGGTGATAATATATTGCTGGGGCGTCTTCCTCATGTCCATCCGGGGAGTAAACCCTTCCGTATTGCCAAAAGCCTGCTGCATCCGGTTTTCCATATGTTGTTGCATAAGCATCATCTGGGCAAAGGGGTCTTCCCATTGCCATTGGGTATATTGAGGTTCCGCCAGGGGGACGGCCTGTTGCCTGCCGGCCAATTGGGCCTGCAGTTGATTGACCTTCTCCTGGAGTTGATCCACTTGCTGCTTCAACTGTGAGGTTTCATCGGCCCACGCTTGAGGGTTGGTTAGCCCCGTGCCCAAAATCATCATACCTGCCACTAGTGCCACACATCCTTTTCTCATAGCAACCTCCTTAATGTTTAATTAAATGAAGTTTAATAAGAAAAAGGTTAAAGGAACATTAATTCACAATTAGACAATTCTTACCCCTGCTTTTCAATGGCGAGTTCGCCGTCCTGCGCGTTCACACTGATGGTGTCGCCTTCCTTAAACTCTCCCTGCAGCATGTGTAAAGCGAGGGGGTCCTGCAGCTGTTTCTGGATGACGCGCTTAAGCGGCCTGGCCCCGTATACCGGGTCATAGCCTTCCCTGCCCAGCAGGTCCTTGGCCTTATCCGACAGTTTGAGCCCAATACCCTTGGCCTTCAAGCGGCCGGCTAAGACAGACACCTGGATGTCCACGATCTTCTTTAAATCATCCTTACCCAAACGCTGGAAGACCACGGTCTCATCGATGCGGTTTAAGAATTCGGGACGGAAATGACGGCGCAAGGCATCCTGGATGCGGTTGTCGATCTCCCTGGGATCATCCAGCCCCATTAATTCGGCGGTGCCGATATTGGAGGTCATAATTACAATGGTGTTCTTGAAATTGACCACCCGGCCTTGGGCATCGGTCAGGCGGCCGTCGTCCAACAGCTGCAGCAGCACGTTGAACACATCGCCATGCGCCTTTTCCACTTCATCGAAAAGCACCACGGCATACGGCTTGCGGCGGATGGCCTCGGTCAGCTGCCCGCCTTCTTCGTAGCCGACATAACCCGGCGGGGCGCCGATGAGACGCGCCACGGCGTGTTTCTCCATGTATTCACTCATGTCGATGCGCACCATGGCATTCTCATCGTCAAACAAAAACCAGGCCAGGGACTTGGCCAGCTCCGTCTTGCCGACACCCGTGGGACCCACAAAGATAAAAGAGCCTAAAGGCCGGTTGGGATCGGAAAGCCCTGTACGAGAACGACGGATGCAGGAGGCAATGGCTTCAATAGCCGCATCCTGGCCCACCACCCTTTTTTTGAGGGCCTCTTCCATGTGGACGAGTTTCTCGGTCTCCCCCTGCATCAACTTTGAGAGCGGGATCTTGGTCCACCGGGAAATGATTTCCATGATATCCTTGTCGTCCACCTCTTCTTTAAGCAGAGAACCCTCTTTTTGAAGCTTGGATAATTCCTTATTGCTGGCCTCCAACTCTTTATTGAGCCCCACCAAGGTGCCGTAGCGGATTTCCGCCACCTTGTTCAAATCGCCCACCTTCTCGGCCTTGGCCTCTTCGGACTTCTTTTCCTCAATCTGCGCTTTGACGGCCCGGATGCGATCGATGATCTTTTTCTCATTCTGCCAGCGCAGCTTCAGGATCTTGTTGACCTCTTTAAGACGGTTCAATTCCTCATCGATCTTTCTCAAACGCTCTCGCGAAGGCTCATCGGTCTCTTTCTTAAGCGCCTGGCGCTCAATCTCCAGGCGGCGTATGTCGCGCTCGTTGATGTCCAGCTCCTGCGGCATGCTGTCAATCTCGATGCGCAGGCGCGAGGCCGCCTCATCAATGAGATCAATGGCCTTATCCGGCAGGAAACGGTCGGTGATGTAGCGCTGGCTCATCATCGCTGCGGCCACAATGGCGGAATCCTGGATACGGACACCGTGATGCACCTCGTATTTCTCTTTAAGTCCGCGCAAAATGGCGATGGTATCCTCAACACCCGGTTCATTGACCATGACCAGGGCAAAGCGCCGCTCAAGTGCCGCGTCCTTTTCTATATATTGGCGGTACTCATCCAGGGTGGTGGCGCCGATGCAGTGTAAAGCCCCGCGTGCCAGCGCAGGCTTCAGCATATTAGACGCATCCATGGATCCTTCGGCTCGTCCTGCCCCCACAATTGTATGTAGCTCATCAATAAACAAAATAATAGATCCACTTTGATTCTCCACTTCTTTCAAAACGGCTTTCAGGCGGTCTTCAAATTCCCCGCGGAATTTGGCGCCGGCGACCAGCGCTCCCATGTCCAGGACGATGACACGCTTGTTCTTAAGCCCTTCCGGCACATCCCCCCTGAAGATCCGCTGGGCCAGTCCTTCCACGATGGCTGTCTTGCCCACACCGGGCTCGCCGATCAGTACCGGATTATTTTTGGTACGCCGCGAGAGCACCTGGATCACCCGCCGGATCTCCTCGTCCCGGCCGATTACCGGGTCCAATTTATTCTTGGCCGCCAGATCAGTCAGGTCGCGGCCGTACTTCTCCAGGGCCTGATATTTTTCCTCGGGGTTTTGGTCCATAACTTTTTGTCCTTTGCGTATATTCGCGAGAATTTTCAGTAAATCCTTATCATGAACGCCTCTTTTGGCCAGTTCCTGGTGCAAGATGCCGGTTCTCTCCCGGCTCAAACTTAAAAACAAATGTTCCTGCGCTACATATTCGTCCTTCATGGACCTGGCCAGGTCCTGGGCCGCGTTAAGCACCGCGTCCAGGCGGGGAGAAATATGCGGGCCCTGGCCGGTCGATGTTTCCACGGTCGATTTTTTCTCTAAATATTGACGCAAAGGATCCATGACGTCCGGTGCATCAATATTGAAAAACTTTAAAAATGCGGGAACCACGCCCTCCTGGTTGATCAGGCTGACCGCCAGGTGCTCAGGTTCAATGGCCTGACGGTGCAGTTCCTGAGCCAGGAGGATGGAATTCTGAACAGCCTCCTGGCTCTTATGCGTGAATTTGTTGATATCAAACATCTTTTTTTAACTCACTTGAATATCAATGGCCTTTGGTTTGGCTGCTTCTGATTTAGGGACGGTCAACTGCAGGACGCCGTCTTTATAACTGGCGCTGATCCTGCTTGCGTCCACGGTAGAACCTAAATTCAGGCTGCGGACAAAACGCCCATAACTGCGTTCAATGCGATGAACCTGCTTGTCTTTGTGCTCGGTCTCGGTTTTGCGTTCGCCTTCGATGTTCAAAATGCCGTTTTCCACCGAGATCTTAATATCTTCCTTACGCATGCCGGGAAGATCGGCTTTAAGGACATATTGCTCCTTTTCCTCAACCACGTCAAGTGCCGGATAAAAGGCATTGGTGCCCAACGGCCGCTCCATCGGAAAGACCGGCAATCCAAAAAAGAGATCCTCATCGAAAATGCGGTTAAGAACATCAGTGTTTTGAGATTTGAATGGCGTGAGTCTCATTGTCTCATCTCCTTGTTAAAGGGTTTAACGTATGTATTTAGCACTCTACTTGATACTCTGCTAATTTCAAGCCCTAAAAAAGGCCGAAAGCGCTTAGCACTCTCAACCATCAAGTGCTAATATAGCACAATTTTTTTTCTTGTCAAGCCCCTCTCAGTTGTATGTATCCATACGGCAGCTGCGAAAACCAAAAGGCCGTAATAATCATTCCATTCAAAACAACTTTCAAGCATCCAGCCATGCACCAGGCCAGAGGCGGCAGGCACAATCCCGCCGACAACAGCCCCAAGCCCAGCATCACCGTCAACTCCAGCAAGGGCACGACGAATAAATTGGCCGCCAAGGCCACGGGCGCTATCGTCCCGAAATGCCAGATTTGAAAAGGGGTGATGCCGATCCAAGCCGCCGTCGATACTGCCGCAGCACAAGCCAGCCATTTAGGACAAAAAGATAAAAACTTTTCTACCGGCCCATACAACAAGATAATGGCAAAGACGGCGGCAAAAGAAAGCTGGAAACTGATATCGAACAGATCATCCGCTTTCATGAGCAATAAGATAAAGGCCGCCAGGCTCAAGGAATTCAGGGCATCCGCCTGCAGACCTAACCCTAAAGAAGCCAGCAGCACTGAGGTCATGATCGCCGCCCGCATGACCGGCACCGAACCGCCGGTGAGAACCGCATAGCTGAATATTAGGAAAACGGCCAGCATCCCCTGCCAGGGCTGTGGTATCCTCGCAAGTTTTAAAATGAAGAGCACCAGGGCGGCCATCGTTGCCATATGAAGCCCGGCGATGACCAGGATATGACCGGTGCCGGTGTGCCTGAAGATCATATTGATCTCTTTGGGGATGGCGGTGCGGTCGCCTAAAACAATTGCGGCCATGGTCCCTGCCTCCCGGCTGTCAAGATAGCGGTAAAGCACCGCTTTCAATTGTTGGCGCCAATCATACAACGGATCCATGGCCGGCGGATGAGCCACATGAATGAGCGCCGCTCCCAGACAAAAAAGACTAAGATAAACCGGCCACGGACTTGGCCAAAATAAAAACAGTACAATAAAAAGCGAGGCAGCCGCGAGCCAAAAGAACAAATCCAAAGGCAAAAAATGGCCGATAAGAATGCCCGACGCCAAAATCACCGCCAACCCGCAGGCAGGACGGTGCGTGCCTCCCGCAGCTCTTGCGTTCATAAAGAGATCAACCCCTTGATATGCGCCAGGCGTTTGGCAGTGATGCCCTGAACCTCCCGAAGCCCTTCCAAAGATTTAAAAGGCCCGTTGGCGCTGCGGTACTCGACGATGCGCCGGGCCAGTTTGGCGCCGATGCCGGGAAGCATCTGCAACTGGTCTGCCCGTGCGGTATTGATGTCGATCTTAAATTCCCTTGCCGCATGGGCCCAGCGTACCGGCGCTATGTCGCGTTTGAAGGTCAACTGCACAAACGCACCGGCGATAAAAATCACCACCAGTCCGCTGACAAACCAGCGCTCTTGAGGCGTCAAATAAAACATGGGATTGATCCAAGAAGGGGGAGTTTGAAGAAACGTTCCCGGGGAAGGAACAGTTAATTATAGCAAAGAATAAATATTATGGATAGGCGTAATTCTTGTAATGACCGGCACCAGGCCGTCAAAATTCCCTGCTTTAAAACGCGCGATCATGGCAGGATCGAACCGGATATCAACGCCCGTACCTGTTCTGGTCAGCCGTAAGTTTGACATATTAAGATCGATACCGCCGTTCTTGGCCGCCGCCCCCCGGAAGGCCGGCAAGGTGGGAATTTTGATCGTCGGATGGCTGACCGGCCGCGGATTTAACACCCATTCCTCATTGGCAAGAGGGATGACCTTGCCCTCATCTTCCAAAATTTGCATTATCCCCTCAACTCTTTTGCGGATTTTGTCCACCCTTGTTTCGGGAACAGATCCCCTTCCCATGGCCGTCTGATAGAAGTTATTCACCGTGATCCAGTCAAGCTCGTGCCGGGAATGGCCGTAAAACTCCAGCATCCGCTCATAGATCTGGCCGGCGATCTGCCGATTGGCCTGCCCATTCTGCACGGAAGACATGGCGGCATTGGCGGCTTGGGCCGAACGGATACTATGGAGCACTGTCGGCAGAAAGACATCGGAAGGTATGGGCTCGTTATTGTCATAGATCTTTTTCCAGGTTTCTACCTTCGTCTTCTTATCCTCCTTAAAGATAATGGTGGGAGGATTATCAATGATCTCCGTTGATTTTTTGCTGGGGAAGCCCCGCAGCCAGAAACCATTCCTGCCTTCGAGAAGGTATTTGCCACCGCCTCCGAATTTCTCCCCCATCCCGCCGTCACTGTCGGCAAAGGTCCTTGTCATATCCCTGGAAGAATTCAAGTGGCCCTTAAAATTGCTTCCCAAATATTCGGGTATCTTGAGAAAATCATGCACGGGGACATGGCCGGTGATCAGGCGATGGATGCCGTTGGCCTGGGCTATCTCGCGCACGCCTAAATTTTTGAAGGCCGTGGCAATATGGATGGCCTTGGCTTCCGTCGTATTATCAGCGTACCAGCCGTTGACAACCGCATTAGCCTCATAAATGGTCCTGATGACACTTTCATCATTAGGCGCATCCCGGATGTCGCGGGAAATGGCCTCCAGGCCTTCCCAATAAGGCAGGGTGTGCACGCTATGACCGTTGCTGCCCATGCCTCGGTAGTGATGGGCCTTATAGTTAAAATAAAATTCTCCTGTGGCCGGATCGATGGGCAGAAAGGCATGCATCAAATCCGTTTGCATGATGTCCTTTAAGTACAGGGTATAGTGGCTCTTATAAAAGGCAGCGATTTCCTTCAAAATCGCCACCCCCTTAAGATCGGATTTCTCGTCCAGGTAATTCTCCACGGTCAAGACAGGTTTGCCGCCGTAGTAGGTGTCGTTGATCTCCTTGAAAACTGTGGGCCCCCATCCTTTATGATAGGCCCAATCCATGGCCCACCACTCGGGAGAGGTGTAATTCTGGCTGTTGATGGCCTCAAAGATGCGGTACCACCATTTGGGCTGCGACCCGTCAGTGGGATTGATATTCTGCTCCAGGATCTGCTTTAACTCCGGGATGATCCTGTTCTCCATCAGGTTGATGGCCGTCTTCCAGGCCTCATAGCGGACCAGGTCTTTTTCCTGGGTGGGCACCGTGGGATAAAGACTCTCTTCAATGACTTTAAATTCCTTGAGCAGTTTTTCCCACCAGACAATGGATACCAGGCCCACGGCACGGACGCCCGTGGCCACCTCGCCTACTTCCGGATTGTAACCGCGCAGCTTGTTCCAGACCTCGCCGGCGTGAGTATAGGCCCATTTCTTTTTCTGCTCCTCGTCCATACCCTTGGTGACCTGCGCATAAAGACCGTTTTCGCCGTTAACTTCGCTGTCCACGTATGACCAGCGGGTCCTTTGCAGATTCTCATAAAATTTCCGATGCTCTGCAAGCTTTTGGGCCCACCAACTGCGCAGGCGGGTGTCAGGGTCTTCCTTGTGCTTTTGGGCCAGTAGGAACCGCACATCTCCCCCGCCTTTTTTGGCATCATAACTGTCCTTATACCCATAGAATTCAAAATTGTCGTAATAAGGCAGGTGCAATCCGATAAGGTTCATGAACATCCACTGGTCATGGTTGCCGATAACGAAGTCCGAAAGCCCTGAGTCGATAAGTTCCTTGGACCGGAAGAACACCTTGACGCCGTAAGGCCCGCGGTCCATGAAATCGCCCAGGTTGTGGATGAACAGCTGGCCCTTGAAATCAGCCAGGTTGATGCCAAGCGGGGCCAATTGTTCGGCAAGGGTCTTGTCGGGGTCCAGCACAAACCCTTCCGGGATCTTCGCGCCGGCAGGCACCTGGCGCAGAATGTCGACGATCAGTTTATCGAATTTATCAATGGTGCCGTGCTCATCCGAGATCGTCGCGATCAACGGAATGCGGCCGCTGCCCGGATGCTCCAAATCTTTTTGGATTTCACCGGCAAGCTGCAAGGCGTTCATGCCCATCTGGGGTGTTTCGCCCAGCTTCTCCTTGACGCTGCCGTTGCCATTACCGTTGCCACTAAGCATGGCCCTGTCGAAAAGATAGGTGTAATTCTCGGAAATATTGGAAGCCACGGTGCCGCCGGATTCGAGCACGAAACCCGCCAGCACCCTGCCCTCCTGGGTTGTCAGAAAGAAATCCTTGGCGCCCTTGACTGCCCCCCTGAAATCACCCCAGGCGGGATTGGACGCTATCCAGGCCGTCGGGACTTCACCCGACTCCAGCCCAGGCGCCTCTTGCAGCTCTGAGGCCCTGAAAATGGGCAGCGTGCCGATCTGAAGGCCGTTTCCTTCGGCAATGACCTTCCGCGCCAGCACATCGTTGCCGTCTTTGATGAACAGAGCCTGTCCCCAGACGGAGACGGCTATCTCCCTGGGATCCCCGTTCGACGGAGAATTATTGAAATTGTACACGTCGTTGTTGCCGATGATAAGGCTTGGGTGGACGCCGCCGTTTTGGGAAATCTTCACGGGTACAAAATTCCCTGAGGATGGGACGAATATCTGCCCCTGCTGGCCTAAGGTTATTTCCTTGGGCGGCATGCGGAAGGCCATGGCCGCATCAACTGACTCGGGAAGAGAAGAATAAAAACCAAAAGCCTCTTTGACATCCCTGGGAAGGGCGTCAGGCTGCACATCCTTCTTAACATTCCTAAAAAAATCGGCCTGGGGATCGAAACTGTTGAAAACCACCTGGGGCCGGGGGGACTCTTTTTGCACCAGATGGGCGATGTAAAGCTTGCCCTTGTACAGAGTGAAGGCGGTCATCCGGCTGATGCGGAAATACCTGTTGAATTTCCTTTCGAAACGGATGTTCATCTTGCCGTCGGCCCCCATCCGGTCCAATATGAACCCGGCCGTGCGCGCCGCGTCGTTAATAGAGGCGATCTGCTCGGCGATCTGAGACCTGGTCATGATCTTGCGATGGTGCATCATGGCCGCGTTACTGCCGGAGATATCGGCGCGGCTGTCGACCTCGATAAAACGGCCCGGCTCACTGTCTATAGCCTGCCTCTCTTGGGCTGCGGTGGCGTGCTCCAATGTCAAGGCCCCGGTGATCCCGCCGGAGAAATATTTTCTGGGCATGGGTTCCTTGGTCGCCTGATCGATATCTTCCTTAATATAATTGAACACGCCTTTCTTATAAGCCTGCACGTATTGCTCGTAAATCTTCTCCTTGATGTTCTTATCAGCCGCCTCGACCCCGGCGATCTTGTCCTTGTTGGAGTAGACCTGATTCAGCAAGGCGTTCTTGAGGGTTTCCTTGTACCACTTGGCCAAAATGAGGGAGTTAAAAATCTGGCGCAGGTTGGCAAAATTCCTGCCCTCATTGACCTCTTTTTCCAAGGCGGGAAGGACGACTTCCCGGATCACCTGGTTGCCTAAAGCGTGGGTGCCGTTGGCAGGGGCCTGCTTGTGGTTGTGCAGGGCCTGATAATCCTCGTCGAGCATCACCTTCAGGTGGCTGTCGACGACAAATACAGTGTCCTTGGCTTCGTAGACCGAGGCCCTGTCTGCAACGATCCAGACTTTATTGAACGTGTTCACGGGGATCTGGGTCGTCCCGAAGCGCCGCAAGCTTTCGGAATATACCCTGTTCCAGAATTCCTTGCCCAACCCTTTTTCCGGATAGATCAAAGAAGCGGTAAGCTGTTTTAAAATATAATCCTCAGCCAGCATGTCGCGGCCCATGGTGGTCCGGCCGGTAGCCTCCGGGATGATGCGGTCCTTTTCATAAGGGCTCAGGTTGACCCAGACATCCTTTTCAGGCAGGGTCAATGCCGCAAAAAAATACTTAATGAGTTTCTCGGATTCTTTTTTAAATTGAGGATCTTGGGAGGTCAGCCGGGAATTGCCGGTAGCCACAATGAAATCAAGGGCCATCGGATTGCGGGGATCAAACTTCAAACCCTTGATCAAAACCGGCACATAGGCCGCGCTTAAGGAAATCATGGCCCCCGGCTTGGGCAGATCCAGCACCGTCTGGGCCTGGGCCCTCTGAGGCGGGAGAATCAGGGTCGCCAAAAAATTGATCGAAATCCAAATACAGAGTAAACGACGCAAGGCCATCTGCTCCTTTTTAAACGGTATGCTTTAGCGGGAAAACGTTAACTTAAAATAAAGAGTAACATATTATTACTTCATGTCAAGAAACCGAGGACAAGTGAAACTATAATAATTTCAACAAGTTATAAAATAATTAAAAAATTATTGAGGAATTTCCGCCCTGGGAGACTTTAAAACAATTTCATCTGAGCAGCATCAGGGCCTTTTTTGGGGGCTTGGCGGCGGGCAGCCTCGTAGGCTTTTAAATCTTCGGCAATATCCGCCAGAAAGGGTGAGGGTTCCTGGATCATGGTTCGGCCGAACAATTGGCGGCGCTTGGCATGCGTCAGGAATAGGTGTTCCTTGGCGCGGGTCATGCCCACGTAAAAAAGGCGGCGCTCCTCTTCGGGATCGCCTTTCATCCCGCTTAAATCCAAAGGCAGCAGGTTTTTTTCACAGCCCATGATGAAAACCACCGGGAATTCCAGGCCTTTGGCGGCATGTAAACTCATCAGCGAAACTTTTTCCACGTTGAATTCCATTTCTTCTTCCGATTGGCCCAGGATCGCCTCATCCGAATACTCCTGGGGTTTTTTCGGTTTTTGTGCAGTTTGGAAAGGAATGCCTAAATGCTCCAGGGCCTGAGCAACCGCATGGCGCTGGGCATTGAGCCTATAGAGAACGGCGATGTCTCCTAAACTGCGCACGGCCCGGCGGCTGGTGTTCATGTCCATACCGCCGATCAGTTTTTCAATATGGTGCGCCACATAATCGGCCTCCGCCCTGTCGGTGGCAGCCTGATGGATCACCAATTTCCCTTCGGTTTCGAGACCGGCCAACAGTTGAATGCCGCCCATGACCTGTCCCGAGGCTTTCAGCAGGCTAGGTGCCGAACGGTAATTGTCCTGCAAGGTCAATATTGTCGACGGAGAGAAATCTTTTTCAAACCGGCGGAAAAGCTCCACCCGGCTGCCGCGAAACCCATAAATGGATTGATTGGCATCGCCGATGGCGGTAAGCAGGACGCCGTCGCGGACCAGTATTTTAAGCAGGGCGTTCTGCACGATGTTGCTGTCCTGGTATTCATCGACAAAGATGTGCCGGAAGCGGCGGCGCAAGGGGCCGGCCACGGCCTCGTCCTCCAAAAGAATGAGCGCTTCGCGCAGGATGTCGTCGAAATCGATCCAGTTGTTTTGGCGCAAATACCGCTGGTAGGCCTTAAAATCTCCGTCGCCTTCAAGGGCCAGCTGCGAAGATTTGATGAGGCTGATGCGCTCGAGCGTTTCCTTATCAAAACCGCTGATGTCTTCAGGGACGGCGACTTTAAAATCCTTGGGCAGGCCCGTATGTTCAAGGTGATCACGCAATAATTTCAGGCAAAAGGCATGGAAGGTACCGATAAACACTTGGGATCGGGCAGCGCCTAAAGCCGTCAGGCGCTCCTGCATCTGGCGGGCGGCTTTATTGGTGAAAGTGATGGCTAAAATGGCCTCGCCTGATTTTAACGAAGGAACCGACCGGGCGATGCGCCGGGTCAATGTATGGGTCTTGCCCGTGCCCGGCCCGGCGGTAATAAGTAAATGGGGGCCTTCATGGCGGACGGCCTGCCACTGGGATTCGTTGAGGTCATCCGGCCGCTGCATCAGGAGTTCCATATACCGTCGATGAATCGGGATTTTTGGGCCTGGCCAGGGGCCGGCACGCCGTAAAGGTCCGCCAGGGTCTTGAGAACATCGTAATGGTCGATATGCCGGCTATACCGGCCCGGTTTCACATGGGCGCCGAAAATAATGGTGGGGATTTGATTCTTGGGCGAATTGTCGTCTTCGTCCCAGGTTAAAATAAGCAGGCTGTCGTGGTCTTTGGCCCAAACGGCATAAGCGCCCAAGTTTTTACGCAGCCACTCGTCGGCTTGGGCCACGGAGCCGTCATGCATATCATTGTCGAGATTGGGAATGACGAAAGCCACCGATGGAAGGCGGGAAAAATCTTTAGGGAAATCC
Source organism: Candidatus Omnitrophota bacterium (assembly GCA_028870995.1). Lineage (GTDB taxonomy): Bacteria > Omnitrophota > Gorgyraeia > Zapsychrales > Fredricksoniimonadaceae > JABDGZ01. The sequence goes on along the minus strand of JAGWOI010000031.1, from coordinate 6,980 downwards.
CGGAAAGGCCGGTTGTCTTCCTTGTCCAGCCCCAAAAAATAAGCGGCAGGATTGTGTTTCTTGGCGTAAACCCCGGCCCGGCAGACGTCAAAACCCTTTTGGGGCATGGATTCGGCAAAGGTCTTAAAGGTCATTCCCGCCTCCTGCAGGTTTTGGGCCAAATTGGGCGCCTGGAAGACGTACTGGCAGCCGTCATCCTCCACGCCGTGGGTGGAACCTGAAAAAAGTGCCAGGTAGTTGGGCAGGCTGGGATGCGTAACGGCATAGGATCGCGTCATCAGCGCGCCCTGCTCCGCCAGCTCATTGATGTAGGCCGCCTGCTTATTGCCGATGATCTCGTTATAGGACTTGTTCTCCTCGATGACAACCACCACGTGGTCCGGCCGGGCCCATGCCGGGCGGGAAAAAAATACGGACACAAGCAGCAGGCTCAGCGGCATCATCAGCCGTTTTCTTTGTTTTTTCATATCATTACCCTCCTGCCACTGAACCCACCACCAGCAGCGGCGAGAGGCCTGCCGCCACTGCCTCGGGCAAGGGCTTGTCCATGGCCTGGTTGGAAATGTCCTCTTCACAGGCAAAAAACCGCACCAGAGGCCGGCGCTTTCGGCTGTCTCTATCGCGGATGGTGCCTGTCAGCATGGGATACTTGGCTTCCAGGGCATCAAGCACTGAAGCCAAGGTCACGGGCCGGGCCGCATCGAGGGCCACTTCGCCCTGGACGCGGGCCAGATTGCGCAAATGGAAAGGCAGGATGAGCCTGATCATTTCAACGTTTGAACCTCGACGGACAAGACGGCCGGAAAATCATGGACAATGCACTGCCAGCTGTTGCCGGAATCGCTGGAGGCGTACACCTGGCCGCCGGTGGTGCCGAAATAGATGCCGCAGGAATCCAGCTTGTCCACGGCCATGGCATCGCGCAGCACGTTGACATAGCAGTCGCGCTGCGGCAGCCCCTTGGTCAGGGCCTGCCACTCCTTGCCGCCGCTGCGGCTGCGGTAGACGCGCAGCTTGCCGTCAGGCGGGTAATGCTCGGAATCGCTTTTAATAGGGACAACGAAAATGGTTTGCGGCTCATGCGCGTGGACATCAATGGGAAACCCGAAATCCGTCGGCAGATTGCCGCTGACCTCGGTCCAGGAATCACCGGCATTGTCGCTACGCATCACGTCCCAATGCTTCTGCATGAAAAGCACGTCGGGATTCGAGGGATGCATGGCGATGCGGTGCACGCAATGGCCGACTTCGGCGGTCGGGTTAGGCATAAATTCCGACCTTAAGCCTTTGTTGACCGGCTTCCAGGTCTTGCCGCCGTCGTCGGTGCGGAAAACCCCGGCCGCGGAAATGGCGATGTAGATGCGCTGCGGATCCCTGGGGTCCAAAAGAATGGTATGCAGACCCATGCCGCCCGCGCCCGGCATCCATTGGGAACCTGACTTGTGCTGCCGCAGGCCGCTTATCTCGGCCCAGGTTTTAGCGCCGTTGGTGGTTTTAAACAACGCGGCATCTTCCACCCCTGCGTAAACGGTATCGGGATCAGTCAGCGACGGTTCAAGGTGCCAGACGCGCTTGAATTCCCAGGGGTGCGGCTTGCCGTCATACCAAAGGTGCTTTCCTGTCCTGCCTTGATACTTAAATTGATTGCTGGCCGGTTCCCAGGTCCTGCCGCCGTCATCGGAACGCTGGATGATCTGGCCGAACCAGTCGCTGGTTTGGGAAGCGTAAATACGGCTGGGGTCGGCGGGTGAACCTTTTATGTGGTAAACCGCCCAGCCGCCGAAAAAGGGGCCGCTGATCTTCCAGGTTTTGCGCTTGCCGTCGGAGTTAAGGACAAAAGCGCCTTTGCGCGTACCTACCAGCAGCCGTACCTTGCTCATATCGATCTCCTTATCGCCCGCCTTGGGAAGTCATTTGTTCAACCACACTGCTGCATCGAAATTATACACTATTCTTTTTTAATTTTATAACTAAAATATACCGTGGCTATGAATTTCTCACAGGAAGAAAAAATACGTTACGCCCGGCAGACGATCCTGCCTGCCATCGGCCAGGCGGGCCAGGCAAAGCTTAAGGCGGCGCGGGTATTGTTTGTCGGCGCAGGCGGCCTGGGCTCGTCCCCTGCCATTTATTTGGCCGCGGCCGGGGTGGGGACCATCGGACTGATCGATGCGGACACGGTTTCTTTATCCAATCTTCACCGCCAGGTGCTGCATTATACTTGCGATATCGACAAGCCGAAGGTCATTTCAGCCAGAGAGAAACTTCAGCAGATCAACCCGCACGTCAAGGTTGTGACCTATCAGGAGCGCTTTAGCGCGGCCAATGCGCTGACCATCGGCGCGGATTACGATCTGGTTATCGACGGGACGGACAATCTGCCGTCCCGCTACCTGATGAACGATGCCTGCTTCTTTTTAAAAAAACCTTTGGTTTTCGGGGGAGTTTTCCAGTTTGAAGGCCAGGTGAGCGTCTTCGGGCCCGGCGGCCCCTGCTACCGCTGCTTTTTCCGGGAGCTGCCACCGCGCGATGAAATACCCTCTTGCACCGAGGCGGGCGTTATCGGGGTCATCCCCGGCATTATCGGGCTTATGCAGGCCAACGAGGCCGTCAAATTGATCTGCGGCATCGGCGAGGGCCTGCTTGGCCGCTTGTTGATCTTTGACGCCCTGGCCGCACGCTGGCGCGAGGTGAAGATCAACAAAGACCCCCAATGCCCGCTGTGCGGCGTGCATCCAAACATTCTCAAGCTGGAAGAACCGGCTTGGCCCGAATGCCCAAGCAAGGAGAAAAACATGATCAAAGAAGTCTCTGTGAAGGAATTAAAAGAACTGCGTGACAAGAACCCGGGGGTTTATTTGCTCGACGTGCGGGAAGAAGACGAATGGGCAACGGCCCGCATTGAAGGCGCCCACTTGAAACCCATGAGCTCACTGGAAGGCACCTTCGAGGACATCCCCAAGGACGAGGCGGTCTACTGCCTCTGCCACATGGGCGGGCGCTCGGCCCGCGTGACCCAGTTCCTGCAATCAAAAGGCTACACCAGGGTCTTTAACGTCAGGGGCGGCATTCATGCCTGGGCACTGGAGATCGATCCTACCGTGGCTACTTATTAAGCGGCGCTTTCGATGGCCAGCAGGCGGCGCTTGACGGCAATTCCCCCGCCGTAACCGCCGATGGAGCCGTCCGCGGCGATCACCCGATGGCAGGGAACGATGATGCAAAAAGGATTTTCGCCGTTGGCCGTACCCACGGCGCGCACCGCCCTGGGATTGTTGATCCTTTGGGCGATGTCCTTGTAGGCGACCGTACGGCCGTAAGGGATTTGTGAAAGGGCCTTCCAGACGCGATTTTGGAACGGCGTGCCGGTAAATTGCAGGCTCAAGTCAAATTCCTTTCTCTTGCCCGCGAAATACTCTTCCAATTGTTTAACGGCCTTGAGGATGACCTTATCCGCCGGGCGGCTGACGCTCAGCGTCCTGACCGAACTTTTAAACTCCTTGCGCCAATAGATGCCTTGCAGCCCTTTGTCAGAGGCCACGATATATAACGGTCCCACCTTGGTTTTCATTTCATATTGGTTGGCTGGCATAAGATCCCCTTCTTTATTATTCGTCCCGGTGGACTGTTGTCGGCGAAAAAGCCGGCAGGCATACGGCAATGTATTCCGCGCCTTCGGGGCCCGGCGTGCTGTACTTGACCCATTCCCCTTTTTGAGTGATCACCGCCTGTCCGGCATTGACATCAATATACCCTGCCTTATGGGTGACGCGCAAGCTTCCTTTTAAAACGAGCGTATATTCGTCGAATTCCGGCGTTTGCCCGGGCTCGATCCAGCCGGACGGACTTTTCATGCGGGCGATGCTTACGGCCTCGGTCTTGGAATTGACGCGGCCCACGTATTCGCGGATGAGTTTGGGCTTGTTGCCCGCGGCCTTGATCTCAGTGGGCTGGTTTATGAATATCGGCATCATTTCTCCTTTATTAAATATCCTTGATTGGCACCCTTCTCCTGATATTCAACCAGCGTCATGCCTTTGATGTCTTCGACCACGTTGGTCTGAATATAATAATAAAGCCGCACCCGGTCGCCGGCCTTAAAATCTCCATAACGGGTCAAATAAACGAACCGGCGCACCTTGCGGCCGGATTCGTCATAAATATCGACGCTGTTGCGGCTGAAGGACCGGATGGTGCCCACGACGCTGTCGATGCCGTTGGGATAATACAGGCTGCTTTGATTAAGATTCAGCACACCCGCAAAGGCATTGGGAGCGGACGACAGCAACACTATGACGACCAGGATTTTGACAAACATCATGAGATTATTGTGAACTAAAACAGCGAGAGCTGCTGCTCGATGGCTTCGCGCTCGCCGGACTCGAAGATCTTTAGGTGTCCGAACTCGCCGTCGTAGCCGGCGGCGATGGTGACCCTGCCCTGGCGCATGCGGCTGATGCCCTCGGCGATCACCTCACCGGCGGATTTTTTGATATCGTCGATGGGACAATCCATGAGAATATGGAATTCGCTGCCTAATTTGGCCAGCACGTTCATGTAGGCTTCCTGGACGGCGCGGCTGGCGGTGCCCATGTCCTTGGCCTCGGCGATGAGCTCGGGCAGCGGCACGATATTATGATAAGGCCGCCAGCGTTTGGACTTGGCACCTTCGGCACGGTCGGCCAGGGCCTCGACGCGGGCCATGACGCCCACGGTGACCGGCTTGCCGCAGCCGGAACAAAGGCCGTTGTGTTTGATCGTCTCCTGGGGATGCCAGCGCACCTGGCAGGCGCGATGGCCGTCGTAATGATACTTGCCTTCTTCAGGGAAGAATTCGATGGTGGCGACCAGGCCTTTATCGTTTTTATCGCTTAAAGCCTTATAAATCCCGTTGTAAGAAAAGTCCGTATCAAAGATATTGGCTTCGCGGCCCAGTTTGGCGGGCGAATGGGCGTCCGAATTGGAGATCAAAATATAATCATCCAGCTGCTTGAGGCGCCAGTTCATGGGCGGATCGGACGAGAGGCCGGTTTCAGCGGCGAAGATCTGATATTTAAGATCGCCGAAAGCCTCCTCCATGCTGTCAAAGCCGCCCATGGAGCCAAGCACGGAGAACCACGGCGTCCAGATATGGGCGGGGACGAAGATATTTTTAGGATCGGTATCCAAGCTGATCTTTAGCAAATCATAGGAATCCAGCCCCAAGATGGGACGGCCGTCGGATGAAATATTGCCGATTTGCCCAAGCCTGGCCTGGATCTTTTGGGCGGCCGCGATCGAGGGGGAAAAGATCAGGTTATGCACCTTGCGCACCTTGTTGTGGCGCTTGTAGATATTGGAGATCTCAACGGTGAGCATGAAACGCACCGTCTGGCGGCAGCTTTCCGGCAGTTGGGCATCCATGGGCTTGGCGTATTTGCTCTTGAGCTTGAAGAAGCCTTGTTCGGCAGGCTCGAGCTTTTCTTCGATCTCCTTAAGCCATTTGGGATGGACAAAATCGCCGGTGCCGACGACCTGAATGCCCTTATACTGTGCCCAGAGGTAGAGATTTTCCAAATCCAGATTCTTGGCCGTGGCGCGGGAATATTTGGAATGAACGTGCAGGTCTGCGATGAATTTCATTGAAAGGTATTATAATGGATTTGACACGGGGCGGGAAAGGATTTTTATATCGATTTGTACTAAATATTATGATAGATGTCTCATTTGGACGAATTTCGCAACTGGCTGATGATCGAGTCTCACGAAACCATCTTTTCTATCATCCATTTATAATCCGAAAACTAAAATCTCTATCGCATCTCACCTGGCTGTTCAGCCTTTCCATCCTTAAGAAGCCCTTCCAATGAAGATCGACCATGTATAACATTATAGCCAAGCATATAACAATAAAGACTGGCTGGTTGAAAAAATAAATCGACATTTTGAATATTCTTGATAATTTTAATAGTCTTTGTAGTAACCATAACCCTCTTTAAACTCTGCTCGTGGCAAAATTGCGTTACATTTTTCAATTCGTCGCAATGATCTACTATTCTATCTGACCATTTAACTTCCACTGCCCATGCCGCTTTTTGATTAGGCCCCAAATATACAATGTCCACCTCTCCTTTGACCCAACGCGCATAGTGCAACAACGTATCCGAGTGAAACCATTGAGAAAATACCGCCGTCTCAACCAATGGCCCCATGGCCTCGTCATTTTCATTAATTAAATTAAATAACGCCGAACGCATCGACGGATTGGTCAGATATACCTTAAAAAAGTTAGCCCTCTTAAACTTTTTTGCTGATCGATCCACCCGATGAACTGTCTTTATCAAAAATGCGGCTTCTAAATATTCTATGTACCGCTTAATGGTATTCTTTGCGACGCCTGAACGTTGTGATAATTGTTCGAGCGAAACTTCATCGGCAGTATTGAAAGCCAGTGTGGTAAATAAAGAATTGAGTTCCTGGATGTCTTGAACGCCATATAAACTAGGAAGATCTCTTAACAATACCTTGTCAATAATATCACTTTTTACAAATTGTCCCGGGTTCTTCTGTATCTCTTCCGATAAGGCGACCTCTGGATATCCTCCAAAATTTAAATAATTAACAAAACATTCATTCAGATCTCCTATCTGGTCTGTATTGACTTCCGTTAAATACCCTTGCTCTTTCCTAGGAACATTTACAAGGTCTGTTTTTCTTAGGAGGTAAATGTATTCGTAAAACGTCAATGGCGGTAGAAGAAAATTCGAAAATCGCCCAGCACCTGATTCTAAACTCTTTAATTTCAGTGCGGCAGCCGCAGATCCTGATGCAATACATTTAATATTGCTATATTTATCAACTATTGACTTAAGATAAATTTCCCAATCTTTTAAATATTGGATCTCATCAAAAATGATAAAACATTGTTCTGTCGTATAATCAACTCCTGTCGCTTCTGTGTATATTTTTAAGAAGGCTTCTAAATCACGCCCACTATAAAG
>JAGWOI010000030.1 GCA_028870995.1 Candidatus Omnitrophota bacterium | reverse complement strand
CAAGAATCCCTGATTGAAAAACCGCCGGTGGATGTGGCGGTTGGCGTGAATATATGAGAAATTCCTATTTACTTGATTACAAGATGATGGTCACCGTCTTTGCAAGCGTTTGTTTGGGATGCGTGCTGACCGGTGTTTGTCCATTCTTTGAGAGAAAACCATTGCTGCTCTTGGCCTGGCCTTCCGCAGCCTTTTTTTTCGTCCTGATGGTGACCCAGCCCAAGGGGATGACCGCCGCCATCCTTCTGGTCAGGCCGCTCTTGGACATTCTTCTGAACTTGACCAAGGTGAATGTGGCCGGAGAGGGCGTGGGGATCGGAGCTGTCCTTAATTTGGCCGTCATTCTGCTGGCCGTTTTTCTGGCCTTCTATATGTTGAATCTTCCCCGGCGGGTGTTCCCGGTATATTTATGGATCGTTTTTTTACTGTTGATGGTGCTGTGCGCCTGTTATTCCCCTTATCCCCGGGAAGGCGTGCGGATCTGTTTTAACTATTTCAGCTATTTTGCGCTTTTCATCATTCCTTTTTTGATCATCAAAAATCAGGAAGACTTTTTATTCTGGCTTAGGGTCTTGGCCGCTTCCTTTATATTGCCCGTCCTGTATGCGGATGTCGACATGGCACGCGGCGGGCATTATTTCGAAGATGCGGGCATGCGTATCATGGGCACCTTTACCCATCCCAACATCCTGGCTTTTTATCTGGTGCTGGCCTTTACTTTTTATTTTTATCTTTTTAAATCCGGGTATTTCCAGGGAAGGCCTTTCAGCGGCCTTGTGGCCAGGTTATTTATGATCAATATCCTGGTCCTTCTTGTTGCCACCAAGACCCGAAATGCGTGGCTTGCCGTCTATGTCGTCTTTCTCATCTACGGCCTCCTTAAAGACCGGAAGATTTTATGGATATTGGTCCTGGCGGTGCCTTTATTGACCGCCATTCCGCCTGTGGCCCAAAGGATCACCAATATTTTTAACGGCCATTCGGAGAACGGCTACCGCGGCCTTAACTCCTATGAATGGCGTCTGCAATTATGGCAAAGCAGTCTGGCGCAGATCGCGGAAAGGCCTTTACAGGGTCACGGCTTGGGGACTTTCAAACCTTCAACGGAGAGGTTTTTTACGCAGACCAAGGATACCCACGCCCACAACACCTACATTGAAGTGCTCTTTGAATGCGGACTTATAGGCCTGGCCTCTTTTATAGCGCTGCTGGGAGGGACCATCGTTGCATTTATTCAATGCCTGCGGCGTGCGGTCCAACAAAGTCAGCAGCGCGTTTGGGCCATCATGATCAGTTATTTGCTGAGCTATATGCTTATCTGCATGGCGGACAATTTGTCTTATTACCTGGTATTTAACTGGTATGTGTGGTTTTTTGTCGGGTTAATGCTGGCAGCTGAGGTGAGGCGTTACCCCATTGAATTTTCCAGGCCTCTTATCAAATAAGAACTAAAGGAGGCGGCACGATCGAGAAGCAAATTTATCAATTTAACGGTAGGAGGTGATTTTATGGAGAAGGTCCATATAGCCGATGTTCCCGTCCACAATTTGACCATGGAAGAGACCCTGGAAAAGATCGAGGACTTGGTCGTAACCGGAGGTCCGGCGTATTTAGGCAGCGTCAATGTGGACATGATCGTGCGCTGCCATCATGACAGCGACTTTGCCCGGTATTATCAGAATTGCCATTTATGTTTGACTGACGGGGTCCCGGTATTATGGGCCTCCAAATTCCTGGGCACGCCTTTAAAAGAGAAAGTGGCGGGGTCGGACCTGGTTCCCCGGATATGCGCCTTGGCCAATGCCAGGGGGTATAAGATCTTTTTTCTGGGCGGCAGGACCGGCGCCGCTGCCGCTGCCAAGGTTAAACTGCTCAAGGATTTTCCGCACTTGAAAATTGTGGGCACCTACGCGCCGCCTTACGGGTTTGAAAAGGATTTGCAGGAATTGAGGAGGATCGAGGCTATGGTCCGGGAGGCAGGTCCGGATATTTTGCTGGTGGGGCTGGGTGCGCCCAAGCAGGAAATTTGGATCAGCCGGTACTACGAGGATTTGGGTGTTCCCGTCATGATGGGCGTGGGTGTGACCTTCGAGTTCATCGCTGGGATAGTCAAGCGCGCGCCCCGATGGATGCAGCAGAGCGGCCTGGAATGGTTGTGGCGCCTTTTGATGGAGCCGCAGCGGCTCTGGAAAAGATATCTGGTCGATGATCTGAAATTCTTCGGACTGGTATTAAAACAAAAATTTATAGGCCGTTATCCCAATAAAAATTTCTTTAACGCATCAGCACCATCCTAAAACCAAATTTTAATAGTGCGGAAGGCCGATTTTCTACTAAAAATCAAGGAAATCGGCACTTCGAATCAGTGGAAAAACCGATGGAATTTAGGGAAGGAGGAGCCAGTGAAAAAACTATTGAGCCTCATATTCTTCATATTATTTTCCGGGCATGGGGCTGCGTGGTCTCAAGGGACATTTAACTGGGAGTTTGCCGGTTGGTACGGCGGGGGGACGTATCCCAATGTGGAATTCGACCCCTCCGTTCAGAACCGGGTTTATTTGACTTCCGATGTGGACGGGATTTGGCGCAGTGATGATTTAGGAAACCATTGGTACCATATCAACAATGGGTTGGGCGGTTTGATGGTACCGCAGGTAGCGATTGCTCCCACCAATTCCAATATCCTCTATGCCACCACCAATGTGGGGGTCTATTATTCCCTCAACGCCGGGCAGAGCTGGAACGCCAGCGATACGGCCAACGGTAAAATGACCTTTATCCGGCCCCAGAACTACCGCAGCCTGGCCATCGATCCCACCAATCCGCAGCATGTGTGCGTGGGCACCCAATCCCAACAATTGTACTGTTCGAGCAATTACGGTCAAAGCTGGCAGAACATCCCCTTGCCGGCAGCTGCGACCGCTCAACCGGCGGCTCCCATTCCGGCGATGTTCATCACCAGGGACGGGAAAAATCTTTATATGGCCACCTCCCAGGTGGTGTTGGAATATAATTTCGGCAAGAGCACATGGACCACGCTGGGGCAATTCAATAACATCACCGACATGATCGAGGATAAATTCTTAAACCGGGTTTATATCGCCTCGGGCTCTTCATTCTCCTACATGTCCGAATACATGCCGGGTTCCTGGGTGTCTTCCAATCCCATTCCCGCCGGCATTGTTTACCGCATCGCCTTGATGCATCCGACCAACATGACGGTCCAGGTTTATGTGTCCTGGTGGAATGCCACCAACTATACCGGCGGCGTCATGGCTTACCAAGACCCGGGCGGCTACTGGTTAAGCCTTGATTATAATTTCTTCCCTGACCAGTACTCCGACCCCACCCGCGTGTGGGCCTCGATCTCTACCGTCCAGGAGAGCCTTAAAGTAGACCCCTTTAACCACAATGTGCTTTTCAGGACCGACAATTGGGGCGTCTGGCGCAGCGATTATGGGGGTTACAGCTGGAATGAGAGGGTCTATGGCGCACAGAACGTGGTGGCGTCGGACATCGCCATCGATACTCATGGTAATATTTATGTCGGGACCATGGATGACGGCTTGCTGGAGAGTACCAACGGCGGTAAATCCTATACGGCCATATTCCCGACGACCTATGCCAATAATACCGCCGGCGAAGTCTGGAGGGTGGCGGCTATCGGGTCTGTACCTCGCATTGTGGCGACTTCTTCGCCATGGAATGTCAATTATAATCAGGTTATCGTCAGCGAAAACGGCGGCCAGAGTTTTCAAATCATCAATAACGGCATACCCACATCCGGCAGGCCATCCATCAATACCCTGTGGGGCCAGGGCTATCCCCGCGCCCTGGCGGTCGATGGCAGCAATCCTAATACGATCTACATGGGTATCGACGGAGATGATGGAGGCGGTTTGTTCGTTTCCACCAACGGGGGGTATTCCTGGAGTCAAACGCCCGGCCAGCCTGGTTCCAAGGAAATTTATCACGCCCTGGCCGTCAATCCCGCCAATCCCAACAATATTATCTGGGGTTGCGTGGGCAATAACGGCGGGATTTACTTATCAACGGATAAAGGAAGGTCATTCAAGTATGTCGAAAGCAGCATGCAGTGGGTTTTTAATCTGGCGGTCGATCCCAGCGGGATCGTTTACGCCGGGGGTTCCTGGGGAGGGCCGGCCTTGTTTGTTTCGGATGCCACGGAAACAAACTATACGTTGCTCAAGCAATTTAATGACAAGGCCGACGCGGTGGATGGCATTGCCATCAATCCCAAGAACCCCAAGATGATTGTGGTCAGCACTGTCAGTTGGAACAGCCAGGCGCCGTGTAATTTTTATATGACCAAGGACAGCGGCAAGACCTGGACGAACATCAACGGCAATCTCCCCGGAGGGGCGGGCGCTTCGGGAATGACGTTCGATCCCCAAGGGCAATACCTGTATATCGCCCGTTATGCAGGGTGCGTTTGGAAGATCAATTTAGGATCAATATGACCGCTATGGCAAAATCCACTGACCTTTTAGGCGAATTGCTGGTAAACAGGGGGGTTATTACCCCTGAACAACTGCAGGAGGCTTTGGAGGAGCAAAAACGGATCCACCAGCCTTTGGGTGCCACCCTGCTTTATATGGGGATCATCAGCGAGGAAAAGACCATCCTGCCGTCCCTGGCTGAGAAATACAAGACTGATTTTGTTTCTTTGAAGTCCATTGCCATTTCATCAGAGGCCATGGCCTGCCTGCCGGCCAAGGCCGTCAACCATTATAAAGTCTTCCCCGTCAAGTATGAACAGGGGGTCCTGACCGTGGCCATGCAGGACCCTTCGGATGTCGGTGTTCTTGACGATCTGGCCATGGTGTCCCACGCCGCCATCCGGCCGGTGGTGGCCGGCGAGCGCGATATCATGGAGGCCATCCGCGAACATTATGGATTGGGCGCACAGATCATTGAGAAAATGATGTCGGATTCGCAAATCAGCGCGGCGGAGGCCCCGGCCATAGAGACCATTGATGAGACCACCTCGGAGGCCTCCATCAGCAAGTTTTTAAACCAGATCCTGCTGCAGGCCTACCATGATAAGGCCACCGACATCCATATTGAGCCTTTCGGCAGCAAGCTGCGCATCCGTTACCGTATCGATGGGATTTTGTATGACGCCCAGGTGTCCGAGAACATCCAGTTTTTTAAGGACGAATTGATATCCCGCATCAAGATCCTTTCCAATCTTAATATCGCGGAGAAACGCCTCCCGCAGGACGGCAGATTTAAGGTCAAGGTGGAAAACACCGACATGGATTTGCGCGTCACCTTCCTGCCGACGTCATTCGGAGAAAGCTGTGTCATCCGCTTGTTGAACACCTTCCGCTTGTATAATTTTGAAGAGCTTGGGATCATCGGTTCCGAGCGCAGGCATTTGGATACTCTGCTCATGAAACAGCACGGGATCATTTTTTTGACCGGTCCCACGGGAAGCGGCAAGACCACCACCCTTTATTCCTGTTTGGCCGCTCTCAATTCCGAGGACACTAAAATTATCACCGTGGAAGACCCCGTGGAATACCAGCTCAAGGGGGTGGTGCAGGTTCAGGCCAGTCCCGCGATCGGTCTGACTTTCGCCAATGCCTTGCGCTCCATCCTGCGCAATGACCCTGACGTGATCATGATCGGTGAGGTGCGCGATTTTGAGACCGCGCAGATCGCCATCCAGATGTCCTTGACGGGACACCTGGTTTTTTCGACGCTTCATACCAATGATGCGGCATCGGGCATTACCCGTCTTATCGATATAGGCATTGAGCCTTACCTGATCGCCTCCTCAGTGGAATGTTTCCTGGCCCAGCGCCTGGTAAGGCTGTTGTGCCCGTCCTGCAAACGGCAGGTGGATTTTACAGACGAGCTTAAAAGGGAGTTTGAGCTCAATGCCGTCAAACAGGTGCCTGCCATTTACGAGGCTGTAGGGTGCAAAAAATGCCGGATGACGGGTTACAGCGGCCGGCAGGCCATTTGTGAATTTCTGGTGCTGAATGAAAAGATCCGCAGTATGGTCACCGGGCGGTCGACCAGCCGGGAGATCAAGCAAATGGCCATCCTGGAAGGCATGAAGACCCTGCGCCAGCATGGATGGGAGAAGGTGGCTGCCGGTTTGACCTCGCCCAGTGAAGTGCTCAGGGCCACCGAAGATAATTGAGGATTTAATTCTAATTTCATCTTCAATTAATTTTAGATAAAGATAATAACGTTACAAATGTTTCAATATTAACCCCAAGCATGAAGTCAAAGAGGGTAACGATTATAAAAATTTTTAGGAATTTTATGCTTTTTTCATCTTCTCTTAATCTGAGTTTTGTTAAATTGTTATTTACAGTATTTGCCTACCCCAAAAATCCGCAGGACGAGCTGCAGTGCAATTCTTAAATTAGCCGCTTCAAGACACAAGGCCATGATTATTCCCAATTTAATCATGGCTTCATTCCTTTTAGGGGAAGATACCCGACGGAGCAATTAATTCTGTTTTAATCTTGTCTTCATTTGTTTCTTGTTAAATTAACGCGCAATGTATGACGCTAACATCTAGCCAGGAGAAAATATGCATAAAATAAGATCCTTAGAAGAGTTGTTCTTGGAGGAATTAAGAGACTTATATGACGCGGAAACTCAATTGATCAAGGCCTTGCCGCGTATGGCCAAGGCTATTGTTTCTGACGAGCTCAAGGCGGCCATTGAAAATCACCTGGAACAGACCAAACATCATGCCACCCGGCTGGAAGAAGCTTTTAAGGAATTGGGTCAGCGGCCGTCCAAGACCGCATGCAAGGCTATGAAGGGTCTTATCCAAGAAGGTGAAGAGATGATCGAGAGAGCTGATAAGGGCGCAGCCCGGGACGCCGGTATCATCGGTTCGGCCCAGCGCGTCGAACATTATGAGATCTCCGCGTATGGAACAGCGCAAAGCCATGCCTCCTTGCTGGGGTATAACCGGATTGGTGAGTTATTGCAGGAAACCTTGGGTGAGGAGAAGGAGGCTGACAGTAAGCTCAATGAAATAGCTGAGGATTCCGTGAATTCCGAGGCTAATCAAGGAGGAGCGCTCTACTAGATATCAAAGTTGAGGAAGGCAGGTAGGTTTGTATGAAAAAGTTAACACTTGTTTTAATAAGCGGTTTCATCACTACGTCCGTGGGGTTTGGTCAACAGGTGGTTAGCCAGACTAAGGAAACAACTCCGACGTCCACCCGTGAGACGACCACCACAACCACCATGTATGAATACGACCATCCTTTGCAAATCAGCGTTCAGGGCGGTGGACTTTGGGCGCAAAGGGATGACCGTCTAAGTAATGAGACGGGATGGGAAGTCACTGGCCGTATCAGTTATGACCTGACGCCGAATTTCGCGCTGGGCGTTGAAGGAGGCGGTTTGATGTTTGTGGATAAATCTGATGGCACGCGCTTTGGCCGGCTCTACGGTGTTCCAGCCATGGTGGATGTCATATTCAAATTGCCGTTGGGGTTTACAGGCAACCGCCTGGTGCCGTATGTGTTTGGTGCCGGCGGGGCAGTTTGGTGGAACTATTCAAAATCGGGATATTCGGACACGACCGGTGTGAGCGCCAAGGACCGCTGGCATTGGGCGGTCAAGCCGGGCGCCGGGCTGGAATATTATTTGAACCCCCATCTTGCAGTGTTCGTTGAGGGTTCATATTTATTTTCGGAAAGGTTCGATTTAAAAGGCGCAGCCGTCTCGCCGCCTAACGGAAAATTGAAGCTTGATTCCATGTACGGCGGAGGGGGCATCAAAATAGCCTTTTAGGTAAAGGTAATCTCTTTAGATCTTCAGGAAGGAGGAGGTATGGTTAAGACCAAGGAACAAAAGCAAACATATGAATGCGAAAGCTGCGGTGCAACATCAGAAAAACCCAAGAGTTGCTGTGGAAAGCCCATGAAAAAGACGGCCCATGCGGGTATAAAATAAGGATTAGAAGGGATCCATAGATGGCCGCTTTTCTAAGATTGATTGATGTTATGGAAGGGAGTTGATATGTTCAGTTGGTCCATGATCTTTTTACTCACTGCCATTATGGCAGCGTTCTTGGGTTTTGGGGGTATTGCTTCAACGGCGGAGACCCCCAAAGCGATCTTTTTGGTGTTTTTGACTCTCTTTATCCTTTCTTTGCTCCTGGGTCGTCGAGTGCCGCCTGCCGTATGACGGTAGCCATGCATCGATCTTAGCGGCAGTCACGGCATACTCCCCGCCATTTTTATGGCGGGGGGTTCGACATGGGCATCCTTTTAAGACTATGTGGCCTTTATGGAAATTCATTCTGCGGCGTTTGGCCAGGTTTAAGGGGTTTTTGGATCCCATTGTTGTCCTTTCCAACCTGCAACATTTTTCCAAGCCTTCTGAAGTATGGGTGCCCTTTGAATTATTACGTTCAGGGGCCGTCCTGCAAGCCAGGGGACTCATGAACAGCCAGGCCATCCAGAATAATCTGGATTGGGTATGGCCTTTCTGGGTGGAGCGGCAATTCAATCCGAATGACAGGGCCTTCATCCCGCGTGCTTTTAGTTTAACGCACATCAATTTGACCCACCGCAATTGGACCGCGGTGGGGTTGCCTGATTTTTCGGAATATCCCATTGTGGATCCCTGCGGCCTGGTGACCCCTTTTTTCGACGGGTGGTCGGTGGACGCGTGGATCCTCCATGAAAAAACGGCTTTTATCCCTTCCCGCCAGCCTCATGTGGAACAAAAACTTGACCTGCGGGATACCTTTGCCGTCTTAACATCGGCCAAATCGGAGTATTTCAGCCTGGAGTCTCGGACTGAGGTCAAGGTCCGCACTGACCCCAGCTGCCTGATCAGTTTCCAGGCGAAGGCGGCGGCAAAATCATGGCTGATGATTTGTGTAAGGCCCTACAATCCGGAAGGAATCAGCTTTATCAAGGACATTGAACTGCTTAAAAGTAGCGAGGGTTGGTTGATAGAAAAGAACGCGAAAGTCCATCTCGACACCAAACCTTCCCGGTATGTTTTCGCCAATTATCATTCCGGCGATTTCCTGGGCAGGGCCCTGTCCGTCGGGGACCAGCAGCCGTCTTCCATATCATGCAACGTCGGTATGGCCACAAGTGCCGCGCTCTATCCCTTGGAACCGGGGCAGAAATCCGTTGTTACGGTAAGTATCCCCTTGCCAAGGGACGGGCTGGGCTACGGCAGCCAATGGTCGGAACATTTGCAGGGCGTATGCACCATCAAGATCCCGGATAAGCGCATGCAGTTTCTTTTTGAAGCGGCCCTTAAGACCATGGTCCTGCATTCACCGGGGGACATCTACCCGGGGCCCTTCACGTACAAACGGTTCTGGTTCAGGGATGCCGCCTTTATCCTGCAGGCCATGATCGCGGCGGGTCTGCTGCATGACATTGAAAAGATCTTTGACCGTTTCCCGATCAGGCAAAATCCGATGGGATATTTTATGTCCCAAGACGGAGAATGGGATTCCAACGGTCAGGCTATCTGGATCATCAAGCGTTTCCTTGATACCACCGGCAGGAGCATCAAGAAGGAATGGGAAAACAGTGTCTATAAGGCGGCCCAGTGGATCAAGCACAAGCGCCGCCACAGCGGCAACGACCCTCTGCATGACGGCCTTATGCCTGCGGGCTTCAGCGCCGAGCATTTCGGGCCCAATGATTTTTATTATTGGGATGACTTTTGGTCGGTGGCGGGTCTAAGGCAGGCCGCTGCCCTGGCCCGCACCCAGGGTTCTCCCATGGCGGACCAGTTTCAGGCAGAGGCCGAGGATTTATTCGGCACAATTGAAAAAAGCGTGGCCGCCAGCCGTAAGCGGCTGTCTTGTGCAGGTATTCCGGCTTCCCCGACACGGCGCATGGATGCTTCAGCGGTGGGGCCTCTGGCTGCCAGCTACCCTTTGCAGATCTATCCCGCGGAGGATGAACGTATACTGGAAAACGTCAGATTTTTAATGGAGAAGCATTTCTTGCAAGGGGCTTTTTATTATGAGATCAGCCACTCAGGGATCAATATTTATTTGACCCTGCATTTGGCCCAGGTCCTCCTCAGGGCCGGGCGTCTCAAATTTTTCAACATTGTCAAATCGGTTTCCAACCTGGCGACACCCACAGGCCAATGGCCCGAAGCCATCCATCCCCGCACCAGGGGCGGGTGCATGGGGGACGGCCAGCATGTGTGGGCATGCGCGGAATGGGTCATGATGCTGCGCAATATGTTTGTCCGGGAAGAATTCCAGGAGGACAAGCTTATTTTATGTTCAGGGATCCCTGCGGAATGGCTTAAACATAAAGAAGAGATCTTTCTGGGACCGACCCAAACCGTGTACGGAGAGATCTCCCTTACCCTGAGGGTCCAGGAAGATTATTTGGACATCAGCTGGCGGGCGCGCTGGCATAAGTCGCCGCCGAATATCGAAATTCGCCTGCCTCAGCACGAACCTTATATGGTGGGAGGTCAAGTCACATCAGTCAGGCTGAAAATGGCGGAGGTCCTGTATGAATATTTTGATCATGACCAATACTTATAAACCTTTAGTCGGCGGACTTGAGAAATCCGTCGAGCTTTTTGCCAACGCCTTCCGCCGCAGGGGCCACCGGGTCGTCATCGTCGTTCCGGAATATCCCCACCAAAAATCTGAAAGCGACGTGGTGCGTATCCCGGCGGTGGCCAATTTCAGCGGCACCAATTTTTCCCTTCAATTGCCCATGCCGGGAGTGCTGGCTGATGCCTTGGGAAGATTTGCGCCGGACATCGTGCATTCCCAGCATCCTTTCCTGGTCGGCGATACGGCCCTGCGCATCGCTTCCAAATACAATGTGCCGCTGGTCTTTACCCACCATACCTTGTATGAGGAAAATGTGCATTACCTGCCCGGCCATCAAGAGGCATTAAAGCGTTTCGTGATCGAATTGTCCACCGGCTATGCCAACCTGGCCGACGCGGTATTTGCCCCCAGCGAGAGCGTCAGGAACATGCTGCAGGCCCGCGGCGTCAGCGCCTCCATTCACATTGTCCCTACCGGCATTTATATTAAGGATTTCCTTCGCGGGGCCAGGATGACCTTGCGCAAGAAAATGGGCATTCCCGCTAATGCCTTTGTGGTGGGCCATATGGGCCGGCTGGCACCCGAAAAGAACCTTGAATTTTTAGCTAGATGTGTGGCGCGCTTTATGAAAAAATATAAACAAGTGCACTGCCTCATTGGCGGGCAAGGACCTTCCGAAGAAATGATCAGGGCAATTTTTCTTCACGAAGGCCCCATTGACCGTTTGCACCTGCCGGGAGTTTTCCGGGGCAAGGACCTGGCCAGCGCCTATCACGCCATGGATGTTTTCGTTTTCGCCTCGCATAGCGAAACACAGGGGCTGGTCCTGGACGAGGCCATGGCTTGCGCAGTGCCGGTGGTAGCGGTGGATGCGCCGGGAGTCCGGGAGGTGGTTGACGACGGCATCAACGGCCGTTTATTGCGCCATGAGAACATCATGGATTTCGTATCGGCCCTCGAATGGGCGTTGCATTTGAATCGAATGCAACGGGTCAGAATCAAGAAAGCCTGCCGCCGCACCGCCGGGCATTTTTCCATGGACACCAGTGCCCAAAGGGCCTTGGACATTTATGCGTCCCTGTGCACGAAGGGGTTTTCCCGACAGGCGGTCCAGCAGAGTTATTGGGAAAGCAAGCTGCGGTTGATGCAGGCCCAATGGAAACTGGTCAAGAACCTGACCAAGGCGGCAGGGGCTTTGATCGGCCTGCCCGAAAGTCTCGCCAGGTCATGAAGGGAGATGATTTTGAAAGGCTCGGATCTGTTCGTCAAATGCCTGGAGAATGAAGGGGTCAAGTACGTTTTCGGCGTGCCCGGTGAAGAGACGGAGGATCTGTTGTTTTCCCTGGAAAAATCTTCCGTCCAGTTCATACCTACGCGGCATGAGCAGGGCGCGGCCTTCATGGCCGACATGTGGGGCCGCCTCAGCGGCCGGGCCGGCGTTTGTTTGTCGACCTTAGGCCCCGGTGCCACGAACCTGGTCACTGGAGTCGCCGATGCCAATCTGGATAAAAGCCCGTTGGTCGCCATTTCAGCCCAGGCCGGCATCCACCGGCTGCATAAGGAAAGCCACCAATACCTTGATCTTGTCCAATTGTTCCGTCCGGTCACCAAGTACAACGGCAGCGTGGCCGCCGGGGAGATGATCCCTGAAGTCGTCCGTAAAGCCTTTAAGATCGCCGAGAGCGAAAAGCCGGGGGCCACCCATATCGAATTCTCCGATGACATCGCGGCCATGGAAACCCAGGGAGAGCCCATCCTGGCCAAACGCGTGCGGCGGCCGGATCCCGACCATGCCGCCCTTAAGGAAGCCGCGGTGCTGCTTAAGAAATCCCACTTTCCCCTGATCATCGTCGGCAACGGCGCCATTCGCAAATCTTCTTCCCAGCAATTAACGGCCTTGGTCAAAAAGCATAACATCCCTGTGGCACACACCTTCATGGCCCAAGGGGTGGTTTTGGACACTGAGGCCCAGTCCTTGTTCAGCATTGGATTCGGCTTCCGCGATATCGTAATGGATGCCGTTAAGCAAGCGGACCTTGTCATGACGGTCGGCTATGACATCGCTGAATACGCGCCTGATGCCTGGAATCCCCGCAAGGACAAGAAAATCATCCATATCGATTTTACCCCGGCGGAGGTGTACACGCAT
The DNA here is from genome assembly GCA_028870995.1 of Candidatus Omnitrophota bacterium. GTDB lineage: Bacteria > Omnitrophota > Gorgyraeia > Zapsychrales > Fredricksoniimonadaceae > JABDGZ01. The sequence continues at coordinate 13,886 of JAGWOI010000030.1, read as the reverse complement.
TACCAGCCTAACGTGGAAATCGTGGCGGACATCCCTTCAACATTAAAGGCCCTTGAAGAGCTCTTGGGGCACGACGGCGTTCATTTTGAAGATTGGTACATGCCGGTGCGCCGCCGGATCATGGAAGACAGGGCGGATTACCTTCTTAAGGACGGCGCGCCTTTTACCGTTCCCGGCGTATTGCATATTTTACAGGAGGTGTTGCATCAGGACGATTTGCTGATCAGCGATGTGGGCAGCCATAAAATCTGGATCGCCAGGAATTATTCGGCCTGCGGTCCCAACGGATGCATCATTTCCAATGGGTTGGCCAGCATGGGTATCGCCTTGCCCGGGGCCGTTGCTGCGGCCTTGCATTCCCCGGAGAGGCGTATCGTGGCGGCCATGGGGGACGGCGGGTTTCTTATGAATTCACAGGAATTGGAAACCGCCAAGCGCCTCGGGGCGGCCTTTACCGCGATTATTTTCAACGACAATGATTACGGCCTTATCAGCTGGAAGCAGCAGATGAGCCAGGGCAGGACTTTTGGCACCAGGATCACCAATCCTGATTTTAAAGCCTATGCGGAAAGTTTCGGCATTAAAGGTTACTGTCCGGGGAGTGCGCAGGAACTGAGCCGGCAATTGAGGCTATCTCTCGATGCCAGGGAGTTAAGCGTTTTTGAAATACCCATCGATGCCAGCGTCAATCAGGAGCTTATCAAGAGGCTCAACAAGCGATAATTCAAAGGAAGGATGTTTATGGATACCATAGATCCAACAACGGGCAAGAAGATCAAATCCTACCCTGAATTTTCGCTGTCCAAGATTAACGGCATCTTGAACCGTGCCGAAAAATCTTTCCAGGCCTGGCGCGGGCTCTCCTTTAAGGAGCGCGGTGAAAAAATGAAAAAAGCAGCCGCCCTTTTAAGGGGGAACAAAGACCGCTACGCCCGCCTGATGGCGCAGGAAATGGGCAAGCCCCTGCCGCAAGGCCGGGGGGAGATCGAAAAATGCGCACTGGTTTGCGATTTTTATGCCGGCCAAGCTGAAACCTATCTGGCGGCGGAGAAGATCATCACGGAGGCGAGGGAAAGCTTTGTGATGTATGAACCCTTAGGCATTGTCCTGGCCGTGATGCCCTGGAATTTTCCCTTCTGGCAGGTTTTTCGCTGTGCCGCGCCGACCCTCATGGCCGGCAACGGAATAGTGTTGAAGCATGCCTCTAATGTCTGTGGGTGCGCCCAGGCCATCGAACAAATCTTTAAAGAAGCCGGTTTTCCGCCGAATTTGTTTTCCAATGTTTTTCTTGCAAATGACAAGGTCAAGGATCTGATCGCACATCCTTTGGTCCGAGCCGTAAGCCTGACCGGCAGCACCGGCGCCGGCCGAAGTGTGGGTTCTGCGGCGGGATGGGCCATTAAAAAAACGGTCCTGGAATTGGGCGGCAGCGATCCTTACATCATTCTTGACGACGCGGATCTGGACAGCGCTGTTGAGACCTGTGTTTATTCGCGTTTGATCAACGGGGGGCAAAGCTGTATCGCTGCCAAGCGCTTTATCGTCATGGACTCCGTGTTCAAGGAATTTGAGGAAAAATTCGTGGCCAAAATGAAGAGCCAGCGCATGGGGCCGCCGTTGGATGAAGGCGTTGACTTGGGGCCCATGGCCCGCCATGACCTGCGCGATCAATTGCACAAGCAGGTGCGGCAGACGGTCAGGCAGGGCGCCAAGCTGTTGACGGGAGGGGCCGTGCCCAAGAGCGCCGGCGCTTTTTATCCGCCTACGGTATTGACCAACCTTAAAAAGAACATGACCGCTTACCAAGAAGAGCTTTTCGGCCCCGTGGCCGGCCTTATAAGGGTGACCAGCGAGGAGCAGGCCGTCGAGGTGGCCAATGCCACCGTCTTCGGCCTTGGTTCGGCGGTTTTCAGCGGCACTGTCGAAAGGGCCAGGCGGGTGGCCTTGCGTCTGGAAGCCGGCTGCTGTTTTATCAATGATTTTGTCCGTTCCGACCCGCGCCTGCCGTTCGGCGGCATCAAACAATCCGGTTATGGCCGCGAACTGGCGGTGGCCGGCATCCGCGAATTCACCAACGCCAAGACCGTCTACATCAAGTAAGACCCTTATAATTCTAACTTCATCTCTTTTTAATTTTCTTTCCGATACAATGCCTTTCGAAGTAATAATTAAAGGCCGTTTATCCGGCAGGAATGAAGGTGACGGCGACTTATAGGAATCCTCGGTAAGGAGAGGGAGCCGTTTTAGGAAAATAAAACTTATGAGTCTAAAGGCGGGAGGCATGCTATGCAGGAAACCCATACCAAGGAAAATGAAATTTCCAGGGCCATCAATGAGGGAGAGAGAAAGTTAGAAGGTGCCGCAAGCGAGGCGCAAAAGAGACTTCAAGAGGGCCGCCAGAAGCTTGAACAGATGGTCAAAGATGCTGACAAGCAGTTGCGCGAAAACCCATGGCCGGTCGTGGCGGGGGTGGCGGTCGCTTGTTTATTTCTCGGCTTTTTTGCAGGCAACTACCGAAAATGACCGATGGATGACCCAATGTCCTGTCATATAGAAAATGCCCTGGCGTCTCTGCAGGAAGCCATCGACAGAAAAAGATCCCAAATGGGCCGGTCGCATGATTTCCAGTGGATTGCCCAAACCCTGTTTTCCGGCATACGGCAGCAGGCAGAAACATCCAAGGCCAAGGTCAGCCGGACCTTGCAGGAGAACAGGGGGCGCTTGCAGGAATTCTGGTCCGAGACTCAGCAGGGCGTACGTCGGGACCCGTGGGGTCTTTTACTTAAGGCGGCGGCAGGTGGTTTTTTCCTGGGCTTCCTTATCAGTTTGACCCTCCGGCGGAAGCTGGTAAGAAAGAAGAGATGAAAAGATCATTGTGGACACTGTTGCTGCTGTTGATGTCATGGTGGTTGAAAGGCCTGCAAGGCAGCAACCGCGGTTACGTGCATTTGGCCAAGCTCAAGATGTCCTTGATCTATGTGCGTTTCATCAAGACCTTCCGCCTGTTGTTTTTAAGCCTGCTGGGGCTGGGGGTAGGCATCATCTTATTATTGGCAGGACTTGTTCTTCTTCATGTTTCCTTGTTTTTATATGCACCCTGGAGTACAGAGACAAAACTGGCCGTTGGCCTGCTCTGTGCGGCCGCTTATTTGATCGCGACGCTGGTCCTTTTTTATCAGATATTTTCTTCAGACAAATGGTTAAAAATTTTTCATGTGGATGCCATCATGGATCACCTGCGCAAGGAGGATTACCTCAAGGAACATGTTTGAAGAGGTGAAAAAGACGCTTAAGGCCATCTTCAGCCGCAGCGAATGGGCCATTCGACTGCTGCGCCTGACGCGCCTCAAACAACACGCCGCCGAGGGCGGCCTGGTGATAATCCAGATCGACGGATTATCCATGACCCAGTTCAGCCGGGCCCTGCAAAAAGGCAACCTGCTCTTTCTCCAACACTTGATATCCCGTCAACGCTATGTTCTAAGGCCTTTCTATTCGGGCTTGCCTTCCAATACCCCGGGTGTGCAGGGGGAGTTGTTTTACGGCATCAAAGGATGCGTCCCTGCCTTTCATTTTTACGACCGTCAAACCGGTCGTCCGGTCAAAATGCTGGACACCGCGTTCGTGGCTAAATTCGAAGACAGGATCAAAGGGCGGGGCGAAGGGCTTTTGGAAGGCGGCAGCGCCTATTGCGACATGTTTACCGGAGGCGCGAAGGAGTCCCACTGCTGCCGTTCCAATATCGGCTGGGACGGGATTTTGTGGGCCGCCAACCCGCTGGTCCTTCCATTTTTGCTTTTGCTGTATAGCGATGTTGTTGTCCGTATTGTATTTTTGGTCTTCGTGGAGATATTCATCGCCAGTTTTGAATGCGCCCGGGGCATTCTCGCCGGACGCATGTTACTGGCCGAAATGCAACAGATATGGCAGCGTTCCCTGGTGGGGGTGATGCTGCGGGAATTCATCACGGCCGGCGTTTGTATGGACATCAGGCGCGGGCTGCCGGTCATCCATTTGAATTTTTTAGGTTACGACGAACAGGCCCACGGCCGCGGGCCGTCCTCGGCTTTCGCCCACTGGTCCCTGCGCGGCATCGACGATGCCATCCGGCGCATCCACCATGTCATGCGCGAATCGCCCTGGCGCCACTATGACCTGTGGATCTATTCCGATCACGGCCAGGCCAAAACAAAACCTTATATTATCAGGTACGGATGCACCCTGGAGGAGGCGGTGGAAGAATTGTTCAGCCAGTCAAGGCTGCCTGATGCCCAAAAACCTTCCGTGACCACGACTGCCATGGGACCGTTGGGCCATATTTATTTGAGCAAACCCGTAAGCAGCGACGACATCCATTTTTATGCCCGGAAGCTGGTTTCTCAGGTCAAGATCCCGCTCGTATTGACCAGGCAGGGGGTCAAACCCTTGGCCTGGACGTCACGGGGGTGTTTTGTTTTTCCGGATGAAACGGATAAAATTTTCGGATCCGATCATCCGTTCCTGAAAGATATTAAGGAAGATTTATTGCGTCTGTGCATGCATCCGGATTCAGGGGAATTTATCATTGCCGGCTGGTGCCAGGGTGAGGATGCGATGAGCTTTCCGGTTGAATACGGCGCTCATGCCGGCGCCGGCCCCGAGGAAACAAATGCCTTCGTGCTGCTGCCCATGGATGCGCCGGTCAAGACGCTCGACGACAGGAATTACCTCAGGCCGCTTGATCTGCGCCAGGCGGTGCGGCATTTTCTGCATAAAGGCATCTGGGGAGCTTCCCCCAGGGCGCTTTATGAGGACGTGGATTCCCGGACCCTGACCTTGATGAGTTACAACGTGCATGGATGCGCCGGCATGGATGGCCGGATCTCTACGGAGCGCATCAGCCGGGTGATCACCCGTTACAATCCCGATATCATTGCTCTGCAGGAACTGGACGTCGGACGGTCACGGTCAGGCAGGGCCGACCAGGCCGAGATGATCGCCCGGAAGCTGGAGATGAAGTATCACTTTCATCCGGTCTTTCGTTGGAAGGATGAGCAGTACGGCAATGCCATTCTAAGCAGGTATCCCATGGCCCTGATCAAATCAGGGCCGTTGCCGGGCCTTGGCAGTAAGAAGCGCCAGTATGAACCCCGCGGCGTGTTGTGGATGGCTGTGGAGTTCAAAGGCCGGAAAATCCAGGTGCTCAATACCCATTTAAGCGTTTGGCCAAGGGAAAGAGGGCTGCAGGTGGAAGCCTTATTAAGCCGGGAGTGGCTGCAGCATGCGGACTGCAAGGGTCCTGTCATTCTTTGCGGTGATTTCAATTCCCTGCCAAGGTCAGTGGTCTACCGTAAGATCTGCTACCGGCTTTATGACAGTCAGATGGTGCTGGCCGGACACCGTCCGCGGAGCACCTGGTCGGGATATTATCCGATCGGACGCATCGACTATATTTTTGTCACCGCAGATTTCCAGGTCAATTCCATCCTGGTGCCGCGTACCGACCTGGAAAAGGTTTCTTCCGACCATTTGCCTCTTATCGCGCAGATCGACTTCGCGAATTCCTGATTAATCTTTTTTTCATTTTATCTTCATCTTCATTTGCTATAAAGAGAATATGAAAGTAAGGGATATCATGAGTCATCATCCTGCCTGCTGTTCCCCCTTGACTAATTTAAAAGAGGCCGCGCGTCTGATGTTGGAGACAAATTGCCGGGCCGTTGTGGTGGTCGAGAATATCCTTGACCTAAGGCCGGTGGGTATCATCACTGACCATGATATTGTCTGCCGCTGCCTGGCCCTTGGTCTGGACCCCCTTGAGGCCAAGGCTGTAGAGTTTATGACCAGACCCTGTATCACCGTCAATGCTGAGACAGGCCTTGATGACTGTTACAGGATCTTGATCCAAAACAGCATCCGGCAGATGCCCGTGGTGGATGAACAAAGATCCTGTTGCGGCATGGTGACGCATGCAGATTTTGCCCTTTATCAAAGCCTTCCTTTGTAGATATTTTCTTAAGAGTAGAAAAAAGTCAGTAAAAAGCTCCAAAAGCCCATGTACATTTTAGGACAAATTGGTAAATTTTAAAGAAATCGATTGAAAGGGAGGATTATGCGGATTCTTGTGGTGGAAGATGAAAAGCGCATCGCGGATTTCATCGCCCGCGGGTTGAAGGAAGAGCATTATGCGGTTGATGTGGCCTATGACGGGGAAGAGGGTCTGTACCTGGCGGAAATCAATACGTATGATCTGATGATCTTTGACATCATGCTGCCCAAGCACGATGGTCTGGAAATGTGCCGTCAATTGCGGCTTAAAAAGATCAATGCCCCCATCCTGATGCTGACCGCGAGGGCGGCGGTCAAGGACAAGGTCACCGGTCTGAATGCCGGCGCGGATGATTACCTGACCAAACCCTTTTCTTTCGAGGAACTGCTGGCCCGCGTCAAGGTCCTTCTCAGGCGTCCGACGGCCAACAAGACGTCGGTATTGAAAGTAGGCGACCTTGAGCTTAACCAATTGAATCACGAGGTCAGGCGAACCGGCAAACAAATGGTGCTGACCTCCAAAGAGTTCGCCCTGCTGGAATACCTGATGCTCAACGCCTCCCAGGTCATCAGCAGATCCATGATCTCCGAGCATGTCTGGAACGAACAGTTCGACAGCATGACCAATGTCATCGACGTTCATATACGCAATTTGCGCAATAAAGTCGACGACGGTTTTAAAAAGAAGTTCATTCATACCCTGCGCGGGTCCGGATATATGCTCAAGTGCGCCTGATGAAATTCAATCCCATCAAATTCGAGGCGGTTTTTTATTATACGGCCATTTTAGGGCTACTCCTGCTTATATTTATAAGCATCCTGCATTTGACGCACCATGGGGGGGCGGCCTTTGCCGTTGCGCTGCTTTTGGCGCTGCCGTTGGCCAATCTGATGGGCAGGAGATTGGTGCACAAGGTCATGCATCCGGTGCATGAGATCATCGACATGGCCAAGCGGATCACGGAACATGACCTAAGCGCCAGGATAAGGCCGACCCGTTTTGATCCAGAAATGCGGTCCTTGATCGAATCATTCAATGAGATGATCGCCCGTCTGGAAACGTCGTTTAAACACATCGAACAATTCAGCCATCATGTGGCTCATGAATTAAAGACGCCGCTGACCATCATCCAGGGCGAGGCCGAGCTCCTGTTGCGCCGCGAGCGCAGCGTCCACGAGTACAAACAGGCCTTGCGGATCGTGATGGAAGAGTCCCAACGGGTGCTCAAAACCATCGATGACCTGCTCTTGCTGACCAAGCTTGGTTACCAGCAGGAAGTGTTTAAATTCGAGCACTTCGACTTTATCGAGTTTTTTAACGAGATCGTCGAACAGAACCGCCTGATGGCGGCCAATAAAGGCATTGGGATCAGCATGGACCTCCACAACGCCGTGCCGCCCTTGATGATCAAGGCCGATCGCCTTCACCTGCGCCGGCTGTTTTTTAATTTGATAGATAATGCCTTCAAGTTTACGCCTGAAGGCGGATGCGTGAATATGAGCATCAGCAAAAAAGACGGCAGGATCGTGAGCTTGATCAGCGACACCGGGCCTGGGATAGCAGCCGAAAGCCTGGAGAAAATCTTTGAGGCTTTTTACCGCGAGGGCAAGAATGAACCCGGCAACGGGCTGGGCCTAAGCATCGCCCATAGGATCGCCAGGCTTCATGAGGGCGATATCCAGGTGGAAAGTTTTCCGGGACAGGGGACGACTTTCAAGGTGGTCCTGCCTTGCGCCCACCTGGCTGTAGAGAACGCGTTGCAGTTTCAGCATTAATCTTGGATTCACCTTTTTTTAATCTTTTTGACTTTATAGTTAACCGGTTGAGAACAAATGGGGGTGTTTTGCATGAAAAAGATCGCGTACCTGATGCTTCTTGGGGTCATCTCGATGAATTTGTGCGGCTGTTTGGCCATTTTCGGGGGAGTGGTGGCTGGGGCGGGCACGGCTGTCTGGCTCTCAGGAAAATTGTCCCAGGAATTCCATGCCTCTTATCAGTCGACCACCGATGCGGCCAAGGCCGCCCTGCAGTCGTTTAATTATCCCATTGTCAAAGAGACGCAGGAGGCAAACCTGACACAGCTCATCAGTAAGTACAGTGACGGCAGGCAAATATGGGTCGATATCCATAAGATCGATGATCAAAACACCAATGTTGAAGTCCGGGTGGGCTTGACGCCGGACAAAAAGGCGGACAGCGAGATCATGGACAGCATACGCCGTTTTCTTGGGAAAGGGCTTCGCTGACTTTAAGGAGGGTGGAAGGTCATGAAGAATTTACTCGACTTTTTGGATGATATATTGCAGTCCTGGGCCAATAAAAAAATCCTTTTATTTCTTGATTACGACGGGACGCTGGCGCCAATCGCGTCGGTGCCGTCCCAGGCGGTCTGTCCCAAGGAAAACAGGGAACTGATTGAACGTCTAAGCCAGATTGCGCACTACCAGGTGGTGATCATCGGAGGCAGACCCCTGGAGGACCTCAAACAGATGGTGAGCGTCAAAAATGTTTTTTATATCGGAAATCACGGCTGGGAGATAGAATCCAGTCCGCTGCACATGGAGAGCCTTATCTCCGTACAGGCCTTTTCCGTGATGCGCAGGATCAAGCACGATTTGACCGAACAGCTTTCTTCCATTCCCGGTGTGCTGTTGGAGGACAAAGGGGTGACTTTGAGCGTGCATTACCGCATGGTATCCCAGGACAAAGAATTCCAGGTGCGACGGATTTTTGAGCACATTTGCATGCCCTACCGCCGGCAAAACATGATCAAGGTCTACCGGGGCAAGAAGGTGCTTGAATTAAGGCCATGGGTGCAGTGGGACAAGGGCAAGGCCGCCCTCTGGCTTTTAAGGAAACAGGAGGTGCTCTGGGGCAAAGGCAACGTGCTGCCGTTTTATATTGGGGACGACACCACGGATGAGGACGCTTTCGAGGCGCTCAGGAATAAAGGCGTCACGGTTTTTGTGGGCGATCCCAAATTGTCCAGGGCCCAGTATTGCCTGCCCGGCCCTCAGGATGTCACTGAACTTTTGAAACACATGATCTATGGCGCTTATGAGAAGTTGGCAGTAAAGTAATAGGCTTGCTCAAGGGCAGGCAGAGAACCATTTGCGTAAATAATATTTCCGATAGTATACTAAAATCGATGAGTCTATCAGGTAAACGCCAGCTGTCTGTAACCGGTTGGACCTTTGCTGTGGCCTTCGTCTATGGTCTGACGGCCTGGGGCTTTCTGCAATTTTCCTTATCCGGCACCAATGCTTCTCCGGTATGGCCTCCTTCAGGCATTGCCTTCGTTGCTGTTTCATTTTTAGGCTACCGGATTTGGCCTGGCATTTGGCTGGGGGCCTTTTTGGCCAACATGACGATGTGCTTCCATCAAGGATGGCCTTTGGTTTCCTCCATTGCGGTCTCGGCCCTGATCGCCATCGGCAACAGCCTGGAGGCCTTGCTGGGCGTCTTTCTCCTGCGCAGTTTTACCGACCAGACCATCCTGTTGTCCAAGATCGAAGATATTTTTAAATTCGTGTTCGCGGCAATGGTGGCCTGCACCGCCAGCGCCACCTTGGGCACTTCGTCGGTTTACTTTATCCATCCCCCTACGGTCTCTTTTGATATGGTCTGGTTCACCTGGTGGCTGGGGGATTTAGTGGGTGTTCTGATCATTGCCGCGCCTTTCTTGACCTTTCATAAGAGAGAGTGGAAGATAAACCGCAAGAACGCCCTGGAAGCTTTTTTTATATTCCTTGTTATAGTGGGGGTCAACGCCGGCATTTTTATGGGGAGATTCCCCGAATACGGGTTCTATTCTCATGTGACCTACTTGATCCTGCCGTTTGCCATATGGGCCACCTACCGTTTCGGTTTTCCGGGGGCCACCGTGTCCGTCTTGACCACTTCCGTTATCGCCGTTCTAGGATCGCTTTGGCATTTGGGACCCTTCATCGGTGAGCGCCTGACGGAAGACCTGGTGATCGTACAGTGCTTTATTGGTGTCATTTCCGTGACCGTGTTGAGCTTGGCTGCGGCTTCCTACGAGCGGCAGCTGACGGAGGAGGTGGTCAAATACAATGAGTCCCGGTACCGCAGCGTGGTGGAAAACTCTTTCGACGGTATTTCCATTGTGGACAAGGAAGCCAGGTATGTTTACAGCAGCCCCTCGGTGAAACGCATTTTAGGCTATGAACCGCAGGAGCTCCAAGGATTGTGCCTTTTCGATTATGTTCATCCTGATGATTTGCCCAATATTTTGACGATTTTCCAGGGGCTGGTCTCTGTGGCCGGCAGCCGGGTCACCACCATCACCCGTGTCCGGCATAAGAGCGGCGGTTATCTCTGGATTGAAGGCACCGGCCATAATCTTTTATACGATCCGGCGCTGGGGGCGGTGGTTATCAACTACCGTGACATCACCGAGGCCAAATTATATCAGGAGCGCTTTCAAAAGGTATTTGAATATTCTCCCCTGGCCAAGGTGATGATCAATCAGGACGGGGACATTGTCTTGATTAATGAGGCCGCTGGAAAGCTTTTTGGATATACCCGGGAGGAATTGCTGCATATGAAACTGGAGACTCTGATCCCTCAGCAATTCAGGGGGCAGCATATTAGCTTCCGGGCTGGGTTTTATAAAAATCCCGAGGCCCGCGCCATGGGGCTCGATAGGGAACTTTTGTGCCAGACCAAGAGCGGCAAACAAGTCCCTGTCGAGATCGCCCTGACGCCGATCGAAACCGAACGGGGCCTGCAGGTATTGGCCTCCATTATGGACATAACCCAGCGCAAGAGGGCGGAAGAGATCCTGAAACGAGACAAGGAAAGCCTTGAGCGCCTGGTGGATGAGAGATCCAAGGAATTGATCAAGACCCAGAAAGAGCTCAAGCAGTTCAGCCGGCTGGCGGACATCGGCACCCTGGCCGCCACGGTGGCGCACGAGCTGCGCAATCCGCTGGGGGTCATTCATTTGGCGGCCTACAATTTAAAGAAGGAGAAGAACGATCTGGGCGATAACCGGCATTTGACCAATATCGAGAAAAAGGTCTGGGAAGGCAATCAGATCATTGACAACCTGCTGAGCTACGCGCGCATCAAGATACCCAATTATGAAAAGATCAAGCTGGCCCATGTGCTGGATGAATGCGTGGCCGGGGTGCAGGGGCGCTTCGGGGAAAAGGGCATCACCATCGAGAAACATTACAAAGACGGCACAGACGCCATTATTGAAGCCGATAGTAACCAGGTCCGCGAGATCTTTGTGAATATCCTAAACAATGCCTGTCAGTCTTTTGGGGGCCCCGGCGGAAAGGTGGGAGTGGACATGGTCCGGGAAGGGGATATGTTCAAGGTCAGCATCAAAGATAACGGGGCGGGCATTGCCCAGGAAGACATGGATAAAATTTTTGAGCCATTTTTTACCCGTAAGTCCAAAGGTACGGGTCTCGGATTGACGATCTGCAACGAACTGATCAATATGCACCAGGGCAAGATTGCCATCAGCAGTCAGCAGGGAAAGGGCACGATCGTACATGTCTTTTTGCCGGTGCACAGGAGAAATTATGCTGAAGCTGCTTCTGATTGACGACGATGAGGAATTATGCGCTGAATTGCGCGAGCTGCTGGAGACTGAAGGGTTTAAGGTCGATCTGGCTTTTGACGGGTTGCGCGGCCTGGATTTTTTGAAGACCAGGCCCTACCAAATTCTCATCCTCGATCTGCGTCTGCCCGGCTTAAACGGTTATGGGATCCTTAAAAGTCTGGTGGAGATCTCCCGCCGTCCGAAGGTGCTGGTGCTTTCAGGCAGGCCCCTGGGCGAACCCTTATTGAGTGTTGAAGGGGTTTCCAACGACGAAGAAGAAAGAATTCTTAATATCGCCGATGTCGTGATCAACAAGCCGTTCATGGTCGATCATTTTGTGCAGCAGGTCAAGCAATTGGCCGCTTCTGTCGAGCATGCCTGAAAGAGAGGCCGGGACGCGGGTGGAAGAAAGTCAGAAAAAGGCGGATTCCTGTCATTGTTAATTTACCCCTGCTGTTATATTCTTTAATTGGAAGTTAAATTTCCCCATTATTAGTTTAAAAGCCTACCGCGCCAATAGCGGGGCGAAGGAAGGAGTGGTCTCATGGTGTCTTCTACTGTCCTCGAACCTCAACAAGAAGAACAAAAGGTGAGGAGCAAACCTCTTATCATGATCGTCGATGATAATGTGGAACTCCTGGAAGAGTTGGAAAACTTGTTGAAATTAGGAGGGTACGATGTCATTGCCCTCAGTGATGGGACTCAGGTTTTTGAAACAGCCTTAAAGAATAAACCTGATCTCATCTTGCTGGACTTGAAAATGAGTCCTAAAAGCGGTTTTCAAATCGCTGATGAGGCGCGAAATTCTTCCGTTCTTAAGGATGTGCCTGTCATCGCCATGACCGGATTTTTTACGGAAAAACAGCACTTTTTGATGATGAAGTTGTGCGGGATCAAAACGTCCATCCTTAAGCCGTTCAGACCTCTCAACCTCATCACCAAAATCGAGTTTGCCTTGGGTAAGCGCTTGGAAGAATATGAAGCTGACAGTACGTAGGTGGCGGTGAGGGTTTTATTTTTGGCCTCCCGCCGGCAAGAAAACCGGGACACAGTGATTTTTGTTAATAAAAAGTCAATGTGTCCCGGTTCTTTTATCAAGGACAGGGTAGAAAAAAGACAGTAAAAGGTAGAACCAGGCCATGTACATTTAAGGGGGTATCAGTAAACTAAGGGTCTCTTATGTTTCATAAATCCATTATGTTCAGTCATCCCCCTCTACAGTCTATGCTCTTATAGATTAACCTGTGCTACAGGAGACAGCGCATTATGACACCCACGACTTTCTTGGAAAATCAACACAAACAAAAATCCTCAGAAACAGCAGCCGCTTATCCCGGTGGCGACGAGCCAGGCGGTAACGGCAAAACTAACAGCCGCGTTCAATTAAAAAAAATCCTTCAAGTGGCCAAGTCCGTGCGCCAGGGGAACCTTTCCGCGCGTTTTCCCGTGGATGAAGAAGGCCTTACCGGCGAAATCGGTGAGGTCCTTAACGATATTTTGGACCTTAATGAAAATTTGATCAGTGAAATGACAAGGGTCAGCGTTATTGTGGGTGAAGAAGGCAAGCTCACGGAACGCGTTTCTATAGGGCCGGTCAAAGGAGCCTGGGCCACGGGCATGAATTCCATCAATTCTCTGATCACCAATCTGGTGCAGCCTACCAATGAATTCTCCCGCGTCATCACATCGGTCGCCAGGGGCGACCTGTCGCAGAAAATGCCTTTGGAGATCGAAGGCCGCGCCCTGAAAGGTGAATATTTAAGGATCTGCACGGTTGTCAATTCCATGCTCGAACAATTGAGCTTTTTTTCATCGGAAGTTTCACGTGTGGCCAAGGAAGTCGGTCTGGAAGGCGAGCTGGGCGGCCAGGCCGATGTCAAGGGTGTTTCGGGTGTTTGGAAGGACCTGACGGACAACGTCAACCAGCTGGCGGGCAACCTGACCAACCAGGTGCGAAACATCGCGAAGGTCACGACCGCGGTGGCCAAAGGCGATTTGTCGCAGAAGATCACGGTCGATGCCAAGGGTGAAATTCTGGAACTGAAGAATACAATCAACATCATGGTTGACCAGCTCAACAGCTTCGCGGCGGAAGTCACGCGTGTGGCCAAGGAAGTCGGCACGGAAGGGAAATTAGGCGGGCAGGCCGATGTCAAGGGTGTTTCGGGTGTTTGGAAGGACCTGACGGACAACGTCAACCAGCTGGCGGGCAACCTGACCAACCAGGTGCGAAACATCGCGAAGGTCACGACCGCGGTGGCCAAAGGCGATTTGTCGCAG
>JAGWOI010000007.1 GCA_028870995.1 Candidatus Omnitrophota bacterium | reverse complement strand
GTGGCGGGGATCAGTATCCGGGACCCTCAGGAAAAGCAGAAGATATACCAACGGTACTTACAGGCCTTCAAGAAGGGGGTATACAACTACATCAAAGAAGAACAGGACCCGCTGACCCAGCAGATGATCCCCAGGAAGTATTTTTCAGGAGGATTTGATTTTAATGTGACAAGGGCTTTGCAATTGAAAGAGGGGCCGCCGCCCAGCTGGGCCATGGTGGCCAGGGACCGCGCGATGCTGGTCAGGTCCGATGCTGTTGCGGCCGGCAATGTCACGAATAGATATGCACTGGGCCATGATATACGGCAGGAAAATGTATTAGGCCCAGGCCAAGAGATCAAGGCGTCTTTTGAAGGGAACAAAGTTTGGATCCAGGCCGGGGATTCTTCTTATCAAGTGCTGGTCAAAGAGGACAAAGTTTATTTCAGCCGTTGGGATAAGATCAACGGTCAGATGCAAGGCCAGCTTTACGGCCCCGTTGATTTCGACGAAGAAATAAAGGCAGGCAGTTCACGGCAAAACACCTATCAAAGGACAGAATCCGGGCTGGAGCCGCAGCACTTTCTTTTTAAAGTTCTTCAGTCCACGGGACAGTCCCATGAGATTGAGGTCCGGCATATAGGCACCGCAGGGCAAACAAAGGTGGTGTATTTTACGAAACCAAAATTCTTTTTGAACGGCCATAAACAAAAGACCCTGACCTTTGAGGACGAGGGAGGCCAGTCGCAGACGGTATCGTTTTTCAAGAATGGAAATTCGTATGCCGTGAAGATGGGCGATGAAGTCGCTCGTCTCAATCAAGACGATCATTTCCAGCCGTTTAAGGACATTTTTGTTAGGGTGGAGTTCAATCCCAAGGACAATTCCTTCTGGTTCGAGAACGGCTTTCATGACACTCCCATTTATGTCGAAGAACCTGGCGGCCAGGGAACGGAGGACCGGGGGGAAGAGGCGATCAGGAAATTTATCAAAGACCACGATATAAACAATCAATTCCAAGAGATACTAAGTCAGTTAAGGGATGAATCAGTATCGTTGGAAGATTTCCTTGTTGATTTAAATCTCGTCGATGAAAGTTTGGAGAAAGGACGGAATAATGGCTGGCGTTCTTACTTGAATATTTTTATGGCCTGGAAAGCCGCGATCGACTCCAGCCGTTTGATCGGACCGGTAAGACTGGAGCTTTTGCACGGCAGGCCTTCGCTACAGTCCCTCCCGGGAACCTCGAACAGGCCCAAGAAAATTTTTCTCATAAGACCCACCAGCCGGGATATGGACCTGATCCAGGAATGGGGAGAGGAAGTTTTTTTTCAAAGAGAGTGGCATGAATTGATCCAATCCAAGGGCAATGTACTGGCCCTTGTCAGTGAAGATGAAACGGGCAAAAGACATTTGGAGGGCTGGGCGGCTTATGATATTTTTTCGGTGTTCGGCCTTTACATCAACCATATTGAGATAGCACCCTGGCATCTTAAAAAAACAGGTAATCGCGCCTGGAAGGGGATAGGGTCCTTGCTGGTTGCTTATGTCATTAATGAATCTTTGCGTCTGGGCTATAAAGGCCAGGTGTTCGCCTTTGCCGGCACGCCCCAAGGAGAGGATTTGTTTAAAAGACTGGGAGCGCAATGGGACCCTGGCATAAAATCGGAGAAATATAAAGTGCTGCCTTTTTATTATTTTAATGCAGCGGCGGGGCAGGCCGTTATTAAAACACAAAATAATAGGCACGGGGATTTGACCGTCGAAGATGCTGCGATGCGGTCCGGGCCAGGACATGTTCAAGATAATAATCTCGGCGGGATCGATTTGACCCGCAGCCAGATGAACCTGCAGGTCGCGCATTCAGCGGGGCAGATCCAATTCCGTCTTGACCAGGCCATGGTCCATCAGCTCAAGAACGTTTCCGGCTTCAGGCCGGTCATCATTAATATCCAGCCCATGGATGATTTAAGGCGGTTTCTAGGCTTTGCCGATAACCAGTCCCCTGGTCAAAGGGTCGCTTCCTTATAATAATAGTTTTCCTGGTGATGCGCTGCTTGCCTTGACACCCATAGGAGCGGATGTTATACTTTGCCAGCAATGGCAATGAGGGAGGCCACCCATGGCGGATAATGTCATAAGTTATTTAATATCATATATTTATAATGTTTTTAAAAGAGCAGCATTTGTCTTTTCTTTCGTCCTATTTGGAATTGTGCCCTGTCTGGCCCAGGATTATGCCCAAGGCATGAGGTCCCTGGTCGTTAATGAGCTGATGCAGTACGGTCAACAGCTTTATGACCGTGGGGACATGGATGGGGCCAAGGCTGTTTTTGGCCATGTATTGAGCTATGATAAGCATCAGCCGCAAGCATTGAAATATCTAAAACAGATGGGTTACGTGCCGCCGCAGCCTGTCACAATCCCCAAACCGGTGCCTGTGGTATTGCCCGCGGTGGTTGTGCCCAGCCCGGCTCTTGTGAAAATAGACGCATCGGATAAACAAGCGGTGGATGCGGTCAATGTCGCGGATATTGAAAGCCTGAAAAAGGCCATTGACGCGCAAAAGCGCATTATTGAAAAATTGAAGGTGCAGGTACAGCAAATGCGCTCGAGCCTCGAATCAGAGACTTGAGCCGATGAGGGAGCCCCATGAAGAAATTTAACACCAGTGTTTTGATCTGCTGCTTTTTCCTTTCCGGCATCAACTTCGGATGGGCCGCTCCTGCAGCCATTGAAACACCGCCGGTCATCGTCGGTCCTGATGATATCCAAGCCTTGAACCAGCAGGTCCTTGTCCTGGACCGCCGCAACCGCGACGAGGAGATCGCCATCAAGCAGCTCATCGACCAAAACGACCGCCTTGCCCAAGCTGCCCAAGCCCGCCGGGCGAATGAAGACCTGGCCAGGATCGACGAAGCGATGCAGGGGTATAATAAAGCGCTTTATACCCGTGACCGTGAACGCATCGCGGCCAACAGCCGGGCGGCTTCTTCTTACGCTGACCTGATCTCTCTGACGCAGGATGCCGACAAGATGACCGTGCACCATGAATTGGAAGACAAAAGCAGCCTGCTGACCGAAAAGTATGAGATGCTGGAGATTCTGAAGCAAGAAATGGTTGCGTTGAATGAAAAACTTTCCCGCCAGAGCGCGATGAATCTTGGCCAGCAGCAAAATGTCAAGGCCCTCGTCGATAAATTAAAGCAAATGGATGATAAAATCAAGCATTTGGACGATATTCTGGCCCAGAAGGAAGAACAGATCGCCGGGTTGAACAAGACCATCGCAGACCAGCAAAACCAGATCGCCATGCTGAAGGCCGGCCGTAAAGGGCCTTCCGTTAATGATGCGCTGATTCAGCAAAAGCAGGAACAGATCGATTTGTTAAAAATCGAATTGGAAAACCAGATTTCCAAAAATAAGGCCGGTGCGGAGTTGTCGAAATCCGGGCTTGAGCAGCAGATCGCCCAGAATAAAGAACAGATCGATCTGTTGAAATCAGAGCTTGAGAAGCAGGTGGCTCAAAATAAATGGCTGGCCCAGGTGGTCTCCGTGGCCAAAGCCAAGGCCGAATACTACCGTCTAACCTCACAATTAAATCAGGCTCCCAAGGTGGTGCCTCCCGACGAGCGCATCAAGCTGGCTCAGCAACTCATCAACCTGCAACAGCAGCAGGCGGCCTTGTTGGAGGAAAAGGGTGAGCTGCAAATGCAGGAAATGGCGGCTTTTGACCGCAGGTTCTTGGTTTTTGAAGGCAAAATCAAGGCCTTATTGGCCAGCCGCCAGCTCCAGGACATGGCGTCGGCCGCCCGCATGCAAGGTCTTCAGAATTTGTTGGATCAAAGGCAGCAGCAGATTGCCGATTTGAAATCCGCACTGGAAAAGAAGATCGCCGAAGAAAAGAACCAAACGCTGTTGGCCGCGCAAATCCGCGATTTGACCGCGCAATTGCGGGATAAGGAAGACGAGGTCGCCCAATTGCGTTCCAAGGTCCAGCAGGGCGATGCTTTCAGCATGGAAGCGGATTCGCTAAAGCAGCAGCTGGCGGATGCCCAGGATAAGGCCGATCAATTAAAGCAGCAGTTGGATGCCAAGACGGCGGAAGCCGACAAGATGACGACCCTGGCCGGGGATTACCGGCAGAAACTGGAGACGGCCAATAATGCCTACAATCAAGAGCTCCAGCGGGTCATGCGCTTAAGTAATTCCAAGGGGTATACTCAAAAGGAAATCGATGATCTCAACCTGCGTTTGCAGCAGAAGGAAGCCGAGGTCATCAAGATCAAAAAACAGATGTACGACCTGCAGGGAGCCCTGAGTGCCAGGGAAATGGACATTCAAGCCAAGGATTTGAGCCTTTCCATGGTGCAGCAAAAGATGGTGAATGAAAAGATCAATGATTATCAGAACAAAATAAATCGGTTGAAGGCCACCAATGTAAGGCAGTTGCAGGAAATCTCAAAATTAAGGAACGATCTGGACATGGTCCGTCAAAAGGCCCAAGGGGCCCTGCCCAGCAGCGACGAGGTGGAATTCTTGAGGACCGGCTTGAAGAAGGCCACCGAGGAGTTAAGTCAGAAGGACCAGATGCTTTCTGAAATTAAGGCCCATGCCAATGAGTATGAACAGGAATTTGACCGTCAGTCCGCGCAGTTGCAAAGCCTGAAAGAGCAGCTGCGGCAGGCCCGCCAGGAGATCCGCAGCAAGGACGATGATTTGAAATACGACGGGCTGGCCATTGCCCGTCTTAAATATTTCCTGGACAAGTCCGGCAAGGGCAGTGAGGAAAAGCTGCGGGAAGAGCTTAAAGTTGCCGGCCTGAAGGTCAAGGAACTTCAAGCCAGGGTAGACCATCTGCAGTCATTTTCCAACGATGATGCCGTTTCCCGGAAACTGAAACAAGCCCTCGACAAGATCCAGGAGCAGGGCCATATCATCAACCTGCTGAGTGATAAACTGCAGTCCTACGGGCAAACCATGGATCTCAGCAAAAATATCAAGGAATAAAAATCAGTCGGGTAAAAGCGATTTGATCTTGTCTAAGAGGTCCTGGACCTTGAGAGGCTTGATCAGGTAAGCCCTGGCCCCGTAACGCTTAAACAGCGGTTCTGTCTGGGCCATGGAGGTAAGGACAATGACCGGTATTTTAGCGGTGGCGGGGTTGCTGGTTTTTTGCCGTATAAACCCATAACCGTCCAGGTTGGGCATCTGCACATCCAATAAAATAAGGTCCGGTATTTTTTGCTGCAGGATGGCCAGGGCCTCCAGTCCGTCGCGGGCAACCAGGGCATCATAGCCGCTGCTTTTCAGGACCCGGGAGGCCAGCTCGGCGGAAACACGATCGTCATCCACTACTAAAATGCATTTGGGCATAGGTTTATCTTTTAACAAATCGGAATTTTTGTCAACAGATTTGGAGTAATTCTTTACCCCTCAGAAAGCTTGCCGGTCCAGGCTGCGGTAGCTGACGGCCTCGGCGATGTGCTCGGCAAGGATCTCTTTGCTTTGCGCCAAATCGGCGATGGTGCGGGCCACCTTAAGGATCTTGTCGTGCGCCCTCGCCGACAATTTTAATTCTTCTATGGCTTGCAGCAGGATGGACCTGGCTTGGGAAGAGAGCGGGCAGCAGCGGCGCAGGTGGGAAGCTTGCATGTGGGCATTGCACAAAACCCCATGGCCTTGGAAGCGCCGCCCCTGCAGAAGTCTTGCCTGGGTGGTCCGTTCTTTAATGGCGGCTGAAGATTCCTGTGCGGTCCCGTCGAAGATTTCCCGGCTTTTCAAAGGAAGGGCATGCAGGTGGATGTCGATGCGGTCTGCCAGCGGCCCGGAGAATTTATGCCGGTAGCGTTCCACCTGTAAGGGCGTACAGCGGCAGATTTTTCCGGGCACATCCTTCCAGCCGCAGGGGCAGGGGTTCATGGCCGCAACGAGCATGAACCTCGAGGGAAAACGCAAGGAGCCGCGGGAGCGCGCCACGTTGACAAAGCCGTCTTCCAGCGGCTGGCGCAGGACTTCCAGGACATGGCGGTCGAATTCCAGGAATTCATCCAAAAATAAAATGCCGTTATGGGCCAGGGTGGCTTCACCCGGTTTGGGGCTGGTACCGCCGCCGATAATAGCCGCGTCGGAGGCGGTATGATGAGGCGCCCTAAACGGCCTCTGGGTCACGATGCCCTCCGCATTCTTAAGAAGACCGGCCACGGAATGGATCTGGGTGGTTTGCAGGATTTCGGCAGGCGTCATGTCCGGCAGGATGGCGGGCAGGCGCTGTGCCAGCATGGTCTTGCCGCTGCCCGGCGCCCCGACCAAAAGCACATTATGCCCGCCGGCCGCAGCCACTTCAAGCCCCCGTTTAAGGCCGCCTTGGCTCTTGACCTCGCTGAAATCCAAATGACGTTGCGGCCGTACATTTTTAAGCAGCGATTCAAAATCGGCGGATGCGGCTTTTAGGGTTTGCGGATCCATTAGAAAAGCAATGACTTCATTGAGATTGCCGGCCCCAAAAACCGGACCGCCGGCCAAGGCCGCTTCCCGGGCATTGGCCGCCGGCAGGATGAGACTCTTGGGTTCACCGGCCGCCGCTGCCAATGCCACGGACAAGGCGCCCTGCACCGGCTGGATTCGTCCATCCAAAGAAAGTTCACCCAGGAAGGCATAACGGTCCAAGGTTTCCAAAGGTATCAGCCCTTGCGCGGCCAGTACGCCCAGGGCAATGGCCAGGTCATAACACGGCCCTTGTTTCTTGGTATCGGCCGGGGCCAGATTAATGGTGATCCGCTGGGCGGGAAATTCAAAGCCGCTGTTTTTGATCGCGGCCCGGATGCGTTCCCGGCTTTCCCTAATGGCATTATCCGGCAGGCCCACCACGGTGATGCTGGGCAGTCCTGGAGTTATATCCACTTCAATGGCAACAGGATAGGCTTCAAGGCCACAGAGGCCAAAGGAAGAAATTCGGGCAAGCATGGCTGGTTCCAATGAAAGGGGGAGTTTAAGTTATCGGCCGGCTTGTGGGGGAGCAAGCTTCACTTGCTTTTTTGTCAGGCGATAATATAATGATAGCCTAACATCAGCAAAACCACCCGTCAAGGACCAAAAGATAGTGAAATTTTAAGGATGACAGGTTTATATCCACATTCGTTCTTTCCGGAAATTTTTCATAACCGGATCTTTTTGACAACCGCGGCGGTCTGGGTTTTGGCCCAATCGGCCAAGGTGTTCATAGGGGTCGTCAAAGAAAAGAGGTTCAATTTCCGCTGGTTCATCGGGACAGGCGGCATGCCATCCAGCCATGCAGCCGGAGCTTCGGCGCTGGCCACTTCCGTGGGGCTGGAATATGGTTTTAATTCCCCTCTTTTTGCCGTGGCGGCGACATTTGCTTTAGTGACCATGTTCGATGCCCAGGGCGTGCGGCGGGCCACCGGTTATCAGGCCACCATCCTCAATAAGATGATGGATGATATCTATTGGAAGGGGCAGATCGAGGAGCAAAAGCTTAAGGAGTTGGTCGGGCACACGCCTGTCGAGGTGCTGGCCGGATTTGTTTTCGGTGTAATCTGTGCGATGGTCTTGTATTAAGCCTTCGCAGTCGATTTTTAAGGAGATTTCTTTATGAATCAAAAAATTTTGATCGGGATCATAGCGGTGATTGTTCTGGTGGCCGGCAGCGTCGTGGCCATTCGCCACCATAAATCGGCAGCGTCGGCTGCCCAGGACCCCGGGACAAGTGTGGGGGTCAAGGAACTTTTAAGTGAAGCGGCCCAGGATGAGGCCCAAGGGGACAAGCTTAAAGCCAAGGAAGCTTACGACAAGATCATCAGCAATTACCCTGATTATGATAAAATCCAGGAGGTCCAGGACAAGCTGGGGCAGTTGAACATCGACCTTATTTTTTCTCCCGCCCCAATACCGTCGAAGACGATCTCTTATGAAGTCGTCCCCGGCGATTCGCTGGGCAAACTGGCCAAGCAATACAATACCACCGTGCAATTGATCAAAAGAGCCAACAACCTAAAGAGCGACGTGATCCGTGCGGGCGAGACCCTGCGCATCTGGACCGCGCCGTTCAATATACTGATCAATAAGTCCCAGAATGTGCTGTTTTTGAAATCCGGCGACGAGGTCCTGAAAATTTATCACGTTTCGACGGGCAAGGACAACATAACGCCGGTGGGGACCTTCAAGATCGCCACGAAGATCGAAAATCCGGTGTGGTTCAGGGACGGCGGCGCGCCGGTCCCGTCAGAGAGCCCGGAAAATGAGCTGGGCACCCGCTGGATGGGTTTTACCGACCCGCATTACGGTCTTCACGGTACCATTCATCCTGACCAGATCGGCCAGCAGGCAACGGCCGGCTGCGTGCGCATGCTCAACAAGGACGTCGAGGAGCTTTTCGACATCCTGCCCGTTGGAACTCAAGTGGTCATTCAAAATTAGGAGCATTCATGGCAACCCTGGATTTCGAAAAACCGATCCTTGAGCTTGAGCATAAGATCGATGACCTGCGCCAGATGGGTTCCAAGCGTGTAACGCTGGAGCCTGAGATCAAGCGCCTGGAGGTCAAGCTCGAGAAACTCAAGAACGATATTTACAAGAATATGACACCCTGGCAGCGCATCCAGATCGCCCGGCATCCCAAGCGTCCCTATACCCTGGATTATATCCGCATGATGACCGACGAATTTCTGGAGCTGCACGGGGACAGGCTTTATGCCGACGATCAGGCCATGATCGGCGGCTTTGCCCTGATCGAGGGCAAAAAGGTGATGGTCATCGGCCACCAGAAGGGCCGCGACGTCAAAGAAAACGTCATGCGTAATTTCGGCTGCGCACATCCCGAAGGTTACCGCAAGGCGATCCGTCTGATGCGCCTGGCAGCCAAATTTGAAGTGCCGGTGGTTTGCTTGATCGACACACCGGGAGCCTACCCCGGCATCGGTGCCGAGGAGCGCGGGCAGGCCCAGGCCATTGCCGAGAATTTGCGCGACATGGCCGGCCTGAAGACTCCTGTCATTGCCGTGATCATCGGCGAGGGCGGCAGTGGCGGGGCCTTAGGGGTCGGAGTGGCCGATTATGTGCTCATCATGGAGCATGCGTATTATTCCGTCATTTCGCCTGAAGGTTGCGCCTCCATTCTCTGGCGCAGCTCCCTGAAAGCGCCGCAAGCCGCAGAAGCCTTGAAGCTGCACGGGGAAGAGCTGGTCAAATTCAATATCGTGGATGAAATTATTCCCGAACCTTTGGGCGGCGCCCATCGCGATCCCCAGGAGGCGGCGGCTGGCTTAAAGCAGGCGCTGCTTAAATACATCAAGAAAGCCTCGTCTGTAGGTCCGCAGGAACTTCTTGACGTCCGTTACAAGAAATACCGCCAGATCGGCGAATTCGTCGAAAAATAATGACCCCCGATATCCGCGACCTGTCATGGGAAGAACTGACGGCGTATTTAAAATCCGCCCGCATTGAGCCTTTCCGCGCCCAGCAGATTTGGCAGTGGATCTACCCAAAAGGCGTCTGGAATTTCGACGGCATGGGTAATCTTCCCAAAGACCTCAAGGAGCGGTTGAAAAAAGACTTTTTACTCGGGCCCTTTGCCGTCGATCATAAAGTAGTTTCCGAGGACGGCACCACCAAGTTCCTTTTTGACCTGCATGATCATGAAAAAATCGAGAGCGTGCTTATCCCCACGGCAACCAGGACAACGGCATGCATTTCCACCCAGGCCGGCTGTAAGTTCGGTTGCAAGTTTTGCGCCAGCGGCTTGGGCGGTTGGAAGCGGCACCTGAGCTGCGCCGAGATCGTCACGCAGCTGCTGCATGTCAAAGAAGAGTCGCTCAAGCATCCCCGGCCGTTGTCCAACATCGTTTTCATGGGCACCGGCGAGCCGCTGGATAATTTCGATAATTTGATGAAGGCCATCCGCATCATTAATTCCGACAAGGGGTTTAATATCGGTGCCCGGCACATCACCATTTCCACCGTTGGGGTGGTGCCAAGGATCAAGGAGCTGGCCGGTCAAGGCCTGCAGGTGGAGCTGGCGGTTTCCCTGCACGGCTACGATAATCCGTCCCGCAACGTGCTGATGCCGGTCAACCGCAAATACCCCTTTGATGAGCTGATCGCTGCCTGCCGGGAATATGTCCGTCTGACCAAGAGGCAGATCACCTTTGAATACATTTTGATCAAGGGCGTCACCTGTACTCCGAACGCCGTCGAGAGTTTGAAAAAGGCCTTCAAGGGACTTATCTGCAAGATGAACCTTATTCCTTACAACCCGGTGTCGGAATTCGGCCATCAAACACCCACGCGTCAGGAAATGCTGGCCTTTAGGGACAGCCTCGAAGACAGCGGCATCCATGCTACCATCCGCACTCCCCGCGGCAAAGACGTCAATGCCGCCTGCGGGCAACTCAGGCATCAGCGTCAAAACCAAAATTAAGTTTTGTTAAGAATGGATTGGAGTTTCTGGAGGTCCTGTTTATTGGCAATGACCAACAGAACGTCCCCTTCTTCGATGACGGTCTGTCCATTGGGGACAAAGGATTTGTCGTTCCTTGATATTAGGGCGATCAGGCAGCCCTTAGGGATGTCCAGCTTATACAGGGGCCTGCCGGAGGCAGGGGAATTGTAGGGGACGATCAGGTCTTCCAGGCCGGCGTCCGTCTCACCGTTGCCGAATTCCAGCGAGGCCTGCCTGTTTTTGAGAGGGGCGGCGACCTTGAGGTATTTAGCCACCAGCGACAAGGTGGTGCCTTGCAAAAGCGACGAGGTCAGTACAATGAAAAACACGATGTTAAAGATGATTTCGGCCTTGGGGATATGGGCCATCAAGGGGAAGGTGGCCAGGATGATGGGAACAGCGCCCCTCAAGCCCACCCAGGACACCAGCATTTTCTCGGCGATATTTAATTTTGATCCGGCCAGTGAAATAAAAACAGCGGCGGGCCTGGCAGCAAAGATCAAAAACGCCGAGACCAACAAGCCTGTTACGGCGACCGGAACAATTTGGGACGGGAAGGCCAGCAGGCCAAGGGTCAGGAACATGATGATCTGCATCAGCCACGCTATCCCGTCGGAGAAATTTTTGATGGTCCTTTTATGGAGGAGGTTGGCGTTGCCGATCAAAATCCCCGCGATGTAAACGGCCAGAAAGCCGTTGCCCTTAATAATCTGGGTAGCGGAATAGATGGATAATACCAGGGCGATGATCAGCGCCGGGTAAAGGCCGCTGAGGGACAGTCGCAGGCGGTTGATGATGAAAATCCCGACACGGGCCAGCACAACGGCCGCGGCCGCGCCGATGCCCATGTCGATGAAAAAACGGGGAAGCAGTTGCAGGGGGGAGAGGCCGGGGTCCTTCAGCAGGCCGATGATGCCCACGGTCAGGAATACCGCCATCGGATCGTTGCTGCCGGACTCAAATTCCAGAAGGGGCTGCAAATGGCCCCGCAGAGAGACCTTGTTCGTTCTAAGCACATTGAATACTGCGGCGGCATCGGTAGATGCTACGATGGCACCCAAGAGAAACCCTTCTTCCATGGAGAATTTCAAGACGAGGGACGCGAAGAGCCCGACCAGAAGGGCGCTGATCAGCACCCCAAGGGTCGAAAGGCTAAGACCGCTAAGATAGATGGGTTTGATGTCTTTAAGATTTGTTTCAAATCCGCCTGAGAACAGGATAAAGGTCAAAGCGATGGTGCTTAAGGCATTGGTGAGCGCCGGGTCGTCAAAATAGATCTTGCCGATGCCGTCTGATCCCGCCAGCATGCCGATCGTCAAAAACAGGATGAGGACAGGGACGCCGAAATTATCGGATATTTTGCTGGCCACGACGCTCAAAAGGAGCATCGCGCCAAAAATGAGCAGTAAGGTTTCCATAAGAACCCCAGGGCGCCTTTAAAAGACGTTTTGATTGTAGCATGGAGTCGCGGACTCTTAGAAGATCGTATTTTTTATTTCTTGGGGCGGATGGCTTTACTGAGAGGCGCCTTGCTGCTGTTGCTGCTGCATTTGCTTGATCAATTCCTGCATGTGCGGATTGGTCATCAGCTCCTTGATGGCGGGGGTGTTGGCCAGGGCCTGGTAATCATGGTTGTTGATCGCCGCCATCACGGCAGGGTCTTGAAGCGCCTGCATGATCTGCGGGTCCTGGGCCATCTCGGTGATCAATTGCATGTTCTGGGGATTGGACATCAACTGCTGCTGGGTGGCCTGCAGCTGCTGGTCAAAAGGCGATGCTCCCATGGCCGGAGCCGCCATGGCACCCGTATTGCCCATGGGCAGACCGGCAGGGGAAGCGGCATTACCGTTGGTGATGCTGGCCACGTCCTTGGCCGCCACATGGACATCGCCGATGATCGGCGTTTTGACGACGTAGACGCCGTCCTGGATGCCGGAAAGCACGCCTTTGATTTGGGATCCGTCCTTGAGGGTGATCACCTGCTGGACATCATCGGCCAGTGCGAAAGCAGGCAGAAAAAAAACGATAAAGAACAAAATATACCGGCGCATAGAAAAAGTGTAGCACCTATTCATGCTGTTGGCAAGGAGTCGCGGCTATGTTTTTAAATTGAGCGGGGAAGCTCGAAGGTTTTGACAAAAGAGGTTAAGGATGATATATTGGCTCTTCTCTAAGTGGCCTCACCGTTGACCTATCTGGGGCTGTAGCTCAGTTTTGGGAGAGCGCTTCAATGGCATTGAAGAGGTCAGGGGTTCAATCCCCCTCAGCTCCACTTTTAATTTTGCCAAGGTGGCGGAACTGGTATACGCGCTGGTCTCAAAAACCAGTGGTCTCACGGCCGTGTGGGTTCAACTCCCACCCTTGGCACTTTTCTTATCCTGCAGGTACTTTTCATTGTAAACCATCATTTGTGTCTTAGTTGACATTCCAGGCGGCCTCCAGTATCATAAGGCCTTATGCACCGCATTTACCTGGACCATGCTTCCACCACCCCTTGCGATCCTCTTGTCCTTGAGGCCATGCGTCCTTTTTTCTTTGAGCAAGGGGGCAACCCATCGAGTCCTCATGCTGAAGGCCGTGAGGCACGCAAAGCCGTTGAGGATGCCCGCGCCGTCATGGCTTCCTTCATAGGAGCCGAGGAGGGCGAGATTACCTTTACCAGCGGGGCCAGTGAATCTAATAATCAGGCCGTTTTTGCGGCGGCCGATGCCCTGAAGGATAAGGGCAGGCATCTGGTTGCTTCCGCCATCGAACACCATTCCGTGCTGGAACCTCTGCACCGCCTTGAGCAGGAGGGTTTTGAGGTCAGCCTTGTCAAGCCCCGAGCCGACGGGATTGTCCGCAGCGAAGATATCCAATCCGCCTTAAGGCCGGACACCATCCTGGTTTGCCTGGTGCACGCCAACAATGAAATCGGCACCCTGCAGCCGGTAGAAGAGACTGGGCGCATTTGCCGCCAGCGCGGCACCTATTTTTTAGTCGATGCCACCCAAACCGCTGGGCACCTGCCGGTCAATATCAATGATATCCCTTGCCATTATCTCTCCCTGTCCGCGCATAAATTTTACGGCCCTAAAGGGGTTGGTGCCTTGTATATTCGCCGCCAGGCCAAAGGGCGCGCATTGATTTTAGGCGGGGACCAGGAACACGGCCGCCGGGCCGGGACACAGAATACGCCGGGGATCGTGGGGATGGCTGCGGCGCTTAAGATTTGCCGCCAACAGATGTCCGAGGAAGCTTCGAGAGAAGCTGGTTTACGTGATGAGATCATCGATTTCGTGTTGAAAGAAATCCCTTCATCGGTCCTCAACGGATCGCGCGGCAGGCGTCTGCCCAACAATGCTCACTTTTCCTTTGCCGGCATCAAGGGTGAAGACTTAGTCAGCGCTCTGGATATGGCGCGCCTCTCGGTGTCCATGGGCTCGGCCTGTACCTGGGGGAGGCTGGAGCCTTCGCATGTGTTGACGTCGCTCGGCTTGTCTCCGGCGATGGCCTTGGGTTCCCTGCGCGTGAGTGTGGGCCGGTGGACGACCCGAGAGGATATTCAATATTTTTTGGCACAACTGAAGTCCAAGATAACAGGTTTGCGATAATATGCAGGAACAGATCATTCAATTCTTAAAACAGAGCGAGGGGTATATTTCAGGCGAAGAGATCAGCGCCCGGCTGAAAATTTCGCGCGCAGCCATCTGGAAGCACATGCAGGAACTGCGCAGCGAAGGCTATGAAATTACGGCCGTGCCGCATTTGGGTTACCGGCTGATGACCTGCCCGGACAAGCTGTTGGGTTATGAAATCACCGCAGATCTCGGGACCCGGACCATCGGCAAGCAGGTGATCGTTAAGGATACGGTCGTTTCAACGATGGACGAAGCCTTCCGGCTGGGGATGGAAAATTGTCCTGACGGCACCGTGGTTTGCGCCGAATCCCAATCCAAAGGCCGCGGCCGCCTGGGGCGATCGTGGGTCTCCCCGAGAGGCAAAGGGTTATATTTTTCCTTCGTGCTGCGTCCCCGCCTGCCGCTTAATCAGCTGCCGCAGTTGACCTTGATGGCGGCGGTGGCCCTGATCGAGGCCATTGAAACGGCCAGCGGGCTCAAAGCAGCCATCAAATGGCCCAATGATATTCTTTTCGAAAACCATAAGCTGGCCGGTATTCTGACGGAACTGCGGGCGGAATCGGACCAGGTCAAGTTCGTCGTCGTAGGCATAGGGCTTAATGTCAACGCCTCCGTCAACCAGCTGGCGCCCCAGGCCACTTCTTTGAAGGCGGCGTCAGGAAAAAGTTTTAACAGGACGGAAGTTTTTCAAGCGGTATTGCGCTGCCTGGACAAAGGGTACGCCAGGATTTTGCACCATGAATTTGACAAGATCATGGCCGAATGGTGCAAGCACAGCGCTACCCTCCATAAGCGTGTGCGGATCACGGACCCGGCCGGTTCCGTCGAAGGGGAGGCGGTCGACCTGGACGAAGACGGCGCCCTGCTGGTGCGCAAGGATAACGGCGTTATCGTTAAGAAAACGGCAGGGGATATTTTCCTATTGCGATGAATCATGCGGGCTTCTTACAAGAAGAATTACAGGCCTTGGAAACCTTGGGACTGCGCCGGTCCCTGCAATCCATTGCCTCACCGCAGGGCAGGGCCGTCCACCTGGATGGCCGGCAGGTCCTGAATTTTTGTTCCAATGATTATCTGGGACTTGCTGCCGACGGGCGCATCAGGGCCGCTGCCGTCAAGGCCATTGAGAATTACGGTTTTGGTTCAGGCGCCTCACGGCTGGTTTGCGGCAACATGAGGCCTCACGAGGAGCTGGAAGAGGAATTGGCGCAGTTCAAGCAGGCTGAAAGTGCGCTGGTTTATTCCAGCGGATATATGGCCAACACCGCAATTATTTCCGCCTTGGCGGATCGTCACAGCCTGGTCTTCAGCGACAAACTCAGCCACGCTTCCATCATCGACGGGATCATCCTAAGCCGGGCTCAATTGTTGCGCTATCCTCATTTGGATATGCAGGTCCTGGAGGACATGTTAAAGAAGGCGCCCACCGGCCGCCGTAAACTCATTGTCACGGACACGGTTTTCAGCATGGATGGGGACAAGGCGCCGCTAAGAGATATCGTTGAATTGGCCCGGCGCTATGAGGCCATGGTTATGGTGGATGAGGCCCATGCCTTTGGTGTTTTGGGCGCACGTGGCGGCGGCCTGGTTGAAGAGACGGGCGCTGCCGTCGACATCCAAATGGGCACCTTGTCTAAAGCCGCCGGTTGTTTCGGCGCCTATGCCTGCGGTTCCAAAACGTTAAGAGATTTTTTGGTCAACAAAAGCCGCGCCTTTATTTATACCACAGCCATGCCGCCGGCTTTGGCGGAAGCGGCGCGAACGGCACTGGGCATCATCCGTCAAGAACCGCGGCTGCGCCAGCAGGTACAGGAACTCGCGGAGCATTTACGCAGCCGTTTAAGGGCCATGGGTTTTGATTGCATGAACTCAACGACACCGATCATCCCTGTCCTGATTAAAGATCCGCATCAGGCCAAGGCGATGTCCCGGCAATTATTGGCCAAGGACATTCTGGTGCAGGCTATCCGTCCTCCGACGGTGCCTGTGGGTACCTCGAGGCTCAGGATGACGGTGACGGCGGCCCACACCCGGGAAGATGCGGATCAACTGTTGAACGCCTTAAGGATTTTATAAATGCCGACCCTAAGAACACAACGCGGGCTTGATTGGAATTATCAAGTGTCAGGTCAGGGAGAATCCATCGTCATGATCCATGGCTTGGGCGCTTCCGGCCATATCTGGCAGGCCCAAAAGGATTTTTTGGATACGGATTTCCAGGTGCTGACCATTGATTTGCCGGGCCACGGCCGCAGCGGCTGGATGCCGTTAAGCGTCAATGAGATCGCCGCGGATATCCGGGAAATCTTAAATTACCTTGAGATCGCTCCCTTTTCCATGGTGGCCTCGTCCATGGGAGGATTGGTGGCCTGGGAGCTTTTCCGCCTGATGCCGCATGAAGTGATGCGCATATCCATGGTGGGCTCGATCCCCAAATTCACCCGGAGCCCTGATTATCCCGCGGGATTGGACCTTGAGAAAATCCACACCTTAAGCAGGCAGTTCGACGGGGATTATGCCGCAATGCTGGACATTTTTTTCAGGTCGCTGTTTACGATGAAGGAGCGCCAGAACCCATCGTTTAAACAGGTCAAGGATCTCAGGGAGCAGGAACCCCTGCCCAAGCGCGAAGCGCTGAAACATTACCTTGAGCTTCTGGAGAAGACCGACCTGCGCGACCGCCTCGCTTCCATCATCTGCCCGTTGCAATTCGTCACGGGCAGCGAAGATTACATCTGTCCGCGTTCGGTGATGGATTGGGTGGCAGAGCATGCCTATAACGCAAGGTTCGATTTCATGGAAGGGTGCGGGCATCTGCCGTTTCTCGTCGAAACCAAGGAATATAACCGGCTTTTGGAAGATTTTTTACTGAATTGATATGTTTAAGGCTGCCAGTTCACAAAAAATAAGACAGCGATTTCACGGATCAGCCGGGCGGTATGACCGCCATTGCGGGCTGCACAGTGAAATCGCCGAGAAGCTTTTGGCCCAGGTGATCAAGCGGCCCTCACCGGCATCCTGCCTTGACGTGGGTTGCGGCACCGGCCACCTGACGGTTAAGCTCAAAGAGCATTTCCCTCAAAGCAGGGTGGTCGGACTTGATTTTGCCCAGGGCATGCTCGACGAGGCCAGGCCTAAGCATGAAGGCATTGCCTGGGTCTTAGGCGATATCCAAGATTTGCCCTTTGAGGACGGCAGTTTCGATATGGTGGTTTCCAATGCCGCTTATCAATGGGCCCAGGATCTACCATCGGCTTTTGTACAAACCTACCGGGTGTTGAAACCTGGGGGGATCCTAATGTGCACTCTTTTCGGACATGACACCTGCCAGGAATTGTTGCAGTCCCTGCAGCAGGCCAAGGCTGGTTTGCAATTCGACCGGCTGCCGGATAAAGCCAGGATCCATCAGTCCTTGTTGGCGGCAGGGTTTTCGAATCCGGTCATCGACAGCCACGAGGTCAAGATGTCTTTTACAGACATGTATGAATTGATGGCCTGGATCAAGGCCATCGGCGCCAACAATCTCCTGCGGCAGGGTTTTGTGGGAGGGCAGGCATTGGCCAGGGCGGCTTCCATTTACAAAGAACAATTTTCTTATCAACAGGCTGTCAAAGCCACCTTTGAAGTGATCGGCCTTTATGCGCAAAAGTAAAGTTTTTTTTATAACAGCAACAGACACGGGCGTTGGAAAGACCATCACGACCCTGGTGCTGGGGCTATGGCTTCGGCGCCGGGGGTGCAAGGTGGGCGTCATGAAGCCGGTACAGTGCGCGGGCAGTGACGCGCGGTTTTTAAAGATGGCCCTTGGGCTGGACGATGACCTACGGGTCATTAATCCGTATTACGCGCCTGAACCTTTGTCCCCGCATCTGGCTTTCCGTCGTGCCGGTATGAAATTTGAGAAGCAGCGGGTGCAGGATTGTTTTAAAAAGCTCTGTGCCCGTTACGAGACGGTTTTGGTGGAAGGTGCAGGCGGGTTAATGGTGCCCATCACGGAAACCTATACCAATGCCGATTTGATCGCTGATTTAAAGGCCCAGGTGATCATCGTCTCCCGCCTGGGGCTTGGCACCATCAATCATACCTTGTTGACGATCAATGAACTTAAAAGGCGGAGATTGAAAATCCTTGGCCTGGTGTTCTGCCAGACCAAGCCGTCGAAAAAGGGTGTGCCCGAAAGCACCAATCCCCAGGAAATAGCCCGGTTGTCAGGGGTCAAGGTGCTGGGGATCGTTCCTTATTTAAAACCATTGAATCAAAGCAATATTCTTAAACAATGCCGAAAACTAAAGTTCAACATTTAAAACAGTGGGACAGGGAATGTGTCTGGCATCCCTTTACCCAGATGAAGGACTGGGTCAGGGAAGAGCCGTTGATCATTGATTCTGCTGAAGGTGTTTATCTTAAAGACATTGACGGCAATGTCTATATAGACGGTGTTTCGTCCTTATGGGTCAATGTTCACGGCCATCGGCAGGCGCATATTGACGCGGCCCTCAAGAAACAAATCGATAAGCTCGGCCATTCCACCTTGCTGGGCCTGGCCAATACACCTTCAGTCGAACTGGCCAAGCGGCTCATCGAAATTGCGCCTCAGGGCTTAAAAAAAGTCTTTTATTCGGACAACGGCTCCACGGCGGTTGAAATTGCCATCAAAATGGCCTACCAGTATTGGCAGAATACCGGCCGCAGGAAAAAGACCGCCATTGTGCATTTAAGCAACTCCTATCACGGCGACACCTTGGGGTCGGTGAGTGTGGGCGGCATTGATTTGTTCCATAAGGTTTACCGGAAATTGATTTTTAAGACCATTGCCCTCAAAGGGCAGGGGTGGGAAGCCGTGGCCAATTTGGAGAATCTGCTGAAGGCCGAAAGCAGTAGCATTGCCGCTCTGGTAGTGGAGCCGCTCGTCCAAGGTGCGGCCGGCATGCTGGTATGGCCGCCGGGCGCTTTGCGAAAAATGCGACAATTGACCAGGAAGCATAATGTCTTTTTGATCGCTGATGAAGTGGCCACGGGTTTTGGGCGCACGGGCAAGATGTTTGCCTGCCAGCACGAGGACGTAAGCCCTGATTTCCTGTGCCTGGCCAAGGGGATTACCGGAGGGTACCTGCCGCTGGCCGCCACCTTAACCACCCAGCAGGTTTACGATGGTTTTCTTTTTGATTACAAAGAATACAAAACTTTTTTCCATGGCCACACCTATACCGGCAACCCGCTGGCCTGTGCGGCGGCGCTGGCCAACCTGGAAATTTTTAAAAAAGAACGCACCCTAAGCAGGCTTGTCCCCAAGATAAAATTCTTAGCTGAAAAGCTCAAAATGTTTTATAATTGCAGGCTTGTCGCCGAGGTACGGCAGCAGGGGTTTATGGCAGGCATCGAGCTAAAGGGCAGGCTAGAAGACCGTTTGGGCGCCCAAGTTTGCCAGGCCGCGCGCAAATATGGGGTGATTTTAAGGCCTTTGGGTAATGTGGTTGTTTTGATGCCGCCGTTGAGCATATCTCTGGAAGAATTGGAGTATCTATTAATGGCCACCTACCGGGCGATTGAAGAAACAGCCGTTCCTAGGCCTTTTCTTGGACCGTTTCTTTCGGAGATCTAGAAATACATGGACTTATGATAGAAGTGTCCCTATTGACTAAAATTTAGAGAAGGGGACAGTTCTATCATAACTAAAGGTGCAGCAAGGAGATATTTAGAAACGGTCCAATATGAACAATATGAACATAACGAAGGATAACAAGGACATAACGGTTTTTGTCGCCATGAGCGGGGGCGTTGATTCTTCCGTCGTGGCCGGCCTGATCAAGCAGGCCGGTTATAATACCATTGGGGTGACCATGTGCTTTAACATCACCCACAACGACGGCCGGGCTTCATGCTGCGGCATCGACGGGATAGCGGACGCCAAGCGCGCGGCCGATATCCTGGGCATTGGCCACTATGTGTTTAATTTTGCCGCCGACATCAATGACTATATCATCGATAATTTTACCGATGAGTATCTCAACGGCCGCACTCCCAATCCCTGTGTGCGCTGCAACCAGCATTTGAAATTCGGCACTCTTTACCAGAAGGTGAAAGGGCTGGGGGCCCAATTCCTGGCTACCGGCCATTACGCCAAGATCGAATTTAATCCAACACACGGCTGCCATGAGTTAAAGAAGGCAGTCGATCCCAGAAAAGACCAATCGTATTTTTTATACAGCATGAGAAAGGAAACCTTGCCGTCGGTTTTGTTTCCTTTGGGAGGCCTGACCAAGTCTGAAGTCCGCGAACTGGCCCGCCAGTTCGGTCTTAACACCGCCGAGAAGCCGGAAAGCCAGGACATCTGCTTTGTGCCGGCCAGCGGCTATAAGAAATTTATCGAAGACCGCGTGGGTGCCGAAGCCATGACGCCGGGGCCCTTTGTAGATGAGACGGGCAAGGTGATCGGGCAGCATAAAGGCCTGAGCCATTACACCATCGGCCAGCGCGACAAGCTGGGACTTGCTTTAGGTTATCCGGTATATGTCTATAAAATGGACCGTGCCGCCAACACCATCCATATCGGTAATTTAAGGAAGCTCTATGCCCGCGGCCTGAAAGCCGGCCAGATGAACTGGGTCAGCGGTGAAATTCCTAAAAGAACCATAGAAGTGGGTCTCAAAATCCGCTATAATTCTCCTGAAGTCAAAGCCTATTTGACGCCAAGGGCAGACGGGGCCGTAGAGCTTGAGTTCGAGCGTCCCCAAAAGTCCGTCACGCCGGGCCAATCCGCAGTTTTCTACGACGGGGATGTGGTGTTGGGCGGGGCGGTGATCGATGAAGCCATGCCCTGCCGCGACGAAGAACTGGTTTTGGCTGATATCCAATAGGAGATTTCATCCCATGAAAATTCTTTTAAGCGTATTGACCTTCATGACGGCATCCAGCTTATGCCTGGCGCAATCGGTCATCAATCCCGCCCGTATTTATGAACAATCCCGAGGCACGCTGTCCCCGGTGGAAGGCGTGTGGCATGTCTACGACCGCAACGGCAACCTGCTGCGGGAGGAGAATTATCATAATTACAGGCTGGACGGTGTTATGAAAATTTTTTATCCCTCCGGCGCCTTGAAGGAAATATTGCATTATTCCGACGGCCGGCGCCAGGGGGACGATAAGATGTATTTTGAAAACGGCGGCCTGCAGTTCGAAGGCAATTATGATGACAACGACCTTAACGGCGACGCCGTGCGTTATTATGATACCGGCGAGGTCCTGGACCGCGAGCATTACAGCAGCGGCAGGTTGGACGGCTTCAAGAAGGTTTTTTATAAAGACGGCATCCTGAAACAAAGTATGTATTATATCGCCGGCAGGCTTGACGGAACTGTCTCCACCTACGCTGAAAACGGCCGGGTCCTGGTTGAAGAACATTATATAAAGGGAAACCTGGTCAGCCATGAAGAGTACGGCGATAAGTCAACCTTTGTTTCCAAAAGCAGCGCCGCGTCCAACGCGTCGGCACCGGCACAGAACAGTGCTCCGGCACCTTCAGGCATGCCTACCAAATTAGGCGGCACGTCCGATTCTTCCTATGTTAGCCCTTAATACCGATCACCTCAAAAGCTTCGTCTCAACTGACGAACTTGATAAGGCTTTTCCTTCCGTTCACCGGGCGCATGATTTTTTGCTGCAGCACAACGGACCAGGCGCGGAATTTACCGGCTGGTTGGATTTGCCGTCCCGCATCTCCGACGCGTTCATCAAAGAATTAACGGCGCTGGCGGCTGAAGTCCAAAAGAATTCGGACTGCATCGTATCCATCGGGATCGGGGGCTCCTATTTGGGGATCCGCGCCACCATCGAATTTTTAGGTTCGGGCAAGCTCCCTGTTTATTATGCCGGCCATCAGATCAGCAGCGATTACCTGCACCAGCTTTTGAATACCTTGAAGGACAAGCGGCCCACCGTCGTGGTGATCTCAAAATCAGGCACCACCACCGAACCGGCCATTGCCTTCAGGGTCATTAAAAAGTCCTTGGAAAGCAAATTTTCCAGTGAAGATTTAAAGCAGCGCATCATCTGTGTCACCGACCAGAAGAAGGG
This sequence comes from Candidatus Omnitrophota bacterium, assembly GCA_028870995.1. Classification (GTDB taxonomy): domain Bacteria; phylum Omnitrophota; class Gorgyraeia; order Zapsychrales; family Fredricksoniimonadaceae; genus JABDGZ01. The sequence continues at coordinate 73,215 of JAGWOI010000007.1, read as the reverse complement.
CGCCTTGCGCAAGATCGCCGACCAGGCGGGTTACCGCTCCTTTGTAATCCCTGACGATGTGGGCGGCCGTTATTCAGTGCTCACACCCGTGGGTCTGGTGCCGCTGGCCCTGGCCGGGATAGACATCGCTGGTTTGGTGGAAGGGGCACGAAAAGCCCAGGCGGAATATGCCGTCTGCGACCTGGAAAAGAACACCTGCTACCGTTATGCCGCCCTGCGCAATATTCTCTATAACAAAGGTAAAAGAATAGAGGTGCTGGCGTCATTTTATCCGGAAGTTTTTTATGTGGCCGAGTGGTTCAAACAGCTCTTCGGTGAAAGCGAAGGCAAACAAGGCAAAGGGATTTTTCCGGCCTCGCTGATCATGTCTACCGACCTTCATTCCATGGGCCAGTGGATGCAAGAAGCGGAGCGCAGCGTATTCGAGACCTTCCTGCAGATCGATAAACCCCACCATGATGTCATCATCCCCGAAGACAAAGAAGACCTGGACGGTTTTAATTATGTGGCCGGCAAAGGTTTCGATTTCGTGAACAAAAAAGCCTATGAAGCTACCAGCGCCGCGCATTTCGAAGGCGGGGTGCCCAACATGACCATCACCTTATGCAAGGCTGATGCTGTTCATTTGGGCCACTTGTATTATTTTTTTGAAAAAGCCTGCGGGATTTCCGGGTACGTTCTGGGTGTCAATCCTTTTGACCAGCCTGGGGTGGAAGCTTACAAAAAGAAGATGTTTGCTTTATTAGGCAAGCGGCTTTAAATGCAAAACCCACAGTTGCAAAAACCGTGGGTTTTGTAAGGGGATAGGCCTTAAGATGCTTTCGCTATCCTTTGGTACCCTCCTTGTTCCTTTCTAACTATACTACTATTTTTTTTAAAATGCAAATTGGCCGGGCCGGTGCATGCACTTAGGGCGCAATAACTTATGAACGAGGGGAAAAAATCTTTTGAAATTGTATTGGCGGCGCGCGGACTTTGCAAGACCTATCCTGACCGGCAAAGTAAAGGCAGCGTCAAAGCGCTTGATCATTTGGACCTGACGGTGCGTGAAGGGGAGATTTTAGGCATTTTAGGCCCCAACGGCGCCGGCAAGACCACCTGTTTGAATATCCTGGCGACACTGCTGTTGCCGCAAGAAGGTTTTGTCGAAATTTTTGGCGTGAAATCCGTGCCCAAAAATTTCAATACTGTCCGCCGCTGGATCAACATGTCTTCCGGCTATCCCAATTATGCCTTCAGCCTCAGCGTCGAGGAAAATCTTAAATTCTACGGGCGTCTTTATGGGTTGCGGGGGGGCGGCTTGCAGCGCAAGGTCGATGAGGTCATCGATCTGTTTAATCTGGGGTCTTATGCCGGCCGCCATTTTGATGAACTATCTTCCGGCACCAAGCAGCGCCTGTCATTGGCCAAATCCCTGCTGAACGATCCCAAGATCCTATTCTTGGATGAACCCACCATCGGTCTTGATCCCGACGTGTCGCTCAAAACCCGTGAGATCGTCTTGAATATTTTGCGCCAGCGGCGCATGACCGTTCTGTTGACCAGCCACAACATGGATGAGGTGGAAAGCATGTGCCAGCGGGTGGCTTTCATCCAGAAGGGCCGCATCATCAAGCTGGCCGCGGTTGATGAGCTTAAGCGTATGCACCATACCGACGATCTGGAGAAGGTCTTTATCCAGCTGGCCCGTCAAACGCAGGCGCCGTCGGTCAAAACGGAAGAAGAACGTACCACCATCGCTCTGCCGGTGCCATCCCGGGACGGCTGGCAGTCCTGGGTGAACCGCGCCTATGCCTTTACGGTGCGCAGCGCCATCTTCGCGGTGCGCAATCTGTTTGTGATGACCGATGTTTTCTTTTGGCCCATGATTTCGCTTATTTCCATCGGATTTATGTCCAAGTTCGTTCACTTGGGGCCGCAAACCCTGGGGTTTGTCATGACCGGGACCCTGGCCGCAGGTATCTTGCAGATCACCCAGTTGGACGTCGGGTATACAATGCTTTATGAGTTATGGTCCAAAAGCTGCAAGCACACCCTGCTGACGCCTGTAGGTGTTTCTGAAGGTGTCGTGGGGACATGGATGATCGGCATGGCGCGGGGGCTGGTGGCCTTCGTATTGCTGAGCGCTGCGGCTTGCTTAGGGTTTGGTTTTCATTTGCCGGGATTTTTTGTCACCGCCGGATTCTTGCTGGGGCTCTTTTGTTGCGCCTTTATTTTGGGGATCATGGTCAACATCCTTATCCTCTCCTTCGGCCAGAAGGTCGAGATCACGGCCTGGATGTTTGCCCAATTGTTCATGATCATCTGCGGGATTTATTACCCGATTGATGTTTTGCCCCAGGCCCTGCAAACCGCAAGCCTTCTGATCCCTATCACGCATTTTTTGGAATTTTTCCGGCAGGCCTACGGCTTTAAAGCGCACACGGCCTATCCCTTGCTGACCGGATTGGCCCTGACCTTGCTCTATATAATCCTCGCCTTGCGCCTGCTGGACCAGGCTTACACTCGCGCCCGTCGAAAGGGAGTCATTATCCGGCTGTCGGAATAAATTTTACTTGTGGCTTCCCGGCCTCCCTTATAGAATAAAGTTAAGTTCAACCATCAATCAGGAGTTTGTTATGGGTCGTTTACCCGAATTGATTTTGATTTTGACCGTGATCATCCTGCTGTTCGGCGCGCAAAGGCTTCCCGAGATAGGCGCCGCGCTGGGCAAGGCCATCCGTGAATTTAAAAAAAATTTGCGCGAAACTGAGGAAGAGATCAAAAAGCCCATCGAAGATTCTGCGCACAAGTGAATCTAAGCCCTTTTTTTCAGTCCTTCTTCAAACATCTGGAAGAATTGCGCTCGCGGCTCATCAAATCCGCGGGCGCTTTTGTTCTGGCCTTCTGCGTTTGTTACGGTTTTATAGGCAAGCTTTTGCCGGTTCTCATTGCGCCGGCCGGGCATCTGGTGTTTACCGCACCGGCAGAGGCCTTTGCGGCCACCATGACCATCGGCACCGTTCTGGCGCTTTTTGTTTCCTCTCCCTACATCGTTTACCAGATATGGGCGTTTGTGGGGGCGGCGCTGAAGCCTTCCGAGAGGAAGTTCGTAGTTTTTTTTGCACCCTTGTCGCTGCTGTTTTTTCTTTCCGGGGGAGCTTTCGCTTATTTTATCGCCGTGCCGCGGGCGTACCGGTTTTTAATGAGCTTTGCCTCCCCCTACATGATCCCCATGGTCACGGTGAAAAATTATCTGGGGTTCTTGGGGCACATGATTGTGGCCTTTGGGGTGGCTTTCGAACTGCCGCTGGTCCTGGCGTTCTTGGCCAAGATCGGCATCGCCTCGCCGGAATTTTTGCGCCAAAAAAGACGCCACGCCGTAGTGGCCATCCTGATTCTCGCCGCTATCCTGGCCCCGCCGGATGTCATATCCATGCTGATCCTGGCCCTGCCGCTCTTGGCTTTATATGAAGTGGGGATTGTGATGGTGAGATTTTTTTACCGGCCGTCATGGCCTGTGCAGAAACATAAAACCCTTTGAAAACTTACTCAAAGGGTTTTATGAAAATACATGAAAAAAAACAGTTATTTCTTTTTAGCTGTTTTCTTCTTTGCTGTTTTCTTTTTGGTAGCCATGCGTAAGCTCCTTTCTTAAAGATTGATTTGTTATTAAAATAGTAACATAAATTTTTTATATACAAAAAATTTTTTAAGAATTTTTTTATTGTGATTCCATAAAAAAAATGAATTATCCGTCATTGTATATCCACATTCCGTTCTGCAGCCGCAAATGCTTGTTTTGTTCTTTCGTGATAGCGGTTTCCCAGGAACACCGACGGAAAGAATATGTCAGGGCCGTGGCATCGGAAATGAATAATCATACGGGAACGCGCCTGCGGACCATTTACCTCGGCGGCGGCACGCCAAGCCATTTGGACGAGGACCATTTGGATGATTTAATGAATGCCATTAGAAAAAATTTTTCCTGGGATTCAGGGATCGAAATCACCATTGAAGCAAATCCTGAAAGCATCAATGCAGGCAAGGCGCAGTTCTTAAAACGGATCGGGTTTAACAGGGTCAGCTTAGGGGTCCAATCACTGGACGACCGCTTTTTAAAATTTTTGGGGAGAAACCATAACGCCGCGGCGGCGCTTGAGGCCAATCGCGTATTGCGCGAGGCGGGCTTTGACAATATTAATCTCGATTTGATGTATGCCTTTCCAGGCCAAACTGGGGAAGAATTGGAAAAAGACGTCAAAGGCCTGGCGGCGTTGGGCAGCGAACATTTGTCTTTGTACACCCTTACCATTGAACCCAACAGCCGGTTTCATGCCGCCCAGATAAAACTGGATGACGATGAGAAGCTGGCGCAGCAGTATGTCCTTATCGGGCGGCTTCTCCAAGAATATGGCTTTGCTCAATATGAAATCAGTAATTTCGCTAAACAGGGATTTGAATCGGCGCATAACAGGAATTATTGGCAGGGGGGTCCTTATATAGGGCTCGGCGTAGGCGCGCACGCTTTCGACGGGCGAAGGCGGTCCTGGAATACGCCGCGCCTGCAGGAGTACCTCGACCGAGCTTCCCAAGGCATACCGCCGGTGGAAGGCTGCGAAGATTTAACCGACGAGCAGCTGACCATGGAGAAGGTGCTGTTGGGTCTGAGAATGAACAAAGGCATCCGTTGGGATCTGGTGCCGGCTGACAGGCGGCCGCAAGTGGAAGTCTGGATCAAGGACGGCTTTTTGGCGCGTGAGAACGGGAATTTGAAGGCCACCGACCGGGGGCGGCTGGTCCTGGACGAGCTATCCGGGCGATTGATATAGAGAAGCTATTTTTTCGGAATGGCTGAACAGTTTTGAAATGGAAGCTTCCAGAAGGGTTCGGTATGTATCGTTTATTTTCAGGGACTTGAGGATCCTTTGCGCTTCGTGCAGGCGGGTGTGGATGGCGCCGAGCGCATATTCCAGGCTTTTGGTCTGGACAAAGATTTTTTTGACCGCTTCCAGGTTCTCCAGGGTCTGTCTTTCCCGGGAGAAGATCTCCAGGAACCTGGCTCTGTCTTCGCCCTTCAGAACACGGAAGGCGTGGGTGACCAGAAGGGTTTTTTTGCCTTCCGCCAGATCGCTTAAGATAGACTTGCCGATATTGTCTTCCGTCTCAAATATGCCGATGATGTCATCCTGGATCTGGAAGGCCTGGCCGATCAGGATGCCGAAACGGGATATTTTTTTGATTTCACTGTTGGAGGCGCCGGCAAGAATGGCGCCGGTGACCATGGGGCAGTCAAAGGTATAGCGGGCCGTCTTGAGCGTATAATTAAGGTAAACTTCTTTTTCATCGACGTCCTTGATGGGTTTGACCCCGCTGACGGTGTCGATGAATTCGCCCATGGCGGTGAACGCCGCAGTCTGGATGAAATATTTAAGCGCCCTTTCCTTGCGTTCGGAGGGCTCATCGATGGACAAAAAGGCGTCGATGGCCAGGGCATAAACAATGTCGCCGGCGATGATCCCCAAGTCAATGCCTAATTTGTCCGGATCGGCCGAGGGCACCGTATGGGCCAGGATTTTATGCAGGGTGGGTCTGCCGCGGCGCAGGTCTGAACGGTCGATGATATCATCGTGGATGAGCATGAAATTGTGCAGGAACTCCATGCAGGTCGAGGCATTGTACAGCTTGCGGGAAATTTTCTTGGATGAAGGCGCGTAACCTTTATAGGTCAGGATGAGCAGTAAAGGCCGCAGGCGTTTGCCTTCCCGCAGGGTGAATTCCCTGACACTGTCAAAAAGCAGGGGAGAAACCAGGTGCAGCTTATAGTCTTTTTTGACTTGTCCCAAGAACTGGCTTAACGCCCGGTCGATATTTTTTCTTATTTGCTCAATTAAAATTGCCTGTTTCCCGGCAATGGGCGATCGAAGAGTATTCGGTTGCATAGGCGGTTAGTGTAACATACAGCTTGATTTATCTCAAATATTCCTTAGAATGAATTCAATATTTAAAAATTTTAACGAAAGAGGTTTTTATGCGCCATTGCCTGTTGGTTGCCGTTATATCCGTCTTTTTGCCCATGAGCCTTGGCCTCGCCGCCACGGTGGATCTCAGCGATGGCAGCTCCATCAAGGGGGATATCCTCAAACAGGACAGTAAAAGCATCCAAATTAATGTGGACGGCGTTACCATGACCTATTACGCGGACGAGATCAAGGACATCGACGGTCAGCCGTTCGGCACACCACAGGCATCAACGCCGGTTGCCCAACCCGGCACGTCTGTCCCATCGGGTACGCCCGGACCGGCGGCATCCGCGGTCGATCCCCAAAAGCGGGCTCTGATATTGCAATTCATAGACGTTTTCGGCACCCGCCAGGCCCTGAATAATAATTTTGACCGCATGCTGGCCCAAATCCAAAAGCAAAAACCTGAAGAGGCCCAAAAAATCCGGGATCGCGTTAAGGTCGATGAGATCATCGAACGCTTGATCCCCATCTATGACCGTAATTTTACCAGCGAAGACTTAAAGGCTTTCATTGCTTTTTATGGATCTCCTGAAGGCCAGAAGCTGATCCGCACCATACCGGTCCTTATGAGGCAGAGCGTGCAAGAAAGTATTAAATATATGCGCGAAAAATTTCCTGAGACGGTTGGAAAACAGTCATAGAAAAAATATAAGTCGTTATATTTCAATATTTTACGTCTTTTCGATATTTTTTTAGGTTGACCGCCGAATTTTTCTCTGCTAATATTTCCTATCCCTTCGCTAAGGGCCCTGCGGCCCCTTGCGAAGCAAATCCTAAAAAACACCAATATTTTCTCTATTTAAGGCCGCTTTCTGATTTAGGATTTAAGGTGGCGGCACAAACTGGAAAAAAATTTATCAAAGTTGTGGAAGGAGTGTGGCATGATTGACCGATATTCTCTGTCTAAGATGAGCCGCATTTGGTCTGATGAGCATAAAATGGAAATTATGCTTAAGATCGAAGTTTTGTGTTGCGAGGCTATGACCAAATTAGGCGCCATCCCTAAACCGGCGATGGAAAAGATCCGCAAGAACGCCAAATTCGATTTGGAAGAAGTGCGCCGCCTGGAAGAACGCACCAAACATGATGTGGTGGCCTTTATTCAGAGCGTCGGTCAAAGCCTGGGGCCGGAGGCCCAGTACCTGCACATGGGATTGACCTCCTCGGACCTTTTGGACACCTCTTTGTCCGTGCAGTGTGTGGAAGCCGGTGAGATTTTGACCAATGATATCAAAAAACTTTTGGCTGCCCTCAAAGATAAAGCCAAAAAGTATAAGGATGCGGTCTGCATCGCCCGCACCCACGGCGTGCATGCCGAACCCACGACCTTCGGGTTGAAAATGGCCATCTGGTTCGACGAGATGAGCCGCAACCTGGAGCGCCTGCAAGCGGCGACCGAAGGGATGCGTTACGGCAAACTGTCAGGGGCCGTGGGCACCTATGCCAACATCGACCCTTCCGTCGAAGAATACGTATGCCAGCAGCTGAATTTGAAACCGGCCAACGTGGCGACCCAAATCATCCAGCGCGACCCGCACGCCCATTTCATTAACGTCATCGCCATGGTGGGATGTTCCTTAGAAAAATTCGCCACCGAGATCCGCGCCCTGCAGAAGACGGAGCTCTTGGAAGTCGAAGAGCCGTTCTTCAAGGGCCAGATCGGCTCCTCCGCCATGCCGCATAAGCGCAATCCCGTGACCTGCGAGCGCATCTGCGGTTTGTCGCGCATCCTGCGCGCCAACGCCATCGTGGCCATGGAGAACATCAACCTCTGGCATGAGCGCGACATCAGCCACTCGTCGGCGGAGCGCATCATCCTGCCAGATTCCACCATCGCGCTTAACTACATGCTCAACAAGTTCATCCCCATCATCGAGGGGCTTCTGGTCTATCCCAAGAACATGATCGCCAACCTGGCCAAAACCCGTGGGCTTATTTATTCCCAGCGTATCCTGCTGGAACTCATGAAAAAGGGCCTTACCCGCGACGCAGCTTATGAAATGATCCAGAGCTGCGCCATGCAGGTCTGGCAGGAGAGTTCGGAATTCAAGGACGTCCTGTTCAGGGACCGCCGGGTGCGCAAATACTTGTCTCAAAACGAGATCAATGCCTGTTTCGACATCAAGTACTATATCCGTCACCGTGACAGGATTTACAAACAGGCCGGGATTAGATAATAAAAACCACCATCTGTATCATGGGGGAGATTACAAATGAATAAGCTTGAAAAGATCTACGAAGGCAAAGCTAAGATTCTTTATACAACCGAAGATCCGAATTTAGTGATCCAGTATTTCAAGGACGACGCCACGGCGTTCAATGCCCAGAAAAAAGGCACCATCGAACAAAAAGGCATCATGAACAACCGCATAGCCTCCAGGATTTTTGAGCATTTGCAGCAGCACGGCATCGAGACGCATTACGTCGAGACCCTCAATGACCGCGAAATGCTGGTCAAGCGGGTCCAAATCGTTCCTTTGGAAGTGATCATCCGCAACCGCGCGGCGGGCTCCCTGTGCCGTTTGCTTGGGTTAGCAGAAGGGACGGTCCTGGCCGTACCGACCCTGGAATTTTGTTATAAGGACGATTCTTTGGGCGACCCCCAGGTCAATGAATACCATATTCGCGCCTTGAAGTACGCCACCGATGAGGAGGTCAAGGCCATCAAAGACATGGCCTTTAAGATCAACGACGTCCTGAAGAAATTCTTTCTCGATCTGAAGATCGAGTTGATCGATTTTAAGCTGGAATTCGGCCGCGTAGGCGGCCGCATCATCCTGGCTGATGAGATCTCTCCTGACACCTGCCGGTTGTGGGAAGTGGGCACGGGCAACAAGCTCGACAAAGACCGCTTCCGCCGGGACCTCGGCGGCGTCGAACAGGCCTATCAGGAAGTGCTGCGCCGGGTCTCGAAGTAACAAAAACTTTCACAAACAGGCAACAGGAATCTTAAGGCAGGCTGATTTTTCTACTAGTGGACTTGTAAAGTAGGACCCCCTTGATCTGGCGTGTTGAAGTCAAACAAAAAGACGGGATCCTCGACCCTATCGGGGAATCCATTGCCCGTGACATTATCGACCTGGGTTTCGACGTTGCAGGCGTGCGTGTGGTTTCGGTTTATCTGCTCGAAGGGGACATCACCCGCGAGGAGATCAAACGTATCGGCGATGAACTCCTCGTTGACCCCGTGGTCGAGCAGTACAGCTTCGATTTAAAACTCCCCCTGCAATCATCCGATCATCGTGTGGTCGAGATCGCCTACAATCCCGGCGTCATGGACCCTGTTGAGGCTTCGACCATCAAGGGCATCCGTGATCTGGGGATAACCGGCATCAGCGCGGTACGCACCGCCAGGCAGTACCATATCAACGGCAAACTTTCCGATAAAGACCTGGAGGCCGTCACTCAACGGGTCTTGATGAACAAGCTCATCCAGCATGTGGTCAAGGATCCGGTGCATGTGCCCACTTCTCTTGGTGTTACCGCACCAGCGGCAAGCAAATTCGATGTGGTGGTCGTGGATTTGCTGGGGGCCAGGGATAGAAAATTGGCTGAGATTTCAAAACAGGGCCAGCTTTATTTGAACCTGGAGGAGATGCGCACCATCCAGAAGCATTTCAAAAAAGAAGGCCGCAATCCAACGGACGTCGAGCTGGAGACGGTGGCCCAGACCTGGAGCGAGCATTGCCGTCACAAGACCTTCCGGGGGATCATCCGGTACCGTGAAGGCAAAAGGGGCAAGCCCAAGATCATCCGCAGCCTGTTCAAGACCAGCATTGCGGCGGCCACCCTGAAGCTCAATAAAAAATGGTGCGTTTCGGTTTTTCATGACAATGCCGGCGTCATCAGCTTTGATAAAGATTATAACGTTTGCTTTAAAGTCGAGACGCATAATCATCCTTCAGCCCTGGAACCTTTTGGCGGTGCCAACACCGGGGTGGGCGGTGTCATCCGAGATACCTTAGGTACGGGCCTGGCCGCCAAACCGTTATGCAATACGGACGTATTTTGTTTTGCGCCGCCGGATGTGCCGATGTCGGATTTGCCAGCCGGTGCCTTGCATCCCAAACGGGTGATGAAGGGGGTGGTGGCCGGTGTCCGCGATTACGGCAACAAAATGGGCATCCCCACGGTCAACGGCGCCATTGTCTTCGACAAGCATTTTGCGGGCAACCCGCTGGTTTTTTGCGGCAACGTCGGGCTCATCCCCAAGGGCATGGAGACCAAGAAGGTAAACAAGGGTGATTTGGTGGTGGCTGTCGGCGGCCGTACCGGCCGCGACGGAATCCACGGAGCCACCTTTTCTTCAGGTGAGTTGACCAGCGAATCGGAAACCGTGTCATCCGGCGCGGTGCAGATCGGCAATCCTATTGAAGAGAAGAAAGTTTTGGATGCCCTTTTGAAGGCGCGGGACGCCGGATTATATTCGGCCATCACCGATTGCGGGGCCGGAGGCTTTTCTTCCGCCGTCGGGGAAATGGGGGAAAAAACCGGGGCCAGGATCGATTTGGACAAGGCGCCGTTGAAATACCAGGGGCTTAAATACCATGAGATCTGGATTTCAGAGTCCCAGGAACGCATGGTCATGGCCGTGCCTCCGGTGCATATTGAGGCTCTTTTGGAAGTGTTTGAGTCTGAGAATGTCGAGGCTGCTGTATTGGGGGAATTCGACGGCTCCGGCCGCCTGCAGTTATATTTCCACGGCCAGCAGGTGGCGGACATGGACATGGCCTTTTTGCACGACGGCCTGCCGCAGATCACCAAGGAGGCCGTTTATCATCAGCCTGCGTTGAAGAAAGAGAAGCTTTCTAAAAAAGTCGCGGATCTGACGCCGGATTTATGCGGCGCTTTGAGCCATTACAATGTATCTTCCAAAGAAAGCGTTATCCGTATATATGACCATGAAGTGCAGGGCACCAGTATCGTCAAACCCCTGGCCGGTCCTGCTACCGACGGGCCATCGGACGCAGCGGTCATCCGTGGCCGGTTGGGTTCCGCTGCCGGGATTGCCGTATCCAATGGGATCAATGTGCGTTTCGGCAAGCTGGACCCGTTCTGGATGGCAGCTTCCTGTGTCGATGAAGCCATCCGTCAGATCATTGCCGTGGGCGGAACGCTCGATCGTATCGCGCTTCTCGATAATTTTTGCTGGGGCAATCCGGACAAGCCCGACCGGCTTGGTTCCCTGGTGCGCTGTGCCGAAGGCTGCTATAAAGCCGCAGTCTCTTTCGGCGCGCCGTTTATTTCGGGTAAGGACAGTTTATATAATGAATACACCCACAAGGGCAAGAGCCTGGCCATTCCCGGCACCATCTTGATTTCCGCCATCGGTCATGTCGAGGATGTCAGCCGGTGCGTGACCATGGATTTCAAAAAAGCTGGTAACGGCATTTATGTGGTAGGTACGACCAAGGATGAGTTGGGCGGTTCCATTTATCTTGAGAACCTGGGGCAGCTTGGAAACCAGCCGCCACAGGTTGATTTTAAGAAGGCTTCCCTAATATACAGGGCCGTGGAGAAGGCTGCCAGGCAAAGGTTGTTGGCCTCGGCGCATGATTGTTCCGAGGGCGGTCTGGCCGTGGCCTTGGCGGAAATGGCTTTTGCCGGCGGGTTGGGCGCCACCGTTTTATTGGATAAGGTGCCTTTTAAAGGCAAACAGCGCCGGGAAGATGTGCTGCTTTTTTCGGAAAGCAATTCGCGTTTGATCCTGGAGGTCGCGCCGGAACATGAAAAAACCTTGGGGTCCCTTTTCAAAGGGCTGCCTTGGGCCAGGGTAGGTACGGTTGAAAACGGCCCTGAGTTCATTGTGTACGGCCTTAATAAAAAACCGGTCATCAATGTCTTTATCGGTGAATTGAAGGAAGTCTGGAAATCACCCCTCAAGTAAAAAAGGAATCCTATGGTAAAACATAACAAGCGCCCTCAAGTCCCTGATTTGGAAATGATGGAAGATCCCTGGCGGATTTTTCGCATCATGGCGGAATTTGTCGACGGTTTCGAAGAATTGAAAAATATAGGCCCGGCGGTGAGCATTTTCGGCTCTTCCCGGATCCCCCGCGGGCATGTCTATTACAATGCCGCGGAAAGGACGGCCGAACTTTTGGTGAAAGCGGGCTATGCCATCATCACCGGCGGCGGTCCCAGCATCATGGAAGCGGGCAATAAGGGTGCCTCCAAGGCCGGGGGCCGCTCCATCGGCTTGAACATCGACCTTCCTTTTGAACAGGTCCCCAACCGGTATATCAACCATTTGATCCGTTTTCATTATTTCTTCTGCCGCAAGGTCTGTTTCGTCAAATACGCCAAGGCCTTTGTGATCTTCCCGGGCGGTTATGGGACCTTTGACGAACTGTCGGAGAGCATCACCTTGATCCAGACGCGGCGGATGGACCAATTCCCGGTCATTCTCTACGGAAGAAAGTACTGGCAGGGCGTCATGGACTGGCTTAAAGGCCCTGTGCTTAAAGAAGGCTGTGTCGAGCCCAAGGAATTGAAGATCATGCAGGTGGTGGATACGCCGGAAGAAGTCGTCAAGATCATCAAGAAGTTTTACGCCAAGAAGAGAAAATGATCAATAACGTTAAGGTCATCATTATCCGCAGCGCCGGAACCAATTGCAATGAGGAGACTGCCTTTGCCTTCAGGCATTTGGGTGCCAGTGTCGACCAGGTGCACATCAAGGCCTTGACGGCCAAGGAGAAGCGCCTGGATGATTATCATATCCTGGCCTTGCCCGGCGGGTTTAGTTACGGCGATGATATCGCCTCCGGCCGCATCCTGGCCAACGAACTGCGTTTGAAATTGGCAGAAGATATCCAGCGGTTCATTGCCGGCGGCAAGCTGATCATCGGCATATGTAATGGTTTTCAAATTTTGACCAAGGCAGGGATCTTGCCAGGCCTAGGCTGGTCTATTGGACAGGAAGCCACATTATTTTATAATGATTCAGCCAAATTCGAGGATCGCTGGGTGCATTTGAAGGTAGAAAGCCGCTGTGCCTGGACCAAGAACCTGGCGCCTCAAATCTATCTGCCGGTGGCGCACGGCGAGGGGAAGTTCATCCCGCGTGATAAGAAAGTGCTGGAGGCCTTGAGTGCCAACGGCCAGATCGCCTTGCGCTATTGTGCACCGGACGGAGCCAAGCCTTCTTATCCCGAGAACCCCAACGGTTCGGTCGAGGATATTGCCGGAATTTGCGATACCACCGGCCGCGTGCTGGGCTTGATGCCGCACCCGGAACGCCATTTTTTGTTCGAGCAGCACCCCTTTTGGACGCGTCTGCCTAGGAAAAGCGAATTCGGTGAAGGCGCCAAGATCTTCGAGAACGGCGTCAATTACGTGAAAGAAAATTTGTTGAAATGACAACGGGTTTAACTTATAAAAAAGCAGGGGTTGATATCACCAAGGCCAACCGGTTTGTGGATGCCATCAAAAAGATGGCGCCCAAAACAGCCAACCGCGGGGTCATGCACCGGCCTGGATCGTTCGGCGCGCTTTTTGATTTGGGGTTCACGAAATATAAAAATCCGGTGCTGGTTTCTTCCACCGACGGTGTTGGAACGAAGCTGCTGATCGCCAACCTGGCAGGCAAGCACGACACCGTGGGCATAGACCTCGTGGCCATGAACGTCAACGACGTCCTGTGTACCGGCGCCAAACCGTTGTTTTTTTTGGATTATATCGCCACCGGAAGGATCAATCCCAGGGTCATGAGGGATGCGATGAAGGGCATTGTGGCCGGCTGCCGGATGGCGGGATGCGCTTTGATCGGCGGTGAGACGGCCGAGATGCCGGACATGTACAGGGGCGAGGATTATGACCTGGCTGGATTTACCGTGGGTATCGTGGAGAAAGACCGTCTGGTTGACGGTTCAAAAATAAAATGCGATGATGTCTTGATCGGCTTGCCGTCCTCCGGGGTACATTCCAATGGCTATTCCCTGGTGCGTAAGGCCTTAAGCCTCACAGAGCAAAAGCAGTATGCGCGTATCTTGCTTGAGCCCACCCGCATTTACGTCAAGCCGGTATTGGCCCTGTTGGATCGAGTCTGGGTCAAGGGCATGGCGCATATCACCGGCGGGGCGTGGTATGAGAAATTGACCAAGGTCCTGCCTTCAGGACTTTGTTTTGCCGTTAAAAAAGGAAGCTGGCCCATTCCGCGGGTATTCCAACTGGTGCAGGACAAGGGAAACATCCCTGAAGGTGAGATGTACCGCACGTTCAATATGGGCATTGGTTTTGCCCTAGTCGTTGCCCCGCAAGACGTCAGGCGGGTGCAGGCTGTTTTGAAGTCCCATAAGACGGCCTCCTTTATTATCGGCCGGGTTGTCAAGGGCCCCAAACATAAGGTTGTTTTTCAATGAATGTTCTCGTTATCGGTGCCGGCGGCAGGGAACACGCGCTGTGCTGGAAGATCAAACAGAGCTCCAAGGTTAAGCGTCTCTATTGCGCACCGGGAAACGGCGGCATTGCCCAGATCGCCGAATGCGTGAACATTGCCCCCGATGATGTTCACTTGTTGCTCCAGTTTGCCCAGAACAAGCAAATTGACCTGACTGTCGTCGGTCCTGAAGCAAGCCTCATTGCCGGCATCAGCGATCTCTTTCAAGCCAAGGGCTTGAAAGTTTTCGGGCCTTCCCAGGCCGCAGCCCAATTGGAAGGCAGCAAGGTCTTTTCAAAGGAATTCATGCGCCGCCGAAATATTCCGACGGCGGTTTATAAGGTTTTTGACAAGGCCGACGCGGCATTGGATTTTCTAAAGATGGCCCAGTTTCCCCTGGTGGTCAAGGCCGACGGGCTCTGCGCCGGCAAAGGCGTTTATGTCTGCGGGGACCTTAAAATTGCCGGCACAGCGGTCGATGAGATCATGGTTCAAAAAATTTTTGGTGCCGCGGGAGACAAGATCGTCATTGAGGAGTGCCTGCAGGGGCCCGAAGCCTCGGTGCTGGCTATCAGCGATGGGCGACATTTCTTCGTGCTGCCCTCGGCCCAGGACCATAAGCGTATTTTCGACGATGATGTGGGGCCCAATACCGGGGGCATGGGCTCATTTTCCCCCAACCCCAGGGTCAAGGCCGAAATCCTGGACCAGATCATCAACAGGATCATTGAACCTGCCATCCGCGGGATGCATCAGGAAGGGCATGCTTTCAAGGGGGTGTTGTTTGCGGGGTTGATGCTGACGGCAGAGGGACCCAAGGCCCTGGAGTTCAACGTGCGTTTCGGTGATCCGGAGACACAGAGCATCCTGCCCCGTCTGGAATCGGATTTGGTGGACATCCTGCTGGCTGCCTGCGAGGGCCGGCTGCAGGAGGCCAAGGTCAGATGGGATGAGCGCGCCTGCGTTTGTGTAGTGATCGCCTCCGGCGGCTACCCCGGTAAATATCAAAACGGCTTTGCCATCCGGGGATTGGACCAAATCAAGGACCCGGATACGGTCGTTTTTCATGCCGGCACCAAGAACGAGGGCGGCTCCCTGGTCACCAACGGCGGCAGGGTCTTAGGGATAACGTCCCTTGGCAGAAACCTTGAAGCGGCATCCGCAAAGGCGTATAATGCAGTTTCTAAAGTCGAGTTTGACCACATGTTCTTTCGCCGGGATATCGCCGCTAAGCTCCTAAGAGAGAAGGCCTCCCATGGTCTCCACTAAAGTTTTAAAAGTCAATTCAGCATTGCCTGAACCGGAAAAAATGGCCGAAGCCGCGCGCATTATCCGCCAGGGCGGCCTGGTCGTTTTCCCGACGGAAACCGTTTATGGTATTGCCGCGGACTCCAACAACCCCAGGACCATGGACCGACTGCGCGCGGTCAAGCGCCGGACCGACGGCAAGCTTTTTTCGATTTTGATCGCCCAGCGCGGGATTATTGACAATTATTCGTCGTACACGCACCCGAACCTGTACAAAGTGGTCGACAAGTACTGGCCCGGCCCGCTGACCGTGATCGTGCCGTCCCGTCATGAGGGCGAGACGCTCGGCATCCGTATGCCAGATCATACCGTGGCCCTGCGCCTGGTGGAAGAAAGCGGCTGTACCATCGCCGCCCCCTCGGCCAACCTGGAGGGTAGGAAGCCGCCCACCAATTGCCAGGAAGCCCTGCAAGACTTGGACGGCCAGGTGGACCTGGCGCTGGATGGGGGGCCGGTGGATTTCGGGATCTCCTCGACGATCCTGGATTTTACCAAGACACACCCGACCGTCATCCGGGAAGGTGTCATCACCCAGCCGGATGTGGACCGCACCATCAGCAAGAAGTGCGTGCTGTTTGTGTGCACCGGCAACAGCTGCCGTTCGGTGATGGCGGAATACCTGCTGAAAGCCAAATTGATCGGCAGGGAAGACGTGGAAGTTCATTCGGCGGGGACCAGCGTCTTTTTCAAGTCGCCGGCGAGCCATGAGACGATTGCGGTTTTAAGGGATAAGGGCATTAATGCCGCCCCCCATATTTCCAGGCCGCTGGGTTCGATCATGTTAAAGAAATCGGATCTGATCTTTGCCATGACCCGCGCCCACCGGGCCCAGATCCTGGAACGCGTGCCATCGGTGGAAAAGAGGGTCTATTTGTTAAGGGAATTCGCCAATAACGCCCGCGGATTTGAAGCTGATTTGGACGTGCCGGACCCCATCGGCCAGCCGCATGCCGCTTATCAGGAATGCCTGGGGATGATTCAGGAAGCGGTTGAAAAAATAGAGAGGTTGCTTTAATGAAAGTGTTTATCGGTTCCGACCACCGCGGTTTTCAATTGAAGGCGAAGGTGGCCGGCATCCTTGAAAGTTTGGGGCATGAGCCGGTGGACATGGGTACGCATGACGAAGGGGCTGCCTGCGATTATCCTCAGATCGCCCTGGACGTTGCCCGCCGGGTAAAGGCCGAGGCCGCAAGCCGCGGCATCCTGCTGTGCATGTCCGGCATCGGCCATTCCATTGCTGCCAACAAGGTGCCGGGGATCTATGCGGCCCTGGTCTATAACAAGGAAGCCGCCCTGCTTTCCCGGCAGCATAATGACAGCAATGTGCTGGTGCTGGGGGCCAAGTTTGTTAACGACGCGGACATCCTGGAAATCGTCAAGATCTGGTTATCAACGGCTTTTGAAGGGGGCCGGCACCAACGCCGCAAAGAACAAATTCAAAATATAGAAAGGGCCGTTTCTGAAGGGAAGATTTAAAGGGATACGGCAGTCTTCTAGAATTAAAATTTATTGGTTTTAGGGAAGGAGCACTCGAAATGAAGCATTTGAAAGATGTGGACCCCGAAATTTACCAGGCCGTCCAGCAGGAGCTTAAGCGCCAGCAAAACAACCTGGAGTTGATCGCCTCGGAGAATATTGTCTCTCCGGCAGTGCTGGAAGCGGCCGGCAGCGTGCTGACCAACAAATACGCGGAAGGCTACCCTGCGGCGCGCTGGTACAACGGCTGCAAATTTGTCGACGAGGCTGAGCGCCTGGCACAGGCCCGGGCCCAACAGCTTTTCGGCGGGGACCATGTCAATGTGCAGCCCCATTCTGGCTCCCAGGCCAACACCGCGGTGTACATGGCGGTGCTCAAGCCCGGGGATACCGTCATGGGCCTGGACCTGGCTTGCGGCGGCCACCTGACCCACGGGTTAAAGATCAATATTTCCGGGCGGTTATATAATTTTGTCTCCTACAAGGTCGACCCCAAGAGCGAGCTCATCGACATGGATGAGGTCGAGCGCCTGGCCATCGAGCATAAACCGAAAATGATCGTGGCGGGGTATTCGGCCTATTCAAGGGTTTTGGATTTCAAACGTTTCCGCGTGATTGCCGACAAGGTCGGCGCCCTGCTGTTTACGGATATGGCGCATTTTGCAGGCCTGGTCGCTGCGGGGCTTTATCCCAACCCCGTGCCGCATTCACATTTTGTGACTACCACGACCCATAAGACCCTGCGCGGCCCGCGCGGAGGTATGATCATTTGTAACGCGGAATTTGCCAAGAAAGTCGACAGCGCGATTTTTCCGGGCATTCAGGGCGGTCCCTTGATGCATATCATCGCCGCCAAGGCCGTGGCGTTCAAAGAGGCCTTGTCGCCGGAGTTTAAAGAATATCAAAAGCAGGTGGTGGCCAATGCCAAGGCTTTTGCCGATGCTCTGAGCTCCAGGGGATTCCGCATTGTCACCGGCGGCACCGATAATCATTTGTTCATGGTGGACCTGCGCCCCAAGAACATCACCGGCAAGGATGCGGCCACCCTGCTGGACAAGGTGCAGATCACGGTCAACAAGAACCTGGTGCCCTTTGACTCTCAGCCGCCGACCGTGACCAGCGGTGTGCGTATCGGGACGCCGGCCGTCACCACCCGGGGCATGAAGGAAGGGCAGATGGCCACGATCGCGTCGTTGATCGACCGCTGTGTGGTCAACCGCGACCAGGAAAACGAATTGGAAAAGGTGCGCCGTGAAGTTCAGGCCCTGGCCGGTGAATTTCCCATTTACACGGATAAGACGGCGGCCCTCCTGACCAAGTAGAGGCGGTTTTTAGTATGCGTTGTCCTTCTTGCGGTTATAAAGGCACCAATGTGATGGATTCCAGGCTTAACAGCGACGGGACTTCCATCCGCCGTCGCCGCCAGTGCTCCAAATGCGAGGAGCGGTTTACCACCTACGAGTACATCGAGGAAGTTCCCCTGATGGTCGTCAAACGTGACGGCCGCCGTCAGGGTTTTGACCGCACGCGCCTCTTGAACGGGCTCATCAAGGCCTGCGAGAAACGGCCGGTCAGCGTGGAGGCTATCGAGGCCATGGTGGATGATATCGAGCATGCCATCCGCAAAAAGTACGACCGCGAGATCTTGTCCAAAGACATCGGCGAGATGGTCATGAACCGTTTGAGCGTCCTGGACGAAGTGGCCTATGTGCGTTTCGCCTCGGTTTACCGGCAGTTTCGGGACGTCAACCAGTTTATGAGCGAATTGCAGTCAATTTTAAGCAAAAATAAACTGAAAAAGTTAAAATATAAAAAGGTTAAAAAGTGACATGGTACAAGTCGAATTGTCCCGCATCATTATAGACGAGAAACGTCAGGACCAGGTGATCGTCCTCAAGGAAAAGGACGGGGAGCGCCAGATCCCCATCGTCATCGGTTTTATGGAAGCCTCCTCCATCAAAATCAAGGTCTCCGGCGTCGATGTGCCCCGCCCCATGACCCATGATCTTTTGGTCAATGTCATCAAGGTCCTGGGAGGGCACTTGGAAAGGATCGTGATCGACAAGCTGGTCAACAACACCTTTCATGCCAAGCTGGAGATCAAGACCGCCAACGGCCAGGTCAAGGCCGTCGATTCCAGGCCTTCAGACAGCATCGCCCTGGCCGTGCGCCTGAAGGCGCCGATCTTTGTCGACGAGGAAGTCTTGCAGAAATCGTCGTTGTCTCAGCCGTAAATTTCATGATGGGCCTTGGGGAGTCATTTTTTCAACCACGGTCGCCTTTTTCCGCCCATCTTTTCTATGTAGATGGGGGGCTCCGGCGGTTTCAAAACGACTTTCCAGGGCCCTTAACGCATATGATGTCCCTGTTCGAATTTTATCCTCAACTTCGATTATTCCGTGACGCGCTCAAGGGCGTGGACCGCCGCGTCTTCCTTGTAGGCGGGGCGCTGCGGGACTACCGGCTCGGCCGTTCCTGCAGCGACTTTGATTTTGCCGTCGACAAGGATGCCATTGCTCTGGCCCGTAAACTGGCCCGGCGCCTGAAAGGCGCCTTTGTTTTGCTTGACCAGGAACATGGGGCGGCCCGTATCGTCAAAAATCAGGACGGCAGCGTCTGGACCTTTGACCTCTCCGACTGGCGCGGCAAAAGCATTCAACAGGACCTCCAATTAAGGGACTTTACCGTCAATGCGCTGGCCTGGGATATGAAGGCGGCAGGTGAGGAGGTGATCCTTGAGCTCAAAGATTCAGGCCGTGATATTAGGGCTGGAGTGGTGCGGATGGCGGGGCCGGAGGTCTTTAAAGACGACCCCTTAAGATTACTGCGTGCCTTCAGCCTGTCGGCCAGTTTGGGTTTTAAGATCGAAGGCCGCACCTTGCTCCACATCAAAAAAGAGGCGGCCTTGATTTCAAATGTTGCCGCGGAAAGGATTCGCGAGGAGATTTTTAAGATTTTAGCTTCCCCTCGCGCCCACGACGCCCTGGCTGCCATGGACAAGATAGGGCTATTGCCCAAGGTCATCCCGCAAATCACCGTCATGTATAAGGTGCACCAGGGCGGTTATCATCACCTGGATGTCTGGCGGCATTCCCTGGAGGCGCTGCGCCGCCTCGAGAAAATCATCGATGCTATGTGCGCCGACGGACGTGTTAAGCCTTATCTGCAGGAGATTATCGGCGGCGGGCACACGCGGGCCTCGCTGTTGAAGCTGGCCATTTTGTTGCATGATATCGGCAAGCCGGAAACCCGGAGCCGAGAAAAGGGCCGTACCAGCTTTCATGGTCATGAACATGTGGGGGAGTATATTTGCCGGCAGGTGTCCAAGCAGCTGAAAGTGGCCGTTAAAGAGCGGTATTTCCTGGAGGACGCGGTGCGCCTGCATTTAAGGCCGGGCTACCTGGCAAATTTTAAGCGGCCCAGCGAAAAAGCGGTCTTCAGGTATCTGCGCGACACGGGCGGGGAAGCGGTGAGTCTGGCGATCCTGGCCATGGCCGACCAGGCCGCCACCCGCGGGCCCTTGACCACCCAAGCTAGGCACAAGCACCATGCCAAAATTTGCCGCATGCTTATCGACCGCTATTTTGAATTGAAAAATCAAAAGCCCCGGGAGCGGCTGTTATCGGGGCATGATCTGATCAAGGTCCTGAAGTTGAAGCCATCGCCGATTTTTGGCAAGATATTGACTGAAGTCGAAGAAGC
Source organism: Candidatus Omnitrophota bacterium (assembly GCA_028870995.1). Taxonomy (GTDB): domain Bacteria; phylum Omnitrophota; class Gorgyraeia; order Zapsychrales; family Fredricksoniimonadaceae; genus JABDGZ01. Next base: position 52,344 of record JAGWOI010000007.1, on the reverse strand, counting down.
GCACGCCCTGGGTAAGATCAAGACCAGGGTTGAAGCCCTGGCCCTGGCGCGTAAAATTTCAAAAGGATAAATGCGTTTATTTAAACTCAATGACACAGTTTTAAGCCTGAAGGGTAACGCCGACGGGTTCTTGAACGGATTGACCTCCAACACCCTGGAAGCTTCGCTGAATGCTTTCTTAAACCAGCACGGACGCATCATCGCCACCTTTCGTCAGAAGAGGACCAGCGACGAAGAGTTTCTTATCGCCGTTCCTGTGGTGGCGGTGGAAAACCTTTTAAAGCATCTGGAACGCTACGCGCGCCTGAGCCATGTGAAGCTGGAGCCCTCCGCGCTGGGGACCTATATGGATGCGGATACCGGTACGGTCTTATGGGAAGCGGCAGCGCATGCCGGCAGCGTTTTTGATGAGGAGTTCACCCGCTTTCGCCTTGACCGCCAGGTGCCGCTCATGGGCGTCGATTACCAGGCTGATGAATTCATCCTCAATGTGCATGAATACAATTATGTATCCTACACAAAGGGCTGTTTCCTCGGGCAGGAGCCGGTGGCCAAGGTGCATAACCGTTCCAAACCCACCCGCAAATTGACAGTCAAGTTTGAAGATGAATGCTCTCCTGAGGAAGCGGCCAGGATGACCTCTCAGCTCAGAGATCCTGCCGGCGGCCGCCGGCAGGGGTTTGTCTTTGTCAGCAATTTGGGAAAAACCTCATGAAAATCCTGCTGGTCGAAGACGACACGCGCACCGCATCCTTTATCCTTAAAGGCCTTAAAGAGGCGGGTTTCACCGTCAACCATGTTGCCGACGGTGAAGAAGGTCTTCATTTTGCCGTCCACGAGGAATATGATCTGGCGGTGGTGGACATCATGTTGCCTAAGCTTGACGGATTGAGCCTGATCAGCCGCCTGCGTCAGCGTAAAGTCACCACCCCGGTGCTGGTCCTGAGCGCCAAGGATTCCACTGATGACCGGGTCAAAGGCTTGCAGGCCGGCGGCGATGATTATTTGGTCAAGCCCTTCGCCTTCTCCGAATTGCTGGCCCGGATCCAGGCCCTCCTGAGGCGGGCCAATTTGAATCCAGAAGCGGGAAGCCTCGAGGTGGCCGATTTGCGCCTCGACGTGCTGCGCCGCAAGGTTTTTCGCCACGGCAGAGAGATTGTCTTGCAAGCCGGAGAATTTTTGCTTCTGGAATACCTCATGCGCAATGCCGGCCGGGTGGTTTCCAAGACCATGATCATTGAGCACGTTTGGGACTACAATTTTGATCCGGAAACCAACGTGATCGAAACCCGGATATGCCGTTTGAGGGACAAGATCGACCGGCCCTTTGAAAAGAAATTATTGCACACGGTCAGGGGTTTTGGCTATGTTATCGAAGACAAGGGCTAGCGTCTTTCAATCTTTTTCTTTTCACCTGACCGCCTGGTATGCCGGTCTTTTTATCATATCTTTAAGCATTGTTTTTTTTATCAGTTACCGGATCCTGACGGCCGATCTTCTTCATGTGGTGGACCGCGGGTTGCTGGCGCAGACCGCCAAGATGGATGGAGAATTTGCCGTCATGCCGCTTAAGGATATCGAAACGGGGATCCGGGAGAACATCGAACAGGAGGGTAAGAACAGGATATTCTACCGGCTTTTGACCTCGGATCTTAAAGTGGTGGCCACTTCGGATCCTTTAAAATGGCCCTGCCTGAATTTTCCTCAGATGAGCCGGTGGGCCGGCCTGACGCTGAAGGGTTGGCCGACACTTTACCGGACGCTTAAGCCTGCGGACAGGAATTTTAAAATTCGGATCATTTCCCGGGCCGTTGATCATGGCCGTTACGTTATTCAGATCGGCAAGACCATGAATGATGAGGAGGAATTGCTGGGGGTTTATAGAAAGGTCTTTGGCGGAGCCGTCATGGTGCTCTTGGTCTGCGGTATCGCCTTGGCCTGGGCCGAAGCGCAGAAGGCCATGGCCCGTATCGAAAGCCTAATGAGAGGGCTGACGGAGGTGACTGATAATGTCGCCCATGATCTGCGTACCCCTATCACGCGCATGCGGGGCCTGGCGGAAGGCGCCTTGAACCAGCCCCAAAGTTCTTATCAGGAGAGCCTGGGGGCGATCGTCGAGGAATGTGACCGCCTGGGAGGCATGATCGCCACCATGCTGGATATTGCTCAAGCGGATGCCGGCCTTAAAAAAGGCGAAAGGGTGATGGTGGATGTTACGGCCCTGGTGAACAGGGGATGCGAATTGTTCGGGCCCGCGGCCGAAGAAAGAGGCATCGACCTTGAAGTAATGGTTCCTGAAAAATCCTTAATGGTCCTGGCCGAGCCTTCGCGCCTGCAACGGGCGGTGGCCAATCTTTTAGATAATGCTATTAAATTCACTCCTTCCAATGGAAAAATTCGGGTTGAGGTTAAAAGAGCCGATGCCCAGGCGCTCATCAGCATCCAGGACACCGGTATAGGGATCGCCGACGACCAACAGAAGAAGGTTTTCGAAAAATTCTACCGTGTGGAATCCAGCCGCTCCCTGCCAGGTAACGGCTTAGGCTTAAGTTACGCAAGGTCCATGGTGTCGGCGATGGGCGGAAAGCTTGCCGTCCGAAGCGCCCTTGGCCAAGGCAGCACCTTTACCGTCACCTTGCCTCTCCAGTAAGCCGTTCCCCCAAGATTACCAAAATGTAATCTGGCGGTCATCTGCCTGTCAGGATGGGCGTCTATACTCCTTTCGAACCCTCAAGGAAAGGAGCAATACATGAGATATATGATAGTCGTTCTAACCGGGATGACCCTGTTGGCGGCCGGGATCTGCAGTGCCAATGAGACACCGCCCCAAGCCATGGCCGTCAACGACAAGGCTGCAGGCGCGCAAACCGTGTCCCTCTACGACCAGGGGATCGCAGCCGGTCAGGCCAATGATTTCCAAAAGGCACTGCCGCTTTTTGAGCAGGCCCTGAGACAGGATCCCAATAATCCGGACATCCTCAATATGCTGGCACACACCCAGCGCAAGATCGGGTTGATCGATGAGGCTCTGGCCAACTACAAAAAGGCCCTTGAACTGCGTCCGAGATTTCCCGAGGCCAGGGAGTATCTGGGCGAAGCCTATGTGCAGGCCGCGCTGCGCGAGGTGGAAGTGCTCAAAAGCTACGGCGGCGATGCCAAGGACGAGCTGGAAGATTTAACCAATGACATCAAAGAGGCGGGCCAAAAACTTTAACCGTTTATTTTAGGAGAAAACCCATGACAGATTTCCTGCTCAAAAATTCTACCGCACCGGCGTCAACGGTCTTTGTCCGGTGCATCACCGGTTATGTGTTTTTTGTGGAAGGTGTTCAAAAGTATCTGTTCCCGGACACCCTCGGTGTAGGACGTTTTATCAAGATCGGCATTCCCTGGCCTCATGTGATGGTCCATTTTTCCGCAGGGGCGGAAATCATCTGCGGCTTGCTTTTGATAGCGGGGCTGTTCACCAGATTGGCTGCCATCCCGCTTATCATTAATATCAGCGTTGCCATTCTGTCCACCAAGGTCCCCATGTTCCTGCATAAAGGGTTTTGGCCGGCGGTGCATGAATCGCGCCTGGATTTTGCCATGCTGATGTGTTTGATATTTTTATTGTTGGAAGGCGCGGGCCGCCTCTCGGCCGATGCCCGGTTGTTGCCTGCCAAAGAATAATCAAGTATCATAATAAAAAATTGCCGGTTGACCGCGTCTCCGTCGCAGTTGCCGGCAATTTTTTATTGTCTCGTCCTTGCCCGCCAGGGGATAACCCGCTATAATAAAACCGTGAGATTCCCTCTGATCGTTGTTTTGTTCCTGTTGTGGTGGTCTTTTGACGCGTGCGCCCAGGTGGCGCATGGACCGTCGTCTTCCGCGCCGGAAGATTGGCAGATGACGCTGGATACGATCCAGGCCAGGGCCCAGACGCTGATGGGGCAGAACACCCAACTGCAGTCGGAATACCGGCAGCTGCAAGACCAGGCGGAGCAATTACGGCGCATGATCGCCGAGCAGCAGGACAAGAATGAGCGGATTTCCCGGTTTTTGCAGCAGCGCCGCGGGACTACGGACCAGCAGATCCGCATCGCCGCATTGGAACGGGCGATTAAGGCCGAAAGGCCGCAGGTTCGCCAGTTGAAGGAGCAGGCGCACGGCTTGAAAAGGAACCTGTTGGACATACTGCCCAAGTTAAAACAGCTTCAAGATCAGGGTGCGCCTCAGGATGAAGCCGGGCTCGAACCCTGGCATAAGCAACTTGAGGATGAGAACCGCAAGGAAGCGGTGTTGACCAAGCAGCTGAAAGATCTGAAATCGACGGCCATGGATCCTGTTGCCCTCAAAGACTTGCGGCGGCAAAAACTCCAGGAGCGCAAAGAAGAACTGGAGACCGACATCAATGCCTATGAGATGCGCCTGGATGAGCTAAGGACATCGGCGCTGGACGCCCTGTCGTGGGAGACCAGGAAAAAAGAACTGGTCCATGAAATGGCACAGGTAGACGCCCGTAACAACCAGATGCAAGGGCAGGTCAAGGTGCTTCAGGAAGATGTCGCCGTTTTAAAATCGAGGGTGTTCTTGCTGCAGCGGCAGATCATCAGCCAAAAGGGTATGTAGAGAATAGGCTGCTTATTTAATAAGCATTGAGGTGGCGGCACCATTTGTGGGAAATAAATTTATTAGTTTAAATGCAGGAGTGACCTATGGCTAAAAACAAAACAAATTCTTCGGCGGTACGTGCCTTGATTGAGGTCTCCATTACGCCCCAAAAGGATCTTGGGTTCGACAACATCGCGGAGCGGATCTATTCCTATCCCCAAGTCAAAAGCTGCTACCTGGTTTCAGGCGGCTATGACCTGCTGGTTGTCGTCGAGGGTGAAAGTATCCAGACCGTGGCCGATTTCGTGGCCGCCAAGCTTTCGTCCATGGCCAATGTGCGTCAGACCGCTACCCATTTCTTGCTGCGCAAGTACAAGGAAGAAGGCCAGGTCTTCAAGCATCCCAAGAGTGAACGCAGGCAGAATATTTCGTATTAAGGATTTATCATCATGAGAATTTCCAAACGCGTCGACCGTCTTGCACCTTCAGGCATCAGGGCTTTTTTTGACCTGGTGCTGGGCATGAAGGACGTTATTTCCCTAGGGGTAGGGGAGCCGGATTTCGTGACACCCTGGCATGTGAGGGCCCGGGCCATCGAGTCTCTCGAGCAGGGGTTCACTTCCTATACGTCCAATAAAGGCATGGTCGAGCTGAGGCTGGCCATTGCCGCCTTCTTGAAGAAACACCGCAAATTGGATTATGATCCCGAAGAAGAAGTTTTGATTACCGTCGGGGTGAGCGAGGCTCTGGATTTGGCCATGCGCGCCATTCTTAATCCCGGCGAAAAAGTCCTGGTCCCCGAGCCAAGTTATGTGGCGTACGGGCCGGTGGTGGAGCTGGCCGGCGGGGTGCCGGTCTTTTTGAAAACAACGCTCGACAACGGCTTTAAAGTGACTCCCCAGCAGATCGATGCGGCGGCCGGCCGCGGCGTGCGCGCGATCCTTTTGGGCTATCCGTGCAATCCCACCGGCACCTCTTACTCCAGGAAGGAACTGGAGGCCCTGGCCCGCGTGATCAAGAAACACGACTTGCTGGTCATCAGCGACGAGCTTTATGATGAGCTGACCTATGACTTCGAGCACACGCCCATGGCCACCCTGCCGGGAATGAAAAACAGGGTCATCTATCTGAATGGTTTTTCCAAAAGCTATGCCATGACCGGTTTTCGTATCGGGTATGCCTGCGGGCCGGCTGATCTGGTCGGGGCCATGACCAAGATCCACCAATATACGATGCTCTGCGCCTCCATCACCGGCCAAATGGCGGCCGTGCAAGCGTTGAAGAATGCGGCCGACGATGTCGCCGCCATGAAAAAGGAATATGACCGCAGACGCCGGTTCATCGTCGGGGCTTTGAACGACATTGGGCTTACCTGCCACATGCCGCAGGGGGCCTTTTATGCGTTTCCCTCCATCAAGATTTCGGGGGAGAACGCCATGGATTTCGCCAAGAACCTGCTGATGAAACAGAAGGTGGCCCTGGTGCCCGGAGACGCCTTTGGTACAGGCTGCAGCGACCACGTGCGCATCTCGTACGCCTCAAGTTACGATAATTTAAAGGAAGCCGTTGCCAGGATTGAAAAGTATTTAAAAAAGAAGTAAGAAAGGATGCCTATGCGCAAAGAGCATGCCGCCAAACTCCCCCGCAAGAAGGAAGACATCGATTTCGAGATTTCTTTTTACGAGAATATCCTAAGAAGTACACCGGATTTCATCCAGGCGCTGGCGGCCATCGGTGATTTGTACACCAAGGCGGGATTATGGCAAAAAGGGCTTGAGGTCGACATAAAACTTTCCGGCCTGAGGCCCGAAGACCCGGTGGTGTTTTACAATTTGGCCTGCTCCTACGCACTCCTCAACCAGACCCGGGCGGCGTTGGGCGCCTTGACCAAGGCCATCGACTTGGGTTACGATGACTTTGAGCATATGAAAGGGGACACGGACCTGGATAATCTGCTCAAAGACGAACATTTCCAGCAATACATCAAGCAGTTGGAAAAAAAGAAAAAGCCGGCCAGACAAGAGTAGCATGAAACATTTCCGTCAAGAGTTGTGGTTCCACACCAAGACCCGCCGGGCGTACATCAATATTTCGGCCCAAGTGCAGGAGGCCATTGATAAAAGCGGGATCCGGGAAGGCTTGTGCCTGGTCAATGCCATGCACATTTCCGCCAGTGTTTATATCAACGACGACGAAAACGGGCTTTTGCACGATTATGATGCCTGGTTGGAAAAGTTGGCGCCGCATGAGCCGGTTGCCCAATACCGGCATAACGATACCGGCGAGGACAATGCCGATGCCCACCTGAAACGTCAAGTCATGGGCCGCGAGGTGGTGGTGGCCGTCACCAGGGGAAAGCTCGATTTCGGACCCTGGGAGCAGATTTTTTACGGCGAGTTCGACGGCCGTCGCGACAAACGCGTGCTGGTTAAGATCATAGGAGAATAGGATGAGTTTGGTCGTTTTAGGGACGGTGGCGCTGGACCATGTCAAAACGCCGTCAGGTTCAAAGAAGGACATGCTGGGCGGTTCCGCCGCCCATTTTGCCATGGCCGCACGGCTTTTTACGGACGTGCATCTGGCAGCCGTGGTGGGCCGGGACTTTCCCATCAAGCACCTGGAATTCTTGAAGCGCAAGGGCATCGACTGTTCGTCGATTTTGCTCAGCCGCGAGAAAACCTTCCGCTGGCGGGGAGAATACAAACAAGAAGATCTTAATACGGCGATCACCCTGGCCACGGAACTGGGCGCGCTGCAGACCTATGTGCCCCAATTGAAGGAGCATCAGCGTAAGTTGCCCAACGTCTTTTTGGCCAACATCGACCCGGATCTGCAAATGCAGCTGCTAAAGAGCTTGAAGGCTCCTGAGCTTATCGGGCTCGACAGCATGAATTTATGGATCAACCATAAACAAAAATCCTTGCGCCGGCTGATGAAGATGGTGCATTTGTTCGTGGCCAATGACGGCGAGGCCAGGGCCCTTACCCAGGAAAACAACTTGATCATGGCTGCCAAGCGGCTTCGGGGTTTTGGGCCGCGTATGGTCGTCATCAAGAAAGGCGAGCACGGTGTGCTTTTTACCAGCGACCGGCTGATGTTCTCCTTTCCCGCCTACCCGGTGGAGAAGGTCGTGGACCCCACCGGCGCCGGGGACACCTTTGCCGGCGGCCTCATGGGCTATTTAAGCCGCGCGGGCAAGATCGACGACAAGGTTTTGCGCAAGGCCTGCTTGTATGCCACGACGGTGGCTTCCTTTAACGTACAGGGTTTCGGCATGGCCAAAACGGCGTCGCTTTCCATGCGCGAGGTCGAGGAGCGGCTGAAGACCCTGGTCAAGTTCTTCGCGCTTTCTTAATATGCTTACTTGGGAAAACATCAGCCTGGTGGCGGCAATCGTCCTGCCTTTTTTCAACATTCCCCTCATCATGAGGATCGTCCGGCGGCGTTCCTCGGCCGACATATCCATTTACTGGCTGATGGGGGTTTGGGTATGCTGCCTGCTGATGGCCCCGTCGGGTTTTGCTTCCAAGGACGTGGTCTGGAGAAGCTATAATATCGTCAATCTCGTATTGTTCACCGGGGTCGTGATCGCGGTGTGGAGGTACAGGAAATAACATGGCAGAAAAATTAAAAAGCGGTATGGTGGCCATTGTGGGCCGTCCGAACGTCGGTAAATCCACCTTATTGAACGCTATCTTGGGGGAGAAGGTCTCCATCGTCTCCGACGTGCCCCAAACCACACGCCAGCAAATCCGGGGGGTCTATACCGACAAGCGCGGCCAGATCGTCTTTATCGACACGCCGGGGCTTCATATGGGCCGCGACAAGCTGGACAAGTACATGAGCCGGGCGTCGACGGGCAGTATTGATTCGGTGGATGCCATTATCCATATGGTTGATGCCAGCGAGAAGACCGGCAGCGAGGAACAGTACGTCATCAGCCGCTTGAACAAATGCGGCAAGCCCATTATCGTGGGCCTCAACAAGGTGGACATCACCAAGGGCAAGTTCGTGCCCGAGTACATCAAGCTCTGGGAAGAAACTCGGGGAGGACCGGTCACGGAAATGAAGGACTTGACCCTGCTGCCGCTCTCCGCCCTTAAGGGGAACAACGTTAAGAAATTATTGGACCTCCTCTTCGAATTCTTGCCGGAGGGGCCGCTTTTGTACCCTGAGGACGTGCTGACTGATTTTCCCCAGCGCATGGCCATGGCGGACCTGATCCGGGAAAAGCTGTTCATGCTCATGCGCGAGGAGGTGCCGCATTCCATTGCGGTCATCATCGAAAGTGTCCGCCCCAAGAAGGGCAAGGTGCTGCATATCCGGGCGGTCATATTGGTGGAACGCGAGTCCCAGAAGGAGATCGTCATCGGCAAGGCCGGGGCGGTCTTAAAGCAGGTGGGCACGCAGGCGCGCAAGGACCTGGAAGACCTGGTCGGCCAGAAGGTTTTCCTGGAACTTTTCGTCAAAACCAATCCCGACTGGCGCGAGGACTACGGTACGCTCGAAGAGATGGGTTACGTTTTCAGCGACCTCCCGTAACGGCTTCATCTTAAACACAATGCTAAATAGAGGATTATTGGACAATAAACAGCTTGCCGGGGTGGTCAGGCGGCTGAAGGTGGCCATGCGCGACCTGCCTGATCCCTCGGTGACGCTGGTAGGCAAGAAATTCAAGAGCCCGTTCTTGGTCCTCATCTCCTGCCTGCTGTCCCTGCGCACCCGCGACGAAACCACCCTGCCCGCCAGCGAGAGGCTCTTTGCCCGTGCCGATACGCCGGAGGGCATGCTGAAGCTCACCCTTGCTGAATTGCGGGAACTGATCTATCCCGTTGGGTTTTATAAGACCAAGGCCGTCCGCATCCACGAGATCTGCCGTGACCTGATCGGCCGCTTCGGCGGTGAAGTTCCCGATGACCTGGAAGAATTGCTCACCCTCAAAGGGGTAGGACGCAAGACCGCCAACCTGGTGTTGGTCGAAGGTTTTGCCAAGCCGGGTATTTGCGTGGACACGCACGTCCACCGCATTTCCAACCGTCTTGGGTACGTGCGCACCAAGACCCCGCATGAAACCGAATTCGCCTTAAGAAAAAAACTGCCTGACCAGTATTGGAATGAATATAATGCTCTGTTGGTGACCTGGGGCCAGAACGTGTGCAGCCCCATTTCACCGAAATGTTCGATCTGCCCGGTCAATACCATTTGTCATCGGGTGGATGTCACCACCAGCCGGTAAAAGGGTGTCGGCTTTCATTTCAAAGAAATGACAAGGGGGCTGTCCCCATTCTCGGCCGCACTTCCCCCTTTTCTCTAAAATATTTATAGCATTTTTTGGAATTTTTGATAAATTGTAGACAAAATATGGGAAAAATTGTCGGCTTAACTTATGATCTGAAGAGCGATTGGCAGGGCTCCGTTGATGATCCTGTCGACGCCGCTGCCGAACTCGACGGGAAGAGAACTGTCGAATGTCTTCAAAAGGCGCTGGAATCAGCCGGCCATAAGGTGGTGTTGATCGGCGGCGCCCGCGCGCTTATTGACCGCATCATCAAAGGCAGTTTGAAAGTCGACATCGTTCTTAATATTTCCGAAGGTTTCCGCGGCCGTAACCGCGAATCCCAGGTGCCCGCCATTCTGGATTTGTATAACATTCCCTTTGCCGGCGCCGATGCCCTGACGCTGGGTGTGACGCTTGATAAGGTGATGGCCAAAAAGTGCTTTATCGCCGAAGGCATTCCCACCGCGCGTTTTTTCAAGGCCGGCCCGGATGACGACCTGGAGGCCCTGAACACCATCGGGTTCCCGCTGTTCGTCAAAACCCTGCACGAGGGCACTTCCAAGGGGATCAATGAAGCTTCCAGGGTGGAAAACGCCCGGATGCTTAAGGCCCAGGTGGAGCACATCAACCGCAATTACAAGCAGCCGGCCCTGGTCGAAGAGTTCATCAAGGGCACGGAATTCACCGTCGGTGTCATCGGGAACAATCCGCCGCAGGCCATGCCGGTGGTGCAATATGCCATCGACGGCAGAAAGAATTTGGGCAACGAATTTTACACCTACGCCCATGTGGCGGAAAAGTCGGTGCAGTATATCTGCCCGGCCCCCATCGATAAAAAATTGTCGTCCTTGCTGCAGGAGCTGGCGGTGCGCGCCTATAAAGCCGTGGACTGCCGGGATTTCGGGCGCGTGGATTTTCGCGTGGATGAATCGGGGCACCCTTACGTGCTGGAGATCAATCCGCTGCCCAATTTAAGCCCTGACGATGTTTTTGTTCTCTTTGCCAAGGTCAAGGGAATGACGTATAATCAGATCATCAATGAGATCCTGGGCCAGGCCTTGATCCGCTTAGGCTTGATGGACCCTCAGGACAAACTGCGGGCCAAATCTTCAGGAAGAAGGGCCGCCAGGGAGGCCGCTTACGAAAAATGACGCCAGTGGACACTATTAAAGAAGAGACAACGCAATCTGCGGCCGGGCCCAACATCCCGTTGTCGCCCCAGGAAAAGCGCGTCATCAAACTTTTCCCCGGCGCCACCCTGGCTGACTGGGAAGACTGGCGCTGGCAGCTTCGCAATCGCGTTCGCAGCTTTGAGCAGATATCCAAATTGATGAAGCTCACCCCTCAGGAAGAGCGCGGGGTCAAAGGCGCTGGGGACAAGCTCACCATGTCCATTCCGCCGTATTTTGCGGCCTTGATCGACGATAAGGACACGGGCTGCCCGATTCGTCTGCAATCTGTGCCGCAGGATCATGAATTTCAAACGGCTCCGGAAGAGATGCTGGACCCCTGCGGTGAGGAGAAGAGCTCCGAAGTGCACGGCCTGGTGCACCGTTATCCGGATCGGGTGCTTTTTTTAGTCAATGAAATGTGCGCCATGTACTGCCGTTACTGCACCCGTTCCCGCATGGTGGGCGACGGCAACCATACCCTCAACACCTCGACCTACGACGCGGCCCTGGAGTATATCCGCAAACATAAGGAGATCCGCGACGTGTTGATCTCCGGTGGCGATCCCCTGACGTTGGGCGACCGCATGCTGGAATACCTGATTTCATCCGTCAAAAAGATACCGCATGTGGAGTTTGTGCGCATCGGCACCCGCATCCCCGTGACCTTGCCGCAAAGGGTCACGCCGGAATTGATCGCCATGTTCAAGAAATATTCACCCCTTTGGATGAGCATCCATTTCAACCATCCCAGGGAAGTGACCCCGCGGGTCAAACACGCCTGCAACATGATCGCCGATGCCGGCATCCCCATGGGTTCGCAGACCGTGCTGCTGCGCGGCGTCAATGACAAGCCCGAGATCATGAAGAAGCTCTTCCATGAACTGTTGAAGATCCGGGTCCGCCCGTACTACATTTACCAGTGCGACCCCATTGTCGGCTCCAAGCATTTCCGCACGACCGTGGAGACCGGCATCAATATCATGCAGAACCTCCGCGGCCACACCACCGGCTATGCGGTGCCGACCTATGTGATCGACGGTCCCGGCGGCGGCGGGAAAATCCCCGTGAACCCCGACTATATGGTCTCCAAGGAAAAAGGCCGCTACGTGCTGCGCAATTTCAAGGGAGAACTATATACCTACGTCGATCCGACCTACTAAAGATCTTTTGGCTGCTTTTTAAGGAAATTCCGGCCGGATCCTCGAATTAATTGACAATGCTAAAACATATACTATAATACAACCTTCACTAACCGATTTAAAACCCAGGGAGCAGGTGAGTTAATGCTGGAAGTCAAGGTCAACGACAAAAATAGTTTCGAAAAAGCGATGCGCTTATTCAAGAAGCAGTGCCAGAAAGACGGCTTTTTGGTGGAGCTCAAAGAGCGCCGCTTTTACAGCAAGCCTTCCGAACGTAAACGCAAAAAAGGCAAGAGATAAACTGTTACAGGCAGGCTTTACAATAAGACACCAATTATAGGTGTCTTATTTAATTTCTTTAAATTCCCCCATGATCAAGGTCAAACGCGCGCTTATTTCCGTTTCCGATAAATCCGGCCTGGTGGAGTTTGCCAAGGGTTTGCAGAAACTGGGCATCGAGATCATTTCCACCGGCGGAACAGCTGTGCTGTTGCGTTCGGCCAACATCCCTGTCCGCGAAGTATCCGAGTATACCGGTTTTCCGGAAATGCTGGACGGCCGGGTCAAAACCCTGCACCCCAAGATCCACGGCGGGCTGTTGGCGTTGCGCGATAATCCCGAACATATGAAGCAGATCGAGAGCCACACCATCGGCCTCATCGACATGGTGGTGGTCAATCTCTATCCTTTCGAGAAAGTCATTCAGAAAAAGAACATCACCCTGGATGAGGCCATCGAGAATATCGATATCGGCGGCCCTTCCATGCTGCGCTCCGCGGCCAAGAATTATAAGAGTGTCGCCGTCATCTGCAATGCGGCGCGGTATGCGGAAGTTTTAAGTGAATTGACCAATAACAGCGGCATCCTTTCGGACAAGGTGCTCTCAGGCCTGGCCATCGAGGTCTTTGAGCGCACCAGCCGTTATGATGCGGCCATTTACGAATTTCTCAAGAACCGTTTTAAGACGGATAATTCTTTTTCTTCCTTCCCCAAGGAATTTTCGGTGTCCTTCGGCAAGCTGCAGGACCTGCGGTACGGCGAAAATCCGCACCAGGCCGCGGCTTTTTATAAAGACAATCTCCAGCCGCAGGGGCTGGCCGGATTAAAACAACTGCAGGGCAAGGAACTTTCTTTTAACAATATCCTCGACTTGAATGCCGCGGTGGACATCGTCCGCGAATTCGACGCGCCCGCGGCGGTCATCATCAAGCATAACAACCCTTGCGGCATCGCCCAGGACAAGACCCTCGATAAGGCCTTCGTGAAGGCCTGGAAATGCGATGCACTTTCCGCTTTCGGCGGCATCATCGGCTTCAACCGCCCGGTGGATGCAAAGGCCGCGGCTGCCGTCATCAAGAGCGGTTTTATGGAATGCGTCGTGGCCCCCGAATTTACGCCGGAGGCCAAGACGCTTTTTGCCGCTAAAAAGAATTTGCGCCTGCTGGTGCTTGATATCTGCGGTGTTGCCGATGAGCTTTATGACTTCAAGAAGGTTTCCGGCGGGCTTTTACTGCAGGAGAAGGACAGCCGCGCGTTGAAGGCTGAAGAGTTGAAAATTGTCAGCAAGGTGAAGCCCACCAAGGCCCAGATCGATGCCATGATCTTCGGCTGGAAACTCATCAAGCATGTCAAAAGCAACGCCATTGCTTTAATCAAGGGAACGCAGACGATCGGCATCGGCTGCGGCCAGACCAGCCGGGTGGATTCCGCTCTCCATGCCCTTGCCAAGGCCGGCAAATCCGCCCGCGGCAGCGTTCTTATTTCTGATGCTTTTTTACCCAAACCCGATACCGTCACCATCGCCGCCAAGGCCGGGGTCAAAGCTATTGTTCAGACCGGCGGTTCCATCATGGATGAGGCCGTCATCAAAGAGGCCGACAAAAAGAAGATCGCCATGGTTATGACCGGCGTCAGGCACTTCAAACATTAATACGTTGTTTCAAGTGATGACAGCGTTTAATCCCCACGAATACCTCAATTCGTTCGCCAATTTCGAGTCACAGCTGCACACGCTGCGGCCGGAAGATTTTCATTTGCAGCGCATCCAGCAATTCCTGGACCAGGCCGGGGTGCAGACAAAGGACTTGAAGATCATCCATGTGGCCGGCACCAAAGGCAAGGGTTCAACCTGCGTCTTTCTGGCCAGGATCTTACAGGAGGCGGGCTGCAAGGCGGGGCTGTACACGTCGCCGCACCTGCACCGGGTCAATGAGCGCATCCGCATTCTAAGCAGGGACAACTTGAAGGACAAAGACCCTTTTTGCGGTGCCATATCCGACGATGAATTAAAGGACGTATTAGGTTTCCTGCGGCCTTATGCCGCGGCCATCAGAAATGCCGGTCACATCCTGACGTATTTCGAGGTCTTGACGGTCGCGGCCTTATGTTATTTTGTCAAAGCCGGGGTGGATGTGGCTGTGCTGGAAACCGGCTTGGGCGGCCGGCTGGACGCCACCAATGCGGCGGAGTCCCTGATTGGCGTGATAACGCCCGTGAGCTTGGACCATACCCATATCCTGGGCGATACCTTGGGCAAGATAGCGGCAGAAAAGGCGGGGATCATCAAAAACACCTTCCAGAGGGTGGTGGTTGCGCCCCAGGAGAAGGAAGCCATGGATGTTATTTTGCGGCGCTGCCGGGAGTTTGGGGTGCAGCCGGTGCTGGTAGATCCGAATAAATATAAAGATTTGAAGGTGGGCCTTAAAGGCGGTCATCAACTGTTGAATGCCGCTACGGCCATTGAGACGGCCTCGCTTTTAAAGGGCATGGGATTTAGAATCAGCGAAGCAGCCATCGCAAGCGGATTGAAGAATATCCAATGGCCGGGGCGCTTTGAGTTGTTGCGTCAAAGCCCGGATGTCATTGTCGACGGTGCCCACAATGAAGCTTCAGCCCGGGTCTTGGCGGAGACATTAAAGCAGGAACATCCCGAAGGTCGGGTCCTCATGGTGCTGGGGATCTCCCAAGATAAAGACATTGGGGCGATCAGCCGGGCGCTTGCAGGGGCCGGCGAACATTTTATTTTGACGAAGGCAAACCATCCCAGAGCCTATGCCTTCAAAGAAGAGGAATGCCGGAAATATTTCGGCGGTAAAACATTTGAGATTATCGACCATCTACCAAAGGCCGTTTCCAGGGCGCTGGCTATAGCCCAACCGCAAGACGTGATTGTCGTCGCCGGTTCGCTGTTTGCTGCGGCAGAGGCCAGGGCAGAGATCACTCATGTACCAGTATAAAGGCCTAGAAGACACGATCGCCGCCATCGCCACGCCTGCGGGCCAGGGGGGGATCGGCATTATCCGCATCAGCGGCAAGGAGGCTGTCGCCGTTGCCGATGCCGTGCTGCGTCTGGACGGCAAGAAGAAACTGGCGGATGCCCCAAGCCACACGCTGCATCACGGCTGGGTCATGCAGGGCAAGGACATGGTGGACGAGGTCCTGGTTGCGGTTATGCTGGCACCCAGGACGTACACCGCCGAAGATGTAGTCGAAATCAACGGCCACGGCGGGCAGACCCCGCTGCGCAGCATTCTTCAGGCGGTGTTGAATGCCGGTGCCCGTCTGGCTCTGCCTGGAGAATTCACCAAGCGGGCCTTTCTCAACGGCCGCATGGACCTGGCCCAGGCGGAAGCTGTGGCTGATGTCATTAATGCCAAGACCGAAACATTTTTACGGCAAAGCCATTATCAATTAAAAGGCGAATTATCCACCCGGCTTGAAGGCATCCGTGAAGAATTGATGAAACTTTACACCATGGTGGAGGCCTTGATCAATTTTCCGGAAGACGGCATCGAGATTGAAAGCCGCAAACAAATATTGGATCGTTTAGGCGGCCAGGAGAGGGTGGTGGCCAAACTGCTGCAAGGTTCGCACAGCGGCCGTATCTTGAAAGAAGGCATGCGCCTGGTTTTGTGCGGCAAGCCCAATGTGGGCAAATCGTCCTTGCTCAATGCACTCCTCAAGGAGCAGCGGGCCATTGTCACGGACATTGCCGGTACCACCCGTGATGTGCTGGAAGAGTCTGCGCAGCTTAAAGGGATTCCCGTCACCCTCGTGGACACGGCCGGTATTTTGGAACCGGGAAATTTAATTGAGGAAGAAGCCATCAGGCGCAGCCATCTTTATATGAAGAGTGCCGATCTGGTGCTGCTGGTCTTGGACGGCAGCCGGCCGCTGGAAGACCAGGATAGGGCATTGACTGAACAGCTGAAAAAATCGCCGGTATTGGCCGTTGTCAATAAAAAGGATTTACCGCAGCAAATCGACCTGGTCAGGCTGGGGCAAATCTTCGGCGAGGCCAACATGATCGGCATTTCGGCCCTTGATCCGGAATCGGTCCATGAGCTGGAAGCCAGGATCATTAATATGATCCGGCGGGATAAAAATTTGGATACACATGGGATTTTGATCAGCAATATCCGCCATATCAAAGCCTTGGAAGAGGCCCAGAAAAACTTGCAGGGCGCCTGTCGGCTCATGGCCGGGGAGACATCGCTGGAATTCGTCTCCGAGGAGATCAAGACCGCGGTCAATCAGCTGGACGCCATCACCGGCCGCAATATCAACGAAGACCTGCTGGACCGCATCTTTGCCGAATTTTGCATCGGGAAATAATCAGAGGTTTTATATGCCGGAAAAAGAGCTGCATAAGCGCGGGGCGCTGGTGAATCCAGTGAACCGCTTCGAGAAAATATCTTTTGAGCGCGATGAGGAGATTGCCGACGAAGATTATCCTTCGCCGAAAACGGAATTCTACAAGGACACCTCCAAATCCGTCATCAGCTATAATGACAGCCCGGATATTGGCTTTGAAACGAGCCTCAATCCCTACCGCGGCTGCGAGCACGGCTGCGTTTATTGCTACGCCAGGCCGACCCATGAGTATTTCGGCCTCTCCCCGGGGCAGGATTTTGAGTCCGTTATTTTTGTGAAGACCCAGGCGCCGGTGTTGTTACGCAAAGAGCTCTCATCGCCCAAATGGAAGCCGCAGGTGCTGGTGATGAGCGGGGTCACGGATTGTTTCCAGCCTTTTGAACGCAAATTCCGGATCACCCGTGGCTGTCTTGAGGTTCTGCTGGATTTCTGCAATCCCGTCGGAATTATTACTAAGAATAAACTGGTCACCCGCGACATCGATATCTTCAAGTCCATGGCCCAATACCATGGCGTATGTGTGACGGTCTCCATCACCAGCCTGGATATGCGCCTGGCCAGGGCCATGGAACCCCGTGCCTCAACGCCGGTCAACCGTCTGAAGGCCATCGAAGAGTTGGCCTGTGCCGGCATCCCGGTGACCGTTAATGTCGCACCCATCGTGCCCGGCCTGACCGACCATGAAATCCCTGCCATCCTTAAAGCCGCGGCTAAAGCCGGTGCCCAAGGCGCAGGCTATACCGTCGTGCGGCTGCCGTATGCGGTCAAGGCTATCTTCGAGCGCTGGCTCTCGGAATATTTCCCCGACCGTAAGGAAAAAGTCCTCAACCGCATCCGCGCATTGCGCGACGGCGCCCTTTACGATTCGGGCTGGGGAACGCGCATGACCGGCAAGGGCTTGTTTGCCGAAAGCATCCGGGACATCTTCAACATGGGGTATAAACGCGCCGGTTTCCCCGAAGGACGTATCCGCCTTTCCACAACATCCTTCCGCAACGCCGAGGATAGACAAATCCGTTTATTTGGTTAATGGAATGGATTATTGCTGGACAACAGCTGAACTTGCGGTTGGCTTCTGCTGGCTGTTGTAAACAGCCATGACTTTCTTCAAGGTTTCGGGATCGCTCATGATTTGCCGGGTCAGCTCCATCATTTTGGGGTTGCTCATGAGCGCGATGATGTTATGGCTGTCGATGTCGTGCTGAATTTCGGGATCATTCATTACCTTCTTAAATCGGGCATCCTGGGCCAGTGTCTGGACGGCAGGGGCATTGGCAGCACCGGAAGTGCCGTCGGCCGTCTTATTATCCGGTACAGCGGCTTTGGGCTGGGAAGCAAGAAACGCATCCTGCCACGGTTTGGCCAGGGCATAGGAAGCGGATTTTGTGATATCGTTATGCACAATGGTCAGGGCTTTTCCCATGGGCGGCAAAAGGGCCAGCAAAATGAGAGTGGCGATGATGAAGACCCATCCCCAAAGTAAATTCAAAACAGCGCCGGTCATTGAGCTTACAAAACCGGGCTTCATGTCCGTGTTTGTGGCCTTGGACCAGATCCCCAAAATCGTCCGGCACACCGCGTAAATAAACAGCGGCGCCAACACCCCAAGGGCCAGGCTGGTAAGCATATGTTTGGTGCTCAGGTAATAAAAGTAACTGATCAGGGTGCCGATAATAATAGAGAAGGGAGGTATTAAGGAATTAACAAATCCCGCTATAAAGCCCCGTGCCAAGAAAAAAGCGCTGAATAAGAGGGTGATGATATCCGTAATGGTCATTTAATGCTCCGCCAGGAAGCGCAGATGAACGAGGTAGTAAATGATTAAAAAAACACAGTAAACCGCAGGGATGATAAAACAGACCTTGATGATCCAAGGAAAGGTCAGTTTCAGTTTGGACTTGGCCAATTTTTCCTTGATTTTGGCGTACTCTTTCAGGGAAAGCTGCTTTTGCTTAGAAGATTTTTGAGCTGTGGCCATAAGATTTCGCTGATAGTATAGCATCGGCACCAGGGGGCTGCAATAAAAATGGAAGGAAAAAATACCTAGAATTAATTATTTATAAATTTCCGGCTTGGAATTCAGGTAGACTGCAAGGCCATTGTTTGCAGTTGGTTAGAACAGCTTAAAAACTTTAACTTTAATTTGCTTTTTGGCAAATATGTTCTAAACTATACTTAAGAGTAAGCGCTTTCACAAACGTAATCCATTGATCTGAAAAGGGTTTGATATGAGTGTCGCCTCCAACGAGCGTTCGGAAGTAAGGTATAATTGTTTGGTCCCGGTGGAAGGAAAGCAGGGTTCCCAATTTGAACAGACCAAGACCCTGGATATCAGCCGTCATGGGATCGGTCTTATTTCCTCGCAAAATGTGGCGATCAACCAAAAGATAGCGCTTGAAATTGTGCTTAAGCCAAATACAGAACCTGTTATGGTCATTGGAGTTGTGAAATGGGTGAGAAAGCTGGGGAGCTCTGATCAATACCGTGTGGGCCTGGTATTCTCAGAGGTCATCTCAGGATCTCCCGTCCGTCTCGATAAATATTTTTCTTCAAAGCGGTTTGAAGCCTAAATTAACTAAAGAAGGTCATATGGCCTCAGCCCCCGGCACAGAACGAAGGATCTATGAGCGCTTTTCGGCGCGTTTCCCTGTAAAATTTAAAGACACCCGTAATGATTATGGGACCGATGTTTTTTTACGCGACGCTTCGGCTCAGGGCGTGCGCATCCTGACCAAGGAGCGGTTCTTTCTTGAAGACCAGCTTTCCCTGGAAGTGGCCCTGCCGGATGGTCAGGAACCAATGGTTCTAAGCGGCAAGGTGGTCTGGTCGAAACTATTGAATTTGACGCTTTGGGATACCGGTGTCGAATTCTCTGAAATCAATTTTTTTAAGATGCAGCGCCTGTTTAAACTCACCCAAGATATCTTGCCTTCCTAAAAAGAAGTTTATGCCCGCAGATCCATTTACCACATACCTGTCTGACGGAGTCAGTTTTACCTCTACACAAGCCGCCGCGATAAAGACCATTTATGCACCCCTTTGCGGGGTTGATGCGGGTGGCCTTAAGTCCGCGATCACGCCTTCTTTAAGCGGCGACATCAAGCTGGACAAATTTCACTACCTGACCAAACCGGCTTCCCGCGAAGATTTGCGCTGGCCGCTGCGTGAATTTTTTGCGTTTGTCAAGGGGCAGGGCGCCTTTGGTTTATCGCAGGAATCCCCCGGAGGGGGTGTTTCCGTCGACATAGGGCCCCTGTGGCATCAGCTCAAACGCACGCATAAAGCCGCGGGTCTGGAGATGACGGCTGTCAACTTTATTCCAGTTAGCGGCGAGCGTATTGAATTGATGCGCGTGACGGTCAAGAACATTTCTAAAAGGAACATTAAATTCGTTCCCACGGCTGCTGTCCCGCTTTTCGGCCGCTCCCTGGCCAACAAGCATGACCATGAGCATGTCACGGCACTTTTAAGCCGGGCCAAACAAGTGCCTGACGGAGTGTTGATGCGCTCCACCATGGCTTTTAATGAGGAGGGGCACAAGGAAACCCGGGGTGTTTATTATGTGTACGGCCGGCAGGAAAAGGCCGGCGCACCGGCGGGGTCTTTTCCGACCGCAGACAGTTTTTACGGCGATGAGGGAACACTCGCCCGTCCTAAGGCCGTTATCGACAACCTTAAGCCTCCAGTGCTTTCGCCTGAGGCCCTTAACGGCAAGGAAGTTGTAGGGGCCCTGCGTTTTAAAGAAACGGCCTTGAAACCCGGCGAGAGCCGCTGTTTTATCCTCGCCGTAGGCATGGCTGCCGACGAGGCCCAATCAAGTGAAGTCTTCGGCCGTTTTAATGCCGCCGGCAAATTCGATCAGGCCCTGGCCGCCAATAAAAAATACTGGTCCGATAAAATTTCTTCCATCGTATTTAATACCGGTGACGCGCATTTCAACGCCTGGATGAAGTGGGTGACCTTGCAGCCGGTGCTGCGCCGCATTTTCGGCTGTTCGTTTTTGCCCGACCATGACTACGGCAAGGGCGGCCGCGGCTGGCGCGACATCTGGCAGGACCTTTTGTCGCTCATCCTCATCGAACCTCATCAGGTCCGTCAGGACCTGATCAACAATTGCGCCGGGGTGCGTATCGACGGCAGCAATGCTACGATCATCGCCTCCAAGCCCGGCGAATTCATTGCTGACCGCAATGCCATCACCCGTGTGTGGATGGACCACGGCGCCTGGCCCTGGCTGACGCTCTTGCTGTACCTCGACCAGAGCGGGGACTTTGACATCCTGCTGGCACCCCAAACCTACTTTCGTGACCCGCAGCTCTCCCGCACGCATGACAAGGACTTAGGCTGGGTGAACGGATACGGCAACAAGCTTTTGGACAAGAAGGCGCAGGTGTACGAAGGTACCATCCTCGAGCATGTCCTGGTGCAACATTTGACGCAATTCTTCAATGTGGGGGAGCATAACATCATCAGGCTGGAGAGCGCGGATTGGAACGACGGGCTCGATATGGCTTTTGCCCGGGGAGAGTCCGCGGCTTTCACTTCATTTTATGCCGGCAACCTGATGACCATTGCCGATGTTCTCGAGGACCTGGCGCGGATCAAGGGGGTTCATAAAATCAGGCTTTTCCAGGAACTGTTGATCTTGCTGGATACCTTAGGGGATGAAAAGGTCGATTACGGCGACCCCAAAGCCAAACGGGATCGTTTATTCGGCAAATATTTCCACCAGGTGCAGCCGGCCTTAAGCGGCCGGACCGTCGAGGTGTCCGTCCATGATGTGGCGCGCGACCTGCGCGCCAAGGCCGATTGGATCTTCCGTCACCTCTCCGGCCAAGAAAAAATCCAGGTCAAGGAGGCTGGCCGGACCTATACATGGTTCAACGGTTATTATGATAACCAGGGCCGCCGGGTGGAGGGGTTTATTGACAAGAAGGTGCGCATGACCCTCACCGGCCAGGTCTTTGCCGTCATGAGCGGCCTGGCTGCCGACGATGATGTCGCCAAGATCATTGCCAGCGTGGACCGTTTCCTCAAGGACAAAGAACTGGGCGGCTTGCGCCTGAACACCGATTTCGGCCTCGACAATTACATGGACTTAGGCAGGGCCTTCGGCTTTGCCTACGGCACCAAGGAGAACGGAGCCTTTTTCAGCCACATGAATGTCATGTACGCCGCAGCCCTTTACCAGCGCGGGTTTGCCCGCCCCGCCTTTGAGGTGGTGCAATCGATGTACCGGATGGCTGTCGACGGTAAGGTGAGCAAAATCTACCCCGGCATCCCGGAATATTTCGACGGCGAAGGCCGCGGCATGTACCACTACCTGACCGGTTCCGCCAGTTGGCTGGTGCTGACCCAATTGACCCAGGTGTTCGGCGTGCGCGGCCGGCGGGGGGACCTGGTCCTTGCGCCGCGTTTGGTCAAAGAAGAATTTGACAAAAAGGGCACGGCCTCCGTCACCTGCCAGTTTGCCGGCAAGCGCCTGACCGTCGAGTACCATAATCCCCAAAGGCTGGATGCCGGCCGGTATGCCATCAAACAAATCTCCATCAACGGTCAACCGGCGGCCTTTACGGCAGCCAACGGGCAGGCGCTCCTTCCCCGGGAAACCTTCACCAGGAGCGCCATTATCAAGGTCCGGTTGGGATAATTCTTCGGTATTATTACTTATTGTATATAGGGGATGAGTTTGTTATAATCCTACCTTCTAATTTGCCGGTGTTAATTTTAAGGAGAATTAATGGACGAAGTCGTCGAGCATTCCCACCACGTTACCGCCCGTCAAGACCGTATCCCCCTTTTTCAAAAAGTGATTTTCAGTATCGGCTGGCTCGTCAACCAGATGCAGGCGGCCGCCCTGACGGCCATGGTCCTGGTCTTGAACCTCGGGTTGGGGATGGATCCGGCGCTGGTGGGGATCGTCGGCACCGTGCCCCGGCTGATCGATGCCTTCACTGATCCCCTGATCGGCTATACCTCCGATAACACACGCACCAAGTACGGCCGCCGCCGGCCCTTCATGTTATTCGGTGCCGTCATGGCGGGCATATTATTCGTCCTCTTGTTCCAGCTCTATAAAGAGCACAGCACCACCTATAATTTTTGGTATTTCCTGGTGATCCAGTGCCTTTATGTGGTGGCTTTTGCCTTTTTTGCGATTCCCTTTGTGGCGTTGGGTTTTGAAATGACGCCGGATTATCACGAGCGCACGCGCCTGCAGGGGTGGGGCAACACGGTCGGACAGATCGCCTGGGTCGTGGCGCCCTGGCTGTTTTCCTTCATGTATTCCGGCGACAAGGACCTTGTCCACGGGGTGCGCACCCTGGCGTTCATCTTCGGCGCCTTCATCCTGGTGGGCGGCATCCTGCCGGCTGTTTTTAACAAGGAATATTTCACTCATTTGTCAAAGCCCCAGAAAAAGAACCTGCGCGAAGTGGTCAAGGATTTCTTCGGGGGCTGCGCCATCGCTTTGAAGAACCGCCCCTTTGTCCAGCTGTGCATCATCACCTTTCTTATTTTTAACGGTTTCATGCTGGCGTCCTCTTTTGTGGCCTACAATATCTTTTTTTATGATTATGCCGGGGATTACGGCAAAGGAGGGGCCTTGCTCGGATGGAACGGGACGGCCTCGTCGCTCTTCAGCTTCTTTATCGTTTTCCCCCTGATCACCTGGATCGCCACCAAACTAGGCAAGCGCAACACCCTGCTCATCACCATTCCCATTTCCATTGTCGGCTATGCCTTAAAATGGTGGGGGTACAATCCGCACCACCCGTATTTGCTGCTGATCGCCGCCCCTTTCATCGCCTTCAGCCTGGGTTCGCTTTTTACCATCGTCACTTCCATGCTGGCGGATGTCTGCGACCTCGACGAGCTTCAAACCGGCACCCGGCGGGAGGGGATTTTCGGCGCCATTTATTGGTGGATGATCAAATTGGGCCAGGCCGCAGCCTCCCTGCTTTCCGGCTTCCTGTTGAACTGGACCGGTTTCAAGGAATCGCTGCACGGGCACCAGACGGCGCACACCTTGTTGTACATGCGGCTTTGCGATATCGGCATTCCGATCGCGGCTTCGTTGATCGCGCTGTATTTCATCCTGACTTTTGACATTACCGAAGACAAAGCCTATGATATACGCCGGCAACTGGAAGAAAGACGAGGAAAAGCTTGAAAAAGCTTTAGCCCCCCAGACCTCTGCTTTAAAGACCCTTACCTTCGGTGCCGCCGGTATTTTTTATTTGACGAACCGTCTTCGTCTATGTTAAATTTTTACTTTCGTTTTATATGTTTTCGCCGTAATTTTTCATTCAACGCTTCTTAGCCGTTTTTCTAAAAGCTTTAAGGAATCGGCACGTAGAATCAGTGGAAAGTGCGTGGAATTTGTGGAAGGGGGGGATTTAAGGATGCGCCGATTGGCTTCTGTTTGTTGCTGCCTCGTGTTGGCTTGCCTTGCCGGCTGTTCTCAACCGCCCCAGCCCAGCAACAAGCTCATTTTGTGGCACTGGATGACGGACAGGCAGGACACCCTCCAGAAATTAGCCCAGGAATACAAAGAAAAAACCGGCATCGAAGTCGCCGTCCAGTTATTTGCCCCGTCAGAATCCTATTCCCAGAAAGTCATCGCCGCCGCCCAGGCCAATGTCCTGCCCGACATTTACGGCATCCTCGATAAAAAATCCATCGTGGCGGATTTCATCAAGGCCGGGCTCGTCACCGATCTTACGCCGGACATGGAGGCGGGCGGCGGGGTTTGGAAAAACAGCCTTTATGCAAAGGCCCTGGCCGACAAGAGCTTTGATCCCGGCAACAGTTACGGCATCAAGCCCGGCATTTACGGCGTTCCCATCGACGTGACCAATGAGCAGATGCTTTACAATAAGAAACTGCTGGCCAAGGCCGGGATCAAAAACCCTCCCCAAACCTTCGACGACTTCCTTAAGGATGCCCATCTCCTGCGGCGCGTGGGGATAACACCCTTTGTGGCCGGATGGGGGGAATTGTGGCTTTTGGATTGTTTTGCGTCCAATTACGCGTTTAATATCATGGGCGAGCAAAAGGTCTTCGATACCTTCCGCGGCAAGGTCAAATACACGGACCCCGATTGGCTCAAGGTCTTCGGTGTTTTCGCCCAACTTTACAAGAATGGCGTGCTGATGAACGGTATCGTGACCAAAGGCAACAAGTACGCCGAGCAGGATTTCGCCCTTGAACGCGCGGCCTTTGCCTTCAATGGTTCCTGGTGCGTCAATGTGTATAAAGAAATGAATCCTAAGCTGGATTACGGTGTCATCCCGCCGCCGCCCATTTCAAACGCCTATCCCCTGAAGATCTGGGGCAGCGCCGGGTCCACCTTTGTGGTCAACGCCCAGTCGCCTAATAAAGATAAAGCCATCGCCTTTTTGAAATGGCTGACCTCCGAGAAGCAGCAGGAGGTGCTGGCCCGTGAGACCAACAACCTGCCTTCCAACCGCCAGGCCACGGTCGCCGTATCGCCGATCTTAAGGGATTTTTCCAAAGGGATGGAGGAGTCCACGCATCCCAATATTTGGCCGCTGAACGAAGATCCGACGGTCAGTGAAGCATTTGACCGCGGTTTGCAGGCCATCCTTATCGGTGATAAAACGCCGGAGCAGGTGGCCCAAGAAGTCCAAAAGGTGAAAGACCAACAGATGGCTAAACACAACCGTCGCCGATGAAACTAAAGAGTAATGGCGCCCTGGCGCTCAAAAACAATTTTCAGAATTTCTTATTTGTTCTGCCGGCCTTTGCCATTTTCTGCATTTTCTATATCTATCCGTTCTATAAAATGATCAATCTCTCCTTTTATGATTGGAGAGGCATCGGTCCCATGCATTTCATCGGGCTTTCCAATTACCAGGAATTGATGCACGACCATCTCTGGTGGAATTCCATCTGGCACGCCGGCTATATCACCCTGATCGCTCTGACCTTTCAAAACGCCCTGGCCTTCTTTCTGGCCATGGCCTGCGACCGCGAGATCCGCTTGAAACGCTTTTACCGGGTGGTTTTCTTTATACCTCCGGTGCTTTCGGAAGTGGTGGTCGGTCTTATCTGGAACTGGATCTTGAATCCCGAGACGCAAAACGGGCAGTATATCGGGCTGCTCAACCACCTGTTGTATGCCAGCGGCTTTCCGCAAATGGTGCATGACTGGCTGGCCGACCCCGCGACCGCCTTGAGCACCATCGCCATCGTCAACAGCTGGAAAGGTTTCGGCTGGGGATTCATCATCATGCTGGCGGGCTTGCAGACCATCGACAAGCAATTGTACGAAGCAGCCAAGATCGACGGGGCAGGTACCTGGAAGACCTTTACCAACGTCACTGTGCCGATGATGCTGCCGGTCATCCTGGTGGTGATGATCCTGACGATTTTAGGCTGCATGCAGGTCTTCGTGCTGATTTTGGCCATGGTCAACGAAGGCCTGGTCAATTATACAGACGTGCCCGTGACGCGTATCTTCTCAGCCATGCAGAACACCAACCAGTTCGGCTATGCCTGCGCCGAGGCGGTCATCTTTGGGATGATTTTGGTCTGCATTTCCTTTATTACGAAAAAATTATCGGACAAGGTCAAGCACGCATGATAAACAAGTATGTTTTGTTCAGGTCGGCCCGCTCAACAATCATCCATATCTTTTTGATGAGTGTTGCCGTCACCTGCCTGTTCCCCATTTTTTGGATGGTGCGCTGTGCCTTCATGACCAACCAGACCATCTTCGTCGACCAGTCCCTGATACCGCATCATCTTGATTTCAACAATTTCGTCAAGGCCTGGACCCAGGGCAGTTTCGGCATCTATTTCCTCAACAGCGTTATCTATACCGCCTGTGTGGTGACGGGCATCGTCATCATTGCGTCCTTGGCGGCCTTTTCTTTCTCGCGGCTGAATTTTCCGGGTAAAAATATCATCTTTTATCTGTTCGTGGCCGCCATGATGATCCCGTTGCCGGGATCTTTCGTGGCCTTATTTGTGCTCATGACCAAGCTGCATCTGGTCAATACGCGCCTGGGCTATATCCTATGCATGATCAACGTGGGCTTATCCATGAGCATCCTTATTCTTAAAACCTTTTTCGACAAGATGCCTCATGAGCTGGAAGATGCCGCCCGTATCGACGGCTGCACCAAGCTCGGCATCTGGTGGAACATGGCCCTGCCTTTCGCGCGGCCGGCCATCGCCGTCATCGTCATCTTTAATTCGCTGAACGTCTGGAACGAGTACATTCTCGCCACCCTGTTGTTGGAAGATTCCAAATTGATGCCGCTGCAGCGCGGGCTTATCATCTTTCAGGGCGCCCACAGCACGGATTATCCCGTGCTGATGGCGGGCCTGACCATGGCCGCGGTACCCATTATTGTTATATACTTGTTTATGCAAAAATACATCGTTAAAGGACTTTCCGGGGAGGTTGTGGGATAATGCGAAAAACTCTCATGGTGGTGTTGTTTTGTATGCCGGCGGCCTTTTCTCTTGCTCAAGCCAAATCCGTCCCGGCGGCGCATGCAGCCGATGACATCGTGCGCCTGGCCTGGGCCGCATCCAATAAGGACGACTTAAAGGGCATTGACGCGCTGACCGATGAAATGCTTCAACACTACGGGCGGGAAGCCCGCCTTTTGGCCTCTCAATTAAGCGGCTTTCCCCGGCGCGACGAGTTTGACAATTACAAGATCATGTCCGATGTGGCCACGGTCCTGTTCATCAAGGCTGAAGCCTTGAAGCGCCACGGCAATAATGCCGAGGCCACCAAGGAATTTAAGGAGATCATCGAACAATACCCCTGGGCCCAAAGCTTCGACCCCAGCCGCGGCGCCTATTGGTCCATCGCGGAGAAGTCCAAGGACTCCATCGAGGAGATGGAAGGCAAGACCCCCTCGAATGAAGAGACCCACCGAAAGCTGGCCCCCAAGACGGTCCCGGTGCTTAAATTCCCCGGCAAAAGAGTTGTGGACTGGACCAAATACGGGAAATTCTTGAATGTCGGCACGGAAAATTACCATTACGAAATCACGGACCGCCCCGGGCTGCTGGCGGCTCTGGGGGAAGGTATCTACCCTAATATTATGGACCTCTACAAGGATCCCGGCTATAAAAAGGCGCTGAAGGAATGCCGCCTGAATGGGACCCCGTGGGACTTTACCGATACCCCTGATCTCCAGGCGGCTTTTTATAAGTGGTTTACCTCGCCTGAGAATTGGGGCGTCAAACTTTTCTATATAGGCCAGACCTTCGAAAAGGCCAAGATGTACCTGCAGGCAATCAAGGCCTACGATTCGCTGATCGTCAATTTCCCATCGACGCTGGCCTGGACATACTGGCAGACGCCGTGGTATCCGGCGCAGGCGGCGGTTTATAAGATCAAATATTTGATCCGCGTTCATCCGGAATTGCATCTGGCCCTCGACGGTTGCCGCATACGCATCCTGTATCCGGATAACGCGCACAAGTACGTCACCATCACCTGGCCGGGGACCTTGCGCCAATTGACCCCGGCGGAGATAGCCCGGCAAAAAACGAATCCGGAACCTGAAAAAATTCCGCTGGGGCAGCCGGTTTATTATTCTGGCCAGGGCGAGGTGCGTTTCGTCAAATATTCGAGCGGCCATTGGCAATTACTCGTCGACAACAAGCCGTTCATGATCAAGGGCATGTCCTATATGCCAACCAAGGTCGGTCAAAGCCCGGATGACGGCACCATGGTCGACTGGATGCAGGAAGACGATGACCACGACGGCAAGATCGATGCGCCTTACCAGGCCTGGGTGGACAAGAACGGCAACAATAAACGGGACCCTGACGAACCCGTCGTGGGCGACCTTGCCTTGATGAAGGAGATGGGCGTCAATACCCTGCGCATCTATTACCAGGCCACCATGAAGGCCGACAAGCCGTTCCTGGAAAAGATGTATAAAAAATACGGTTTAAAGGTGGCCATGAGCAATTTCCTGGGCAAGTATGCCATCGGTTCCGGCGCCAGCTGGTCGCAGGGCACCGATTACTCGAACCCCATTCAGCAGCAGAACATGCTCAATTATGTCCGCCAAATGGTGATGGAATTCAAGGACGAGCCGTATATCCTGATGTGGATCCTGGGCAACGAAAACAATTATGGGGTGGCTTCCAATGCGAACAAGAATCCCGACGCGTATTATAAGTTCGTCAATAAGGTGGCCAAGATGATCAAATCCATCGACCCCAACCACCCCGTGGCCATCTGCAATGGCGACACCCTGTTCCTGGATAAATTCGCAAAGTACGACAAGGATGTGGACGCCTTCGGCGCCAACGTCTACCGCGGGGATTATGGTTTCGGCTCTTTTTGGGACGAGGTCGCCCAGCTTTCCGGCAAGCCCGCTTTCATTACGGAATACGGCGCCCCGGGTTTCGGCGGTTCCAGCATGAGTTACCAGGAGGCCCAGCAGGCCCAGGCGGATTATCACAAGGGCAATTGGCTGGATATCCTTTATAACAGCGCGGGCTATAAAGACGGCTCCGGAAATGCCGTCGGCGGAATGGCTTTTGAATGGCTTGATGAATGGTGGAAGGATTATTCGCCGGCCGTTCACGACACCAAGGCGGACGTGGTCGGTCCCTTCCCGGCAGGCTTTTATTATGAAGAATGGTTCGGCATTTTCGGCCAGGGCAACGGCTCCCAATCGCCTTACTTGCGCGAACCCAGGAAAGTGTATTATACTTATAAGAAGCTTTGGAACTCATAGAGGCAGAGCATCCAAAATTAAAGGAAAGCCCCAGCTTTTATCAAGCAACCCCATAATTCCGTGGGAAGTGTAACTTAAGGAGGAGTGGCATGAGAAAATGGTTAGGATTGTTTTTTGTTGTAACCTTGGTCACGACCGCAGGGAGCGTCTTCGCGGATGATCAGGCGGCCGTTAGTGCTGCCAAAATGGCCTCTGAGGCCCAGCCGGTACCGGTGCCCCAAGGCGCGGCTGCACAACCGGCCGCGGTTCCTGCCGCACCTGCTGCAGCTGCTGCGCCTGCCGCAGCCCCCAAAGCCCCGATCAATTTCGGCGATTACCGTTCTTCGACACTGACGACCAAGGCCTGGAATGCCTTGGCCCAAAACGATATCGAGGCGGTTTTGGCGTACACCAACAAATGCATCTCGCTTTACGCGGCCCAAGCGGCCAAGATGCAGGCTGGCCTGAAGGATTACGCCACCGGCAGCAACGATGAAATTTTTAAATATTGGGCCCTGAATGATGTGGCGACTTGCTACTATATCCAAGGCGAGGCCTACCGTGCCGCCAATATGAAGGACGAAGCCAAGGAAGCTTATAACAAGGTCATCAAGGACTATTCCTTCGGCCAGGCCTGGGACACCAAGGGCTGGTTCTGGAAACCCGCCAAGGCGGCCCAGGAAAAATTGGACATGATAGCGGCCGGCGTCAATTGGGACTTCGGCGACTATTCGTCCAGCACCCTGGTGCAGAAAGCTTGGGCGGCATTGGCGGCGAATGACCTTAAAGGTGTTGAGGCTTACGTCAACAAGACCGTCGAGCTCTACGGCGCCAAGGCCAAGGACATGCAGGCTTCTCTGAAGGAATATCCCTGGGAGTCCAAGGAAAAGACCTTCAGCTACTGGGCCCTCAACGACGTCGGGACCGCGTTATTCATTTTGGGCGAGGCGTATCAAAACGCCGGCAAGAAGGACGATGCGGCCAAGGCGTATAAGAGAGTCATCAATGAGTTTTTCTACGCGCAATGCTGGGATCCCTCCGGCTGGTTCTGGAAACCTGCCGAAGCGGCCCAACAGAAATTAGGTGAACTGGATAATGTGTAACCGCGGCATTATGGTGACGGGCACTCTTAAAAAGGTGTCCGTCACCTTTTTATTTTTCTTGTCGTTTTCCGCCGGCGCTCATGCCCAGGAGGCGGACAACCCTAAATCCTTCAAGCCCTTTATCGTGTACCAGGACAAGGGCACGCTCAACCGTTTCACCCCTTCCGGTTACATGCCCGACGGGCAATGCATTAAAATGAACGATGCCTGGACCCAAGGGTGCCAGTCCGGCAAGAGCTGTATCAAGATCGATTATGATATTGGCTGTTCCCTCAAAGGCCGTCATTGGGCCGGCATTTATTGGCTCAATCCCGCCGACAATTGGGGCGACCGCAAGGGCGGTTATAATCTCACCGGCGCCAAGAAGCTGGTCTTTTGGGCCAAGGGGGAGAAAGGCGGTGAGAAGATCGCCGAATTCCGCATCGGCGGCATCGGCCAGGGCCGCGATTATCCCGATTCCGACACGGCCTCGATCGGTCCGGTCATCCTTACCAATCAGTGGCGGGAATACGAGATCGATTTGCGCGACAAGGACTTAAGCTACATCAGCGGCGGCTTCGCCTGGATCGCCAACGTTGACGACAACCCCACCTCATGCACTTTTTACCTCGATAACATCCGCTACGAATAGACATATTTTTCAAGGGGATAAAATTGTTTTGAATTTCCTTGTAAGGGGCCGCGTGCTTTGTTATATTTTGTATAATATAACAAATACCTTTAAGGGGGAACGATATGTCTATAGCAGTGCGCGTAAGTGTATGGATTTTAGGGCTGCTTGTTGTCATCAGCGCAGGCGTCGCCGTGCTGGCCTTAATGCAAAAACAGACACTGCAGGGACAATTCGAGACATTACGCAAGGAATTTAATAACGATCAAAATCAAATTGCAGGAATGACCGCCCAGGCCAAGACCCTGCAGGATAAGATAGATCAGCTCGGCGGACAGATCACCCAGGCCCAGCAGGACAAGGCCTCGCTCCAAAGCCAGTATGACCAGCTGAAACAAAAATCCGACGATATCACAGCGCAGCTGCAGCAAGCCAATTCCGACCGCGATGACTGGAAAAACAGGGCGGATACCGTCAGCAAGGAACGCGATCAGCTGATGGACAAGCTCAAGCACCAGCCGGTCAAGATCGTTTACAAATACAGGACCCGTACCGTGAAGGTTCCTGCCGCCGCTCCGGCCTCCACGGCCGCCGCTCCGGATCTTTCCGCTTTAACAGCTCCTGATGTGACCACCCAAAAGGGTGAATATTATTGGGCTTCCGTCTTACGCCAGAAGGCCGCGCTGCAGGTGGAACTTGAGAAGGAAAAAGCCGATTTGGACCAGGCCGCCCTGCAAGTGGTGACCTTGAAGAAGCAGAATACCGATCTTGAAACCCAGGTTAAACAACTGGCCAATGAAAAGGATGAGATCGTCCAAAAGATCAAATACGGCCAGGATCTGGCCGACAATCTTTCCGTAGATCTGGCCCGTTCGCGCAACGACCAGGCGGCGGTCAATGATCGTGCGGACAAGCTCAAGACCGAAAACCAGCAGCTGTTTTCCCAGATCCGCCAGCTGGATGCGGCCAAACTTCAGTTGGAACAAAATGTTTCCAGGCTGACCGATGATAAGGAATCCCTGCAGAAAAAATTGATCGAGACGGAAAGCGTCATTCAAGGCCGTATCGACGATATTTGGAAAATCAAGGCGAGCCTGGATAAAAAGTTGGCCGAGAATGCGCCTACGGCTTCTTCATCCAACGGCAGCAGCATGGAGTTACCTCCCATCATCGTCAATGCTCCCAGCCAGGCCCCCGCAGCCTCTGCAGCCCCTGCCGGGACCGCGACAATGACTAACGGCAAGACGGAAGGCTCCATCATCAGCATTAATGAACCCAACAATTTTGTCATCGTTGATTTGGGGCAGGAAAACAGTCCCGTGGCGATCGGCAGCATCCTGAAAGTTTATCGCGATTCAAACCAGGTGGCCTCCTTACAGGTTATTCAAGTCCGGCGTGACATCTGCGCCGCCGATATCAAGACAAAGTCCGCCGAGCTTAAGGTGGGGGATATTGTCAGGATAGCTCAATAAAAAGGACTTTTTCAGAACGTGGTTGAAAAAAAAATAAGCATAACAGATGTCGCCCGCAAGGCCAATGTCTCCATCACCACCGTCTCGCGTGTCCTTAATAAGGTCCCTACCGTCAACAAAGAGATTGTCCAGCGCGTCGAAGGTGCCATCAGCGAATTGAAATTCAAGCCAAGTCCTACGGCGCAGCGCCTGGCCAAAGGCATCCAGAATACCGCCATCGGTTTCGTCATTCCGGGTTTTCCCGGTATATTCCATTCCTTTTATGCGGTAGAGCTTATGCGCGGCATCGGCCACGGCTGCGAAACGCTGAGGCTTGATTTGATCTTTCATATCACCGACGGCAGCAACCCGCTGCGGTCAAATTTTGCCGGCGGCCTTATCTTCGCGGACATTATTGAAAATTTGCCGCAGGTCCAGACCGCGGTGGATGAGGGCATGCCCTGCCTGGTCATCAATCATATTGTCAAAGACTTGAATGTCAGCTACATTGCGGTGGACAACGTCAGGGGGGCCTTTATCGCCGCCGAGTATCTGATAAATTTAGGCCATAAGCGCATTGCCACGGTGACCGGTAATATGCAGACCCAGGCCGGGATCGACCGTTTCGAAGGTTTTCAGAAGGCCACAAAGCAGCACGGCATCGAGCTGCCGCCGGAATATGTACATAAAGGCGATTACTCCCGCCGTTCCGCGCGCCAGGCGGCGGAACGCTTTTTTTCCCTGGAAAATCCGCCGACGGCCATTTTCGCCGCCAGCGACGACATGGCGCTGGAGATCATATCGGTGGCCATGGAAAACGGCATCAAGGTGCCGGAAGACATTTCTATTATCGGATTCGACGACAACCCTGCCGGCCTCTTTGGTCCTGTGGGGCTGACGACCATCAAGCAGCCCTTGTTTGCCATGGGGGAAGAGTCGGTCAAGGTGCTTCATGAGATCATGACCGGCAAGCAGAAGGGCCTTGTCCACAAGGTTCTTGCTCCTGATATCATCGTCCGCGAATCCTGCGCCCAGCCCACCTCGTAGGTTCCTTCCTTTTGATTGACAACCGTCGGATTTCAGGGTATTTTAGTCCCCATGAATTCGTTTGACTGCATTATCATAGGCGCCGGCCATGCCGGCATCGAAGCGGCCCTGGCGCCGGCCCGGATGGGGCTTAAGACGGCCATGGTGACCCTTTCCAAGGAAACTATCGGCCAGATGAGCTGCAATCCCGCCATCGGCGGAGTGGGCAAGGGCCAGCTGGTCAAGGAGATCGACGCCTTGGGCGGCGAGATGGGCCTGGCCGCGGACCGCACCGGCATCCAGTTCCGCCAGCTCAATGCTTCCAAGGGCCAGGCGGTGCGTTCCTCGCGCTGCCAGTCAGACCGCAAGCAATACCGCCTGTACATGCAGCAGGTGGTCCTCAATCAGCCGAACCTGACCGTCATCGAAGACAAGGTTAGCGCATTGGTGGTTGTCGGCGGGGCGGTGCGCGGCATCAAGACTGCCGGCGGGTTGAATCTGGAAGCTTCGGCGGTGGTCATTACCACAGGCACCTTTTTAGACGGCCGCATCCATATCGGGCCGCAGATCAGCTCCGGCGGCCGCATCGGCGAGCAAGCTTCCCGCAGGCTGGCCCAATCCATCCGCGATCTGGGCTTTGAAGTGCTC
This sequence comes from Candidatus Omnitrophota bacterium, assembly GCA_028870995.1. GTDB lineage: Bacteria > Omnitrophota > Gorgyraeia > Zapsychrales > Fredricksoniimonadaceae > JABDGZ01. The sequence goes on along the minus strand of JAGWOI010000007.1, from coordinate 17,949 downwards.
ATGTTCAAGACCGGGACACCGCCCAGGCTCGACGGCCGCACCATTGATTTTACCGATCTTGAGCGGCAGGATTCCGACGATCCCATAGTGCCGTTCTCCTTCAGGACGCCTTTTATTGCGCACCACGACCGCAAGCTGCTGCCGTGCCATATCACCCGCACGACGGAGAAGACCCACGAGATCATCAGGGCCAATTTTCATCTTTCGCCCATGTATTCCGGCCAGATCAAGGCCACGGGCGTGCGCTATTGCCCGTCCATTGAAGACAAGCTGAAGAAATTCGCCGACAGGTCCACCCATCATGTATTCCTGGAACCGGAGGGTGTGGACACCTTCGAATATTATCCCAACGGTATCTCGACGGGGCTTCCCGCCGACGTGCAGGAGCAAATGGTCCGTTCCATCCCGGGCCTGGAGAAGGCTGTTATTGTGCGTCCGGGCTATTCGATCGAGCACGGGGTGGTGCCGGCCACGGAATTGAAACCGACGCTGGAAACTAAAAAAGTCAAAGGCCTTTATCTGGCCGGCCAGATCAACGGCACGACAGGCTATGAAGAAGCCGGTGCGCAGGGTTTGGTGGCCGGCATTAATGCGGCCCTGCAGGTGCAGAACAAGGAGCCGCTGATCCTGGGACGCCACGAATCCTACATCGGGGTTCTCATCGACGATCTGACGACCAAGGGCACCGAAGAGCCTTACCGCATGTTTACCTCAAGGGTGGAATATCGTCTGATCGTGCGCGAAGACAATGCCGACAAGCGCTTAAGCCAATACGGACATGCCATGGGTCTTTTGTCGTCGGATGCGTACAGGATGGTCATCGCCAAATACGAAGCCATTGACCGCGAGATAGAGCATCTGCGCGCAACCAGGATTCCTCCGGGGACACCTTTGGACGAGATCCTGGCCGGTGCCGCCAGCGCGCCGTTAAAACAGGCCGTGTCCCTGTATGACTTGTTGAAACGGCCCGAAGTTAATTACGGCATGATCGCCAAGTTCGACGGCACCCTGCAGCAGCTTGGGAGGCAGACGATCGCCCAGGTGGAATATGAGATCAAATACGAGGGTTTTATCCGTCGTCAGCACAAAGAGATCGAGAAATTCCGCCACATCGAATATATCCGCATTCCCGAAGGGTTTAATTTTATGGGCATCCCGGGTCTTTCCAAGGAAATTGTCGAGAAGCTCAATCGTTTTAATCCCGCCACCCTGGGCGCAGCCAACCGCATTTCGGGAGTGACGCCGTCGGCCATCGCCTTGTTAATGGTCTATTTGAAAAAATGGAAGGAGAGCCAGTCTTATGAAAATCGCCAATGATATCACGGAACTCATCGGAAACACCCCGCTCGTCAAATTGAACAAAGTCACCGAAGGCTGCGCCGCCACCGTTGCGGCCAAGCTGGAGTTTTATAATCCTTTAAGTTCGGTCAAGGACCGCATCGGTTTTAACATGATCCGCGCTGCCGAGAAGGCCGGCAAGATCAAGGCCAATACGATAATTGTCGAGCCTACCTCAGGCAACACCGGCATCGCCCTGGCTTTTGTGTGCGCAGTCAAGGGTTACAAATTGATGCTGACCATGCCTGAGACCATGAGCCTCGAGCGCCGCGCCCTCTTGAGGGCCTTGGGCGCGGAACTGATATTGACGCCCGGCCCGCAAGGGATGAAGGGCGCCATTGCCAAGGCCAAGGAATTCGTTGATTCCGATCCTGATAAATATTTTATGCCCCAGCAGTTCGACAACCCGGCCAATGTGGAGATCCACCGGCTTACCACCGCCGAAGAGATCTGGCGCGATACCGACGGCAAGGTGGACATCCTCATTTCAGGGGTGGGCACCGGCGGTACCATCACCGGGGTCGCCCAGGTGATCAAACCGCGCAAGCCTTCATTTAAGGCCATTGCCGTCGAGCCGACCACGTCACCGGTGCTTTCCGGCGGCCAGCCCGGTCCCCACAAAATCCAGGGCATCGGTGCCGGCTTTATCCCCAGCATCGTGGATGTCAAGCTCATCGATGAGGTCGTGCAGGTGACCAACGAAGAGGCCTTTGCCATGGCCCGTCGCATGATCCGCGAGGAGGGCATCCTGTGCGGCATCTCCTCGGGCGCGGCCGTGACTGCGGCCGTCAAGGTGGGCCAGCGTCCCGAAAATAAAGGCAAACTGATTGTGGCCATTATCCCTTCGACAGGCGAGCGTTATCTGTCCACCGATCTTTTTGCCGAATACCGCTCCTGAAGAAATTTAGGGAACTTTCAGCAAAGATCGGGTGTCTAAATGAATGAAGGAGGGGTTATGAGAAGCCTTCATACGATACTCATCTATTTAGGATTAACGCTATTTTTCTTAGGCCAGGCCCAGGCATCCGACCGGGATCGGGACAGGGATAGCTCCCAGAGCACCAACGCAGAGCGTGTGATTGTGCAGGGTCCGGTCAGGGTTGTCGTGCCGCAGCTCAACGCGCAGCCCAACATTCAGCCGTCCCCGCAAAAATACTGGGTCAGGCAGCCGGAGCCGGCAAGGCAGCCGGAGCCGGTAAGACAGCCTGAACCGGCCAGGCAACCTTCAACGGCAGGCCGGCCCTCCGTCAGCCAAAACGAGCATTCCCGCCAGGACAAAGACTATGACCGGCGCCGCCCGGATCACGACCGCGGTCATGACCATGACAGTGATCACGACCGTAACCGCGGGTTTTATCTTTACACGCCGCCGGTTGTAAGTTATATCAACGTTGTCCCCAACCAAACCATCCTGCAGGACGTCAATCAGGAATACACCCAGCCCGCCGCGGATGCAGGGTACATGCCTGTTTTTATCAATGGGATCTTGTATTTTTATGACAGCAGCAACGGGGCTTTTTTTCAGAAGACCTTTGCGGGGTATAACCAGATCGATCCCCTAACCTCGCTGCAAGGCACGGTCACGATCGGCATCCCCAACAACAGCGGAGGCTACACCAACATTCGCCTGCAGGTCGTACCCAACGGCTATATCGGTCCGCAAGGGGAGTTCTACCCGCAGTTCCCCTCCCTCATCCAGCTTCAGGCCATATACGTGCATTAAGAAAAAAACGGGACACATTGGCTTTTTCTTAACAAAAAATCAAATCGTCCCGTTTTTATTATGTTATATTGTTTTCAAGGAGGCTTTCCAAGAGATCATTATGGAGAAAAACCCCATCACAGACCAGCTTCTGGCAGCTGCCGTTCGATTTTCGGAAGATTCCATCGTGATTACGGACACCCAGCTCAACCCTCCCGGCCCACATATTATTTATGTCAATCCCGGCTTCACCAAAATGACCGGCTATAAGCCCGAGGAAGTTTACGGCAAGACGCCGAGAATTTTGCAGGGTCCCAAGACCGACAGGGCGGTGCTGGACAGGCTTAAGGCTACATTGAAAAAGGGCGAAGTTTTTTTCGGTGTGGCCGTCAACTACCGCAAGGACGGCAGCGAGTTCTATAATGAATGGCACATAGAGCCCATCCGGACAAGAGGCAGGATTTCGCATTACCTGGCCATCCAGCGCGATGTCACCGAGCGTGTCAGGATCCAGAAGATGATCGAGGCAAAGAACATTGCTCTTCAGGAAGTGATAGCGCAGATCGAGTTTCAGAAAAAGCAATTGCATGAGAACATCCTGATCAATGTCGAGAAGGTCATTTTGCCTTCATTGGAAAAGCTCCGGCGCAAGTCCTCGCGCCTGGAGGTCAAACACATAGACGCCATCAAGCAGAGCCTGAAAGACCTGACCTCGGATTTTGCCCGCAAGGCAGGGGGGGCGCAATTCGGCCTTTCCCCGAAGGAGCTGGAGATCGCCGCCCTTATCCGCCAGGGGCTCTCCGGCAAGGATATCGCCAAGTCCCTGAGCATGTCCTTTAAGACCGTCGAGACCCACCGTTTCAACATCCGCAGGAAACTCGGCCTGCTTAACCAGAACGTCAATCTGGCCGCATTTTTGCAGTCCGTCTAATCATGTAGCAGCCCTACATGATCCATCCGTAATCATCGAGTGTTGTCTTCCTTCCCTTTTTAGCTAAACTTCCCGTAGATAAAATGCATTTTTTCACAGGGGAGCGGCCATGAAGATCGGTTATCCGTGTTTGAACCATACGCTCGGCAAACAGGCGTATAAGACCTTCCGCCTGGCCTCTTATTCCGATACGAGGTTCATTGAAACAGTCAGCCACAATCTGGGCTATCTCAGGCGCGTCCTGGAGTTCAACCTGGAGCATGAGCTCAAGTTCTTTCGCATCAGTTCGGGCATCATTCCTTTTGCCTCCCACCCGGTCCTTAAGGTCAACTGGCAGAGGGTCTTTAAGGAGGAGCTGGCGGAGATAGGTTCCTTTATCATCAAGAACGGCATGAGGATCTCCATGCACCCCGACCAGTTTGTGCTTATCAATTCCCCGTCCGGGGACATTGTCAAAAACAGCGTCAAGGATCTTTTAGCGCAGGCCCAGTTCTTGGATCTGCTGGGGCTGGATGCGGGGCAAAAATTACAGATCCACGTGGGTGGTGTTTATGCGGAGAGGAAGACGGCGATAAGGCGTTTTATCGCCAACTATCTCAAGCTTCCCTCCGTGGTGACGGCCCGTCTGGTCATTGAAAACGACGACAGGAACTACCCGCTGGACGATTGCCTTAGGATCCATGAGGCGGTGGGCATCCCGGTGCTGTTCGACAGTTTTCATCACGAATGCCTTAATCAGGGGGAAACGATGTTCGAGGCCATGATGATGGCCGCGGCCACCTGGGGCGCGGGGGACGGGGCGATGATGGTGGATTATTCCAGCCAGCAGCCCCATGCGGTCACGGGCAAGCACGCCGCGACAATAGACATCAACAATTTCAAAGAGTTCATTTTATCCTCCCGCAGGATCGATTTCGATCTGATGCTGGAGATCAAGGACAAGGAAAAGAGCGCGCTAAAGGCCTTGGAGCTTTGCAGGCAGGTCAGAGAGGGGGCGGAGGTATGAACCAGCGCCGGATCACGGCTTCAGTTCTTTGGGTGTTACGAGGGCTTTTCGGGGGTCTGTCCCTTGCCATGGCCTGTCTTGCCGTTTGGACGTCCATGCGCCAGAACATGTTTCAGGTCTCACTCCAGCAGCCATGGTTTGCCACCACACTGGTGGATTACTATTTTAACGTCACGATCCTTTTGTCATGGGTCTATCTTAAGGAAAGCAGGGTGGCGGCCAGGGTTCTTTGGTCGGTGTCCTTCATCACCCTTGGCTCGATCGCCAGCTGTTTTTATGTTTTTTGGCAGCTGGGGAAATTAAGGCCCGGTGACACCTGGGGCAGGCTGCTGCTGAATCCGGAGGATACGGGCTGATGGACCATGTGATCGTAAATCTTTATTGGCCTTTGGCGGGTTTGGGGGTTTTATGCCTGATGATGCTGGCGCTGTGGTTCGTGCAGCTTAGGACCAATAATGCCGGCGTCGTCGACATCGGGTGGGCGTGGGGGCTCGTTATTTTCGCGGGGCTTTATGCGGCTGTGATGCCGGGCGCCCTGTTGAGGCGGCGGCTCTTGTTTGCGATGGTCCTTATCTGGGGATTGAGGCTGACCTGGCTTTTAGTCAGCCGGTTTATCAGGGATGGCCAGGAAGACCGCCGTTATCAAAAGCTGCGCAGGGAGTTCGGGCGTCGGGCCCAGCTCAAATTCCTCGGGTTGTTCCTGGTCGAAGGCCTGCTGGATATGGTTTTATCTCTCCCGTTTTGGCTGATATGCCGCAACCGGTCGGCGGGGTTTTCGGGGCTGGAGTGGGCCGCGGTGGGCCTTTGGGCCGCCGCTTTCGCGGGAGAGATCATCAGCGACGAGCAAATGAGGCGGTTTAAGGCGGGGGCAGCCAATAAGAACAGGGTCTGCCGGGAGGGCCTGTGGAAATATTCCCGCCATCCCAATTATTTTTTTGAATGGATGATGTGGGCGGCCCTGGCGCTGTGGGCCCTGGCTGCGCCGTACGGCTGCCTGGGCCTGGTCGCACCGGCGGTCATGTACTACATTTTGGTCCATGTCACCGGGGTTACGCTGGCGGAGGAGATGGCCTTGGCCTCCAAGGGGCAGGAATACCGCGAGTACCGGCAGGCAACCAGCTCTTTTGTGCCGCTGCCCCAAAAAAGGGGGGTGCCGTCGTGAAAAAGTTCGTTGTTGCCCTGATGCCTTTGCTCGAAAGGGACCTGGTCCCTGACGGCACCATTCGTGCCGGCATACGTCTTTTGTGCCGGGCCAAGCTCAGGGAAGAATACGGGCTGCCTTTGGAAGAGCGCCAGGAAAAATTCGCCAAGCTGCTGCAGGAGCTGCGGGCAAGCCCTATAGCCGTTGCGACAGATGCCGCCAACCGGCAGCATTACGAGGTCCCGGCCGAATTTTTTAAATGCTGTTTGGGCAGGCATATGAAATACAGCTGCGGGTATTGGAAACCGGGGGTGGAAAGCCTGGACCAGGGCGAGGAGGACATGCTCAACCTGACCATTGAGCGGGCCGGTTTGTCCGACGGGCAGGATGTGCTGGAATTGGGTTGCGGCTGGGGATCGTTGTCCCTGCTTATGGCCGCCAGGTTTCCCAATTCCCGTTTGGTGGGGGTGTCCAATTCGCGCACGCAAAAGGAATATATCGACGCCCGGATCAGGGAAAGGGGGATAAAAAATCTCTCGATCATAACAGCGGATGTCAACGTGTTTGAAACGGGTGCCAGGTTTGACCGGGTCGTCTCGGTGGAGATGTTCGAGCATATGCGCAATTACGAGAAACTTTTGGCTGCGGTCACGGGGTTTCTTAAGCCCGGCGGCAGGCTTTTTGTGCACATCTTCACGCATAAGCAGCTGGCTTATTATTATGACGCCCAGGATAAGTCGGATTGGATAGGCAAATATTTTTTCACCGGAGGCATCATGCCCTCCGACCATCTTTTATTGTATTTCCAGGGCGCCCTGGTCATTGAGCGCCACTGGCAGGTGGGAGGGGAACATTACCAAAAGACCGCCGAGGCCTGGCTTAGGAACATGGACAACAATAAGCGCCGCATCCTGCCGGTCTTTCAAGAGGTCTACGGGCAGGATTATAAAAAGTGGTGGGTCTACTGGCGGGTGTTCTTCATGGCTTGCGCGGAAATGTGGGGATACGGCAAGGGCGAGGAATGGATGGTCAGCCATTACCTATTTAAGAAGGAGCTGCCGGTATGAAAAGGGTCGCTGTCATCGGGACGGGCATTGCCGGCATGGGCGCGGGGTACTATCTTAGGGACCGCTGCCACATTACCTTTTACGAAAAAGAACCACGCCCCGGCGGACACACCAATACGGTCGTGGCCAGGGAGGCGCAGCGCGATGTACCCATCGATACCGGCTTTATGGTCTACAATGAAAAGACCTATCCCAATTTTGTAAGACTTTTGAAAGAACTGGAAGTGGCGACAGAGGAGACCTCCATGTCCTTCAGTGTCCAGCACCTCCCGTCGGGTCTTGAGTACCGCGGCACGGACCAGCTTTTTGCCAGGCGTAGGAATCTCCTGAATTTTCCGTATATCGCCATGCTTCTGGAAATAGACCGTTTTCGCCGCCAGGCCGTTGAGGTCATCGCGGATGACAGGTACGCCGCCTGTACGGTTGAAGAATATGCTCGGGAGAAAGGATACCGGAAGGATTTTCTGGACCAGTTTCTCATACCGATGAGTTCAGCGGTCTGGTCGATACCGGCCGGGAAGGTTTTGGATTTTCCGGTAAGGACCCTGGTGAGGTTTTTCCATAACCACGGTTTTTTGGGTCTTAATACCCAGCTGCAGTGGCGCACGATCATCGGCGGAAGCCGGGTGTACAGGGACAGGCTGCTGAATCATTTTACAGGTAGGGTGAGGCTTGGCATGCCGGTAAAGCGTGTATCAAGGACGGCCCAAGGTGTTGAGGTCGAGGATGCCTCAGGCCAGAGGCTCCTTTATGATAAGGCCGTCCTGGCCTGTCATGCCGACGAGGCCCTCTCCCTGCTGGAGGGTCCGACATCCAGAGAATCGGCGCTGTTGGGGGCTTTTAGTTACCAGAAAAACCGGGCTGTTTTGCATACGGACGCGTCACCTATGCCCAAGGTCAAAAGGGCCTGGGCCTCGTGGAACTACCGCGTGGACAAAGGCCCTCAGGGGCATCCGGCGGCGACCACGGTTTATTATATGAACAGCCTGCAGGGCGTTTCAGACAGGCAGGATTATTTTGTCTCCATCAATGATCCCGGTCTTATCGCCAGGGACAAGATCATCTGGGAAAAGGACTACCATCATCCGGTTTTCAACATGGAGGCGGTCAATGCGCAGGGCCGCCTGGCCGAGCTGAACAAGAACGGCAGGGTCTATTATTGTGGCAGCTATTTCGGGTACGGTTTTCACGAGGATGCCTTGACCAGCGCTTTGAACGTCGCTGGCCTTATTGCCGGGGGGCAGTGAGCCATGAATTCCTGTTTGTATGAGACTCTGATCACGCACCGCAGGCTGAGGCCGAAAGGGCACGGGCTGCAGTACCGCTTTTTCTCCTTTTATTTGGATTTGGACGAGCTGGGGGCCCTGGCCGGCAAGGTCCCTGTGATGGGCCTCAACAGGTTCAACCTGTATTCATTTTATGACAAGGACCATCTGGAGCCGGATTCCAGGCCCGTCAGGGAAAAAGTGACCGCGTATATAGAGTCCCAGGGCGTTCATGCACCGATCGGGAAGATCATGCTGTTGACCTATTTGCGCACGCTGGGGCATGTGTTCAACCCGGCGTCTTTTTATTTTTGTTTCGACAAATCCGGCGCTCCGTCGGTGGTGGTCGTCGAGATCGGCAATACCTTCGGTGAGGTCAAACCGTTTTTGATAAAGGCCGGCAGTTATGACGGGCGCAGGTACCAGGACCGTCAGACCAAATATTATTATATTTCTCCTTTTACAAATTTGGATGACAGCCTTGATTTCAGCCTGGCTGTGCCGGATAAGGGCCTGTGCATAAGGGTCGACACCTCCAGGGACGGCGAAAAATATGTGATGGCAGCCATGACAGGGGAAAGAAGGGAATTGAATCTGGCCAATCTTTTATGGTATGTCCTGCGGTTTCCGTTTGAGACCGTGGCCGTGATCTCTCTTATCCACTGGCATGCCGTACTGCTGTATTTGAAGAAAACACCTTTCCATCTAAAGGAAAACCAGCCGCATTTACAGAAAGGGGTTTATCGTGGATGGCATAAAAATTGACAGGGAAGAATCGCCGGGCACCGGGGCGAGTACGAACATATTTCAAAGGCTTATTTTCGCCTTGTTTAGGCCCATGACAAAGGGGCGGCTGAACATGATTCTGCCTGACGGGCAGTCCGTGTGGTTTGGGCAGGGGCAGGACTGTCCGCCGGCCGTGATCAGGGTCATTGACAACGCTTTTTTCTGCAAGTGTGTCCTGTTCGGCGACGTTGGTTTCGCGGAATCGTATATGGACGGTGACTGGGAGACCGCCAACATCAAAGCCGTGATCGAATGGATGATCCGGAACCTGGAGCAGCATCCCACACTCATGGCGGACACATCCAAGTATAAGCCGGTCAATTTTTTCAAGTTTCTTAACGATCTTTATCATGTATGGCGGCCCAATACAGTGGCGGGCAGCCGCAGCAATATCGAAAAGCATTATGACCTGGGCAATGATTTCTTCCGGCTGTTCCTGGATCCGGGCATGACGTATTCTTCGGCCTGCTTTTCTTCCGACGACGATTCCCTGGAGCAAGCGCAGGCCAACAAGTACGAAAGGCTTTGCCAAAAGCTGCGCTTGAAGCATACGGACCATGTTCTGGAGATCGGCTGCGGGTGGGGCGGGTTCGCCCTTTATGCGGCCCGCAATTACGGCTGCCGGGTCACGGGGGTTACGATCTCGAAGGAACAGCACGATTATGCCCTCCGCAGGGTGGAGCGCGAGGGGATGTCCGGGCGCGTCAGGGTGATTCTGGAAGACTACCGCAGCGTCAAAGGCCGGTATGACAAGATTGTCTCCATCGAGATGATAGAGGCTGTGGGGCACGAATTCTACGGGTCATTTTTTTCCCAATGCCACCGGCTGCTCAAGCAGGAGGGCCTGCTGGCCATGCAGATGATTCTATCCCCGGACCACCGTTATCAGAGCTTCCGGCGCACCACGGATTTTATTCAAAAGCACATTTTTCCGGGCAGCCTGCTGCCGTCCTTTCCTGTCCTGCATCGGGCTGTCAACGGGACGGGCACCATGTGCCTTTACGATTACGAGGACATAACACCCCATTATGTAAGGACCTTGATGCTGTGGCAGGAGCGATTCAGGCAGAACCGTCAAGCTGTGCAGGACCTGGGGTTCAGCCGGCAGTTTTTACGAAAGTGGGAGTATTATTTTGAGTATTGTGCCGCGGCTTTTGAGATGCGCAATATCAGTGTGGCCCAGGCGGTCTTTACGCGTCCCAACAATCTTGGCTTAGGCAGGCCGTATGCTCTCCACTGACAAGGCAGTTGCCTTAGGTTCCTTTTTTTTGTGTATTGTAAGCGCTTCGCTGATGCGGGAAAGGGCATCTTTCGCGGGGGCCTTAGATTGGCATATAGGGAGTTTCCTGGGGTTGGGCTTGTTGTATGAGCTTCCTGAATTTGGGCTCGATTTGGTATGCTTCTTTAGGTTCAATCGAGTTGAAGAAATAAGGACCAGATGGCAGGTATTTAGAAAGATAATCGCAGCCAGATATTTTTTAACTCATATCTTGGGTCCGTTGTTTGGTGTAGTGACGGTGTTCAGCGGTTTCTGCCTTATTTATCTTGGAGGCCATTCCCTGGGGGAAGGTTGGTTGTTTTGGATCATCGGGACGGCTTCAATTTTTATATCCAAGGGTTTATTTCATCACAACCCCTATATACGTGATCTGTATGCTTTGGCGACAGGTACAGAGTCCGGCCCTGAATATTCTTCCATCCGGCAGCTTATTTGCAGTCCAAGGGACATGACTTTAAATTTATTGGAATTGCCGGCCTATTTGTTTATATTTTTTGTGGATTATTTCAAGCCGGTATGGCCTGTCCCTTGTCGGGGATTTTTTCAGGCTGCGGGGGCATCTCCAGGCGGTAATTTGACTGCGGCAGCAATATATTTCGGGGTCATTTTCTGTTCGGTTGCCGTTTTATTATGGTTTATCAGGCTCATAAGGGGTTCTCAATCTGCCGCCAGTCGGTAAAAACCGGATCGAAATGCAGGGTCTTTAGCAGCTTGACAATTTCCTGGACGGAGCGCTCGTCCTTGATGTCAAACTGAGGGTCCTGCTTTTCTTCTGAAAGCAGGGTGTAGCCGCCCACCGAGGTGTTGGAGCCGGCGGACATGCGGGTGATGGCGATCTCCAGCAGGTGGTCGCGTAATTTGGGCGTCTCGCGGGTGGACAGGTTGATGCCCACCCGGGGAAACAGCAGGCGGGTCAGGCAAATGATCTTCACAAACTTCACGTCATCCACGTCACAGGTGGCCAAAGCCTCGGCCTTGACCGTGCGCAGCCTCGGGAAAGACACGCTGTATTCAACGCCGGGAAAATCCTTCTCCAATTCCCGCAGGTGCCGGTAAAGCGCGTACACATCCTCGGCCGTATCCGACAATCCCAATAAAATTCCTAAGGAAATGTGCCGCATGCCCGCTTCAGCCGCCCGCCGCGGTGTCCCAAAGCGAAAATCATAATCTTTTTTATATCCCGCCAAATGCACCTGGGCGTAACGGTCGCGGTCATAGGTCTCCTGGTACACGGCGATCCCGTCGATACCGGCGGCAAAAAGCTCGCGGTATTCATCGGTTTGCATGGGATGCACTTCCAGGGCGATGCCCTGAAAATATTCCGAGGCTGCCTGCGCCGCTTCCTTTAAATAGGACAGGGGCGTGTGTTTATAGGATTCGCCGGTGAGCATCAGGATGTTGCGGATGCCCTGGGCATGGATAAATTGCATTTCCTTGCGGTATTGGTCCGGTTCCAGCTTGATGCGCTGGATCTTATGCTGGCTGTGAAAGCCGCAATACGTGCAGTGGCTGGAGCAGAAATTGGATAAATATAAGGGGCTGTAGAGGCTGACCGCCCGCCCGAAATACTGCCGGGTGGTCTGTGCGGCCCGCCGGGCTAGCTCTTCGACAGACTGCGGGCTGAGGTCCTCTAAAACAGCTTTAATGTGCGCCAACGTCATCATACAAAAATCCTGTCAGAGGCGAGGAGGCATCAGCTGCCGATTGCCGCACCGGCAAGCCGCTCAAATAGGCCATGCGTCCGGCTTCAACGCCCATGGCAAAAGCGCGCGCCAAAGCCGCCGGGTTCTGGGCAGTGGCAACGGCCGTGTTGGCCAAGACCGCATCAGCGCCCATTTCCATGGCTTCGGCCGCCTGCGAAGGCGCGCCGATCCCGGCATCCACCACAATGGGCAGGTCAATCTCATTGATCAAAACCTGGATCATTTCCTTGGTCTTTAAGCCCTGGTTGCTGCCGATAAAGGAGCCCAATGGCATGACGGTGGCCGCCCCTGCCTTGACCAGGGCGCGTGCCGTGTACAGATCAGGCGAGATATACGGCAGGACCACAAACCCTTCCCGGCTCAAGATTTCCGTTGCTTTGATTGTCTCCTGGTTGTCAGGCAGCAAATACTTGCTGTCGTTGATGACCTCGATCTTCACCCAGTTGCCGTATCCCGATGCCTTGGCCAGCCGGGCGATGCGCACGGCTTCCTGGGCATTGCGGGCACCCGACGTATTGGTCAAAAGGGTTACGCCGGAAGGGATATATTCAAGGATATTCTCTTCGTGGCGTTCCAGGTCAATGCGCCGCAGGGCGACCGTCACGATCTGGGTGCCGCTGGCGGCGATACTTTCCTTCAAGTCCTGTTTGCTTTTGAATTTGCCGGTGCCCAAAAGAAAGCGGCTGGTGAATGTCTGGCCGGCGATCACCAAAGGGGTATCTGTCATATTAACCACCGCCGACAAAGGCAACCAGTTCCAGGGTATCGCCGTCCTGGATCTTGGTTTGGGGCCACAAAGCAGAGGGGATGATATTGCCGTTAAGTTCCGTGATAACGCCCTTGGGGTATTTGCAGTAGGTCTTCACGATATCGGACAAAGTCCCGGCTGATGTCACATTCTTGTTTGTTCCGTTGATGGTGATATTCATGCTGGTCATTCTAATTTATTTCGTCTAAAAAAGCAAATTTACGTTTCCAATGCCTCCCTTGCAATATTCCGAATAATATTATTTACTCCCTAAAATTTGTTATAAAATAAGCCCATATTGTATTGGGGGAGGGCTTCAAAAATTCCTTTTATTTGCGGCCGTTTTTTGTATAATACAACACTTATACGCCAACAACGACAACCCCAAAAAGGACGGTAAGGCTTAAATGAGTAAATCTGCTGTATTCGGTTATGAGTTGCTGCTTGACCTTTATGATTGCAAGCCGGGAGTATGCGACGATTTGACGGTATGCTACAATTTCCTCGACGAGATTGTGGGTTTTTTGGGGATGGAAAAGCAGGCCCCGCCCTCGATTTTCAAATCGGACGGGGTGCGCTTCCCGGACAAGGCCGGCCTTTCCGGTTGGGTGCCGCTCATTGAGAGCTCCATTGTCATCCACACGCTTTCCCCTAAGGATTTCATCACCGTGGATATTTATTGCTGCCGGACCTTTGACCGCAAGAAAGCCGAAGAGTTTTGCCGCCGCTTTTTTGCCCCTAAAAAGGTGGAAGCGCAGTTTGTGGAACGCGGCATGAGCTACCACGAAGCCGCCTCGTCCAAGGAATTGGCACATAAATAGGGGACAGCGCCCTATTTTTCAGGATTATAGCATCAGGGGATTGGCCAAAAACTAATCCCCTTCTTTATTGATATGCCCTACACCACCAATGACATAAGAGCCATCGAAAGCAAGTGGCAGAAGTTCTGGGACAAGCACCATACCTTCCGCGTCCATACCGACAGCGCCAAGCCCAAATACTACGTGCTGGAGATGTTCCCATATCCTTCGGGCAAGATCCACATGGGCCACGTGCGCAATTACACGATCGCGGATGTGATCGCTCGCTACAAGATGATGCAGGGCTTCAATGTGCTGCACCCCATCGGGTATGACGCCTTCGGCCAGCCGGCTGAGAACGCCGCCATCAAGAACAAGACCAATCCCGCGGACTGGACGTATAAATGCATCGCCCAGATGCACGATGAACTCAAGAAGATGGGCTTCTCCTACGATTGGGACCGCGAGCTTTCCACCTGTGACGCCGAATACTACAAATGGAACCAGTGGATTTTCTTAAAGATGTTCGAGCGCGGCCTCGCCTATAAAAAAGCCTCGTCGGTCAACTGGTGCCCGGATTGCGCAACGACGCTTGCCAATGAAGAGGTCATCAACGGCGGCTGCTGGCGCTGCAAGAGTGTGGTCGTGCAGAAAGATTTGGAGCAGTGGTATTTAAAGATCACCCAGTACGCGCCCGCCCTTTTGGATGATCTGCAAAAGCTCGATCAATGGCCCTCGCGCGTGCGGCTGATGCAGGAAAACTGGATCGGCAAAAGCTACGGTGTCGAGATCCTTTTTAAGGTCACGGATTCCCAGGAGATGATTAAGGTTTTCACCACCCGTCCTGATACGATTTTCGGCGCCACCTATGTGGTTTTAGCGCCTGAGCATCCGCTGGTGAAAAAACTGACCGCAGGCACGCCGCAGGAAAAGGACGTCCTGGCCTTTGTGGAAAAAACAGCCAACAAGTCCAAGTCCCTGCGCATGTCCGGCGACCAGCGCAAGGAGGGGGTGTTCATCGGCCGCCATGCGGTCAATCCGGTCAACAATGTGACCATCCCCATTTATATCGGCGATTATGTGCTGATGGAATACGGTACCGGCGCCATCATGGCCGTGCCCACCCATGACCAGCGCGATTTTGAATTCGCTAAAGAGCACAAGCTTGCCCTGCGTATTGTCATTCAAGACCCTAAAAATCCCGATATCACCGCCGAGGCGATGGCCCAGGCCTATGTGGACGAAGGCGCTCTCGTCAATTCCGGCGAATTCAACGGCATTGGCAACGAAGAAGCCAAAAAGAAGATCGCCGAGTGGATGAAATCCAAGCATTACGGCAGCATCACCGTGCATTGGCGCCTGCGCGACTGGCTCATTTCCCGCCAGCGCTATTGGGGCACGCCCATTCCCATTATCTATTGCGAGCATTGCGGCACCGTGCCTGTGCCGTATCAGCAGCTGCCCGTGGAGCTGCCCAAGGATGTTGAGATTACAGGGGAAGGCGGTTCGCCGCTAGCCCGTTCGCGCGGTTTTGTGGAATGCACCTGCCCCAAATGCAACAAGCCCGCCCGCCGGGAAACCGACACCATGGCCACCTTTTTCGATTCATCGTGGTATTTCCTGCGTTTCTGTTCGGCGCGCAACAACGAAGAGATTTTCGGCCAAAAAGATGCGGCCTACTGGATGCCGGTGGATCAGTACATCGGCGGCATTGAGCACGCCATTTTGCATCTGTTATACTCTCGCTTCTTCACGAAATTCTTCAAGGATTTGGGGCTGATCACCATGGACGAGCCTTTTGTGCGCCTGCTCACACAGGGCATGGTGCTCAAAGAAGGCGAGGTTATGTCCAAGTCCCGCGGCAATACGGTCGATCCCGACGAGGTCCTCTCCAAGTTCGGTGCCGATACCCTGCGTCTGTTTATCCTGTTTGCCGCGCCGCCGGAAGACCAGCTGGAATGGCAGAGCAGCGGACTGGAAGGCTCCTGGCGCTTTTTGAATCGCGTTTATCAGATGGTCGAGAAGCGCTATAAACAAACCGAGGGTGAGCCCGGCGCTGATCTGGAGCGCGAGCGCAACAAAGCCATCAAGTCCGTCACCCAGTCTTTCGAAGAAGGCTACAAATTCAATACCGCCATCAGCCACATGATGGTGTTGGCCAATGCCATCGACAAGGCCAAGACCAATGTGGATGCGGCCATCGAAACCCTGGTTTTATTGCTGGCGCCCTTTGCGCCTCATGTGGCCGAGGAAATGTGGCAGATGATGGGCAAAAAGGATGCCACCATCGCCCATGCCGCCTGGCCTGTCTTTGACGAAGCAGCACTTAAGACCAGCACCATCACCATGGCCGTTCAGGTCAACGGCAAGGTCCGCGGCCAAATCCAGGTCGCCCCCGATACTGCGCAGGATGAACTGCGCAAACTTGCCCTGGCCGATCCGGGTGTCGCCAAATATGCGCAAGACGCCACCATCAAGAAGTTCATCGTCGTCCCCAACAAACTCATCAGCATCGTCGTCTAAAGTAACCACGGTCGCCTTCTTCCGCCAGCCTTTTCTAAATGTCCAGAAACACAACGCGCTTCGCGCTGTGTTTCTGAATCGGCGTCGTAGGCTGGCGGGGCTCCAGTGGTTTCGAAAATTGTTTCCCAAATCGCCCGTACCATCTTTCCCTTGTCCATTTTAGGTTCACTCTTGAAGGGAGGGCATTGACATTCATCAAAAAGAGACTAAAATAAAATTGTTGGCTCACATGGGCGAACAGGGTTATTAGTGGGTGTACTCGGCCGCTAGTCAACCCTTCAATCTTTACCGAGATACAGAAAGGACTTCGTTATGAAGCCCACCTTAACTCACGTTTCGATCGTCATCAAAGTTCATCCCGATCACTGTAAAAGCTTTCCTGATCCTAATGGTAAGGGACGGAAAAGGATTGTTGCACAGGTTTCCGTGGATGAAATTGAACGAGCCAATATCGACTTTGGCCCTAATCCGAGAAATCAGAATTTGCATACCAAGGTGTCCGAGGCCATAGCAGATGGTTTAACCGAGCATCCAGGGTGGTTTTTATATTTTAACAGGGGGATTGTTTTAAACGCCGAAGATGTTGTATATAACAACCAAAGACATGAATTAACGATAAAATTCATTAAGAATGAGACGAATTTGGCGGAGAGTCCATTTGGCAATCTCGATGGAGGGCATACAAACAAAGTTATAATTAATAAGATTCGGAATGGTTGGAGTAACCCTTCTTCTCCTAGTGAAAAACAGTATGTTACCCTAGAAGTATTGGTGGGAATTGAGAAGGATCAATTGCCCGAGTTGGTCGGGGCTAGGAATACAAATGTTCAAGTTAAAGAATTAAGCTTACTCGTTCTCGGGGAGGATATTAATTGGCTTAAGACTATTTTCGAGAAGAAAGGATTAACGAATAAAATAAGCTGGCGTCAATTCGATGATGATCCAGAGAAAATTAAAGGGGAAGACGTTATAGCGATACTTTCGTTGCTCAACCCCAAGCTGGAATCCAAGACGCGATGCTATAATAGCCCGGGACGTATTATCAGTGAATTGAAAGCCAATGAAGACTTCAGGGCAGGTCTAGAGTCCCAAAAGCACATTGCTTTTGAATTCCTAGCTTTTGTTGATTACATCCATGCCAATTTTAAGAATTGGTATAAAGAGGTTGAGCTGAAGGGTAAGAGCAGACTTCCCGACGATGATAATGACATTGAAGCCAAAGGCAGTAAAAAGGCAAAATCGGGCTTCGGCAATCTACAGGGAATTTCGATTGGAGAACATAATTTGATATTTCTTAACCAGAAGATCAATTATAGGGTTGTGAAATCTTGGCTCCTGCCCCTCGCATATGGATTTACGCGAGTTGTGCTGCATTGTCCTCAAGAGCCCAAGACCTGGAGGCAAGTAGCAGATAAGGTTGGGCCCCAACTATACGCTACATTGAGGGCACAAACTAACGAGGCAAACTACAACCTTGATAAGGTTGGTAAATCTCCAGTGGTATGGGACGGTCTGGAGTCGCGGGTTTGGGCAGAGTATATGACTCAGAGATTAGCTAAAGTATAGACATAGTTAAAAGTATTTGCCTCATTTGGACGACTTATAAAAGCCAGTTGCGAAACTCGTCCAAATGAGGCAACCAGTATCAATGAAGGCGCGA
>JAGWOI010000029.1 GCA_028870995.1 Candidatus Omnitrophota bacterium | reverse complement strand
TCTGGATGTTGGCATCATTGAATTTGGCTTTGATCAATTCCAAATACCAGTCGCAGTAATTGCCCCAGAAGAAATCCTGAATCAAGGTCTCGGCTTCGGAATAACGGAATTCTTCAATGGCCCGGCTGACCTTTTGCAAGGTTTCATAGAAACGCGCGATGATCCAGCGGGACGGCAGGTCTAATTGATTTAAATCAATATTTTCATACCCGCCTTTTGCCAAGGCATCGGCGCAGTTCATGAACACCAGGCGCGAGGCGTTCCAGATCTTGTTGGCAAAATTACGGCCGATCTCGAACTTTTCCTTTGAGATGAAAATATCCTGTCCGGAATTGATAATGAGACTGAAACGTAAGGCGTCGGCGCCATACTCATCGATGATCTCCAGAGGATCAATGGCGTTGCCCAAGGACTTGGACATCTTGCGGCCCTTGGCGTCGCGTACCGTGCCGTGGATAAGCACGTCGCTGAAAGGCTTGTCTCCCATGAATGCGTAACCCGCCATGATCATGCGTGCCACCCAGAAAAACAGGATCTCTGAGGCGGTCATCAAGGTATTGGTGGGATAGAAATATTCTAAATCTTCATTGCTTTTGGGCCAGCCGAAGGTGGCGAACGGCCACAACCAGGAAGAGAACCAGGTATCGAGCACGTCTTCGTCTTGTTTTAATTCAACCGGCCTGCCGTGTTTGGCTTGTGCCAAAGCTTTGGCTTCCTGTTCGGTCTTGCCAACAAAGCAATTCCCCTCCTTGTCATACCACACCGGTATGCGATGCCCCCACCAGATCTGGCGGGAAATGCACCAGTCCTGGATATTTTCCATCCAGTTGATGTAAACCTTGGACCAATGGGCCGGGTGAATTTTAATGTCGCCTTTTTTGACGGCTTCCAGCGCAGGCTCGGCCAGCGGTTTCATGCTGACAAACCATTGCTTGGATAAATAGGGTTCGACCACGGTATCGCAGCGGTAGCAATGGCCCACGGCGTGCCTATGGTCATCGATTTTGACTAAAAGATTTTTGGCTTCCAAATCAGCAACAATGCGCTTGCGGGCCTCGAAACGATCCAGATCTTTATAAGCTCCGCCCTTGTCGTTGATGCGGGCATCGGGATGCATGACATTGACCATGGGCAGATGATGGCGCATCCCCATGCAGAAGTCATTGGGGTCGTGGGCCGGTGTCACCTTGACGGCACCCGTACCGAATTCAGTTGCCACGAAATCATCGCCGATGATTTTGATCTCGCGGCCCACCAGCGGCAGCAGAAGGGTTTTGCCGATCACTTTGCTGTAACGCTCATCCTTGGGATTAACAGCCACCGCTGTGTCGCCCAGCATGGTTTCCGGACGGGTCGTCGCCACAATGATTCCTTCAGCAGGATTGTCCTTAAAAGGATAGCGGATGTGCCAAAGTTTGCCGTTCTTTTCCTTATGCTCGGCTTCTTCATCGGAAAGCGCGGTCTGGCAGCGCGGGCACCAGTTGATGATGCGCTCGCCGCGGTAGATCAGGCCCTTGTTATACAAAAGGACAAAGACCTCCTTGACAGACTCGCTGTAGGCATCATCCATCGTAAAACGGGTACGCGGCCAGTCGCAGGAACTGCCTAAACGCTCCAACTGATGGATAATGGTATCGCCGTATTGCTTTTTCCAGGCCCAGAGGCGTTTGAGGAACTCTTCGCGCCCTATGTCCTGGCGCTTTTTGCCCTCCTTGGCCAGGTCTTTTTCGACAACATTCTGGGTGGCGATGCCAGCATGGTCCGTGCCAGGCATCCAGCAGGCTTCAAAGCCGTTCATGCGCTTGTAACGGACCAGGATATCCTGCAGCGTATTGTTGAGCGCATGGCCCATGTGCAGGATACCGGTGACATTGGGCGGCGGGATGACGACCGTAAACTTAGGTTTTTTCGATGGCCTCGCATGGAAGACGTTCTTGTCCTCCCAGAACTTCAGCCATTTTTCCTGCGTGACTTTTGGGTTATATTTTGTTGAGAGTTCCATAGTAATTTGGGCTAAATTCTATGGACCGTTTCCTTAACGTAAATTTATTATTGGAAACGGTCCAAGCTAACTATTGCTGGAAACGGTCCAAGCTGAATAGGACACTGTACCCTATTTTCTATTTCTTATCCTTCAACAGCTTGTACTCGATGCTGTCCACCAGGGCTTCCCAACTGGCCTCAATGACATTTTCATGCACGCCAACCGTTGTCCAGCTGTCGTGCTGGTCGTGTGATTCGATCAACACGCGCACGCGGGCGCCGGTGCCTTCCTTGGTGTCCAAGACACGGACCTTGTAATCGGAAAGGTGCATGTCCTTGAGCGCCGGATAGGCTTTTTGT
This sequence comes from Candidatus Omnitrophota bacterium, assembly GCA_028870995.1. Classification (GTDB taxonomy): domain Bacteria; phylum Omnitrophota; class Gorgyraeia; order Zapsychrales; family Fredricksoniimonadaceae; genus JABDGZ01. The sequence goes on along the minus strand of JAGWOI010000029.1, from coordinate 25,275 downwards.
AAAGCGGTACGCAGGGCGCGGTCCAGCACTTCCACCGGACCGTGGCCTTCGATCGTGGCCATTTCATCCTGACCGTTCACCTTCAATCTGACGGTGGCCCCCGCTGCCACGGAACCGTCAGCCTTGCGCTCTGTAAAGACCTTAAAGCCTTCCAGTTTATAAAAAGGCTGGTAGAAGTTCAGGCGGCGCTTCATGAACAATTCAAAAGAAGCATCGGCCCCTTCAAATTGGTAACCCTGATATTCTTTTTCCTGAAGTTCCTTCATGATCTGTTTGGCTTCAGGGGAATTCTTATCGAGAGCAATGTTCATCTTTTGCGCTTTAAGAACAATGGGCATCTTGCCGGCCAGTTCTGAGGTCAACAAGCGGCGGTGATTACCCACCACTTCGGGCTCGATATGCTCATAGGCCCTGGGGTTTTTGAGCATGGCGTCGATATGCACGCCGCCTTTATGCGCAAAAGCCGAATGACCGATAAAAGGCTGGTTATTGGCCAGCGTATAATTACTGATCTCGCTGATGTAATAAGAGGTGTCCATCAGCATCTTGATCTTGGCATCAGGAATGGAAGCCTTCTTCATCTTGGTGTGCAGGATGCTCATGATGGTGCACAAGTCGGCATTGCCGCAGCGTTCCCCCATGCCGTTAAAAGTCCCCTGCACCTGGATACAGCCGTTATTGAGGGCGGCCAGGGAATTGGCCACAGCCAGATCCTGGTCATTGTGCGTGTGGATGCCCAAGGGCCTCTTGATCTTCTTTTTGACGTCCTTGACGATCTTGGCTACTTCTTCCGGCAAGGCGCCGCCGTTGGTATCGCATAAGACGATGCAGTCCGCCCCGCCGGCTTGCGCGGCCTGGATGGTTTTTAGCGCATATTTGGGGTTATTCTTATAGCCGTCAAAGAAATGCTCGGCGTCATAGAACACTTCCCTCTTATGCGATTTTAAGAAAGCCACGGAATCCCGGATCATCTTCAAGTTCTCGTCCAGGGTCGTGCGGATAACATCCGTCACATGCAAATCCCAGCTTTTGCCGAAGATGGTGACGGTCGGCGTTTTGCTGGCGATCAGTTCCTTCAAGTTGGCGTCATCCTCGGGCTTGATATTGGCGCGGCGGGTTGAACCGAAAGCCGCCAGCCGGGAATTCTTGAGCTTTTTGCCTTTCATGGTCTCAAAGAATTCCTTGTCCTTCGGATTGGAGCCCGGCCACCCGCCTTCAATATAATGGACACCCAGCGCATCGAGCTTATGGGTTATCTTGACCTTGTCGTTGACCGTATAGGAGACGCCTTCGGTCTGGGAACCGTCTCTTAAGGTGGTATCGTAGATGATTATTTTAGTCATGAGCATCCTTTACACTTGGACCATTTCCTTAACGTAAATTTATTATTGGAAACGGTCCAAGACCTGCTGTTATTAGAAACGGTCCAAGACCTTCGAGACTTTATGGTTGTTCCAATTTAAAAGCCTTATGCAGGGCCTTTACCGCTTTGTCAGCCACATCCTGGCTGATGATACATGACACGGAAATCTCCGAGGTGGAGATCATGCCGATGTTGATCTGATTGTCGGCCAGTGTCGAAAACATTCTGGCCGCAATGCCGCTGTGCGAACGCATGCCGGAGCCTACCAGCGAAACCCTGGCGATGTTCTTATCTTCCAATATCTCACCGGCGCCGATCTTGCTGCCGATTACGGAAGCAGCCTTGATCGCCTTGTGCAGATCACCCTTAAGGACGGTAAATGAAATATCGGACAATTTGTCATGCGGCACGTTCTGGACGATGGTGTCGACATTGATGTCCTGTTTAGAAATCTCCTCAAAAATCTTGGCGGCAATGCCCGGCTTATCCGGCACGGAGCAAATGGTGATCTTGGCCTCATTTTTGTTGCAGGTGATGCCGCGGACAGCCACTTCTTCCATTTTTTCATTTTCTTTAACGATCATGGTACCTTCCTCCTTGGAAAAGCTTGAACGGACATGTAACGGAATATTAAAACGTTTGGCGACCTCGATGGAACGCGCCTGCATGACCTGGGCACCCAGCGAGGCCATTTCCAGCATCTCTTCAAAGGTAATGCTCTTGATCTTTCGGGCTTCCTTGACAATGCGCGGGTCGGTGGTGTAAATACCATCGACATCCGTATAAATTTCACAGACCCTGGCCTTGAGCGCCTGGGCCAGGGCAACGGCCGTCAGGTCCGAGCCGCCGCGGCCAAGGGTGGTGATCTCGTCGTTCCTGGTAACACCCTGATAACCGGCCACAATGACGATCTTGTCGTCCTTGAAAGCTTTCTTGATACGCTTGCCGTCGATGGTAATAATGCGTGCCTTGGTGTGGGACTTGTCGGTCTTAATGCCCACCTGGCTTCCTGTAAAGGAAATGGAATCATAGCCCAATTCCTTGATGGCGATGGCCAAAAGAGCACACGAGATCTGTTCGCCGGTGGACAAAAGCATGTCCATTTCGCGCTCCGGCGGTGTTTTGCTCAACTGTAGGGCCAGCGCTTCGAGCTCATCGGTCGTATCGCCCAGCGCCGAGACAACGACGGCCAAATCCGTATGCTTGTTCTTGTAAGCCACCACCCGCTGAGCCACGTTCTTGATGCGGTCGATGTTGGCGACCGATGAACCGCCGAACTTCTGCACCACAATCTCTTTTTCCATCTAATCCTGTCTCCTTCTTCCTCGCTACTTTAAAAAGAACTCGATCATTGCCTCGCCGCTTTTAAATCTCAATCCCTGCTTGGACGCCGCTTTTTCCGAATAGCTTGGAGCACCTTCGGGCTTTATGCCATCGCCCCACATCACAAAGGGAACCGGGGCCCTGGTATGAGACCTTACCGCCACGGGGGTCGGATGGTCGGGAGAAACCAGGATCCTGACGCCTTGGGGCTTTTTAAAATGTTTTAAAATGGTACCGACGACCTTCTTATCAAAATGTTCGCAGCATTCCTTCTTGGCCTTCCAATCGCCGTTATGCCCGGCCTCATCGGTGGCTTCCACATGCACATACACAAAATCATGGGTTTTTAATGAATCCAGGGCTGACTCTGCCTTGCCCTGATAATTCGTATCATAATAACCATTGGCACCCGGCACGTCAATGACATCCAGACCGGCCAGCCGGCCGATGCCGTTGACCAGATCCACGGCGGAAATGACCGAACCGGTCAAACCCCAGCGGTCTTTAAAAAGAGGCAATTGAGGACGAGTCCCCTGCCCCCAAAGCCAGACCATGTTGCCTGGATTTTCCCCCGCATCGCGGCGCAGCTTGTTGATCTGGTGGGTACCCAAGATGGATTTGGATTTCTCCATGATCTTGACCAGCACATCGCTTTGCGGCCCCGCCGGCAGATACGCTTGGATGGATCTATCCATGATATCATGCGGTGGCGTTGTCTTGACGGCAGACATGACCGGCGCGTTGATGGATTTGATCACCATCAGGTGGCGGTAGCTTTTCCCGGGGTAGAAACGCACATCCGGCCAATCCAGCGTGCGCTCCAGGTGCTCGATAAGATTTTTAGCCTCATCGGAGTCAATGTGCCCGGCGCTGTAATCAACCATCTTGTCGTCCTTGACAAAGACCAGATTGCAGCGAAATACCACTTCATCGTCTTTAAGCTTTATCCCTAAATTGGCCGCCTCCAGGCAGGCGCGTCCGGAAAAATTCTTTTTAGGATCATACCCCATCAAGGCCAGGTTGCCGATGTCTGAGCCCGGCGGCAAGCCGTCAGGAATGGTCTGCACCAGGGCTGAAACACCGTTTTGAACTAAAAAGTCCATATTCGGTGTTTCGGCCGCTTCCATCGGGGTCTTGCCGCCCAATTCCTCGACCGGCTCATCAGCCAGGCCGTCTGGAACAAGAATAAGGTATTTCATGTCAGGATATTCACCAACGCCTTCGCAAGGCTTTGTTTACTGGCGGCGCGTTCAAGGATTTTACCATCAGCATCCATGATAAATCCTTTATAACCGCCCTTTAACGAGTTCGCAACCGCCAAATCACAACCGGAGCGCGTAAACAGTGATTTGACGGTTTTAAAAATAGTTTGAGGATTTAAAGCTGTTTCCAGCTTAAATCCCACTAAAAAACTTTCCGGGCTTTGGGCTTTGATCTTGTCGATCAGCTTCGGTGTGGCCGTCAAATTTAGCTTCAGGGCTTTGCCGGATGATAATTTGCCATTCAAGGGCTCTTTGACTTTAAAATCGGAAACAGCCGCTGCATGCACAACTATATCGTATTTGTTAGCCAGTTCTTTGTTAAGCAGGACGGCCAACTCTTCAAAGAAACAGTACTTTAATACCTTGATCCTTGGGCCGGTCCAAGCATGCGTCACCGGCCCTTCAATCAGAGTGACCCGGGCGCCTTTTCGGCGAAATCCTTCAGCGATCAAGTGCCCCATCTGGCCGCTGGAAATATTGCTGATGACCCGCACCTCATCGATCCGCGTCCAGGTGGCTCCACATGTAATGAGAACTTTCAAACTCCCCCGCTGGCGCTTCATAGGCCGATGAATTTCAGGATTTCTTTTTGATCGGTCTTTAAAACTTGCGGCTGGCTAAGGTCCTTCATGGCCGTCGACGGGTCTTTAAGGCCATGGCCTGTGACCGTGCAAACCAGACGCTCGCCTGAATGGCCTTTAAAGAATCCTGCCCGGGAGAGCTTGATCACGCCGGCGATCGAGGCGGCTGATGCCGGTTCAACGAATATCCCTGCCGAGGAGGCCAATTGCCGATAGGCCTGCAAAATCTCTTCGTCGGACACGGCGTCGATAAGGCCCTTGGATTCGTCACGGGCCGCCACCGCGGTCTTCCAACTGGCGGGATTGCCGATGCGGATGGCTGTCGCAATCGTTTCTGGCTTCTCGATGATGCGGTTATGAACGATGGGCGCAGAACCGGCCGCCTGAAAACCAAGCATCCTGGGCAAGGTCTTGGATTTGCCGCCGGATTTATATTCCTTATAGCCCTTCCAATAGGCGGTGATGTTGCCGGCGTTTCCCACCGGAATGGCATGAAACGCCGGTGCGTCCCCTAAAAAATCGCAGATCTCAAAGGCAGCGGTCTTTTGGCCTTCAATACGGAACGGGTTCAAGGAATTAACCAGTTCCACCGGATAGTTAGAGGTGATCTCCTTGACCAGTTCCAAGGCATCATCAAAATTACCATCGATGGCAATGACCTGGGCCTGATGGATCATGGCCTGGGCCAGTTTACCCATGGCTATATTGCCGTGAGGGATCAGCACCACACATTTCAGGCCGGCACGTGACGCATAGGCGGCAGCCGAGGCTGACGTGTTGCCGGTTGAGGCACACATGACGATCTTGGCCCCCTTTTCACAGGCCTTGGAGATCGCCATGGTCATGCCGCGGTCTTTGAACGAACCGGTCGGATTGAGGCCCTCGTACTTGATAAAAACCTGGAGCCCTGTAACCTTGTTCAAAAATTCGGCCGGGATAAGCGGCGTGTTGCCTTCATACAGGGTAACAACCGGCGTCTTGTCAGAAACCGGCAGGTATTCACGGTAATGTTCTATTAATCCTGTCCAGCGCATCACAATTTCTCCATGCGGATGGCTACCGGACGGCCTTTGACGACCGCAAGGCCGGTGATTTCATCCAGGGCTTGCTTGACCTCTTTTTCATTGGCCTGATGGGTCAGAATAACTACAGGCACCGTGGAACCTTTGTTTTCCTGCTTTTGGCTCACCGAGGCAATGGATATATTGTGCTGTCCCAAAACCGTGGTAATGGATGCCAAAACTCCAGGCTTGTCAATGACCATAAAGCGGATGTAAAACCTGGTCTCCACTTCTTCGATCCTGCGAAGTGACAGGTTTTCCACTTCATCGGCTGGGTTAAAAGCCCATATCACCGCCGGAGCATCGACACGGATGCCCAAGTTGATAAGATCCGCCACCACACCCATGGCCGCGGTCATCTGGCCGGCGCCGTGGCCTTCGATATAGACATCACCTAAGGGATCAGAATCCAACAAAACCGCGTTGTCTACCCCGTTGACCGTGGCCAGTCCATGGTCCTTAGGGATCATGGTCGGATGCACACGCACATCCAGTTTGTTGCCGGTCTTCTTAGCAATGGCCAAAAGGCAGATATTTAGCCCTAGGCTTTCGGCGAATTCGATATCGTCGTGAGAGATATGGTTTATCCCTTCGACATAGATGTCCTTGACGTTGACAAATTTGCCCATGGTGATAAATACCAGGATGGCCAATTTGTAGGCGGCATCCATGCCGGTGATGTCCAGGGTTGGATTGCTTTCTGCGTAACCTTTTTCCTGGGCCTCTTTAAGAGCCTGGGCAAAGGTCAATTTATGCTTGGACATCGAGGTTAAAATATAATTGCAGGTGCCGTTGATGATGCCGTAGACACCGTTGTATTTATTGCCTGCCATACCCTCGGTGATGGTGCGGATGATGGGAATGCCTGCGCCCACCGATGATTCAAAAAGAATGCTGCGGCCGTTGATCTCCGCCTCCTTGAATAGTTCCAGTCCGCATTCGGCGATCAGGGCCTTGTTGGCCGTGACTACGTGTTTCTTGGCACGTAAGGCGCCTAGGACGATTTCCTTGGCCGGCGACAAGCCGCCGATCAATTCCACAACGACATGGATATTGGGGTCATTTAAGACGACATTATAGTCGCTTGTAATCAGGGTATTATCCAGCCCGGGCGGCGTCTTTTTTTGAATGCTGCGGTCGCAAATGGTCTTAATAAAAAAGTCAGTCTCATATTTGGCACGCAGGAATTTTCTGCGGCTTTTCAGGGCTTTGACAACACCCTGACCGACGACCCCGTAACCAATGAGTCCGATATTAAGACAATCCATAAATTATCCTTCCCAAAATTCCACACGTTTCCCACTGATCCAAAGTGCCGATTACCTTAATTAATCAGTAGAATCGGCCTCTGCTTTGCCGTACTTCTCGATTTTTTCGAGAACCGCCGATTCCTGCGGCGGCACATCCTTGAATTGCAGGCGGACTTCGTAGATCATACCGTTAACCTTTTCTTTGCATTCCAGAACAATACCTTCTATCCGTATGGAATCAGCAAGAAAAGGGGTTTTTAAATCAACAGTGACCAACGCATCCTGCTTCAAAGGGTGGGTGGAAGAGAAATTGAGGCCTCCCCGGCTGATATTGTTGATCTGGGAAACCTCATGCACCGGCTTCTGATTACCTTTCTCCTGATAGCTCAGGATAAAATTTCGGTAAATACGCAGGTGCAGCCGGCGTTCCTTAAACGGTTTATCCATATGGTTTCTGAAAAAATGGTCGGGACGATGGGACTTGAACCCATGACCTCTTGTACCCCATACAAGTGCGCTAATCCAACTGCGCTACGTCCCGATCCAAAGATAAGAGACTCAAAAGATTAAAGATTATACACGAAGAAGGCTTTCCAGGAAAGGGAAATTGGTATTTTGGACGAAAATGAAAAAATCCACATTGTCCTGTCAGAGGCTCTACTATATGTTATTATTAAACAACATGCCTGATTTTCAGCTCGAAGAACAGGACAAGATCAAGAAGGATATCGATCATAAGTACCGTGGCCATATTAATGAGATCATCCTTTTCCGCCTGCGGCTGATCGTCTTTATAGGGATATTCCTTCACCTGATATTTGTCGGCCTTGATATGGCCGCCTACCCATCTTACGCTGACACGTTTTTTAAAATCAGGATTTATGATGGACTCCTGGCCATCATCGTTTTGCTGGCCAGCTGCTCTCCTAAAATGAAGCCGCAGTCCGTTTGGCTGACCAACATCGGCGCCAGCATTTTTATCGTAGGCATGTGTGCCATGGTCTTCATCTCCGATGCCAGCTCCAGCCGGTATTATGAAGGCGCCAATTTGGTATTTTTGGCCACCAGCATCATCAATCCATTTTACATCACCCACCTTGCCGGCTGCTTCCTGGTCTGGATAGCTTTTTATGACCTGGTGATGATCTATGGGCACCAGACACACTTTAATATATTGAATTTTATCTTTGCCAATTATTTCATGGGGCTTACCGCCCTGGGAGTGGTCCTGATAACGAAATTCTTCAAGAATGAGCATTACAATGCCTTTGTTCGCCAGGAGCGCCTGAAGATCAATGAAGAGACCCTTGCGGCCCTTTACTGCCAGGCCGACAAATTAAGCAAAATCGACACCCTGACCGCCACCAACAACCGCCGCCATTTTTCCGACATGCTCAACAAAAAAATCCAGGGCGCAGAAGCGGCCAAGACAGCCTTCTATCTGGTCATTTTTGATGTGGACCATTTTAAAGAGCTGAACGACACCTTCGGTCACACGCTGGGAGACAAAGCACTGGTCAATGTGGTGGGCGCCGTCAAAAAGAATATCCGTGCCAGCGACTTTGTAGGGCGCTTCGGAGGCGATGAGTTTGTCATCTGCCTGGACCATCCCGACAAAGAAGGCGTCCTCACCAAACTTTCCAAAATACGCAATGACGTCAAAGGTCTGGACCTCGTATATAACGGCAAGCCGGTGCCTGTTTCAGTAAGCATCGGGGCGGCCAAATTCATGCCCGGCACCGGCATGACCGAAGAAAAACTCATGGAACTGGCTGATTTTGAACTTTTTAATGTCAAAAATACCACCCGCGGGGAGATCAGCATCAATCAATAAAATGACTGAAACGGGTAAAATTACAGAAATCGACAATTTATACCGCGACCGCATTCACGGAGACATTCTTATACGCTTGAGGGTCATTGCCCCCCTCGCCATTATCCTATATGTCACCTTTTTCGCCTTTGATCTGATCACCTTTCCTTCCCAAGCTTTCAGCTTCCTGAACATACGGATCGCCGTCTCGTTTATCGCCCTCGTAATTTTAGGCATCACCTTTATGCCCAGCATGAAGCGGCATGCGGCCTGGCTTGCCGACATCATAGGGACCGTTTTTATCAGCGGGATGGCGCTCATGATCTTTATGAGCAACGGTTCAGGCACCCGATACTACGAGGGGGCCAACCTTGTCATCCTAGGATTAAGTGTGGCTAATCCATTCTACCTTCGCCATATGATCGGCTGCTATTTGCTGTGGCTGATCTGTGTTAACGGGGCCATGTTGGCCGGGCCCACGCATTTTAATTTTCTGAACTTTACGTTTGCCGATTATTTCATGGGTTCCACCGCCCTGCTGGTAGCCATCATGACAAAATTTTACAAGGACCAGCATTACAAGGCCTTTGTCCGCCAGGAACAGCTGAAGATCAATGAACAGACCCTTTCGACGCTTTACAGCCGGGCGGACAAACTTAGCAAGACCGACACCCTGACCGAGATCAACAACCGGCGCCATTTCTTTGAGATACTGAACAAAAAAATATCAGGATGCGAAAAAAACCGCGCCTCCTTTTACCTGATCATTTTTGACGTGGACCATTTCAAGGAGATCAACGACAATTACGGGCACGCCTTCGGGGACAAGGTGCTGGTCAAGGTGGTCGAGACCGTCAAAAATAACATCCGCTCCAATGATGTCATCGGCCGTTTTGGCGGGGATGAATTCGTCATCATTTTTCTGGACCACCCCACCAAGGAAGCGCTCAGCACCAGGCTGATAAAGATCCGCGACAAGGTCAAAACGTTAGGGCTTACATGCCAGGAGAAGGAAATCCCTGTGTCAGTGAGCATCGGTGCGGCCAAATTTGTTCCCGGAAAAGGCATGACCGAGGAAAAATTGATCGAAAAGGCCGACAGCCAGCTTTTGCAGATCAAGGCCACGACCCGCGGGGAAATCAGCGTCGATCAATAATTCTAGGCCAGCGCTTCCAAGTCCTGCGGTTTTTCAATATTGGAGACGGTAAGATTGGGATCAATACGGCGGATAAGTCCTTTGAGCACCTTGCCCGGCCCGATCTCAATAAACTGTAGAACGCCGTTACCTGCCATGAATTGCACGTCTTTAACCCACTGAACAGAGCTGGTGATCTGCTGGGCCAGGTTGGCCTGAATTTCAGAAGCTGCGTGAGGTTGGCCGGTCACGTTGCTGAGTACCGGAACGCTTGAAGGCCGGAAGGAAATGCTTTTTAAAGCCACGGCAAATTTATCCGCCGCTGATTTCATCAAGGAGGAATGAAAGGCGCCGCTGACAGCCAGAGGAATGATCTTTTGGCCGCCCGCCGCCTTGATGGCTTCCATGGCCGCTTCCACCTTGGGTTTGTGACCGGTAATGACGATCTGCTCGTTGGAATTGAAATTGGCGATCTCAGCACCGGTCCGGCCGCAGATCTCGATAAGTTTGGCGGCATCAAAGCCGATGACAGCCGCCATAGCTCCCTGATTTTGCCTGCCGGCTTCTTCCATGCAGGCAGCGCGTTTTTGCACCAGGCGCAAGGCATCAGAAAAACTCATGACCCCGGCGGCGTAAAGCGCGGCATACTCGCCCAGGCTATGACCTGCGGTAAACTTCACATTGTAGTTCTTAAATTTAGGATGAGACTTGAATGCCTCCAGGGCCGCAACACTCATGGTGAAGATGGCCGGCTGGCAATAGGCCGTCGAGGTCAATTTTTCTTCGGGCCCTTCAAAAATGGCCTTCATCAATCCGTTGGCGCAAATTTGATCGGCCTGCTCGAAAATAGTCTTGGCTTGCGGGGAATTCTGGAAGAATTCCAGCCCCATGCCAACCTTTTGGGCGCCTTGGCCGGGAAAGATCAACGCGATATCCACCATTAGAATTTAACGACGTTGGCGGCGCTGACCAAGCCTGCCCCAAAGGTCACCAGCACCACCTTGTCGCCCTTCTTGATCTTTTTGGATTTTTTGGCTTCGTACAGGGCCACAGCGATCGAGGCTGCGGACATATTGCCGTACTTGTCGATATTGACAAAAATCTTCTTCTTGGGAATATCGAGCTTATGAGCCACCGCCGAGATGATGCGGTCATTGGCCTGGTGCGGCACGATGCAGTCGATATCGCTTTTTTTAAGCTTGGCTTTTTTCAAAACTTTCTCAACGGCATCGGCCATGGAATTGACCGCGACCTTAAAAAGCTCCTGTCCCTGCATCAACACATAAGGCAATCTGTCCGGCGCATCCTTTTGGGGATGGAACGGACTGCGTGCTTCCGGGGAAATCACCTGCATCAATTCGCCCTGATCGCCGAAGGCCTGCATGAAATCAGCCACAATGCCGCCGGATTTGACCGGGCCCAAAACACAGGCCCCTGCCCCGTCGCCAAAGAGCACGCAGGTGTTCCTGTCCTTCCAGTCGATGAGGCCGGAGATGCGCTCAGCGGCGATGACCAGGGCGCGCCTGGCCAGCCCTGTCTGGATGTATTGTTTGGCGGTGGTCAACGCGAATAGAAACCCCGAGCAGGCGGCGGAAACGTCGAAGGCCGTGGCATGGCGGGCTCCAATGGCTTTTTGAACCTTACACGCCATTGACGGAAAGTTGCTGTCCGGCGAAATGGTGGCCACCACGATCAGATCGATCTTGTCGGCGGAAATTTTGGCGTCTTTCAGCGCATTTTTGGCGGCCTGGGCAGCCAGGTCGCTGGTTTTTTCGTTCAAAGACGCAATGCGGCGCTCCTGGATGCCGGTACGGGAACGGATCCACTCGTCGGAGGTTTCCACCATTTTCTCTAAATCATGATTGGTAAGTTTCTTGGAAGGCAGGTAAATACCAAGCCCAAGGATGCCGATCTTAGCCATTATGGGGCACCATCTCTTCCTTGATTTTTGCAAGGACATTGTGTTCGATCTGTTCCTTGGCAACACGGATGGCGTTCTTGATGGCTTTAGGCGAGGAGCGGCCGTGGCTGATAAGGACAAGCCCGTTGACGCCAAGCAAAGGCGCGCCGCCGTACTCGGAGTAATCAATACTTTTCTTTAGGTCTTTTAAGCTGTGTTTGAGAAGTGCCGCAGACACCGCAGCGACCATATTCTTAGGGATCGTGAATTTGCCTAATTTAATGCCCTTGGTGATCTCCCGTTTAAGCAATTTACCGACGGATTCCATGAGGCCTTCAGAAACTTTTAATGTTATATTGCCGACATAACCGTCACACACGATGCAGTCCGACTTGCCGGTATAGACCTCATTGGCCTCGACGTTGCCGATAAAATTAGGTTCTTTTTCTTCCAGGAGCTTGTGTGCTTCCTTTTCCAGGTCGGTCCCCTTGCATTCCTCTTCGCCGATATTCAACAGGCCGATGGAAGGCTTTTCACGGCCCATCACTTCACGGGCATAGACCTTGGCCATCTTGGCGTATTGCAGCAGGTGTTCGGGTTTGGCAGCGGTATTGGCGCCGACATCGATGATGAGGGTGATTTTCTTTAAGGACGGGAAGATGCAGCCGATGCCGGGACGGTCGACGCCCGGGATCATGCCCAAAATGAAGGTGGCACCGGCCACACAGGCGCCGGTATTGCCGGCGCTGACAAAGGCACCGTAGCCTTCCTTTTTTAACAGGCCCATGCCTATGCTGATCGAGGAATTACGCTTCTGGCGGATGACGACCGCAGCCGCATCATGCATGGCCACGACCTCGGGGGCATGGACGATCTCGACCAAGTCCTTGCGGTATTGATATTTTTTGAGCTCTGCCTCGATGGTTACGCTTGGGCCGACAAAGGTCACCGGCACCTGATAGTCCTTCACAGCGTCCAACGCCCCGGCAATCACATTCTGGGGAGCAAAGTCACCGCCCATGGCGTCAACGACGATTTTCATGAGGTCAGTCCTATTTTACAGCGACGATTTGGGCGCCTTTATAGTAACCGCAGAAAGGACACACCCGATGCGACAAGACCGGCTTGGAGCATTGCGGGCAGGCGCGCATGGAGGAGGTTGTCACCTTCCAATGCGTACGGCGCGTGCGGCCGCGTGTTTTAGAATGTTGTCTTTTTGGTAGAGGCATTAATGTTCTCCTTCCTTAGAACTAATAAACTTAATTCTGGATAAGTGCCGTTACCTTAATTTTATTTAGAGAAACGGCCTGGTTATTTCTTACACTTGCACTTTTCAGTATTTAAATTCACCCCGCATTTGGAGCAAATCCCCTTGCAATCCTTGCTGCACAAGATCCTGGTGGGGTTGGCCATGATGATCTCCTGCCTGATCTCCTCGCCAAGATCGATATATTCAACGGTCGGATCGACCTCAAAATCAAATTTGTAGGACCTCTCCTCGGTGAGCGACAATTCCTTCAAACACCGGGCACACAGGTAGCCGAAATCCGCCGTGACATGGGTATCGGCAACGATCACATTATTGGCCTTTTCCAGATGGGCCTTGACGCTCAACGGCGAGCGGATATCGGCTTCCTCATCGGAAAGGCCGATGCCTTCCTTGGGGACCCTCTGGTCGATATTAAGACCGACGGAAGGTATGTCTCTGACTGAAATCTTTATCATTTTCGGCGCAAATGTTCCTTCAACTTGCGCACTACAACCTTAGGAACAAAGGAAGATATGTCGGCATTCAAGCCGGCAACTTCTTTCAAAAGGCTCGACGAAACAAAAGACACATGTTCCGAGGGCATTAAAAAGACCGTTTCAATATCTTCCGCCAGTCGGCGGTTGGTCAGCGCAATTTGAAATTCATAATCAAAATCCGAGGTCATGCGTAGGCCGCGGATCAAGACATTGATATTTTTATGGCGTGCATAGTCCACCACCAGGGTGTCAAAGGTCTCAACACAAACGTTCTTAATGCCCCTGGTCACATCCTGAAGAAGGCTGACCCGCTCCTGAATGGTAAAAAATGGCCTTTTGCTGGTATTATCAGCCACCGCCACGATCACATGATCAAAGATCTTGGCGGCCCTTTGGATGACATCCAAATGGCCGTTGGTCACCGGGTCAAAACTCCCGGGATAAATCGCGCCTTTTCCTTTTGCCATTTATTCGGCCTTCTTGACTGTAACTTGTTGTAACAAAGTCAGATACGATGAACCATAACGCCGCTGGGTCAGCACCTCAAAGTTTTCCGGAACTTCAAGTTTTTCAGTGGTTTCACACTGCACCAGGACCAAACTTTGAGCGTGTAATATATCACGCGAGCCAATCAACTTCAAGGTTTTTTTGGCGAGCTTCTGGCCGTAGGGAGGGTCAAAAAACACGATATCAAAGCGCCTTTTCTCCTCGGAAAGCCGTTTGATGGTGGTCATGGCTTCGGCATGGACCAGGGAAAAATCCCTCCCTAATTCAATGCCTAAAAGTTCGCAGTTTTCCTGGATGGTTTTGGCGTTCAGGTCGTTAAATTCCACCATGACGACCGTGGAGGCCCCCCTGGAAACGGCCTCAAGGCTCACGGCCCCGCTGCCGGCAAAAAGCTCCAAAAAGGACAGGCCGCTTAAGGAATGGCCCAAAAGGTCAAAAATGGCCGCCCTTAAAACGTTCTGGGTGGGACGGATTCCGGCCGGCATATAGAAGTTGCGGCCTTTATAGGCACCTCCAAGGATTTTCATATCCTGATAGCTTATCAGAAAAAGCTGAATAAAAAAAGCCCCCAATCTCGGTTTATCGATATTGGGGACTTCTCTTTACGCTATATCCTTAATCAATCTCCATAGACATAGGTCGTATACTCGCCGTAAATACCGAGTATGTTTTTCGACGTATAATCGATGAATTTGATTTTTTGGATATTGCCGTTCTGGACCGCGGCTGTAATGCTTGAATCGCCCGTAGCCACCAGGCCAAAGTAGGAATTGGATGTGGCTTTGCCCACCTTGGTATACGGCGTGCTACCATCGCCCACCCCTCCCGGGAACTTGACTTCCGTGTAAAAGGCCCCTGACGGTATGGGTGTAGCACAACCTACCACAAGGAATAAAACCGGTACCAACAACAAATACGCTAATTTTTTTTTCATCTTTCCCCTCCTTCCACATAATTTCACTAGTTTTTCCTCTGATTCGAAGTGCCGTTTTCCTTAATTTTTTAGTAGCAAAAACGGCCTTTCATCAATAAAAAAACCTTTCCAACCAATATCGGCTGAAAAGGCAACGGCTCTTCAGAAGAAAAAACAACTACAACCTTGGGTATTCTACTCTTCCCGTTTAAAAGTACAACGAAAAAGAATCTGCAGAACTACCGCAACCGGCACATCAGTTCATCCACGCTCACCTGCTGCAACTTGGCAGGCCTGTCATGACGGTTTAAGTGATCAGGGTCGACCCAGGCGATCAGGTACATGGCGGGTTTGTTGCTGGCGGCCTTTCTGGAGCAAAAACGTTGGGTGACGGACGCCTCCCCCTCTTTGAGGGTCCCCACCTTTGTATCGACCAATTTTAAAAAGGTAAAGCCCCTTTTAACCCGGACCGGCAAGCGCCTGTAAGGAAGAGGGACCGTGTAGCTTAAAGAGAGACAGTCGCTGGACGGTAAAAATAAAAGAGTGAGGGCATTCACGGAACAACTTTTAGATATGTCCCAACCTTCAAATTGCCGGGCGAGACCCGGATGAGGATAGGAACGGCCGCAGGAGAACGACTCCGGCAAATCTGCTCGGAATGCAATGTCCTTTGCAAACGAACGGAGCTGTTGCTGCACCCCATTCTTGTCCGTTGCCTCGTGAAACCGGGGCGCCTCATCGAAAATCGGACTATCGTTAAAATAAAAAATAAGGCCCGTATACATCAAAAAAATTATTAAAAAAATTTTGTCCTTTTCTTTTGCCCAGGACATGATCCAGCCGCATCCCAGCATCACCAGGGCAATGAGCATGGCATTATACGCAGGGACGACTTCTGCCAAATAGCGGCCACATAAGGCCGACCAGCGTAAATAAAAGAAGGCAAAAAATAAAAAGGACAGAGCGCCCCAAGACAATATAAAGCCGGCCGTCTTTAAGACAGGCAGCCCGGTCGGGAGATATTTTTTTCTGAACGCAGCAACGGCAGGCCATAAAAGCAAGACCATAAAACCAGTCCCCATAACGATCAAGTGGGATATGTTGAAAAGCATCAGGCGCCTGCTCCTAAAGCGTATTGTCGGCGAGATCCACGCATAATTAAAAAAGAGGGCGCCCATCAACTCTTTGAACGCCCTTAAAAGCGGTTCATGCGCGAAAGGGTAGCCGAATTGCTGGATGTATTCCACAAAATCATCGGCATATGTATTTAAATACCCAAACTGCATCATTGAACCGAAGCGCAGATGATTCAACCATAACTCTACAAGAAGGCCCGTGCAGAAAGCAACAAGGCCCCAAATAAGGATCCGTCCGGCCTTGTTTCGGCAGGCTTGCACGAAAGCCACCGCAAAGGTTGCCGTACCGTAAGCCAGCAGAGTCGGACGGATGACCCAGGCAAGGCCGGAAGCCAGACAAAGGCCGATAAAAAGCCGGGAAGACGGCCTGATAAGATAGACCATCAACAGCGATAAAAGGACGTAGGCGTACAGGCATCCGTAAAAAATAGTTTCTTCATAGACACGGAGCTTCTCTGCAAGCCCTGCCATCGGCGGGCAAAACAGGACCCAAATGATAAGATAAAACCGGATAAAAATTCCGATCCGGCCGTAAGCATCCATGCCCAGGCTTTCAACCGCTGTCCTTAATGCCAGGCTTAGAACAAGCAAGGTCAAAAACAAATAGAACAAAAGGATGAGCCTGTCGGGAAAGGGGCCTAAACCGCATTTTCCTGAGAGCCATTCAAAAGGCAGTCTTAAAAAAGGGACGCCCATCCCCCAATTTTGCTGCATGCCATTCTCCCCTGCCCAGATAAAGTTGTGAGGCAACCCGAAGGGCTCCGGGCTCAGGGAAATCTTACCCTGCAGCAACGCATCGGTCTGCAAACGAGGGGCGATGGCCGTTGAATACAGCTTGGGAAATTCAGATAAGATAAGGGTATGCGAGGCGTAAAAAAGAGCCAGTAAAGCAAGAAAGATAACTTCCAGAAATATCGGTAAGCGTCTTGTTTTAGTCATTTAATATTTCATCTTCCGGATCAACCTGCCAGGATCAGATCCAAATATTGTGGATAGCGTTTTCTAATGGTGTTCTTGATCAAACGGTGTTCGGGGGCGCTCAATTGAGAATCACGCTTCGTCAGGATAATGGCATCTTCCCGCGCTTTTTCGAGGATTTCAAGCTGCGTAATGGGGTTGGACATTTTAAGCTCGTTGAGGCCGTGCTGGTGGCGGCCGAAATAATGTCCGGGGCCGCGGATGTTCAAGTCCTGCTCCGCTATTTTGAATCCGTCAGTGGTGGCGACAATGGCTTCCAGGCGCAGCTTGCTTTCTTCAGTAACCGGATCGGCCAACAGCACGCACATGGCATTTTGGGCGCCGCGGCCGATGCGGCCGCGCAGCTGATGCAGCTGGCTTAAGCCAAAGCGCTCGGCATGCTCGATGACCATGACATTGGCGTTGGGGATGTCGATACCCACCTCCAGGATCGTCGTGGCCACCAGGATATCAAGCTCCTGCCTTTTGAACTGTTCCATGATGGCGTCCGTTTCCTGGCGGGTCATCTGGCCATGGACCAATCCTAAGCGCAGCCCCGTAAACTCAAATTTTTGCAGGTGCAAAAACTGGTCCTTGGCGGCCTTAAGTTCCAGCTTCTCACTTTCATCGACCAGCGGATAGATGATATAGGCCTGGCTGCCTTTGAGGACCAGCTCCCTGACTTTCTGGTAGACGGCCTGGGCCTTGGCCGTTGGAAACTGATAGGTCTTGATCAAGCCGCGTCCCGGAGGCATTTCATTGATCACGGAAACATCCAGGTCCCCGTACAGCGTCAGGCACAGCGTCCTGGGGATGGGAGTTGCGGTCATGATAAGGATATCGGGATTGCTGCCTTTGGCCGTGAGCAGGGCCCGCTGATCGACGCCGAATTTATGCTGCTCATCGATGACCACAAAGCTTAATTCCTTGAAAGCAATGGTTTCTTCCAATAAGGCGTGAGTGCCTATGATAAGATCGATCTCTCCTTCTTTGAGCTGTTGGTAGATGACCTTTTTCTCCTTGGCCGGTGTGCTGCTGATCAACAGTGCGGTCCGGATGCGCTTAAAGGCCCCTTGGGCAAAAAGCTTCTGGAAGTTGAAAAAATGCTGCTGGGCCAGGATTTCGGTCGGTGCCATGACGGCCGCCTGCTTGCGGTTCGTCCAGGCCGCGATACAGCCGAAAAAGGCGGCCACGGTCTTGCCGCTGCCCACGTCGCCCTGGATCATGCGCAGCATGGGGCGCGTCTTGGCCATATCAGCGGCAATGTCATCAATAGCCTTAGTTTGGGCGCCGGTCAAGGTAAACGGCAATGTTGCCTTGAAATCTTCTATGAGGCTTGGCGCTATCTTATGGGTGATCCCGGTTTTATTAACGATGCTTAAGCGTCTAAGGATGACGCAAATTTGAAAGAGAAAGAACTCTTCAAAAGCGATGCGGTCAATGGCTTTCTGCTGATGGGTAGCGTCCGGCGGGAAATGGATTTGACGAATGCTTTGGGTAATGGGATTGAGATCATGCCTGCGGCGGACATCTTGCGGGATAATGTCCTGCAATTCGGCGGCGTGCAGTCCCAGGCAAGTGTCGATGAGTTTTCTTAAATAGCGCTGGCTGATGCCCTTGGTCAAGGGATAGATGGGCACAATGCGGCCCATGTTTAAAGAGCGGTCTTCTTTGGATATCAATTCAAAATCCGGCACCACCATCTGCAGGCGTTTGCTGAAAATATCCACCTTGCCGTACAGGACGATCTCCTGATCTTCTTTAAAGATATTGACCAGATACGGCTGGTTGAACCACACACAGCTGATGCGCCCGCTTTTGTCCCCAACCATGACTTCAACAGCCCTGTTTTTGGAATAGAAATTGCGGCGGGCGCTGATGATGGTGCCGCAAACGGTCTGGTGCACGCCGGCCTGCACCATGGCAATGGGGGTAAACTGCGAACGGTCTTCGTAGCGGTATGGAAAAAGGTAAAGGAGGTCTTCAACGGTGGCGATGCCGAGGTTGGCAAGCAGGCCTGCCTTGGCCGGCCCCACACCTTTAATGAATTGGATGGGAGTTGAGCTCATCGGCTCGGTCTATATTTGGCCTTGAAAACAACCGTTTGGGGGTATTTCGGCGTGAAGATCTTTTCAACCTCGATCTCACTGCGCAAGACCGTTAACTTAACAGACCCCTTTTCATTGCCCTTTTGAAGATCATAAAGCACAACGCGGTTCTCGATGCGTACGCCGACAACCTTATAAACCTGCCCGTCATCCTTTAGAATCACCTTGTCGCCGACATTGTATTCAGCCATCCATTCTCCTTTTTATCTGCACTACTCATTCCATGTCCGGCCCATGAAACGCTCCCTGGTACCGGATAAAACCCTCATGACGCGTTCCAAATTCCGCTCCTGCGCTTGTTTAGTCTTAAGCCATGAAAAATAACGCAGGACCTCTTTACGCCGGCTGGGCGGCAATTGCGTCCAGCACAGTTTGGCCGCGGCGTTCTGCCGCAAGGCTCTGCTAAACCAGGACGGCACAGGATGCGCCGGTCCGTTTTGATATTCATCGTCAAATTCCAATTCGACAGTGACCGCATCACCCACCTTGGTATCCGAAGCCTTGCGGACAAGGCCGTGCAGGTAAAGGTAAAAACCACCGTCGCCCTTGGGCATCAAGTTGATGCGCCATGGCATGTCAGGTTTGCCGTTGACCCGCACGCGCACCGGAAGGGGTTTGCGCCAGCCCTTTTTAAGCTTCTCTGCCCGCCTGGCATCCACCAGCACGTAGGGATTGATATTCTGGATTTCAATGACTGATTGAAATCGTACGCCCATGGCTAGATCCAGCGCCTTACCTGACGCTTATAATCAAGATACTTGTTGCCGAATTTATCTTCCAGCTTCTTTTCCTCAAAAGGAATAAAGATGGAGTTAATAGCCAGCCAGAAACCAACCGGTCCCACAAAAGCCGTTAAAGATCCAAGCCCGACGCCTGCCCCCAACAAGACCGTTGTAAATCCCAAATACATGGGGTTTCGGGTGATGCGAAAAGGGCCGGAGGTTTCCAACTGTGTCAGTTCCTCGCCCGGTCTTGTAGGGATCTTTTTCATCTTGAATAAGCGATTGGCCCATGTCCCAAAAGCAAAACCTGCAATAATGATGAAAATCCCAAAATAAGAATAGGAAGGCGGAACGATCCTTGCAACTGGAAAAAGGAAATTCAAGACGATCGACAGGAGCGCAAAAATAAAAAAATAAACCGGTGGAATGAAACCTGGCTTAGTCATCAAGGCCCTTCCCTAAGCCCGCAGTCCAACACAATAGCCCTTAACCTGGCCATCTCGGCCTGCCAACGTTTGGACTTGCTTAACATTTTATTAACTGTGTCCGCATTGTTCATCGGTAACTTTTTCCATCCATTCATTGGCGGCTTGCAAACCGCCTAAACAACCGTTGTCAAAAACGGGTAATCCGTATATCCTTTCTGGCCGGAAGCATAAAAAGTGTCCGGGTCCGGCGTATTAAGAGCGGCGTTGTCGGTAAAACGTTCGGGAAGATCAGGATTGGCAATGAACAATTTGCCGAAGCAAACCGCGTCCGCCTCGCCGCTGTCCAGCACGGCCTGGGCCGTTTCCCTGGTCAAGCCCTCGTTGGCGATGTAAATGCCGCCAAATTTTTTCTTCAATTCAGGGCCGATGCGCTGCGGCCCCAGCGACTCACGGGCACAGATAAAGGCGATCTTGCGTTTCCCCAGCTCTTGGGCCACATGGCCAAAGGTCTCCCTTGGGTTTGAATCACCCATGGAATGACTGTCGCAGCGGGGCGCCAAATGCATGCCCACCCTGCCGCTGCCCCAGACACTGACCACCGCATCCGTAACCTCGAGCATGAGCCTGGCGCGGTTTTCCACTGGACCGCCGTATTTATCCTGCCGGTGGTTGGATATGTCCTGCAGGAACTGGTCGAGCAGATAACCGTTAGCACCATGGATCTCGACCGCATCGAAACCGGCTTCCTTGGCGTTGCGGGCGCCTTGGGCGTACGCTTCGATAATGCCGGGGATCTCGTTGATATCAAGGGCGCGGGGTGTCACAAATTCCTTTTTGGGGCGCACCAGGCTGACATGGCCGGACGGTTTAATGGCGGACGGAGCCACAGGAAGCTGACCATCAAGATATAGGGGGTCGGATATACGGCCCACATGCCACAGCTGCAGCAGGATCAGACCTCCTTTGCGGTGCACGGCCTCCGTGATCTTTTTCCAGCCGTCCACCTGCTTTTTGGACCAGATGCCCGGCGTATCCGGATAGCCCACCCCCATGGGAGAAACCGAAGTGGCTTCGCTGAATATCAACCCTGCGCCCGCACGCTGGGCATAATATTCGGCCATCAGCTCATTGGGGACCCGGTCGACGGCACGGCAACGCGTCAAAGGGGCCATCAATATGCGATGCGGGAGTTTTAAATCGCCGATCTGGATGGGATCAAAAAGATTTGGCATAAGCGTTACTGCTCCTTATTAAAAAAGTCCCCGGTACGGCTCTGAACCGCCGTTGACAGCCTTCAAGAATGCCGCAAATGATCTTGACGGAACGGTCATTTCCGTCACTTTTTCATTGGTCACATCTTCAAATATCATCGTCATGCCGCGTTTGCCGTCGTCATCCGTAAAATGTTTGACATAAACGCTGTAATGCGACCCCAAATAATCCCATTCAACTAAATCCTGCAATTTGGACATAAAAATATTCTCCTATATCGATTCATTCTCGAGCGGGGGTAAAAGCCGGCACCACCCGGCCGGTGCTTTCATATTGATGGGCTTGCCCAGGCGTTTATAATCAGCTAACTGGAAAATATTATACCAAAATTCATCTTCAGTTTGTTCGGTTTTCATGTCATTGACAAGCGCGCAGGTCAGCACGATCCTGTGCGGATCGCCGGGGATCCA
Source organism: Candidatus Omnitrophota bacterium (assembly GCA_028870995.1). GTDB lineage: Bacteria > Omnitrophota > Gorgyraeia > Zapsychrales > Fredricksoniimonadaceae > JABDGZ01. Next base: position 3,388 of record JAGWOI010000029.1, on the reverse strand, counting down.
GTGATCAAAAACGCAATACCAGGGACTTTTAGGATTATCCATATCCAACGGTATTTTTGTGTAGTAACAAACATAATCATAGGTACGGATATACTCCCAGACGCTCTCAATAGCTTCAGGCGGAAACCTGTCCCAGCTCATGCGCATGCAAATATCATAGCAATAACGGCAGTATTCGGCGTTCGGCGTTCGGGCCGGCCTGCCGCAGATGATGCATTTGTGGGTTTGGACATTTTCAGGCATACCCCTCCTTATTTGTAAATGCGGGTCAAATTGTGGGGGGATTTATATAAAATCCTTGGGGGAAGGATTATTTTTTAAACCAAAATTTATATGACGCAGAAGCACTCAGAAGCAACATGAATGCAATCAAGATGACGTAGTTAATATTCAATAACTGGGGGAAGAATTTACAAAGAATAATACCAAAAACCACACACGCCCATTTTACTTGGCCAATATCAAACACATCCAATCTGCCCAATCTTTTGTTCAACTCCTCCAGCACCAAACCCTCCCTTAAGGCCCTGAACTTATTAGCCTCGGTATCCTTCTATTCTGCATAAGATTAACGCTAAATGCAGCAGGAAGACATTTTCATCTCTAATATTTTAATCTCTTGAGGCTTGGAATCAACAAAAACACGCAGGATTAACGACCTGTTGCGAATTTCAGGTTTAGGGGTGTTGGGAGTAACCCTTTCTACCCTGTGTCAATACGGCCTGGAGGACGTGCAGTTTACTTAATTTTACATTCACCTCAACATATTCCCTTGAAGGCAGCGCTGTAGCCGGGCCCGCCAAGCGTCGAACATTGCCAACTGCCGTCGGTTTCCCTGGTGAGGATCAATTTGCTGGCATCGATGCTCCAAAAAGAAATTAATTGATAGGTCAGGTTGCCGCGGGCGAATGTTCCCGATCCATTGGATATGGTGCTATTAAATGTAACATTGCTTACCGCGGCGGATGTGGTTGCGCCTGCCGCATCCAAGTCCGTATCGCCGGGGTTTGGTGTTTGGGTGGAATGTATCGCATAATAGGATTCCATAATGGATTTATCACTGTCGAGCAGGACCAATGCCTGGGCAGCTTTACTTTTGGAGATATTCTGGAACAGGTTGGGCAGGGCGATGCCCGCCAAAATACCGACGATGACCAAAACAACGACGATTTCTATTAAGGTAAAGCCGCTTTTATTGGCCAAATAACTACCCCCTTAAAAATTGCCCAAAGGCCTCTTAATTAAAACATAGCATTAGCAATATCAGGATACAAGGGCTAATGGGGGCATTACAGATATTTGAGCCAGAGGTCGTGCAGCTCCCCCAGCTTGATGCGCATGATCTCGCGGAAGCCCTTGGGCTTGGCAGGCGGTCGTAGGAGCTTTAAACCGGCTTCAAACGGCGTTTTGCTGTCCTTGATGCGGTTGCAGCGCTTGCAGCAGGTGACGGTATTCTCCCAGCTTTCCAAGCCCCCCTTGGAATAAGGGATCACATGGTCGATCGTGGCCTCGCGGTCCCTGATCTTCACGGCGCAATACTGGCAGGTATAGTTGTCGCGCAGATGCACATTGCGTTTGTTATATGAAACCTGGTTGATCCGCTCAAAGACCACATGCACGAATTTACGCAGGCGTATGACGGCAGGCATCGGCATCCGGGTGGTTGGCGAGTGGATGACCTGTTCGTAGCTTTCTTCAACAGTGGCTTTGTTGGTGTAAACCGAGCAGACAGCGTCCTTCCAATCGCACACTCCGAGAAAGGTGTAGTCGGCATTCAGGACCAAACAACGCATATATTTATTTTATTGCTTTTATGCAGGGTTTCTATTTTTTTATTTATTTTTATTTGGTATAAGCTCTGTTAACAGAAAAAATTTACTTAAGAAATAACAACAAAAAAACTCCATAATACTGTACTCCCTTTCGGTATCATTCAGGAATTAAAACTACAGGAGGGTGCTGCTTAAAAACGCATGGTCTTGAGGCGCTTGGCTAATTCTTTGCGGTAGGCCTTGTTGAAGACTTCATCAAAATCGTAGGCGTTCTTGAAGCTCTCATATTGGTCATGGTCATCCTTGGCCAGGACCTTGTTTTCCACCAGATTGTAAACAATGTTGCCGAAGTCGTCGGTGGCCTTGATGCCCCAGTGCTTGAGCACCGTCAGGGTCATGGGACCGTACTTCTTCAAAAGCAGGGCCTTGATGCCGGCCAGTAATTCCTCTCCGCTGATATGCTTGGATTTCTTGAATTTCTTCTGGCTGAAGGCCAACGCCTCCATGACAAATTCGTAGGCTTCGGGGTAATATCGCACGTCGTACGTGCAGATATTGTCGATGATGCTGTAGAACTCCTCATCCATTGTTTGCATTCTAGCATCCTGATTTCGCAATTCAAAAAGTTTTTAAAATATTTTTAACACGCTATAATAATCAGATGAAAAAGTTTATCTGGAGAGTATACACGTGTATTTTTTTCCTTCTTGCTGTCAATGATGCGTCGGGCATTTTCGACACCCAATCATCCTTAAATGTGTACTACCATACCGCCATCATCTTAAACAGCTGGTTCTTCCTTCCGTTTGTGCTCAACGTCCTGAACGTCCTGATCGAATGTCTTGTGGGCATTCTAATTTTTGCCTACGTCTTTGATGTCAAGGACACCCCTAGGCTGGCCCCTGAGCTCTTTTACATACGCCTCTTGACCGACTTGAGCGGCCACGCCTACAGTTTTGAGATCATCAAATCGGACTTCGTGCAGGAAAGGCTTTTGGGATTGGTGGGGCTCGCCATTCTCATCATGCCGGTACTTCCCTCCTACTTCATCCAATGGCGCATGACCTTCTCACATAAAAAGGCCCCGTAATCATTGGAAGATCACGGGGCTCTTTTTAAAGAAACCGGTAACGTTCTACTCTCCCATGGCCGTGTGACCACAGTACCATCGACCTTGGCGGGCTTAACTACCGTATTCGGAATGGGAACGGGTGTAGCCCCGCCAGTAAAGTTACCGGAAAATTTCTATGACAATTATGGAATAGAGGTAAGGCAATTACCGCTTGTATTATGAAAAAATGATCAAGCGTTCGGCAGATTAGTACCGCTTAGCTAAAATCCTTACGGATCTTACACATGCGGCCTATCAAGGTCGTAGTCTACAACCTGCCTTCATATCCTTGCGGATAATCGATCATTCATCTTGCAAAGGGTTTCGTACTTATATGCATTCAGCACTTATCCCTTCCGAACATGGCTACCCAGCCATTGCCCTTGGCAGGACAACTGGAACACCAGAGGTTCGTATCTCCCGGTCCTCTCGTACTAAGGAGATCTTTGCTTCAATGATCGTGCGCCCACACCAGATAGAGACCGAACTGTCTCACGACGTTCTA
>JAGWOI010000028.1 GCA_028870995.1 Candidatus Omnitrophota bacterium | reverse complement strand
AGAAGGAGATACCAGGCTCGACTGGGCCGTCAAAGCTATGGCCTCGATCCCCTCCTGCTGCATCACCCTAAGCTTATCCTCATCGACGGGGTTGTAACTGCCGTTAAATACCAGCCGGACATCATTGCCCCTAATGCCTTCTGCATCGAGGAAAAACAGGTCTGAAATGCGCTGGGGGTTGAGGCCGAATTCCAGCCTCGACTCCAAGAGCAGCCTGGTATCGGCGAACTGAGAAGACTCCTGAGTCCGGACTTTGGGCCCGAACACTGTCGATAAAATATGCCTCAGAAGCGCCTTGAAGACTTTTACATTTAATTTGGAGAATTTCTTACCTATTTTTTGCCAGGGGGCTTTCCAGGAATGGTATGGCTTCATCAGCGACAGTCTGATGTGCTTCGAGGCGGCATACTCACAAAGCTGTTGGGAAAACGGCCTTGAGAATAAAAAAAGTTCGGTGACTTTGGGAGCTCCGTTGATCGTGCCGGCATGCCAACGGACGAAATTAATCAACTGGACCGCCTGCCTGATAAGAAGGTACCTGCCCTCACTATAAAGATCCAGCGAACAGACCGGCGCCTTCATCAAGAACAGGGCAAGCCTCTTGTCCTTCTTCAAGGAATCGGGGATGTCCCTGCAGATCATCCCCCCCATCACCGCCAACTCTTCGTACACCACCTTTAATCGGACGGAAACGCCGTCTTTGTCCCTCACCTCGGCGCATTGGAACCTGAGCTCCTGAAAGGTCACAGGGCAAATGCCGGACAATACCTGCGCTAAAGCTAATGCCGCAGGATCATGATCAAAGAAAAAGACCTGTATTTTCTCCGCCGGTTTTAACTGGACCAGCTTGGGAAGATCGGCTTGCAGCCATGCCAATGTCAGGCGTTCAAGATAAATGAGTCCGGAAGGACTTTCCCGGGCAGGGGCCTCTGAAGCCATTATATTCTCCCGTTATTCTTGATAATACCGATGACCCTGCTCTGCCCGGCACGACCCAACGTCTTCGATGATGGCAGGCTTAAGGCTTCCTTGTAGAGACGGACAGCCTCAGTGATCTGGAAGGAGGTGCAGCCTTTAAAAATTTTCTGCAAATGCAGGGGCCGCCACAACGGCCTGGACTGGATCCCGGCCCCGGAAAGTTTTTTCATCAACACGCGGCTGTCCATCCCATATTTCTTTGCGTTGACCAACACCGTGTACAGCCAGAACGTTGACCTGGCCCAAGAAGCCTCCTGCGGCAGGACAAGGCCTTCAAGCCCGCGCAGCCCCTCATCATAACGTTTGGCTATGGCGCGTTTTTTCTCGACAAATTCATCGAGTTTTTCCATCTGGGCCACGCCGATGGCGGCCTGCACATTGGTAAGCCGGTAATTGTAACCGATAGCATCATGGATATATTCCACGGCATCGGCCCTGGCCTGGGTGGTCAGGTGACGTGAACGCGCGGCTATCTTGGGATCGTTGGTTGCCAGCATTCCGCCGCCCCCACAGGTGATGATTTTGTTGCCGTTGAAACTAAAACAGGCGATATCAGCCGCAAAACCGGTGTTCCGGCCCCGGTATTGAGAACCGATACTTTCCGCAGCATCTTCGATGACCACAAGTCCTAAGCGTCCGGCTAATTCCATCAAGGGCGCCATATCCACCGGATGGCCCAGCAGGTGCACCGGAATTATGGCTTTTATATTTCGCTTGGTCCGGCGGTTAAACACTCCTTTGCGGGAAACCTTGCATTGACGGGAAAGAAAATCTGCCGTCTTTTGCACATCGATCTGCCAATGGCGCGGTTCCACGTCGACAAAGACCGGCCATGCGCCCGTGTAGCGCACGGCAAAGGCGGGCGCGGCAAAGGTCAAGGCCGGCATGATGACTTCATCGCCCTCTCCCACCCCCGCCGCCATCAAGGCCGTATGCAGCGCCGCCGTCCCGCTGGCGCAGGCAACAGCGTATGTGCGCCCGGCGTAGCGGGCGACATCGGACTCAAAACGTTCGACGTAACCGCCCACTGAGGAGACCCATCCGGTATCCAGGCACTCTTTGACATTGCGCCATTCATGGCCGCACAAACATGGTTCACTTAAAGGAATAATCTTCCCTCTTTTCATACGGCTGTCCATCCTCCATCCACCATCAGCACCTCGCCGGTGATATAAGACGACGCGTCACCGGCCAGGAAAACCGCTGCATGGGCGACATCCTGGGGAATACCCATTCTCTTAAGAGGCGTTTTTCGCTCATAATTTTTCACAAAACGGGGATTCTGACGGTCAAAGATGCCGCCGGGACAGATGCAATTGGCCCGGATGCCGTCCTTGCCGAAATAAGAAGCCAGGTAGCGGGTCAGGTTCACCACGCCGCCCTTGATGGCGCAATAGGTCAATTCCCCGGACATCGGCGTGCCTTCATAAACGCTCAGGTCATTGGCCACCACTCCATAGATCGACCCGAAATTAATGATGGAACCTTTGACCCTGGCCTTTTGCATCAGCAAGGCGGCGCAGCGGCCGAGCCATAGATATGAATTAAGGTGCTTATCCACATTCTCCCGGAGGTAGGCAACGGTCATTTTCTCCAACGGCCTGGCCCAATCCCGGCTGCGCGGATAGCTGGCATTGACCAAGGCATGCATGGGACCGTATTCTTTGACCAGCCGCTTCAAAGAAAGCTCGCAGGCATCCAGGTCAGCCGCGTCAAAATATTCATAATAGAGGCGGTATTTATGTTTCCCGGCCCACTTTAAAACCGCCTTGGATTTATCGTTGTCCACGTCCAAGACCACCACCTTGGCCCCGTTGGCGGCCGCCGCTTGAGACACCGCCAAACCCAAGAGCCCCAGTCCGCCCACTACAAATACGTTCTTGCCCTTCAGTGAAAACATGCCGTCATGGTTTTTCATAAATCGATGATCTTCTCCTTGGATAAGAATTCTAAAAACTTGAAATCTATTTCCCTGTCGATGTCAAAACCCGACTCCTCGTTCATGACGTAAACCATGCAGCGTTTGTTTAAAACAGAGGGATTTGCCCCAAGCAAATAATCGCGGTCATAAAAATAAATGGAGGCATTAACATCATAAACAAGGGGGGCGTCCTGGCGCCGTTTGAGTTTCACCTTGAGCCGCTTGCACAGGCGCACCCGGCCCGAGGGGCCCAATTCCACCATATTAAAATAGGGGTTTTTGTGGGACTGGACCACCGAGAAAAGGGTGTTTGGCCGGTGTTTGGCAAACAGCGCCAAACAATTGTCCAAATCCTGCACGGTACGAACAGGCGCCGTTGCATCCAGGTCCACCACCGCATCGAATTGGGTCTTATAAATCTCTTCACATGTTTTTAGCGCGTGCGCTATCACCGGCACCTTGCCCGCCCTGTCTGTGGCCAAATGCGCCGGACGCATAAAAGGCACCTGGGCCCCGTAGCGGCGGGCGATCTTGGCGATCTCCCCGGAATCCGTGCTGACGACGACCTTTGAGGCTTTCCCCCACCGCAAGGCCTGAAGAATAGTATGGGCTATCAGCGGTTTACCCAGCAAGGTCCTGACGTTCTTGCCCTTGACGCCCTTTGATCCCCCCCGGGCCGCGATCGTCAATAATAAATTAAGCGCCATCCTGCCTCCGCATCTCCAATAAAGATTCGAACACCGCTTTGGCTTCATGGATATTATTCATCATGCGCGTGTCCTGAGAATGCTCCAAAAAGTATGCCAATTGCCGCCGGAAAAGTTCATCCTTTTCAATCGGCATGTCTATCCGCTGCGGATCTTGGCCTTCCGCATAAATGGTGATGGTTCCCGCATTGAAGTCCCCGACAAGGGTGGCGGCATCGCTATAGACAACGATCCTTCTTTGCGGCCAGTGGCTTAAATAGCTCAAATGGACATTGGCGAACCCCTGTGCTGCTTCAATAAGCAGATCGGCGCTGTCATCCGTATCCACCGTCACCTTGCCCCGGCGCTCCACACAAGCCTTGACCTTTCGGACAGGACCTAGAAGATATTGCACATAATCAACCTCATGGGACAAATCGAGCAGCACCCCTCCGCCTAATTCCTGCCTGGCTGAATAAATCTCGCGGTGGTCCCTGCCAGGTCTCCAAGTCGGAAGAAAAGATGCGGCCTGCACGTGCATCACGCGGGGAGGATATTGGGCCAATAATTCTTTTAACTTTACAATGACGGGATGGAAGCGCAGGACATACGCGACGTAGGTAACCAAATCGTAGTTTTCCACCACCCGCAGCAATTCCTCTAGACCGCCTAAAGAGTCGCTGATAGGTTTTTCAATAAATAGGGCCATTTTGCGTTTGGCGCATTCAATGGCCGTCGGTATATGCAAGGCCGTAGGATTGGTGATAAAAGCGGCCTGCGGCCTGACCTCGTCCACCTGTTCCCATCCTTTTAATTCAGTGACCCCTTGGACGGTATTGTCTTTGTCCCCCCGCCGCGAACGCAATGCATAGAGGTCGTGCTGCGGGAAATACCGCCTCAACAGGCGGGCGTGACGGCTGCCGATGGATCCCAATCCAAAGAAAATGATCTTCATCTGTCCCCCAACTGCCTGACCACCTTATGATATTCTTCCCACTGCCCGATATCGGCCCAGCTTTTCTCCTGCACAGGGTAGGTCCCCACCTTAAGCCCCTTGGCCTTCGCCCGTTTGATCAGCTCATTCATATGACAGGCGCCTTTCTTAGGCAAAAGCGGAATGACGTTTTTATTCAACAGGTAGACTCCGGTATTGACCAGCAGGTCATATTCGGGTTTCTCTTGAATGTCCCTTAACGCCCCTCCGTTTTGTATTTCACAAACTCCATAGGGGATGACAAAATGCTTGCAAGAGACAATGATGGTCATATCAAAACCGTTCTGGCGGTGAAAACGCCATAGATCACCATACTCAGCATCGACGATAACATCACAGTTGGTCAGCAAGAAAGTATCCGGAAAACGCTTGGGCAGCAGTTTTAGCCCTCCGGCCGTCCCCAGCCACGCCGTCTCTTCCAGGAATTTCACCCCATATGGCAAAGGCGTTTCCTCAAAATAAGAACGGATCATCGCAGCCTTATAATTTAAAATCACATAAAATTGCTTCATCCCATGGGCATGGAGCCTGTCCATGATCAATTCAATGATGGGCTTATCATCGATGGGGATCAGGGGTTTGGGAAGTATTTTGGTAAAAGGATCAAGTCGTGTCCCTTTGCCGCCGGCCATGATCACAACGGGAAGATCGACCTGTTCGGCGGCCTTGCCCTCGCCTTTGCCGAACACTTCATCCCAAAAAAGGATTTCAATGACCTCTTCCTGCCCGTTTAAGACCGGAACGGACTCGATGCGGTACTCCAGCATGATCTCCTTGACTCGACGAAGATCATAATTCCTTTCCACCCACTTGGGCGAACGGTTGCAGATCTCATCGACAGGGGCTTTTAAACTCCCGCCGCGCAAAATCCATTTCCTAATGTCTCCGTCGCTAAGAGAGCCGGCAAGCCTGCCGCTGCCGTCAACGATAAAGACCTCCTTGCGGCCCACATCGCTCATGATGCGAATGGCAGATTTGGCGGAAATCGTAGGCGCCACAAGGAATCTCCGGCAATCCCAGCCTTCCCTTTTTTCTCCAAGAGCCTCGTTCTGTTGAAAGAGGCGGCTCTTAATCTTGTTCTTCCTTGATTTCATAGTATCCCCCTCGATCGGATCATGTCATCGGGATGGTACAAAATTTCTTGCGCAAAATAGCCGGCCCTAAATTTACCGTCCGTAACACCTCGGTGATGTTCCTCGCCGTATTGCCCCTGCCGTAGGGATTGGGCATGGACCTGATCTTTTTGCGGAACGCGGGTTCCATGGCCTTACGGATGGCCTTGAGAATTTCTTTTTTACGGTCAGGAACACTGATAATATTGCCTGTGGTGAAACGGCCCTTTTGCCTGTTGCCCACATTGACAACAGGAAGATAGAAGCCGAGACTTTCCAATATCCCGCTGGAAGAATTGCCCACCATCATGTCCACATGCGGCAAAAGGCTGAAATACATTTGCCTTCCCAGGTTCTTAAAAGCCTTCACGTTCGGGCGTTTGGCTTGAAAAGCCTTAATGGCCCGGATGATCTTCATCCCCCCTGCATCCGCGTTGGGGTAGGTAAAGATGATCTCACCGGTGTCAATCTCCGCAAGGGCTCCGAACAAGGCCTTGATGTGTTCATCGCTCTTGTCCTGTTCTAAGGTGACCGGATGATACGTCACAAGCAGCAAGGGGGGCTTCAACTCAATCCCCAGACGGGAACTGATCTGATCAGCGGTCAATGGCTTAAAGCCGCGGATATTGTCCATCCACGGCCCTCCCACTGTCTTGATCCGCCACGGCTCCTCGCCCATCTGCCGCACGCGCATGGCGTTCTCTTTAATGGCCACGAAATGAATGTGGCTCATTTTGGTAATGGCATGCCGGATCTGTTCATCCATCGCCCCTTCTGAAATTTCCCCTCCCGAAATATGCGCGATCGGCAGGTTCACCGTCATGGCCGCAACAGCTGCCGCAAGCATCTCAAACCGGTCAGCAATCAGCAAAACGATATCCGGTTTTAACCTTTTATAACAATCAACCAGTCCCATGACACCCTTAGCTATGGATTTCCCCATGTCGGTCTCGCCTGCGGAGGATACCAGCATTTTGACCCGGCCGGCAATCGGGAAACCGTCCGCTTCAATCTCCTTGACGGTAAGGCCGAAGGCCGGCGAAAGATGCATCCCGGTGACGACAAGTTGAAGCTGAAGGTCCCTTGCCGAGGCAATGGCCTTAAGCGTGGGATATAAGACACCGTACTCCGCCCTGGAACCTGTGACGACGCAAATTTTCCGTTTCACGGCCGCTCCTGTCGTTCCTTATTCAAAAAAGAGAACATCACATCCAGCATCCCCTGCAATTGCACCTGTTCGACATCCTGATGCACCGGGAGGTTCAAAATCCTATTCGAAATTTCATGTTCATTGGAAAACGAACCATCAATGGGGCTTATTAATTCATGGTACAGGCTCACCACGCCATAACCCCGCTCATTCATCGAAAAATACAGCCCGTCCCGGACCTCCCTGCTCGGCAAAAAAACGGGAAATGACTGGGGCACAAAGGCTCCCAGGACAGGAAACATGATCCTAATCCCCTTGTCCTTTTTTTCCGCCAGGGCCTGCACAAGGAAGGCATAATTCTGCCTTCGCCGTTCCATAATAAATGGATAATCATAACGGAACAGGTCATACTCGCTGGCCTCTCTGGTGGCTGTCAACGGCTCCCGGGAAAGCACCAGGCCCCCATCATCGATGGGAAACATCTTGTGCAAAGAAAAAATGGCAAAATCAAAATCTATCTGGGGGTCTTTATAAAAAGTGTAAAACGCATGGGCAAAGTCCTCAATGATGACCATGTGGTTTTCCCGCGCCCACTGTTTGTATATCCCCAAATTTTTATCCTTAAATCCAAAATAATGGATCAACAGCAGTATCTGTCCTTTATTCTTCGATATTTTCTCTTTAAGGTCGGCTTTATCAATATTGAGAGAGCTGTCCATCCGGTAAAAAAGATATTCCTTGCCGGTCTGCGTAATAGGATCAAACACCCCAGACCCTTCCCGGCTGCTGTGCCCGATATACGCCGGGATCAATATTTTCCTGCCCTTCATCGAGGGAAACTCCAGGACCTGTCTTAACCCTTCCCTTGCGGCGGAAAAATAATGCCAATGGAAAACCCCATTGTCCCGTTCAACCTGTTTTTTTTCTATAATCATCAACGATAACCCGGTTATTTTAAAATGATCAATTCATCTTCCTTGAAATCCCTGGGAGCGCGCCTGCCCAGCACCTTATCCCAATGCATCGGACTGATCCCCGTCCCCGGCCTCTTGGCGTATAAATTGTCCTCGCCCAAAATTTCCCCTTTGCGGATGTCCCGGAAAGCCACAATGCTCTTGCGCACGACGGGCAAATTCCTGATCTCTGACGGTGACGGCTTTTTGACCGGCCGCCCCATGGCCTTTTCAACGTTCCTGACGGCGCGCACGAGGCCGGCCAGTTCATCAACGCTCAACGAAGCCTTATGATCGGGCCCGGGCAGGTCCTTGTCGAGGGTGAAATGTTTTTCGATGACCGATGCCCCTAAAGCCACGGCGGCAAGGGATACCTCAATCCCCGGCGTATGGTCGGAATATCCCACTTCGACGCCAAGGGCCCGGCGCATCGCCTGCATGGCCCTTAAATGAACATCCCTGTAAGGCGTCGGATATTCCGTATTGCAATGCAAAATCGAGATCCTCTTCCTGGAAGTCCCGCAGCGCACCAGCACCTCCAGCGCCGCGCGGATCTCTTTCAGGGAGCACATCCCTGTCGATAAAATCACGCTTCTCTTGAGGGCCCCTATTTTACGCAAATAGGGCAGGTTGGTGACCTCCCCCGAGGGCACCTTAAATATCCTCAGCCCCAACCGGCAGAGCACATCGATGCTGGAGAGGTCGGAAGGCGAGGATAAAAACATGATCCCGCGGCGTTGGCAATGACGGCGTAATTGGAGAAACTGGCCTTCGTTAAACTGTAGTTGCCGCGCCATGGCCAATTGGGATTGGCCCTTGGCGGTCGTCTTTAACTGGTATTTGGCCTTGGGAGCAAACCGGCTGATTTCCAATTCGGGGACAAAGGTCTGGAACTTGACCGCGTCCGCACCGGCAGCAGCGGCAGCATCGATCATTTTCAGGGCCAAATCCATCCGGCCGTTATGATTGACCCCCGCTTCCGCAATGATAAAGACTTTTGAAGGATATTTACCGTTTTTGCGCATAAATGATCCATTCGCTGATATTCATCTTTTCATCGTCCTGGCTGTACTCCCTGCGATCCACGCAAATAAGATTAAAAAACTGTCCATAAAGTTTCCCGATACCCTCCCTGTCGATCAGACGCACGAATCCCCGCCCGGCAAAAGGCCCGTCGGAGACATCGCTGTATTCCATGGGCCCAAGCTGTTGGCGTTGCTGCCCCATATAGACACGGTCCGTAAAGGTCCGGCTGTACAATAACCCCTGCGGTTTGAGGACGCGGTCGATTTCCGCCAGGATTTGCGGCATGTTCCGGGTGGAGTTATGGGCTAGGCACTCATTGTCCGCCACAGCGTCAAACTGGCCGTCGGCATAGGGCAGCCGGATGATGTCGCCGACAGACAAATGCGCGCTTAAGTTTTCCTGTGCCAGCCGCTCCCTGGCCTGGGCAACGGCCGTGGCAGACCCGTCAATACCGTAGGCATCAAACCCTTCCCTGGCCAGATACCAGATGTTGGCCCCCGGACCGCAGCCGACCTCCAGTATTTTAACCCGGGAACGGGGCTGGACTTTATAAAAATTCCTCGCCGCAAAACGGATAAAACTTTCGTCCGGGTACTTGCCCCACGATTGGCGCTGAAACACGCCCTCCCAAACTTCGTCCCAGCTCATAACCGCCTTTCCCCGCCGTCCTTAATAGCGGTACTTCAGGAAATAATTGCCATAGGCTGCCTGCTTTGAGGGGAACTTCTCCCGCCACCGGCGGCAAATCTCCTCATAGGCATTATGGTCGCACACCTTGCAGGCAATGGAGAAATCCAAAACGCCTTTTTTCGAAAAAGACTTTTTATACACGAAGATCCCGTCATTCTCGCTTTTCCCCCCGCCGATAAGATATCTTTCCAGATGCAGCGACTGTAAATACGAAATCAACTCATGCTTCAGTAAATTATTGGGACGCGAGGCCTGGGCCTCCTGGAGGGTGCCTCCCAAAAATGAATACGCATTCTTTTTACTTATTAAAACCAGTTCACACGATACCGGCTGTCCATTCAAATAGGCAAAAAAGAACAAGCTCTCGTGCGGCAAAAATGAACAAACATTCCGAAAATAAGTCTTAGAAAAAAAATAATCGGCCCCGGAATTATTGCGTTCCATCGTATGGTGATAGATATTGAGAAACTCTTCCAGCAGGGCCTCGCCCATGTTCTTGCCTTCATAGGACCTGATCTCGACACCCATTTGCCTGGCCTTGTTGACGTTCTTGCGCACGCAATGTTCATAGGAGTCCATCCATAAATCTTCCGGGGACAAGGTCAAATCTACATAAATATTTTTCTTCTCAGGCTTTAAATCCCACCAGGACTCCGCTGCAGGCATAGGCAAAAAAGGGTTTAACCGCATAAACTGCGCCACAATCCTTTCCCGGGAACAGTATTGCGCAAAAATTCCGGCGCAGCGGCGGGAAAACCCTGCATCATCATTGCTGACGGCAAAACCGTTGTAGCCATACGCCCCTTCAATGTCATAGAAATCCCCATCCAGTTCGAAATCAACGGCCCTGTTGATGTGCGTCTTTAAATAAGGATATAAAAAAACCTGGCCGCCTTCTTCGGCGAAGAAGCATTCCACCCGCCTTTCAGGGGTCTGATAAAGGGCATAATAATCCGGCCCCAAATAAACATCCTGCTTCCCGTCAGGCAGCATGCCTATGTACTTTTTCCACCTGTCCCTGTCCTCCAAGGTCAGAATGCCTTCGTGCATAGATAAAACTCCGGCCGGCCTAAACATTATAGAGGCCGGTTTTATATACTCCCAGATTGCGGCCTATCCAGTCCATCGTTTCTTTCAAACCCGCTTCGAGGGTATACCTTGGTTTCCAGCCTGTCAGGCCCAAAAGTTTGGCATTATTGCAGCGCAGGCGCTCCACTTCCGTCGAACGCCCACGCAAGCGCTGCCGGTCCTCAACGACCCTGATTTTAACCTTGGCCAGAGCGGCGATCATCCTGGCCAATTCTCCGATGGAAGTCTCGGTATTCATACCGATATTGATGGCCTCACCCACGGTCCGGGGGCAACGGGCGATCTGGAGAAAGCCCTCGACCGTATCAGCCACATAGGTCAAATCCCTCGTGGGGGAAGTATTGCCCAATTTGATCTGCCTTTGACCGCTTAGCACCTGGGTCATGATCGTGGGAACAACCGCCCGGGCGGATTGGCGCGGGCCATAGGTATTAAAAGGACGCACCACCTTGACAGGCAAGCCGAAGGACCGCCAATAACTCAGGGCAAGTTGGTCCGCGGCGATCTTGGTGGCAGCGTAAGGAGACTGCCCCACGGAAAGATGCTTTTCATCGATGGGCACATACTGTGCCGTGCCGTAGGTTTCGCTGGTGGAGGTCACCAATACATTTTTGACTCCCAAATCCTTGACCGCCTCCAGCACATTATATGTCCCCTCGATATTGGTTTTGACATACGCCAAGGGTGAAATATAGGAATACGGAATACCAACCAGGGCGGCCAGGTGAAAAACCGTGTCACAGCCTTTCATGGCCTTAAAGACCGAGTCAAAATCACGGATGTCACCGGCGACGACGTCGATCTTTTTCAAGGCAGGACTTGCATCCAGCCATCCCCAGCGGTTGTTGGCGTTATAACGGACGAATGCCCTGACTTGAAACCCACGGCGAACGCACAACTCCGTCAGGTGAGACCCAATAAATCCGCCGGCACCGGTAATCAAAATTTTTTTCATATGGTCGTATCTCTTTCTTTAAGCAAGGCCCTGGATTTCTGCGGTTTTAAGGAACACCCCCTCCTTAATGCTCATAAGGCGGTCAAAAGAACCTTCCTCGATGATGCGTCCCTGGTCCATCACATAAATGCTGTCCGCTTTTTTTATCGTCGACAACCGGTGGGCAACAGCCACAATCGTCGTTTCAAGCGCTATTTTTTCAATCGAATTCTGGATAAGGATCTCTGAATGGCTGTCCAGAGCACTGGTCGCCTCATCGAGCACCAGTAGTTTAGGTTTGCGCAAAAGCGCCCTGGCCAGGGCAATGCGCTGGCGCTGTCCGCCGGACAACCGGACGCCTTGATCACCGATGACGGTGTCCTCTTTCAGGGGAAGGCCTTTAACAAACTCTTGGGCATTGGCAAGTTCCAGTGCCGTCTCAATGTCCTGCCGGGTAGCCGCATCGTTGCCCCAAAGGAGATTATCCTTAATCGACATGTTGAACAAAAAGGGATCCTGGGGGATATAGCCGATCTTCGTTCTCCAGCTGTTCAGGTCATATTCCTCGAACGGAACCCCATCAATAAGATAGCGGCCCTTGTGAAGCCGGTAAAAACCCATCAGCACATCGATGAGCGTTGTCTTACCTGAACCGGAACGCCCGACGATAGCGACCATTTTGCCGCGGGGTATCGTCATGTCGACATTCACCAGAGCCTGCTTATTTTCAGGATAGGCAAAACACGCCCCCTGAAAGACAATTTTATCTCTGATTTGCTCAAAGGCCTTTGGCCCTGAAACCTGTTCCCTGCGCACGGCCTCCTGGCGCAGGTCGTGAATTTGTTCAAGGCCCGGGGAAATATTCTTTATATAATTCCTCAGATCGACGACGCTTAACCCATACTGCGTTATCATTTTGAAAACATAAAGCAGCAGAAAAATCTCAGATATCTTTAGATGAAAAAGACTCCAGCCCAGATAAACAGCCAGCAAAATCGCCGCAAACCCCACCGGTTCAAAAATCAGCGGCATAACCGCACGGATCATCACGTAATTAAACCCGGCTGATATCAGTTGGTGAATGATTGCCCCGAGCTTTTTATACGATTTCTCCTGGTTTCCGTAACCCAGGATCAGTTTCGCGGCGTGGAAAGATTCCATGATAGCGCCCTGAAACTCATTGTATTTCTCCGTGGAAGTCCTGCCCAGTTCACCGATCCTTTTGCCTATTAACAGATAAGGGACAAGGCCAAAAAGAACAAGCACTGAGACCATCAATGTTATTTTCCAGGAAACAAAAAACCCCACCCCTAAATAGAAAACGACGCATAACGCCGCGGCGGAAATGTCCCCCAGCGTCTGAAAAGTGAACCCGACTTTTTCCGTTTCCGTTATGATCGAATTGCTCAAGGTGCCCTGCCGTTGGAACACAAAAAATTCCCAGCCAGCGCCCAAAAAGGCCCGGTATTGCTCCAAAACGATGTTTTTAACCATCTGCATCCTAATAAAGGTAAGGATGTATTTGGAGGCGGCCGTAATGATGTTTTTAAGGACTGTTACCAGCAAAAAGAACCCAATCAACCACAACAAGGTATGCGGAAGGGAAAATTTCTCCAGCCAGCGCAGGATGGCCACCGTCGCATGGCTGGCACCCTTGAGGTCCGGATGGATCATGAGGTCTATGACAGGCATGACCGTAATACTTGAAAACGCCTGGATAAAGCTCGACATACCCGTGACGAGGATAAGGGTCGCCAAAAGAAAAGGGTTCCGTTTTTGTGCTATTTGTATGATCTTCCAGATTTTCATATGATCGGCCGGAACATCCGGCAACCTATTTAAACGCCCGCTTTTGTAACGGCATAAGACACGGGATTCTTTCAACCAATTTGGGATGTGCCTCAAACAACCTGCGAAATTTAGGTTTTAAATAATATTTAAATTCTTTCTTTTCTTTCCAAAGGCAAGGCAGGAGCATGCGCCAGAAATACGGCTGGCACCATAACATCTTGAAAAGAAACCAGCACGCCTTAAAGCGAAGATGGTAAAAACTGACGGCAAACCACTCCGTGGCATTTTGAGACATGGTATGTACAATCCTGTCTACAACGTATTGGGCGGTTTTCTTCCCAAAAATTTCCCACCTTTTCTCTATCTGCCACTCTTTCAGTAATTCCATTGTTACGTCATAGGCTGTACTGCCATGAAAATTCATGAATTTATTCAACTGGCCTTCATGCCTTCTCCAATATAAAATGGCCGTCTCATCAAAACCGGTGACACCAAAAGGGACGATACCCCATAAAGCGCTGAATTCCAAAGATGGATGGAACCCCCCCATCTGAATAAATTCTTTTCTCTTGTAAGAGAAAATGGGGCCAGGAGCACAGAACATAATGCTGGGCCAATCCCTCCCCAACGTGCTGAAAGCAAGCAAATGTCCCGGCATATAACGCGGACGAAAATTGGCGGTGCGGGGACCTTCCGGCAAAAGGTGTCCGGAGGCATCCATATCTTTGACAAGCCCTGCTACTGTCGTACAAGCTGGATTATCCTCAAACAAGGCAACCATTTTCTCAACATAATCATCCGAAATAATGTCATCGTCCGATTGGTAAAAAATAAATTCGCCGGTCGCCGCTTTTAAGGCCGCGTCCAGGCAAACCCTGTTCATATGATGCGGCTGATCAATGTGGTATTGGTTTTCCTTAAAATGAACGATCTTGACCCTGCTGTCTTTCTTCTCCAAGTCCATGATATAGTCATACACTTCAGGGATCGCCCCGTTGTCCACGATGACGATCTCAAGCTGCTGGTATGTTTGTCGGAACATCGCCGCCAGCGATTCTTTCAGAAACCCCAAACGGCGATAACAAATCGTTATGATCGTAAAGACCGGTCGTTTATCCATATCATTTTATCTCGCGGTAATACTCCGCTATTTCATCCCAGGCATGGGCTTCATTCCAATCTGAGACTACCCCATAAATAGGGTCCGTGTTGTACCGCATTAACGGTTCATTGAAATCTTTTTGTTCAGCGAAAGCGACCCTGCAGGGTTTCTGCCACCTTTGGGACACCTCATGGGAAACGCGTAAAGCAAAATCCTTTTGGCTTTCAACATATCCGCTGGGATTGAACTTGACATATCCTTGCCAATCCCTATTGACAAAATCGGCATAAGCCCCTGCCAGGGCCCCAATGTGCACATTGTCACGGACATAGTCCGGTGTCTTGACCACCGCCGTTTCATCTTTAAGCCAGGAACGCATCAAATAAGACGTAAAGCGCTCTTCTTCCAGGGGGCCAAACGGATTAGGGACAACAAATTTACCAAAAGCCGTTTTGTATTTGGTTGTAAAGTAGTGAAAAAGGTCCGCCGTAGCCCTCTTGGCCACCGCATAAGGAGAAAAGGCCTGCAAAAGAGGATCTCCTGCACCTTCTCCCGGTTCGAAGACCGTCCCCGTCACGATGATCTTTTTACATTCCCTTGCCGACAGTTCTTTAAGGACTTCATCGATATGACAGGTATTTTGATCAATGGCACGGACATAATCAAAATCAGCTTCTTTATAACGCGATGTGTCAGTAGCATGGTGGCAAAGAACGTCCCAACGGTCTCTGGAGGAAATCAGATCCATGAACGACTTTCCGCCAAACGGACAAGAATAAACCTTTGCGACCTGCTGTGGAAGCGCATCGATCCTCTTCTTTCTAAGGCCGGAATAGTCATTTATCTCGCGGGTGAACGTCGCAACGACCTCATGGCTGCCATGACACAACTGCCTGACGAACCAGTAACCGGTAAATGAACTCGCTCCTGTGAAAAGAACCCTCATGGAATTGACCTATGTGTAGAGAGGAAATTGTTGATCACGTTTTGATATGATCTTTGGTTTAAAAGGCCACTGGATCTTAAATTTCGGGTCGTCCCAGCGGACACCTCTTTCCGCTGAGGGCGCATGAAATTGGGAATGCAGGTACAAAATTTCACTGTCATCCTCCAAAGTAATGAATCCATGCGCGCACATTTTGGGGATGTAGAGCATTTTTCTATTGTCCTGTGTCAATTCACATCCGTACCATCGGCCGAAGGTAGGGCTGGATTTCCTTAAGTCAAGGACCACATCAAAAATCCGCCCGCGCAGACAACGAACCATTTTGTCTTCGCTGTGAGGGTCCAACTGATAATGCATGCCTCTCAAGGTACCTTTGAATTTGCAATAAGAATCATTGACCTGTACGATGCGCGGCATCAGTCCGTGGACAGCAAATTCTTTTTCACAAAATAGCCTGGCAAAAAAGCCACGCTCATCTTCCCGCAGCTCAAGGTCAATCAAAAAAGCCCCAGAAATGAACAGTTCGGTGAATGTCATGACAGTGAACATGTCCTTTGCTTGATAAAATTTTTGATCTCCTGGACAACATAGCCCAACATTTCATGGGTTAAACCCGGATATACGCCCACCCAGAAAACATTGGTCATGATAAAGTCGGTGTTATTTAATTCAAACGGAAGGCGCCGGTTTGATCCTTGAAAACCAGGCTGCTTGGTGATATTGCCGGCAAACAGCATCCGTGTCGCAATCTTGCGCTCTTCCAGATAACTGACAATCTCAGGCCTTGTAAAAGGCGCTTGCGGACGCACTGCCAGGATAAAACCAAACCAGCTTGGGTCTGAGAACTCTTCCGGTCGGGGTAGAATAAAATATTCCTCCAAATCTTTCAAATGGCTCCACAGATATTGCCAATTGTTTCTCCTGGCTTGAATGAATGACTTTAACTTCTTCATCTGGGAGAGGCCGACGGAGGCCTGCATATCCGTCAACTTGAGATTATATCCTAAATGGGAATAAATATATTTATGATCATACCCTTGCGGCAGGTCTCCCAACTGCCAGGCAAACCTTTTGCCGCAAGTATTGTCCTTTCCCGTATCGCAATAACAGTCCCTTCCCCAATCGCGAAATGAGGTGATGGACTTATGGAGGACCGCATTATTAGTCACCACGGCACCCCCTTCTCCCATGGTAATATGGTGTGCAGGATAAAAACTAAAAGTGGCGATGTCCCCCCATGTCCCCACGCATTGCCCTTGATACAAAGACCCCAAAGCATCGCAGCAGTCCTCTATTAACCATAGTCCATGCTTTTGGGCTAACAATTTAATACGGTGGAGATTAAACGGGTTTCCCAATGTGTGCGCCAAAATGATCGCCTTGGTGCGGCTTGAAACAGCCTGCTCCAGTTGATCCACATTGGCATTATAAGTACCGAGTTCTATGTCCACCATCACCGGCACCATCCCATTTTGAATAATGGGTGCTATCGTCGTTGGGAAACCTGCGGCAACGGTAAGCACCTCATCGCCTGGCTTCAGCCGGCGTTCTTTCAAAAGCGGGGAAGTCAGTGATGAGACCGCCAAAAGATTGGCCGATGAACCGGAATTGGTCAAGGCACAAAACCTGGTCCCCAAAAAAGCATTGAGCTCCTTTTCGAACATTTTTTCAAACCTACCGCCGGTCAACCAAAAATCCAGGGCCGCTTCACCTAAACTTTTCATGTCCTGGGCATCATAGACCCGGCCGGCACACGGTACGGAGCTTTGGGTTGGCACAAAACTGGCTTTGGGCAGATGCACATACTGATGATGTCTTTCAATCAAATTTCCCATCAATTTTCTCAAGAGCTCATCCGTTTTTGAAACCCCTAAGTTTCCTTTATTGATAAGGACCGTCGATGAATTAATTTCGCGCAGATGGCTGCTTTTAGCCATCAGCGGCATAGGAAGAAGGTCCAAGGACAATTTCTCCACATGCAAAAAAATGTTACCTTGGCCCAGGTCCCCTATGACAGGCTCCAGCGGCAAAATTTGGATGCTGTCTCCGTTAACGTCCAAGACCACGCCCCATCTTTCCAAAGGTCTGTCTATCTTGTTGTTCGTGTCCTGATACACCAACACATCAAAAATATTCAATTTAATCCTCTTTCATCCTGCGTGTATACCGTTGGATCTGAGAGACCCTGCTTTTGTAGATATCCTTGGCTTCATAGCCCTCAACGGTAAATTCCACCATTTCCTGAAAACGAAGCCGGGGCTTCCAATCAAGGTGGGTCAGGGCTTTATCAATAGACAGTCTCAAATAAGATGCCTCATACGGATGGGTGCTATGTTCATCAATGACATATTTACCCTTCCCTAAAGTTTTTATCACTTGCTCAACGAGTTGGCGGACTGTCCGGTCCCCTTCGATAAGCGGACCCAAATTCCAAGCCCCTGACAATGACCTTTTGCCCTGGTAAAGTCCTTCTGCCAATATCAGGTACCCTGAAAGCGGCTCCAAAACATGCTGCCAGGGGCGTACGGCATCAGGGCAACGGATGGACAAAGGCCGTTCCTGCCCGATAGCCCTGAATAAATCCGGAATGATGCGATCCTGGGCCCAATCGCCGCCGCCCAGCACATTGCCGGCCCTTACGGAAGCAACAAGACAGGAGGAATTCTCAAAAAAAGATTTTAAATATGCTTGTGCCACCATCTCACAGCTGGCCTTGGAAGCGCTATAAGGATCGCGTCCGCCGAGTGAATCTTCTTCTTTATATCCTGACGTTTGTTCCATCTGACGATAACATTTATCACTGGTGACGTTAATAGCCGCTTTAACAGTCTTGACCTTTCTAAGACATTCATAGAAATTAACTGTCCCCATCACATTGGTCTCAAAGGTATCACGGGGAGAACGATATGACTCCCTGACCAGGGATTGGGCTGCCAAATGAAAAACAATTTCCGGCTGCACTTCTTTAAAATACTTTTCCAATTTTTGATAATCTCTGATATCACCTTCCATGTGGCTGATCATGTCCCCCAACCCGCTGACCATGTAATTGTCACATGCATTCTTAGCAGGTAACGCATAGCCATAAACCTCGGCACCCAACTCACGCAGCCAAATACATAGCCACGACCCTTTAAAACCGGTATCTCCGGTCACTAAAACCCTTTTGCCTTTATATATTTTCCCAAACATAAATCTTAAATCTCCCAAGGTGCACTGCCGCTTTCCCAAAGTTTTTCCAAGACACGCTTGTCCCTTAAAGTGTCCATGCATTGCCAGAACTTATCATGCCGGAAGGCCATCAATTGCCCTTGCTTGGCCAAACTCTCCAAAGGGGCGGCCTCAAGGATCGTGTCATCCCCTTCAAGGAAGGAAAAAACTTCCGGCTCAAAGACAAAAAACCCTCCGTTAATCCATCCTTCTCCTATTTGGGGTTTCTCTGTAAACCGGATGACCTCGTCGCCTTTAAATTCCAAGCCCCCAAACCTCGCGGGAGGCCGAACTGCTGTGACCGTGGCCAACTTCCCATGGCTGCGATGAAAGGTCAATAGATCCTTTAAGTTCACATTGCTCAGACCATCGCCATAGGTCATCATAAAGGTGGCATTTTTCAATTGCGGTTCCAGCCGCTTTAAACGCCCCCCGGTCATTGTCTGGATACCTGTGTCAATAAGATGGACCATCCAATCCGGTTTTCTTACCTCATGGGCACCGGTGATATGCCCCTCGCGTAAATTAATGGTCATGTCCCCTTCGAGAATATAATAATCATGGAAAAAACGTTTGATGATCTCACCTTTATATCCAAGCGCTAAATAAAATTCATTAAATCCGTAAGATGCATAAAATTTCATCAGATGCCACAACAAGGGGCGATCACCGATCTCCACCATGGGTTTGGGCTTGACCTCCGTTTCCTCGGCCAGCCGCGTGCCCAGCCCGCCGGCAAGAATAACGACCTTGGTAGCATTCATTTCCTTTTCATTCATATCCGCCCTCACAACAGGTCCTTGTTTTGTAACAAAAATTTCGACCCCACCCTGGCCCGCAGCACGCGCAATTCGCTGCTGTCCGCATAAAACGACCAGAAGCGGCGTTGCAGGTCTTCGTACTCCTCGTTGGTTTCCCAACGGCCTTCACACCGAGCTGCTGTTTCTTCAATGGCGTCCCGGACCTCTTCAGCGGTATTTTCAATAAGTTCAATACCGGATTCCTGATATTGCCTGGTGTGAAGATACATGCCTATTTCAGAATGGACTATCTCCCGAAATCTCAAAAACCGTTTCTCGCTTTTTAACCACAACTTTCTAAAGGTAAGGACATAATCGCTCCCCCCTGCATGGGCAAGTCTCATGGGGACCAAGTCCAGACAAACGACCGGACGGCGGAAAGCCATGGCCAACACACCAAGACCGGATTCGGAAAAAATAAAAAAAGAACATTTCGCAGTCAAGTAAACATCCCTGAAATCATCCCGCATCCCGTTAGCGGCATAATCAATCAGGCCCGGGCAGGAAAAACGCAGCTTGTTCTTGACGGCAGCGCCCATCCTGACACTGCCATAGCCGCGTTGGCTTAAGCCTTCCATGGCCAAACGGTATTTTTCTATATTTGTATCGCGATAGTCGTGGTACGAGAAATCTTGTCCTTTCATAAGGGCGGACAAGTACGCTTTGTCGCGGACAATAAAACAAACAAAAGGTTTTCCCTCGGGAATGCCCATTGCCCACAAAGCTTCCTGTCCCCTTTTTTCTTCTTCGCCGGTGAAAAGCAAATGCGGCTTTGTTTTTTCCAAAACCCCGTAAGTATCGTAATACCGGCCGTCCTTATATTCGTGCGCCTTCCCTCCGGGCAGTTTACGGTTGGCCCACGCCAGTCTTCTCCAAAGAGCATAGGGACGCGGGATAGGAATGACACGGGCCCACATCTCCATCAACTGGACATTGCATACAATTTTGTCCCGATAAAAAATATCGATGACACGTCTTTGATGCATCCCCGCATCACGCTGGGACAAGTACACTTCCATGTTGCCGGAAAAGTGGCCGATCCGGTCGCTGTTAATATCATGGAACCTGATCAAAATAAAAGGTCTTAAGAGTCGTAACAGAAGAATGAAAGGGACAGATAAACAAAAGAATATGAACTTGAACCCTTTCCCAAGACCTTGAACCAGCAAATCTTTAACCATCAGCCTAAAAAACCCTTGATCTTCGCCGCCACCTGCTGCGGTTGAAGTCCCATGGCTTGGAACAAAGTTTCCTGGGTGCCATACTCATGGATGAACCTGTCCGGGAATCCTAAGCGGCGTACCCGCGGCAGATCTTTAGGATCCATATTATCCATAAGCACCTCCAGGCACGCACTGCCCAGCCCCCCTGCCAAAACATGGTCTTCCAGCGTTACAATTAGTTCCGCCTGGGCCGCCTGCTCGAGAATGGCATCCTTGTCCAGGGGTTTGATCGTGTGAACATGCAGCACCGTGCAGGCTATGCCTGCCTCTTTCAGGCTTGCTGCCGCATTAACGGCACCAGAAGTCATGGCACCGGTTGAGATCAACAAGACTTTTCGGCCGGAAACTTCCGGCCTATAACGGACAACGGCCTTGCCGATCTTGATATCATCTTCTTCCCGGGTGACAATAGGTTTGCCGTACCTGGCCAGCCGGATGTAAATGGCCCTGGGCCAGTCGACCATCTGCGGCATCAGCTTTTTCATTTCCAGGGCATCACAGGGGTTGACCACCGTCATCTCCGGCAGTGAACGCATGAGGGCAATGTCTTCGATCGTGGTATGCGTCGGTCCCAAATGAGCGGTGGCCACTCCTCCGCCGACACCCACCATCCTGATGGGCCTCTCCTGGAGGCAGGCGTCCAGAACAATCTGCTCATAGCAGCGGCGCACGCCGAAGCTGGCGTGGTTGACGATAAACGGGACATACCCGTCCGCCGCCAGGCCGCAGGCCATGCCCACGGTATTGGCTTCGGAAATCCCTTCCATAAAATACTGTTCCGGCATCTCTTTTTGCATATGGTCCATGCCGATGTCGGAATCGGTGATCATCAGCAGGACCCTTTTATCGGCTTTCGCCAACTCATAAATGGAATCTTTAAACGTAAAGAACATTAGTCATTCTCCAGGGAAGCTTTAATTTTGTTTAACGTGGCCTCATCCAGGCCGCTTTTCCAATGCCATTTGTAATCGCCCTCGGCAAAGGTGACGCCTTTGGTCTTGACGGTGTGCGCGATGATGGCAGAGGGCTTGGTAGTCGAAAAGGGCAACTCCTTGTATATTTTTCTAAGCGCATTAACATCATGGCCGTCCACTTCCCTCGTTTCAAACCCGAAACTCTCCCATTTTTCCTTGAGCGGTTCAAGGTCCAAGACATACTTAGTGGAACCGGCGATCTGGAATTTATTGCAATCGATAATGACCGTCAGGTGGGACAGTTTGTATTTGGCCGCGCATAAAGCCCCTTCCCACACGGACCCCTCATTAAGTTCGCCGTCACCCATGACGACGTAAACCCGGCTCGGCCTTTTTTGCATGCGCGCGGCCATGGCCATGCCGATCCCGACGGCCAATCCATGACCCAAGGCGCCGGTGGTGGCCTCGACGCCGGGCACAATGCTTTCCGAACACCCGCCCAAGCGCGAGCCTTCCAGGGCGTAGGTCTTTAATTCATCGACATTAATGAAGCCTTTGTCCGCCAATACCGCGTACAAGGCCAGGCAGCCATGGCCTTTGCTTAAGATAAACCGGTCGCGGTCAGGCCACAGAGGCTCTTGCGGCCGGTAATTCAGGATATCGTCATAAAGGACCCGGATGATTTCCACTAAGGACAAGGCTGACCCTATATGGCCTTTCTTGGTCGCTTCTATCCCGGAAACAACAATCTTCCTTAAATAGCGGGATCTCTCATCCAACGACGGCCCTCTTTCCACTGTATTTGCTTTTTCAGCTTGATTGATCATTCTTGCTCCTTTTGAAGATAAAATTTAAACCATGCCCCCGCTGACCGGGATCAAACTCCCGGAGGCGAAAGACGCCTGCTGGGAGGCCAACAAAGCCACAAAGGGCGCTATTTCCTCGGCGGTGCCAAAACGCCCGGCCGGATAGTAATGGTTGATAAAATCTTTGACCTTTGCCGGGTCCTCCTGGATCATCCTGTCCCAAAATTTACCCTGCGACCGGACGGCACCCGGCATCACCCCTGAAACCACCACATTGTCGCCCGCCACTGCGCGGCCAATCCCTTTGATGTAGGCATTCAAATACGCCTTGGCGGCCGTGTAAGGGAGGCTGCCGCTGAATTCGCCCAAAGGTTCCCCTGCCTGGGCGACAATCGAGGAGACATGAACAACCCTGCCCCATTTTCTTTGCCTCATGGGGGGAATCAAGATACGGTTGATCTCTATCGCGATGCCGACATTAAACTGCCAGACATCCTCCCAATCGCTGCAAGGGCCCAAAACATCTTTATAACCCAACCCGCCGCCGACATTGTGGATGACGATGTCCACATTCCCTGCCCGGCGCAGGGCTTCTTGAGCGGCCTCGGCGGGCTTTCCCTCGATGCGCAAATCCACGGCCATATAGTGGTGCCCGGCCTGCTTTCCGCCCAATTGTCCGCAGAGCTGCTGAAGACGTTCTGCATCCCGAGAAACCAAAAAAAGTTGGCATCCTTCAGCCGCCAAACAGCGGGCGATGGCGGCACCGATATTTTTGCTGGCCCCCGCGATCAAAGCCTTTTTCCCCTTGAGCCCTAAATCCATATCGTCCTCAAAATTTCAGCACGCAGCGTCCCGTGACCCCGCCGCGCATTTTGTCCATGGCTTCATTGATCCTGCCGAACTCAAACACCGATGAAACCATGCCGTCCAATTTTAAAATCCCCTGCTTGTGGAAATCATAATAAAGAGGGATGTCCCTTTCCGGCAGGATGCTCCCTCCCTGTGTGCCGCGGATCGTTCTTTTCAACACGACATTGGCGCCATCAAGCGGGATGAGCGTCCCTTTGGGCGGAACACCCACCATGATGCAATCGCCGGGGAGAGAACTTGAATTAATGGCGGACTCCACAGCTTTGGGATTGCCGGTCGTAATGATCACCTTGCTGGCACCTTTGCCGCCGGTCAACTCGCGGACAGCCTTGATGGGATCGGTCTTGGCCGGATTAACGGTATCCGTCGCGCCCAACCCCTTGGCCATCCCCAGGGTCTGCTCATTGACGTCCACGGCGATGAGCTTTCTGGGATAGCGCAGACGCGCAGCGGACAACGCGCATAAGCCGATGCCGCCGCAGCCGTAGATGGCCACGGTATCGTAAGGGTGGATGTCGGCGTCATTAAGCACGGCTCCTATTCCCGTCGTGGCCATGCAACCCAACAGGGCGGACACCATCGGGTCAGAGCCGGCGGGAAGCGGAGTCACGCGGCTTTCCGATACCACCGCATGATCATTGAACGTCGATACCCATCCCGCATTAATGCGTTTGCCTTGAAAGTTATACAACGGAGTCGCAGCATTGATGCCCCCGCCTTTGACCCAGTGCAGGACAACCAGGTCTCCCGGCTTGACCTTGGTCACGCCCGGCCCCACGGCCAACACCTCGCCGCTGCCTTCATGGCCGGTCAAATGCGGCAAATAAGGGTCAGGGCCCAGAAGTCCGTCGGCCTCCTCGATTTGCTTGCCGCAGATACCGCTGTAAGAAAGCTTCACCGCCACCTGGCCTATTTGCAAAGGGCCGGCAAATTCAATTTCCCTGATCACATAAGGTTTTTTGACTTCTTCCAGTATCGCTGCGCGGAACTTGAACGGATAGTTAAGCATGAACCCTCTCCTTTGAAATCTTTAAGACATATCTTTTGCCGTGAATATAAAAGAACGCCGGATAACGCTCGTTATCGACGGTGCGTAAAAGGTTAAATTGTTCTTTAAGGCTTTTATTGATGTCCAACTCACTGTCTTTGGGTGTTCTCTTGGGATAAAAGGATGATTTCCCTTCTTGGACAACGGGCTTAAGGTGAGGGTACCCCGCCAAAAACCTTTTGATCAAGGCAAATGACAGTTCCGCCTGCTTTTCTCTTATCTCATCGCACAACTCATCCCCGGACAACACCGCGCAATCCTGATAATAAATCTCGCCGGCATCTATTTTATCGGTGGGTTTAAAAAGCGTTACCCAGATTTTATCCGCGCCCTCAAGTATTTTCCACGACACGACCCCCGAGCCGCGGGCTTCCGGCAGCTTGCTTGGATGAATGACGACATTATGGTCATGCAGGGATAAAACTTTCTCCTTAAGGATGGTTGAACAGGCCAGGAAGAAAGCCACCTCACCTTTTTCTATTTCTGCAATGTTTTTATAGTAACGGACATTGTGCCCTTGCTCTTCCAGTTCTTTTTTGAGTCCCGGAAGATACCCGTGCATAAAACTGTCCTTGATGTCACACACCAGGCTGACTGTTATTTTTTTCATACCCTGCTTTTTTGAGCATCCAATAGTTCCTGCCTTACGGCCCCTATGGCTTCGATGATCCTCAGGACAACCTGCGGATCCCAAACCAAAGGCAGAGAAACCTGTTCTTTAAACCAAATCCTCTCCAGGACCGGCGCCTCGCCGGGCCCGTGCCCCTGCATCCTGAAGATCGAATGCAGGTTCAAAGGCCAAAACCGGTTGATGATATGAATATTCCGCCTTTTTTTTAACAGGCTGACGAATTCATTCCTGTCAAAGCCCGCTTCGGGCAGGACAAAAAAACTATACAAATGATGGGCTGAAACGGCTTGAGGCGGCAACGCGACTGTTTTTAAACCCGGCAGGCTTGTCACGCAGGCATCATATTGTACGGCCACCGAGGCCCGGTGGGCCACATTGTGGTCAAGCCTCTTAAGCTGGATGCGCCCGACGGCGGCCTGGATCGACGACATTTTATAATTGGTTCCCACCTCATCCAGGCGCAGCCAATCCTGAGAAAAAGCATCCCCGGGCTTCATGAAGGACGGGTCTTCGGGTTTGGGATAGGGCCCGTAATGGTCTTTCGGGGCCGGCACGGTCTCACCGATGGGCCAGCATTCCCTGAGCTTGCGCGCGTCTTCGGCGAATTTCGGGTTGTTGGTGACGAACATGCCCCCTTCGCCCAGGGTGCTTATATTCTTAAGGGTTGAAAATGAAAAACAGGTAATGTCCGCCCAGGAGCCGACCTTTCGGCCGTTATAAGAAGCTCCCGAGGCATGCGCCGCATCTTCGATCAGGATCAATTGGTGCTCATCGCAAATTTTACGCAATTCCTCCATGCGGCAGGGCGTGCCGCCCTGGCTGAAACACAGGACCGCCTTTATCTTTTTGGAACGGCCTGCAATTTCCCTGACATGGCGGGGATCGATGGTCAGCGAATAGCCGTCGATATCCGCAAAATGGAGCTTGACCTTTCTTTCAACTAATGGAACAACGGCATTCCAGAAGGCATTGGCTTGGACGATGACTTCGTCCCCTTCCCGCAAACGTGCCGCCTGGGCGGCCAACCGTAACGCCGCGGTACAACTGCTGACGGCAACGGCATGCCTGGCCCCGCAATACCGGGCGAATTCCTCTTCGAAGAGGTCAACGTCCTTCCCGCGGTTGAGGGTCGTCCCCGAAAACAAGAGCCTCTGTATGGCCTCCAGTTCCTCCTGGCCGAAAACCGTCCCAACATCCGGTTCTTTTATCTCATTCTGTTCAGCCATACGTCCTCCTAAAGCAGAAACCTTAAACTCCCGCCTCCGTGCCCAGTGATTTGAGCATCTTGATATTAAAATAGCGTGGGTTGTTCATGGAATCCTGGTATTTATTCGCGCGGAAAGCCGCCAGCAAATCCTTGACCGCATCTTCGATGGTAAAACGCGGTACAAAACCCAGCTCCCGTTTGATCTTTTCCGAGGAAATCCGGTAAGAACGGATGTCATCCGAAGGCACGGTTTCAATGGCCGGTTGCGGCCGCTGCGGGAACTCCCGGGCAACGATTTTCTGGACGATCAGGGCAATGTCGCCCACAGACCGGTTTTGATAACCGGCATTATAAATTTTCCCGGCGATCTTGGTGTCAGGCAGTTGAAGTAAACGCACATACAATTCGGCGATATCGCCGATGTGGATATTGGGACGCTCCTGCTTGCCGCCGAAGACCTTAATGCGGTTATTGTTGTACGCATGATTGGTGAGGATATTGACGGTCAAGTCAAACCGCTGGCGCGGCGAATAACCGCACACCGTGGCCGGACGTATGGTGACCGTCGTAAATCCGGGCGATTGGTATTTGGCCAGGATGGGCTCGCAAAGGCCTTTATATTTATTGTAATCAGTGATGGGCAGCAGCGGATGGTCTTCCGTCACTTCCGGCGCATCGCTGATCCCGTAAACGCTGCAGGTGGAGGCGTAAATAAAACGCTTCACGCCGCTGTCTTTGCTGATACGGACCAACGGATCGAAAGCGTCATAATTGACCTTCCGGCTCAAGTCGGGATTCAGTTCGAAAGAAGGATCATTGGAAATGCAGGCCAGGTGGATGACCGCGTCACAGCCCTTAAGGGACTTACGCAGCAAATCCTGGTCACAAAGGTCGCCTTTGATCTCTTCCAAACCGGACTTGTCCTTGATGTTATCAAAAACATCCTCGCCATAGGTATAAAGGTCCAGCACCTTCACGCGGTAACCTTTGCCCAAAAGCATGGGGACCAGGACCGCGCCCACATAACCGGCCCCGCCGGTCACTAAAACATTCTTGAATTGATTCATTACTGCCTCCTTAATATTTCAACAGCCTGACAATAAACTTCATTAAATCCACAGCCGCCACCGGCTCGCGGTTGCACACAATTTGAACGGCCAGGGAACCGGCCGCATTGCCGATAAAAGACACCAGGTCCTGCGACATGCCGCCGGCAAAACAGGGTGCTATAAAGGCAAAAAAGGCGTCCCCCGCGCCAATGGCATCCACGACCCGGTAAGAAAAAGCCGGCGTCTCATGAAATCCATCTTTTTGGCAATAGCTTAACGATCCGGCCGCCCCCCGCGTGGCAATGATCTGTTTGCAGCCGATCTGTTCATAGACCTTTTTGGCCAGATGGCGGGGATCGCTGAACTTATCGTGGGCCGCGAAACGCAGTTCAAGCTCGTCGATGCAGACGCAATCGGCCTTGGGATATTTGGTCACCAGGTTAAAGCCGATATTAGCGCTGTTGGTCTGGGCGTTGACGGCAAGGTATTGAGCCTTGGCACAGATCAAATCGATCAGCCTTTTGGTCAACAATCCATGCCCAAAATCAGAAACGATCACCACGTCGTACTTGGTAATCACCTTCTGCAAATGACGGATAACATTTGACTCCAACCGAGAAGGGATATCGTTGTCCTTAATAAAACAAAT
>JAGWOI010000027.1 GCA_028870995.1 Candidatus Omnitrophota bacterium | reverse complement strand
AGGAAACCATTATGGTCGATACAATGAAAATGGTGGTTAAAAGCGCGTTGTTCCAAACCTTATTGATGGTGTCCATTGAGAAAGTCTTTGGCGTTATCAACGGCAAAATGGTGGTTATCCTGATGTACCACGGGGTTATCGAGGACCGGGCCGATTTATCCTGCTGGTGGCAATTGCCGTATAAAAACTTCGTGTGGCAGATGTGTTACTTAAAAGAAGAGAACTATAACGTCATCCATTTAAAAGATTTAATTCGAATCATGAATTCGGGGGAAAGCCTGCCTGACCGTTGTGTTGTACTGACCTTTGATGACGGCTATGAAAATAACTTTACCCTAGCATATCCTCTTTTGCGGGCACTCAAGCTCCCTGCGACCATTTTTTTGACTACCGATCTCATCGGGACAGACACCCTACTGTGGTCAGATGAAGTCTTTTTATATTCTTCATTGAACGGACTGGCTGAGGATCCGAACAGTTTCAAGAACATGCCGTCGACAAAGAAAAATGAGATCTTAAGCCATTTAAGGGCCAGGTTTAAAGCGGACGCAGCCCTTTTAGATACGCATAAATACTTCAAGCTGCTGAATTGGCAGCAGGTCGATGAAATGAAGGCAAGCGGATGGATCGATTTCGGGGCCCATTCCTGTACACACGAAATCCTATCCCAGCTTGATGAACCGACGTTATGCTATGAAATCAAGAATTCCTGTTCCAGGATCGGACAGCTTTCCAAGCCGGTCTTTTTTGCTTTCCCCAACGGGAGGACGGAAGACTATGACGCAAGAGCCATCGAACTCTTAAGGGAGTCCGGCGTCGCATGCGCCTTGACCGCCCAGCGGGGATTAAACTCTTACAACCAAGACCCGTTCGATATGAAACGTATCGCCATCGGGAATAAGACCTCCCAGGCCGAATTTAAACTGTTATGCTCAGGGGCCATTGAATAGAACTGGCCCCTATTTTCCAAAACTCGGGAAGGGCTGTCTTCAAAAGAAAAACCCCCAGACATCTAAAAGATGCTGGGGGTTTGGGTTTGCTTAGACTTTAGAAACGTTCTGAGCTTGTTCCCCCTTCGGGCCTTCGGTGATATCGAATTCGACCGCCTGACCTTCGGCTAAAGACTTGTACCCTTCACCTTGAATTGCGCTGTGATGGACGAAAACATCTTTACCGTTCTCGGGAGTAATGAAGCCAAAACCTTTCTGGTCATTAAACCATTTAACTGTACCTCTTGCCATGTTTACTACCTCCTTTTTTTTAACTTATAGTAAACAGCGGGCAAAACAAAAACCGCAAGGCAAACATTTTCTCGCCCTGCGGTTCAATAAACGTTTATGCTCTATTTACTACAATTTTTATTATGACATCCTTTTTCAATTTGTCAATCAATATTCGATCCCGGCGATTCAGGCCAGGTCACTGATTTTCATGTTTCCTTTTAATTGACCTAAAAGCCGACAATCCTTGGTGCAAGGATGACTCCGAATGAAGGTGACAAAACGTTCCTTGATTATAAATACTCAGAATTTGCTTACACCCCTGGTATTTACATTTCCTGCCTTTTCTGAATGTAACAATTTTCTTAAACATTAAGACCTTTCAGGATTAACAGTGGTGGTTTTCTGCCGGAATGTAATCCTTCCCCGGGTTAGATCATAGGGTGATAAAACGACCTTCACAGAATCTCCCGGAAGGATTTTAATATAGAATCTTCTCATTTTTCCACTCACGTACGCTGTCACCTGATGCCCGTTTGATAGTTCAACAATGTACTGCAAATTCGACAAGGCCTTTTGAACAATACCTTCAGTTTCAACACCTTCCTCTTTGGCCAAAGGATCTCCTTTCACCGGTTTATTGGACGGTTCCTACCTACTTGGAATTGAACTCTTGCCGAGTAGAAAAAAATGACCTTACGGATTAAAAAGTGAATCAGGCTTGATAAATAGAAGGTGGGTCGGCAGGCCTTGGAAGCCCTGTTTAGAGGATTATCTATTTAGGAAGTTAACTGCACTATAACAGATTACCTCCCTAGCAACAAGACAATTCGCCCATGTCCCTGCACATCGGGAATTATTTACCGCAAATCGAACAAAATAAATTCAGAGTCTGCCTTGGATAAGATGGGGAGTGTTTTCTCATTACTTACAGCCAGACCATCTCCGGATTTAACATCAATCCCATTGATTTGTATATTTCCTTTAATTAGTTGAAGCCACACATGGCGGCCGGATCGGATATTGAAATTGATCTCTTCCTGCATCTTTAATCTTGCAATATAAATATCAACATCCTGATTGATCAAGAGAGAACCGTCTCTTTCATCCTTTGATACAACAAGGGTCAATTTTTGCTTATTGAATTGGTCCTTTAATGATTTTTGTTCGTAGCGGGGCGCTATTCCTTTTTTATCGGGTAAAATCCATATTTGAAAGAAATGTGTCTCTTGATTTTTAAAGTGGTTTCTTTCCGAATGTTCTACCCCTGTCCCGGCACTCATAATTTGTACTTCTTGAGGCAGAATAACGCCTTTATTGCCTATGGAATCCTGGTGCTCTATGCCGCCGCTCACAATATAGGAAACAATCTCCATGTCATGATGTGGATGGGTATCAAAACCCGTTCCCCCCTTAATACGGTCTTCATTAATGACCCGCAAAGTGCCGAAGCCCGTGTGGCTGGGATCATAGTAATCGGCAAATGAGAACGTGTGGTAAGTATTTAGCCACTCATGATCCGCATGTCCCCGCTCTGCGGAAGGGCGCAGGATCATATTCTCGTTGTGGGTAACCATACGGGTTTCCTTGGGTGGATGAGAAAACCTCTCTACCATTCCCTTGATTCTACAATCATAGCGCCCTGACTACCATGACTTCAATTGATTATTAGTGGGTTTGCAGGTGGCCCGGCGGGAGAGGGTTAGAACCTATTTACACCGATTCCGATTTATCACGTCTGAAGAGACATATTGACGGCTAATTGACCGACTTGAATGCCATCCGCATTGCCGCCACCCGGAAAATGACAGATGGCGCCTTCTTCAGGATAGAAAGTAAAACTGATGGTCATGCTCTGTCCATTAGTTACCGTAAAATTACCGAGTTGTGTGGATCTCATGATAAGAAGAGAACCGTTGGTGCATGGGTTAGGATGGGCCGCTGTAGGATATCCCGGAGCCGCGCATGCAGAATAAGTGCCCGCCCAGTTACCAGTCGTTGACAAAGTGCAACTATATGTATTGCTTTGTTCAAATACACTAGATGTCGAAACATTAATCGCTTCATGCATTTTAACAACCTCAGCCACATAGGTCCCTGCCGGCAAAACTGCATTGGAAATAAAATTTCCCATCGCCTGGCCAATACCGACCGAAGCCGCATCAAAGGACGTAGTCGACCCAGTCCAAACAACAGTTCCATCATCTTTTTCAAATCCGAATTGATCCAAAGTAAACTGATAGGTTGATGCGGGAGCCATGCAATATCCGGAAGACACGCTATAGTTTGCATCTGAACAACACGGATAGTTGTTAGGAGCACCTTGTTGGCTGCGGACCGAAGTACAGTCGGCAAAGGTCAAGCTTGATTTAAATAAAAAAATAAAAATACTGAAAATAAAAATATAGGAAGGTTTCAAAACCTATCCTTTCTTGATCACTACTGTTAACCCCCCACCGCCGGACGTAACCGTCCGTTCAACCATAATCTTATTTTCACGGTTGACTTTATCCAGCAAATCGTCGGATAAATCCCGTTGTTCAAAGATATGGGATGAAACAGGTGAAGAGAAAAGAGTGGCCTTGTTTTTATTGCCAAAATGGAAAGACAACAACACAAAATTATCCTGGCGGTTTGATTCGGGAGTTTTGCCGCGTGTTCCGCCAACCAAGCTGATGTTGGGTGTCAATGCCAATTCGCAGCTATATTCATTACCAACGGTGTTTTTGGCATAAATACCAAACCATTCATAATATCCGTAATGAAATTTGGCCCAAGGTAAAAAAGGCAACGCAGAATCTATCCCTACATCATAGCCATTAGTGACCCTTTCTTGAGCACCTTTAACTGTCTGCACCCCATTAAGGCGATAATAATAATTAGAATAGAAATCCAGCGGTCCCCATTTGGCGTCGCCTCCGATGCTGCTTCGTGCATGATTATGACTGATCTCATAATCGTAGAAATTATTTGCTCCGAGCAACAATGTATTATTAAGGAAGAGTTGGCGATAACCGAAGCCGGTATTAATCGTATCCCTATCGATATCATAAAGCTTGTAATGCTCATAACTGACTTGGGTAAATACCGTCTTGTCTTGTGTGGTGGATTCCCACAAAGGCTGAGTAGTCAATAAGCTATATTCCGTTCCATCGATTTTATCAAAAGTAACATGAAATTCTGTACGTTTTAGCCAATCCGGCGCATCCTTGTAAATTCCTTTGTGCGCGTAATTAACCAATTGGTTACCGATGAAACTAAAAATAGAGCTCAAACTGGCGGGACCACCAGATATTCCGCTGTTAACAGAATCAGCTGTCGACGTAGAAATGGAGTTGACTGAAGAAGGGCTTATGGAGGCATCAGCCCATGTAAACGAAGGATGAATTAGGGATATAAGAACAATTAACGATAAACAAAGACCTAATCGCATATCAATATGCTAATTGGTCATACCCTGCTTTGCAAATCAAATCAGACATTTCTTTTCATAAGTATATTAATGTCCGATTGATACAAAAAGCCATGATAATCTTGGATTATCATGGCTTTTTGGTCTCTTGCAATTCTTCCAAGTACTCCCAGCGCGCGTAGGCCCTTAAAAGCTCTTCCCCCAACTGCTCGGCCTTGGCCCGGACCCTCTCTACTTCCTTGGGGTCTTTTTGATAAAAAGTAATATCGGCCAAAACTTCGCTGAGTTTGGTGTGCTCATTCTCTAATTTCTCAATAAGCGCAGGTAATCGCCCCAGCTCCGCTTCTTCTTTGGTGGAAAGGTTGCGTTTAAGAATTTCTTTCGGAGCTGTCACAACAGCAGGGCGCTGTTCTTCCTTAATGGGCACGGCCGACGAGGCCAGAGATGACTTACGCTGGCTCACCCAGTCATCGTAACCACCGGCATACTCATAAACCTCTCCTTGGCCTTCCATGACAATAGTTGATGTGACCACATTGTTTAAAAAATGACGGTCGTGGCTGACCAAAATCAAGGTGCCGGAAAATTCCATCAATAATTCTTCCAAGAGTTCCTGGGTTTCAATATCCAAATCATTCGTAGGCTCATCCATGACCAGAAAGTTGCACGGTTTTGTAAAAAGACGGGCCAAAAATAAACGGTTGCGCTCACCTCCGGACAGGACTTTAACAGGGGTCCTGGCCCGGTCGGGCGTGAATAAGAAATCCTGTAAATATCCGATGATATGCCGCGGTTTTCCATTGATCGTTACCGTATCTCCGCCCTCGGTGACATTTTCAATGATTGTCTTTTCTTCGTCAAGTTGCTGACGCAGTTGATCATAATAAAGCACTTCTAAATTCGTACCTAAACGCACCTTGCCTTTCTGAGGCTCCAGCTTCCCCAATAAAATGCGTAAAAGCGTTGTCTTCCCGCTGCCGTTGGCGCCAATAACCCCAATCTTGTCACCCCGCATTATCTGGACGGAAAAATCCCTGATAAGACACTTATCGTCATAAGAAAAACCCAAATGGGCCGCTTTAATGACCAGGCGGCCGGAACTTTCCGCTTCCTGTGTCTGAATACGGGCCTTACCTATTTGTTGGCGCTGATGGCGCTTTTCTTCACGCATGCGTTCCAGCGCCTTGACGCGGCCTTCATTACGGGTACGGCGGGCCTTAACCCCTTTACGGATCCAAATTTCTTCTTCGGCCAATTTTTTATCGAACTCCACCCTATGGGCGGCCTCGACCTCAAGGGCCATTTGCTTGCGTTCTAAAAAGGTTTGATAATTACACGTCCAATTAAAAATCTTGCCGCGGTCCAACTCAACGATTCGCGTGGCTAAATGGGTCATGAACATACGGTCATGGGTCACAAAAAATAATGTGCCGGGATAATCTTTTAAAAGGTTTTCCAGCCAATTGATGGTATCGATATCCAGATGATTGGTGGGTTCATCCAAAAGAAGGATTTCGGGCTTAATGACCAAGGCTTTGGCCAACAATGCCCGGCGTTTTTGTCCGCCGGAAAGCGTTTCAAAATCCGCCTCTCCATCCAACTTCATGTGTGCCAACACATCCTCCACTTCAGCCTCAAGATCCCAGCCATTGGCATGGTCGATTTCTGCTTGGAGACGATCGAGCTCTTTTAATAAAAAAGGTGTTTGTTCCGTGTGCAGACGGTGAGTCACATGATGGTAATCGCTTAAAAGCTTCGCACGTTCTCCTAAGCCGGAGAAAACGATATCAAAAACCGTCCCTTTTATATCCGCGGGAACTTCCTGGGGCAGATGTGTTACTTTGACACCTTTTTGATAAATGATTTCACCACGGTCGACCTGCACTTGCCCCGCCATCACTTTCATGAGTGTAGTCTTACCGACACCATTACGACCCAGCATGGCCACACGTTCGCCGGCCTCTAACTGCAGGCTTAACTTGTCAAAAACAAGCGGCCCTCCAAAAGCGAGAGAAATTTCCTGTAAGCTAATAAGTGCCATAGGCCGGAGCATAACAGATAAGCATGGCTTTTACAACAAACAATCCCAAGAGCATGAAAAAACCTTCATAAGGCCTTTAAAAATCTTATAAAGGGTTATAAAGCTGGGGTCGATGGCGGGAGAGGGTCAGAACCTGTTTGATGTCTAATCCTAAATAAAAAAACCCCTTCGCGTCCCGAAGGACACGAAGGGGTTTGTATTTTCAGCTTAGACCTTAATAACGTTCTGGGCTTGTTCTCCTTTGGGGCCGGTCGTGATATCAAACTCAACCGCCTGACCCTCGGCCAACGATTTATAACCCTCCCCCATGATCACACTGTGATGGACAAATACGTCATTACCGTTTTCCGGAGTAATAAAACCAAAACCTTTTTGGTCATTAAACCATTTAACTGTACCTCTTGCCATAATGTACTACCTCCTTTTTAAGTATTTGAATAAACATCGGCAAAAGAAAAACCGCATGGCCCTCATTATTTAGGCCCTGCGGCTTAAAAAACGCTTATGCTCCTGTAAATTCTATTACTAGAATGACACCTGGGGACGATTTGTCAATGAAAATCTGACGTTGGCCTATGCCTTTTCTCTAACCATCTTTGTTAAAGACGAAAAATTCTTCGTGAGCCAGGAAAGGACGGCCATCTGCTTTTTGGCCTGCGCCAGCGGCTTTGCCGGTGATCCCCACAAAACAGCACCCTCATCAATGTTACCAATGATGCCGCTTTGACCTCCAATGGTCGTATTCCTACCTATGGTCACATTATCAATGACCGCAATCTGTCCGCTCATGGTGACATCATCCCCAATAACAGTGCCGCCGGCAATCCCGCATTGGGCTGCCATGATGACATTCCGTCCTATTTTGACATTATGCGCAATATGACAAAGATTGTCTATTTTAGAATTCGCCCCAATTACCGTATCATCCAAAGACCCTCTGTCAATGCTGGTATTTGCGCCGATTTCAACATTTTCTTCAATAATAACCTTTCCCAATTGTGGGAATTTATAAATAACCCCTTGGTCTTTAACATAACCGAAACCATCGCAACCAACTACTACGCCGGCATGCAGGATGACATTATCTTTTAATATAGAGTTCTGGTATAAAACCACCCGGGGATACAAGTGGCAAGAAGCCCCGATGAAACAGTTTTCCTTGATCACACAGCCACCCTCTATAATGACATTATCACCGATGGTGACATGTCTTTCTATGGAAACCTGGGCCCCTATGTATACATTGTTGCCGAATTTAACAGAAGAAGCCACTGCCGCAGAAGGATGTATGAAAGAAGTATTTGGTTCTTCAGAATATAAAATACGGTAAGATATCAAGAATGCCAGTTTTGGGTTATTAACTCTTATCAGAGGCTTACTCGATATCCTCATTGATGGCGTCGTCAAAACACAAGAACTCTGACTTTTTTCGGCCTGGCTCAATTTGTTTTCATCCACCGCAAAAGTCAGATCGCCCACACGGGCCGTGCTAATTCCACTTAAGCTCGTTACATCGATACCATCATCACCTTCAAGGATGCCTTTTATAAGAACAGCTAAATCGCCAATTTTCATAAGATCTCCTAATAAATCTTCGAATCTTTTATCTTTTGCTCATCAAATGATTTGTCAGCATGCATCTGTCAATACATCCCTTGATTATAAATATTCAGATCTGTCTACAGCTTTTATACTTACACCTTATTCCTTTTCTGAAGAGAATTACTTTTTTAAATATATTGACCATTTTATTGGCTTGGGAGACCCGCCTTATGCCGAAATGTAATCCGCCCTCTACTTAGATCATATGGGGAAAGCGCTACAGTGACCGCATCTCCAGGCATAATTTTAATAAAAAATCTCTTCATTTTTCCGCTGATATAGGCTGTAACCGTATGGCCCTCCTGAATTGCAACCGTAAATTGAGCATTGGACAGAGCCTTCTGAACAATACCTTGAACCTCTACAGCCTCCTCTTTGGCCATATGCCCTCCCGTAAATTAAGACCTGCCCTTTTTCTTTTTATCAATAAAACCGATTTTCCCCTGAGCAATCTCCTCCAGGGCTATGGTTGTTGATTTGTCTGAAGAAAGATGCCGGCAGTCAATTAAAGAAGGGCTTCCGGAATGAATTTCCCTGGAACGTGCCATGGCCATACATACCAAACTAAATACTCCTCCTTGTGTTTTAGACAAAAGCTGGTCTAAAGAGAGGACATTACCGTGCTTGGGGGGCTGCGAATTCTTATCTATTTTTATCATTTTCTCTTTCCTGGGCCTTAGACGATTCTTACATGAACAGCCCAATTTTCATGGCGCTGGTATTCTATTTCAAATTCCACTTCCTGGCCTGCCTTCAGGATCTGACCTTTTTGAAATTCAATAAAATTGGCATATACGGTAAGATTCTGGCCTGTAGCGGAATCAATGATGGTACCGTATCCCCGGTCTGTATTGTAATCTTTGACAGTCCCTTTGAACATTATCGTTCCTGCCTTTCTACAAACATTCTCTACTTGCTTTAAATGAACCCTGTCTATCCCAACAATATTGTCGGCCCTAAAATGAACATCGGGATTCCCGTCGTGTCTAATGGTCCCATGCCCATTGCCCGATCATAGGATCTAATGACTCCTCTTCCCATCACCGTGCTTTTAAGGAAAGTAAAGAATTAAATGGAAAACTGCTGGCGGTTCTTGATCAATAACGTAAATAAATAGAAGGTCTTTCGGCAGATTTCAGAAAAAATTGGAGAGATCTGTAGGGGGTGTGGATTATCTATTTATGAAGGCAGTATACGCCTTTATGTTGATCTTGACAACGAAATAATGGGCAGGACATGGATACGTCCCCATGTTCCTGAGAATAGCCCGCTCTTCCAAAATAACCTTAACGGCCACTGTCTTTTCGTTTTGAATAACACTCTTTGCAGTAAACTGGACGTCCCTCTTTGGGCTTAAAAGGCACTTCGCACTCTTTCTTACAATCCGAACAAACCGCTTTGTGTGTTTCGCGCGGCCCCCTGTTGTCGTACCCTCCTGAAAAGACCATATTATCTCCTTTTTAGTAATACCATGGGTTTCATTTTATATATTGATCGCGAATGGATGCGGCGACAGACCTATGGATTGCTTTGTATTTCTAACCTCTCCTGATATTAATGGCAACATGGCAGTTTTGTATATTTTCAACCTCAAACCAAACCTGGTCGCCTTGCTTCAAACTAACCCTGTCTTTCCCGAGAATCCGATCAGCACTAAACCGGACCTCCGCTCCTCCCTCACGACTGATCTTTCCGCCGCCGCTGCCCAGCTCATAGGAACTAATGACTCCTCTTTCCATAAGTAGCACCTCATCCCATTTTTAATTTTTTAAGATAATCGAACCCCACCAATTCACGATGTTGCTCATCCCAGAGGCGAAAAGCCAATGACTTGAAACTTTTCAGGAAAGTGATCGGTTTTATTTGTTGAAACATGGAATTCTCTATATAACATCGTTCCAGAAAATAATTGGGAATACGCGGGCACAAATGATGAATATGATGAAAACCGATACTGCCTGTAAACCACTGCAGGATCTTGGGGAGTTTTAAAAACGAACTCCCCTGCATTGCCTGCGTGACGTAATCCCACTTGGTGTGACGTTCCCAATAAACGCCCTCAAATTGGTGCTGAACATAGAACAACCACACGCCTGCGGTGGCCATAACGATCACGGAAGGAAGCTCGATCAGCAGGAATGCTTTTAGCCCAATCAAACTGCTCATGACGACGGCAAGACTAAGGATTCCCAAGTTGGTGGCATGAACACCTTGCATCTCCCTTTCCCCAGCTTTTTGGAACGGCAGGCGATGAGCAATGAGAAAAAGTACCGTCGGTCCGACGATAAACAAACAAAAAGGATTGCGCGCCAGACGATATTTAATGCGTACCCAGCGCGAAGCCAGCAGGTATTCCTCGACGGTCATGGTCCATACATCGCCCCACCCGCGTTCATCCAGGTCACCGGCATGAGAATGGTGGATCGCATGGGAATGCCTCCAATGCTGATAAGGTGTAAACGTTAAAACGCCCGCCACAAAACCCCAAAAATTATTGGCCTTTTGAGATTTAAAGAACGCCCCATGACCGCAATCATGGAAGATAATAAAGATTCGTACCATAAATCCCGCGGCCAGAACGCTAAAGGGTAACATGAGCCAGAAAGAAACGGCCAGGCATTTGACCATGACAACCCATAACAAGGCATAAGGGATTAAGGTATTCAATAATTGGCCGATGCTGCAGGACCTTTGAGGATTACTATATTTGGCAACAACTTTCTGCCAACTTTGTTCTTTCTTGGGGTTAACTGCCGGGGTATTCATATTTATATGCTCCTATTTTGACAGACCTAGTGCGGCGATGAGAATTAACGAATAGAAGGCGAAACAGACAGATAGTAGAGGTACCGCAGGGAATCTGTGTGGAGGGTTATCTATTTATTTGTAGTATACACTATTCACGGCGAGAGCACAATAGATATACCGTAAATGCCCTCAATCCCAACAAGCACGCGGCTATGTTTCTCTAAACAAAAACTGGGGTCGATGGCGGGAGAGGGTCAGAACCTGTCTCCATCCAGTCCGCTTATTTAATGACATATCCACCGTCAACGACCAGGGCATGGCCGTTAACGAAAGACGATTGGTCTGAGCATAACCACAATACAGCCATTGCGACTTCCTCCGGAAGGCCCATTCGGCCGGAAGGCTGCTTATTTTTTAATATGGCATACCCGATCTTCTTTTTGAGCCCCTGCAAAAAACTAAGCGGGGCTGCCTCGACCGTTTCCCCCACAATGGACCGCGTAATCATGTCCGTTTCAATAAGGCCAGGGCATACGGCATTGACTCGGATATTCCGTTTTGCAAATTCAAGTGCCGCCGTCTTGGTCAGGCCAATAAGCCCATGCTTGGCCGCGCAGTATGGCCCATAGTTTCTCAAGCCCAGTTCGCTGGCGATACTGCCGGTATTAACAATGGCGCCTCCGCCACTTTGAAGCAACGCTGGTATTTCATACTTCATGCACAGCCACGCGCCCTTGAGATTAATGGCGGCCATTTTGTCCCAATCTTCTTCGGTTTGCTCAGTCAAGAGAGCCTTTTTGCCTTCAATCCCGGCATTATTATGGCCATAGTCAAGCCTGCCATAGGTCTTAAAGGTTTGATCGATCAGGGCTTCAACATCTTTCGCAACGGCCACATTGGCCTGGATAAAAATGGCTTCACCACCCTCTTTTTGGATAAGCGCGACGGTCTCTTTCCCCTTTAAAGGGTCTATATCAGCAACAACGACCCTGGCTTGGCAATAAGCAAAACCAAGCGCGCTTGCCCGGCCAATACCGCCGCCTGCGCCAGTGACTAGAGCTACTTTATCTTTAAACTCGGGGTAGAAATTCATCGGTCACCTTTCCTGATCGCTTCTTTAGGCCCATGCGCAAACCATTTCTGGGTCGCAGCGTAATCAACGGATCAAGGCGGATGGGATCTTTACTGACCTGCCGCAGAACCCACTTACGCCCCAGGGAAGCCAAAACAATTATCCCTTCAGTCATGGCAAAGGCTTCGCCTATGCATTGGCGCTTCCCTCCACCGAAAGGAAAGTAAGAAAATTTGGGCCGCTTGGCCACCGCCTCAGGTGTCCAGCGTTCGGGATCAAATTTCTCCGGATCAGGGAAATAACGGGGGTCGCGGTGCATGGTGTACTGGCAGAGGTGCACATACGATCCGGCCGGGATAGTGTAACCGCCAAGCTGGGTGTCAACGAGGGGATGACGCACGATCAGCCATACCGGCGGATAAATGCGCATGCTCTCTAAAAGGATCTTTCGGGTATAAGGCAGCTTGGCCACATGCTCGGCCTGTATTGGGCCTTCACCCAAGATCTCATCCAACTCCGCGTGAAAATGTTTTTCCACCTCATGGTTTTGACTCAAGAGATACCATGTCCAGGTCATCGCAGAGGCAACGGTTTCATGCCCAGCCATAAACATGGTCATCACTTCATCACGGAC
Source organism: Candidatus Omnitrophota bacterium (assembly GCA_028870995.1). GTDB lineage: Bacteria > Omnitrophota > Gorgyraeia > Zapsychrales > Fredricksoniimonadaceae > JABDGZ01. The sequence continues at coordinate 15,995 of JAGWOI010000027.1, read as the reverse complement.
CAATTGGTCGGACAAGAACGGGCAATCCTGTATATCCATGGCTTTTAAAAGAGTCGTGACCAAGTCACAGCCCTGCAAAGGTTGTTCCCGCTTCTTTTGGATGATTTCATAAACTTTCTGGTCCAGGCATTGGCAAGCTTTTTGATAAGCAATGCTCTGTGGCAGAGGCAATTTTGAAAGCAACGGATCAATAAAGGCGCTTTTCTTTTGGTCGGTCAGGCACTTGATCGTTTCAATAGCCTCAATAATCTGTTCCTCCTGCCTGCTCATTTCGACTCCCAAGAGCGTCCTGACCACAATCTCAAGAGCCAGATGGTTCATCGCTTTTGCGACATCGATCGTTTCTTGCTCTTCCAGGGTATGGTTAAACTGTTCAACCATCGTGCATATGGTGGATGAGTACTCTAACATGCCTTGCTTCTGAAAGGCCGGTTGCAGGCAGCGCTTTTGCTGGCTATGAGATTCTAAATCCGCAGTCAGCAGCCCTTTCCCCATGATCTTGCGCAACGCTCGCGAAGTGGAGCGCTCATAGATTTCCGGGGACAAAATGACCTGCTTGATAAGCTCAGGATGATTGATCAGATAGTCCTGCCGGGCGCCGAGACGCATACAGCAAATGTCGCCGTATTTGCGGGAAGCTTGCATCAAAAAAGATAACGGATCCTGAAAGAGTTTTAGGTAAGCGCCGATTGAAGAAATCGACGATGGGCCAGGTGGATAGAAATCAGGTTTCATTTGTGATTAATCCCATTCTTTGGACGGAATTACTATAGCACCTAAGTATGGGATTTCAATCTTTATCAGGATCGGACAAAAAAATCAGGAAATACTTCCGTTGAGTTGGAGTGAGTGAAAAAACCCCTGTAATTTATTCAATTACAGAGGTTTATGATACTTGAATAAGTGGGGTGAGTGAGGGGACTCGAACCCCCGACCTGAAGAGCCACAATCTTCCGCTCTAACCAACTGAGCTACACCCACCACAAAGCAAGAAATGACGGATATCTGGCGTCCCTGGCACGAATCGAACGTGCGACCCTCTGCTTAGAAGGCAGATGCTCTATCCATCTGAGCTACAGGGACAAGAATTAAAGGTTCATTTATATCAAATTTCGACGAAGCTGTCCAGCATAGCCTTTGGCTTCAACTTTTGCCCGGATCAACCGGTTTGGCAAACAATTCTTCTATCTTCTCCTGAATTTTGGGAGTCATATAAATGCTGCTGCCCCAGATGGAAAACCAAACGATCTTATAAGTGCCGTCCGACGGAGCTAGGGTCAAATCAAAATTCATTTCAGCGTCCTCAAACTTGACGTCATAAGTATAGCGCCTGACCTGCTCGGGCGTCACATGCAGGGGAATAAAATCCTCCTCCCCCGCCCTTTGATGGAACGGCAGGTTCTCGGTCTGGTCGCTCTCGATCCGGCCCCAGTGCTCCCGAATGGTTTTCATAAATTGGTCAAACTGGTCGAATGAGATCCGCTGGCTTAAGCCCTTGCCGAAAAGATCATAGGCCGCCTCATGATCCGAACGCTGCAAATCATTAAAAAATGCCTGGGCCGTCCGGTCCGAATCCATTGGAAGACTGCTTTTCAGGGTTTCACAACCTGAAAATAATAGAACGGTGCCTAAAGTAGCAATGATCCATTTTGATTTCTTCATACCCCTCCCCCACTTTCGAGCAGCTGCGCGATCCGGCTGATCTGGCTTTGGGCCAGGATCTTTTGGGTCAGCTTCTCGCATTCCTTAACGGATAATTGCCGCAGCTGCTCGTGCATCCGCGGCAGGTAGCGCGCATCCATGCTAAAACACCTCAGGCCCAATCCCAATAACAAGCCCAAATATTTCGGGTCATTGGCCATGTCCCCGCAAATGGAAACCTCCCTGCCATATTTCAAACCAGCCTCCACAACCTTTTTGAGAGCCCGCAAGACCGCCGGATGATGCGGCAGGTACAAAGCGGCCACCTGGTCATTGGTTCGGTCCACCGCGAGCATGTATTGCACCAGGTCATTGGTCCCGATGGAAAGGAAATCCGCCTCCTGGGCCATGTCATTGATGATTTCCACCGTTGATGGCAGCTCCACCATCACCCCCAGCGGCGGGTTGACGGCAAATTCCTTGCCCTCGGTCTCCAGTTGCTGGACACATTCCTGGACCATGGCCTTGGCCTGCAGGAATTCGTCCAGCGAGGATATCATGGGAAAAAGGATACGCACGCGGCGGCCTGCCCCGGCGAGCAGCATGGCCCTTAACTGGGCGATAAATACATCGGGATGCTTCAATGAAAGACGGATGGACCGCATGCCTAAAAAAGGGTTGCCTTCCCTGCTGTGCTGCGTATAGGAGAGCACCTTGTCCCCGCCGATGTCGAGGGTCCGCAGGGTGATCTCCTTGCCGGGCATGCCCTCCACCAGGCGGCGATAGATCAAATACTGCTCCTGCTCCGATGGGAAGTTGTTGCGGATCATAAAAGGAAATTCCGAACGGTAGAGCCCTACCCCGTCGGCTTTAAATTCATTGGCTGCCTTCAAGTCCCCAAGCAGATTGATGTTGGCCATGAGCTTGACCACTACACCATCGCGGGTTTGCGGACGCTCACGGATCATTTTCTTCAGGCTGTCGATATTGAGGTCCAATTCTTCGCGCTGCAGGACCTTGGCCTTGATCAGCGGATCAGGATCGATATAGACATACCCCATCGAGGCATCCAGCAGCACCTCGACCGAAGGGGCCAGGGACAGCAAGGCGCCTTCATGGACGACCACCAGAGGGATGTTCAAGGAACGCGCCAAAATGGCCACATGGGAGGCGGCCCCGCCGCTCAAAAGGATAATGCCCTTGGTCCTTTGAGAAAAGAGTTTCAACGCATCGGACGGAAAAAGCTCGGATGCGATCACGATCTTATCTTGATAATCCCCATGCTTCTGCTCACGTCCTGTCAAATTCTCCAGCAGCCGCCGCCCCACGTCCTTGACGTCATAGATCTTTTCCCGCAAATAGGAGTCCTCGATCCTGCTAAATTTGGAAACATAGTCATTGACCACTTCCGCCACCGCCGAAGGAGGGTTGATACCGGCTTTGACCAAATGAAAGATGGAATCCATAAAGCCCTTGTCCTTAAGCATCAGGACCTGGGCGTTAAAGATAAGCCCTGTCATGTCCGGCAGGGTCTCCTCCAGCTTGATCTGCAGTTTTTCCAATTGACGCTCGGTGGCTGTGATGGCCCTGTGCAGATCAGCTTCGCTGTAGCGTTTATCCCCGGTCCCGTAATGCAGCAGATCGGTGGCGGATTCACCGATGACCGCGGTCGTGGCCAGGGCAACGCCCTCCGCGCCGCAGCGTCCCCGGATAAATTTCAAATCCTTGGGGAGAACCGCCGGGGCCTTTTCCTTCTTGTCGTTAAGCATGATCAGCACTCGCGCCGTCTCGATGGTGGTGGCCAATTGGGCGGTGATGGCACGGAAAACCTGGATGTCTTCAGAGGCAAAATAGTCCTTTTTCTCGCTTTGAATGACCATGACGCCGACCTCGACGTTACCGCGGAGGATCGGCACCGCCAGGAAGGACTCGAATTTCTCCTCGCCGATCCCGGAGAAAAAACGGAAATTGGGATTGTTTTTGGCCTGGCCCTCGCAGATGGGGCGCCTTTCTTTCAGCGCCAGGCCGGTCAGCCCCTCCCCGATCTTCATCCTGACCTTGTTGACGGATCCGGGATTAAGGCCGGTGGTGGCTTTAAGAACCAGTTCCCGATGGTTGGCGTCATAAAGATAGATGGAACAGACCTCGCAGTCCATGTGGCGGGTCACCATGGCGGTGATTTTCTGCAGGAACTCCTCCATGCTGACCGCATCATGGAAAAGGTCGGTGATCTCGCCGACATCGCAGATGAGCTTGGTATGATCGCGTTTAAACATAATGAAATGGTCGGGGAGGAGAGATTTGAACTCTCGACCTCTTGCTCCCAAAGCAAGCGCGCTAGCCAACTGCGCTACTCCCCGAGGTCAAAGGTGTTGAAGGCCGTTTAGTATAACACGCCCGCCTTTCGAAATCAAAAATAACCCCTCAAGCGAAAAAACGGTGGAGTTCTTCTTATTTTATTTTAATCTTTTTTCAACCCCCTTATACTTATATTTGACAATCATTCATGATTTATGCGCAAAGTCCCTGCTTTTAAGCCCGACATCCTGGTTTTCCTCGCCGCCCTGGACTTGTTTACAGGACAATTGCTTTTTTGCCCTGTTATCCGGGACTGGGCCACTTGGTTCAGCAGCGACTATTACGGGCATAACGAACTGGCCAGGAATATATTCCATAAATTTGATTTCACGGTTTATTGGGAATTACCGCCGCTGCAAGTACCCCCCGCTTTTTCCAATCATTCTGTATATAGTCCATTTCTTCACCGGTGATTTTATAGCCGCCATCCAATACATCAACATTTTCAGCATCAGCCTCTGCCTGATCCCCCTTTATTTTCTGGTCAAAAACATGCTGAATGTTTATTCGGCCCTATGTGCCGTCTTCTTCACATCGTGCTTCTTCGCCTTTTATGCCTGCGCCTTCCTCTGGCCCGATTACTTCTTTTCCCTTCTCATTATCACCATATGCTGGCTGGTGTGGAATGCCCTGACCCGCCAACGCGCAAAGACGGTAAAATTCTTTCTTGCCGGAATTTTAAATGGAACAGGACCGGCCGACACCTCACCGATGCCCAGAACGGCTTCAGGGGCATCAAAAGAAAACCTTTCCAGGCCCTGGATTGGAATGAAAACAGCTTCGCCATCGATCAGGAAATGGTCATTAAATCCCTGAAAAGAGGCTACCGGATCGCCGAAGTGCCCAGCTGGGAGAGAAAAAGGGTCCATGGACGATCGCATATATCCGGTTTCCATCTGATTGATAATTTAAGATGCCTCATAAAAAACATTTTCTGATAGAATGGAACTCTTATGAAAAAGCTTCTCATCATCATTGCCAGCCTTGTTTTCTTCCTGGCCGCGCTTACCATTTATCTCAACCGCGTCGTCTTTCCGCAGGTCATCAAGAATGTTGCTGTCCAGCGCCTGGAAGAAGTCTTGAAGCGCCGGGTTGAAATCGGCTCCATCCACTTCAACTGGTTCAGGGGCTTTATCATCGACAAGATCAAGATCCATGAGAAATCCTCTCCCCAAGATATCTTTGTCCAGGCGGACCAGGTGTCCTTCGGCGTGCTGGTGTTCCCGGGCCTCAAGCATTTCAGGATTTCCATCCCCTACATCAATGTGCGTTCTCCCTCCGTGCATTTGGTGCGCACCGGCGTCGATACCTGGAATTTCAGTGATATGCTGCCGGCTTCCACGACGCCCGCGGCCATGCCTCCGCCTGGCGGCGCGAAAGCGGTCCGCGGCCCTGCCTTTGAAATCGCCTGGGGCGGCGTTTCCATCAGCAACGGCAAATGCCTGGTCGATGACATCTCCACACCCTCCAAATGGAGCGAATATTTCGACAATATCAATTTAAAGCTTTCTCTTTCTTATAAGGGCATTAACTATGACTTCACGGCCGCCATTCCCCAGAGGGGCGGTATGGTGGGAGCCACGGTTTATTATCAACCCATCACCAAGGAGGTGGAAGCACAGATCCATCTTAAAAACATCGATATGGCTTCCTATCTCTCCCTGGTTGATATCCCCAGCTTCCACCTGGATAGCGGCCTGCTTAAAACCATCGATTTAAAGATCAAACATACCCAAACCATGACATCCGCCCAGGGAGATATCCTCATGGACCATCTGGATATCACCGGGCACAAGCAGCATTTCAAAGGTGATATCGAAGTCCGGGGGCTTGAGGCCCAATATCAGAACGGCGCGGTCAGTGCCCGGGGGCAGCTGGCCTTGAACAACATCCGCACCTCGGTCCCCGGCCTGACGGTGGGCGGCAGTGTGCAGGCCAGGGTCAATAATTTTGAATTTAATCCGCAAGGTCTTGCCTTCAGCGGGTCCCTGCATGCCCAGGACATGGATGTAATCCTAAAAGACAACCGGGTGACGGCCAAGGGGCTGACCGTTGATAACATCAATGTCAAAAAGGATACAAACGGCGTCCAATCCGTGGGAAGCATAAGCACCCAGGGACTTTTCGTCCAGTGGCAGGACCAGCGCCTGCAAGGAAACATTTCCCTTAAAAGTGTGACCATGCATATGAAGGATGACAATGACATCCGCCTGCAGTGTCAGCTGACGGCCGACCGCCTTTTTCTTCATACCGGCGGCAGGGATTTCAGCAGCCGGCACCTCTCCCTGGAAAATGCGCAAATTACCGTCTTGAATCAAAAGAACATCATCCTAAAAACCGGTCTTTCCATCGAAGAGATGTCCTTAAAGTTGGCCGATAATCTATCCGTCTCAGGCTCCATCGAAACTAACCGATTCCTGGCTGATTTGATCGACGGGACCCTCAAGGTGTCGACGACCCTGGATATCTCCAAGGCCAAGCTTGATTTGGGCGGCCGTAAAACCCTGGAAGGGGATCCTCAGCTGGAACTAAACCTGCAAATGCCTTTAAATAAACCTGAGCAGTTGGTGTACAAGGGGGCCATCACCTTGTCCGATGGTGTTGTGCGAGGCTTCTCGCCGCTTGCCTATCTCGACAATATCCAACTGGACGCCGATTTCAAGAACGATGAGGCCACCATCAACGCCCTGAATGTCAACGCCCTTGATACCAACGTCCGGGTCAGCGGCATGGTGCATAATTTTAAAAGACCTGTGCTAGACATTACAGCCGATGCCGATGAACTGAATTTGGCCAAGATCAAGGAGGTCTTCCCCCAAATCATCGATCAATATGGCCTGGTCATCGACGGAACTGGAAATGTGAAGGTCAAATTCAAAGGCCTGGCCGCGGACCCATTGGGGGCCGATATCCTGGCGGTGGCCGAGGTCAAGAATGCCGCCGTCTCCAGCAGCAAACTGCATCAGCGTCTTAAGAATATCATCGGGACCTTCGAGGTCACCCCCAATTCGCTTAAAGTGCATGATCTCACGGCGGTATACCAGGGCCGAAAATATTCCCTCTCCGGCAGCCTGGAAGATTTCAAACACCCCAAGGCGACTTTCAGCCTGGCCGGTGAAGGAATGCAGCTTAACGGCAATGTGGAGAAAAACGACAGCACCTTGGTCCTCCATTCACTGAAAGGCAAATACCTGAATATCGATTTCGATGGAAAGGGAACCGTCGAATTAAACACCCCCGTCCCTCAAGCTGATATCGATGCCAGCCTCAATTTGTCTCTTGAAGACCTGGTCAAAGCATTACCGCAGGCCCAAAAGAAAGCCCTTTTGCCCCTCAACCCCACAGGATTGGTCAGCCTATCTGCCTCTTTCCAGGGCTCCCCGGCCGACGCGAAGAACGCCCGCCTCCATGCCCTGATTACGAGCCCTGTGGTCAGGCTCATGGGGTATCGGTTGACGAACCTTAAGATCGATGCCAATCTGGAAAACGGCGGGATCAAGAATTCGACCCTGGATGCCAAATTGTACGATGGTACCGTGCATGCGGTGGGTTCCCTGGACCTTATACCCAAGGCCATGCCCTATGAATTGGCCTTGAATATCAACGGGACCGACCTGCACAAGTTAAAAATGGATTCCCCCTTGAAAATGCAGGAGATCAACGGGAAGTTTTTCCTGACCACGATGGCCCACGGAACGGTGGCTGATTTTAAGAATACGTTATCGGCCAGCGGTTCTCTGGCCATCCGGGACGGCTACCTGGCGGAATTCAACCTGTTCAAAGGCCTGCTCGGCATTCTCAACGAAGCCCTGCGCTTAGGCCAGGTGATGATCACTGATGTCGATGGAAACTTCACCATCGAGAACCAGAAAATTAATACCGACGATTTGAGGCTTAAGGGACCGACGCTGGTGCTGTTGACCAAAGGCTGGGTCAATTTCGACCAGATGTGCGATCTGGATGTGACGGTGGATTTAAGCGCGGGGGTGGTGCCGGCCATGGCCCATGACGTGCTCAACAGCATCAATATCCGCATCTATGATAAAATTGCCGACCCCAAATTCAAGAGAAAGATCTCCATGCCGCAGGTCATCAATTCGCTGATCAAGAACCTCTTACCGCAGTGATCTTTTTTTCTGCTGTACCAATTTCCTGAACTTCTTAAGGGCACGGGCCCGGTGGGAAATTTTGGCTTTCAGTTCGGGAGGCAGCTGGCCAAAGGTTTTGTTATAGCGTTTAAGCAAAAAAAGCGGGTCAAAGCCAAAACCGTTGCTGCCGATCTCCCTGGTGGTGATGTAGCCGCTGCAGGAACCCTGCACGATACCCAGTTCCCTGCCCCCGGCATCGACCAGCGCGATAAGACAGCGGTAACGGGCCTGACGGCGGGCATGCGGCACGCCTTTGAGCATGGCAAAAAGTTTTTTATTTCTGGCCTCGTCATCGGCCCCCTTGCCGGCAAACCGCGCCGAATAAATTCCCGGTGCATTGCCCAACGCCTTGACCTCGATGCCCGAATCATCGGCCATGGTCATCTTGCCTGTGGCCAGGGCCACCTCACGCGCCTTTTTCAGGGCATTTTCCCTGTAAGTCTTGCCGTCTTCGACAACGTCCGGAATTTCGGGGTAATCCAAAAGGGAGGTGACTTTAAAGGGCAGGCCTGACAACAACTCGATGATCTCCCGGACCTTGCCTTTATTGCGGGAAGCGACGATCAGTTCCTTCACGGGTTGACCTTCAATCCGGGCAGGTTTTTCTTTTGTATCTTCAAAAGCTCCTTGATGCCGCGGCGGGCCAATGCCAGCAGGGCGCGCATCTGGGCTTCGGAAAAACTGCCGCCTTCGCCTGTGCCCTGTACTTCCACGTATTCGCCGCGGCCCAACATCACGATATTCATGTCCACATCGGCCTTGGAATCTTCCGCATAATTTAAATCCAGCACGGGGACGCCTTGATAGACACCGACGCTGACGGCCGCCACACAATCCTTGAGGGGAACATTCCCGATCATTTTCTGCCGGCGCATCCACAGGACGGCGTCAGCCAGGGCGATGAAGCCGCCGGTAATGGACGCGGTGCGCGTGCCGCCATCACCTTGAACCACATCGCAATCAATGCGGATGGTGCGCTCCCCCAATTTATCCATATCAACCACCGCGCGCAGGGAACGGCCGACCAGACGCTGGATCTCCTCCGTGCGGCCGGACGTTTTTTCCCGGCGGATGCGGCTGGTGCAGGAACGCGGCAGCATGCCGTATTCCGCGGTCACCCATCCTTTGCCCGATCCTTTCAAGAACGGCGGCACGCCTTCTTCGACACTTGCGGTGCAAATGACCTTGGTCTCGCCGAATTCAATAAGGCAGGACCCTTCGGCGTTCTTCATGTAGTTCTTGGTGACCTTGATCTTGCGCAATTGATGGGGCTTGCGTCCGTCCGGGCGTTTCATATTGACTCTCCATACTCGGCACTGACCGTGGTGCTGATGCCGCCGCGGGGATTCATGATCACCTCGACACGCATCCAGCGCGGATGGCAGGAAGCCACTAGGTCATCCAGCAATTTATTGACCAGATGCTCGTGAAAAATACCGACATTGCGGTATTCCACCAGGTAGAGCTTCAGGGATTTCAACTCCAGGCACACCCTGGCAGGTTTGTAACTGACCTTGATCAGGGCAAAATCCGGCAAGCCGGTCTTGGGGCAGATGCAGGTAAACTCAGGGATGGTCAAATCCACGACGTAATCACGGTCCGGGTATTGGTTCTTCCAGACCTCGATATCCGGCATCTTCAAGGTGCGGATATTTTTTTGACGGCCCTCGTAAGAACTTGCTTTTTTCATGGAATCCCTTAACGCAGTTTCATAAACTTATGGACTTGAGGCAGTATTCTAACGTCTTTGAGGATTTTTGCACATGTTTTTTGATGCTCGAGGCAATGGTCAATGACCCCCTTTTTCATGTCCAGATAATTGGGCTGCAGGATGAACAAAATGCCGGGGTCCACATCCGCCACCAGTCTGGCCGCCTTGAGGACATCCTGCCTGGTCGTATTCAAGGAAATGACGGCCTTGATGAAGACCTCTTTGCATGAGGCTATATTTAAAAAATCCCGGTGTTCTGTCCAAAAAGGTTTCTGCCCGGTAGATGACGGCAGTTTGAGGTCCATGGCGATGATATCGATATGCTTGATAATTTCCTGCAGGCCTCCGGGAAGAGTGCCGTTGGTGTCTAAATAAATTTTTTTGCCTTCTTGATGAAGGGCCGGACAGAATTCTTTAAGAAAATCTTTTTGCAGCAAAGGCTCCCCGCCGGTGATGCTGACGGAGTGGGAGTTGCCGTACAAGTCGTTGACCTTGCTTAAGACATCGTCAAGTGTGAGTTCCTTATATTCCCGCTTACCGTCACCGATGGAGGCCGGCGTATCGCACCAGACACAATGCATGTTGCACTCAAAAAAGCGCACAAATACATGGGAAGCACCCACGTACTTGCCCTCGCCCTGGACCGAACGGAATATTTCTAGGATCCTGGCCTTCATAATATTTTATCTTGAATGTTGGCTTGGGAAAAACCAGCGGCGCGCAAGCGGCAGCTGTCGCAGGTGCCGCAGGGCTTTGCCCCCCCGTTATAACAGGACCAGGTCAGCTCGATAGGCACTTTCAGGCTGAGCGCCAATTTGACGATTCCAGCCTTGCTCAAATGGATGAGCGGTGTGCCGATCTTGATTTTCTTGCCTTGAAAAGATGTTTTAAGCCCGCGGCCCAGCATGGCCTGGTAGGCCCGCATAAATTCCGGGCGGCAATCCGGATAGCCCGAATAATCCACGGCGTTGGCGCCGATAAAAATGGTACCGGCACCGATGGCCTCGGCAAAGGAAGCGGCAAAGCTCAAAAAAATGATGTTGCGGCCGGGCACATAGGTCACCGGGATGTCTTGGCCTTCCAGGGCCCTGTTGCGGGGGACGGCGATCTTTGTATCCAGCAGCGCCGAGCCTTTCCAGGGCAGGCTGATTTTAACACATACACTTCTGGCCCCCGCCCGCCTGGCCACGCCCAGGGCCGCCCTGATTTCCTTTTTATGCCTCTGGCCGTAATCAAAAACCAGGCAATGGCAGTCATAACCCTGCCGCAAGGCATAATAAAGCGTCGTCGAGGAGTCTAACCCTCCGGACAATAGGATAACGGCCTTCTTACTCATAATAAATAACGCTCGCGTTTTCGGATTCCCAGACCTGTACTTGCTTGACCTTCAGGGGCGCGCATCTCCCCCTCATGGCGCGATAGACATGGCGGGCGATATTCTCCGTCGACGGATTGAGATCCTTAAAAGCGGGTAGATCATTGAGGACCACATGGTCTAACGGCATGAGAACTTCCTTGAGACTGGCTTTAAGCAGCTTGAAATCCGTCAACAGCCCCACCGTGTCCAGCTTCTCCCCCATCACCGTCACTTCGACCTTCCAGGTATGGCCGTGCATGTCTTTGCAGGGCCCGTCGTAACCGGGCAATTGATGGGCTGAAGAAATGGAATCACGGACAGTCACTTCAAACATAAATGTATCTCCTGACATTCTTGATGCCGCCGCCTAAAAACCGCGAGGCGAGGTGTTCAAACTGCCTGGGTTCATCGGAAACGATAAATTGATGCCGCCCGGGCTCCAGCCGGGTGCGCAACAGCCGCCGCCGGACCAGCTCATCCTTGACCTGCAGCGCCACTTCCATGGCCGAATCGACCAGTTGCACCTTGGGCCCCATCACCTCATGCAGGACGCCTTTAAGGAGGGGATAGTGGGTACATCCCAAGATGAGGGTGTCGACTTTCTTTTTTTTCATGCCGCCTAAATATTCTTCAGCCACCCGGTAGGTCACCGCGTGGTCGAACCAACCCTCCTCCACCAGAGGCACAAACAAGGGGCAAGCGGTGCTTGTGACCGCGATCTTTTTGTCCAATTCCACGATCTTGGCCGCGTACCTGCCGCTTTTGACCGTCGAGCTCGTGGCGATGACGCCCACCCTCCTGCTGCGGGTCACGGCAACGGCCTTCCTGGCACCCGGCTCGATCACGCCCAGGATGGGCAGATCGAATTCTTTTTTAATAACATCCAGGGCCAGGGACGAAGCCGTATTGCAGGCCACCACCACCATTTTCACCTTATACTCCAGCAGGACCCTGACGATCTCCCGTGAATAACGGATGATGGTCTCTGCTGACTTGGTCCCGTAAGGCACGCGGGCCGTGTCCCCGAAATAGACGATCCGTTCATTGGGCAGATGGTGAATGATCTCTTTGACAACGGTCAGGCCGCCCAAACCTGAGTCAAAAACGCCGATGGGAAATTCCGCAGATTTTGCGCCATTATTCATTGGCATAATCCAAGATACCTCTGGCAATGACTTCGGCGAGCTTTTGACGGTAGAACGAAGAGACCAGCTTATTATGGTCCTGACGGTTGGACAAGAATCCGGTTTCGATCAGCACCGCTGGGATCAGGGTATTGCGCACCACATAAAAATGGCACAGCCGCATGCCGTTGCCGCGCACAAAAACCCCGGGCTCGCTGCGGGCCGCTTTGACAATGTCACGGGCCAGCTGCCTGGTTTGAACCGTTTTGACCGTATCCATCATGTCCGTCACGATAGATTGCAAGACAGGAGAATTTTCAGCCTTGAGGGATTTCAAATAAATATAGGCATTTTCCTTGCGCTGGTCCTCGCTAAGATCCCTCTGCCTGACCTTATCCAGGTAGTAAACAAGCAGCCCCTTGACCCTGCGGTTCTCGTTGGAATTGACATGGATGCTGACAAACAGATCAGCCCCGCTTTTAGCAGCGATGATGGTGCGCTCAGGCAGCGATATGAAATCATCGGTGTCCCTGGTCATGATCACCTTGATTCCCGCATCTTCCAAAAGGGGCTTAAGACGGCGGGCCACGTCCAGCACGATCTCCTTCTCGTCCATGTCCTTATAAGGGGACATGGTGCCCCGGTCCTTGCCGCCGTGGCCGGCATCAATGACAACGGTATGCACCCGCGAGGAACTTTCTATGGACGGCAGCCCCGCAATAGGCAGGCCGAAGGGCGCCAGGACCTTGGTCTCGAAATCGTCCGGCACATAGATGGTGCTGTTGGCGCGGCGCACCGGCGCGCTCAAGGTGATCGGCCGTTTGCCGATAAGCACCGTCGAACTTCCCACCAGGGCCTTGGATTTATTGCCCCTGTATTCCATTATGATTTCCTGGGTAATGGGGTCCCATTGCCAATTGACGTGGTAGCGCTCGCAGAGATCGGCCAAAGGGATCCCCATGGGCATGGTCGGCGCAACCGTCGTCCGCACCGCGCAGCCACTTATGACCATGATCAAGGCCATCAAGGTGAGGAGACGTGCGATCATAGCGGATTATCCCCCTCCGGAGTTTCGACGGCCTTGGTGCGCATGGTCAAGAAAATGACGGTCTCGGTTTTTTGCATCAGGCGGCCGTGGGAGCGGAAAACCAGCCCCACCAGGGGAATATGGCCCAATAAAGGGAACTTATGGGTCTGCTTGATCTCTTCCTCTTTCATGAACCCGCCGATGACGATGGTGGTATTGTTCACGACGGCCACCTTCGTTTCCGCCTGCAGCAACACCGATGCCGGGACCCTCTCGCCGTTAAAAAGTTCGGTGGCCGCCATGTCGATGTTGGGCCGCACGCTAAGCGACAGATCGTTTGATTTGAGGCGCGAGAGTAAAAGATCCACGCGGATATCCTGGAAAGTGATCCTGGCCGGGATGCCGGCCACCACCTTTAAGGGGGGCTGGGGAAACTGGCTCACCTTGCCGGCCATGTCCAGCGCATCCAGCAGGACCTCATAATCATCCTCTGAAAGCGTGCCGAAACTTAAACGGTAGTGTTTATCGTTCCAGAGAGGATCATTTTTCTTTTTTAGGTAATCGGTATTGAAATCCGAAACAATGGCGCCCCAGTCCACCCCTCCGCGGTGCTCGTCGTTAAGGATGATTTGAACGACATTAGGCTCGACCGTGATCGTCTCCGGAGGTTTGGAGGGCACATTATTGGTGGCATTGTCCTGGGCTGAGGTCATTGTCCCCAAGCTCAAAAGAAGGACAAGAGCGAGGCTAAGCTTTAAATACATATGATTATTTATAGTGAGAATTCGTGAATTGTGCAATAAAAAAACCTTCCATCCGCTCATCGGGCAAAATCCGCACGGCGTTCTTGAGGCTGGCATCGTAAAATCGCCCCCGCCAGCCCGGCAAAGCCGGAGAGGTTTTGACTCCCGGCATGGACACCGCGGAAAGCTGGAAGGCGCCTTGGGTCTTGCGCAAAAACCAATCCACCACCTCTTCGTTCTCTTCGGGAGCGAAGGTACAGGTGGCATAGACCATGATCCCGCCCGGCTTTAAAAGCCTGCCCGCATTGAGTAAAAGACCTTTTTGCTTATGCGACATCTCCTTGATCTTGCGCGGGCTCCAGTAGGCAAAGCTCTTGGGATCATCGGCAATGAAACGGCCCTCGCAGCTGCAAGGGGCGTCGACCAGGATGCGGTCATAGCCTTCCTGTTCCCTTATGCGCCTGCCGTCTAGGGAAGATAACCTTGCCCGGGCACCGGTCAACTCCAGCACGGCTTTGAGTTTATACAGCCTGGCCCGGACAGGCTCATTGGCCCTTAAGGTGCCCTCATTACCCATCAACATGGCGATCTGGGACGTTTTGCTGCCCGGTGCCGCGCACAGATCCAGCACACGCTGTCCCGGGCGCGGATCCAGGGCCATGACCGCCAGGATGCTTTCCAGGCCCTGAGCATATAAAAGGCCCTTGGCCGCGAGGTCCGACCTCAGAAGACCCTGGGCTGCCGGCTTATCGACCAAAACAGCATAAGGGCAAAAGGACACCTGTTGAAAATCCACTCCCTGCTGCGCCAGCATGTCCAGCGCTTCCTGGATGGAGAGCTTAAGCGTATTGATGCGAAACGACTGCCGGGCCTTGGCCGCAAACCAGGCCTCTGAGGCCTGCGGCAGGATCTCCTTTAACCTGGTTTGAAATTCCAAAGGTAGCGGCATTTAGTAACAATGGCAATCAACGAGGTGGTCGTTGACCATGCCGACCGCCTGCATAAAGGCGTAACAAATGGTGGAACCTACAAAGTTAAAACCCCGTTTCTTAAGGTCCCTGCTCATGGCCTCCGATTGGAGGCTCGTGGCAGGCAGTGTCTTTAGGTTGGTCACGCGGTTCTTGAGCGGGGCGCCATTTACGAACCGCCAGATATATTTGTCGAATGTCCCGAACTCCTTCTGCACCGCCAAAAAAGCCCTCGCATTGGCCACGGCGGAAGCGACCTTCAGCCGGTTTCGGATAATGCCTTCATCGTTTAACAACGCCTTGATCTTGCGCTCATCGTAGCGGGCCACCTTGACCGGATCGAACCCATCGAAGGCCCGGCGGTAATTCTGCCTTTTCTTCAACACGGTCAGCCAGCTTAAACCGGCTTGCGCGCCTTCCAGCACCAGGAATTCGAACAACAGACGGTCATCATGAACGGGCCTGCCCCATTCGTTGTCATGGTAATCGATATAAACAGGATCGGCGGTGCACCAGCCGCACCGCTTTTTGGCCTTCGCAGACATGGCAGATATTGTATTGAAAAAACGTCCTGAATGCTTTATTTATTTTTATCAACAGACAAGGAGCGGTTGACCGTATCCAGCACATCTTCCAACTGGTCATATTCGACCAAGGTCCATATCCCGGTCTTGGCGCGCAGCCGTTCCATGACATGCTCGTCATGCTCACCGTTCTTGGATGTATATAAGATGTATTTAACCTCCATGGTCTTGGACATTTGGCTGAGTTTATAGATAAACACGTCGCCGGGAATGTCGGTAAGACCCAAATGCACCACCGCGGCATCCGGCACGTCATGCATCATTTTCTCCACCCCGACCGCGCCGCTGGTGGCTGGGATGACCGTATAATCGGCATCTATAAACTGTTTGCATA
>JAGWOI010000026.1 GCA_028870995.1 Candidatus Omnitrophota bacterium | reverse complement strand
AAGGCCTGATGTTTGGGGAAGGCACCCTGGAGATATTGACCGAGGGTTTCGGCTTTTTAAGAAGCGCCAAATACAATTACCTGCCTTGCCCGGATGATATCTATATTTCTCCCTCACAGATCCGCCGGTTCGACCTTAAAACCGGGGACACTGTCTCCGGCCAGATCCGCCCGCCGAAAGAAGGGGAGAAGTATTTTGCGCTGTTGAAGGTGGAAGCGGTCAATTTCGAGAACCCCGAGAAATGCAAGGACAAGATATTTTTTGATAACCTGACGCCTTTGTATCCCAAGGAGCGCCTGAACCTGGAAACCGTCCAACAGGAGGTTTCCACCCGCATCATTAACTTATTGACGCCCATCGGTAAAGGGCAGCGTGCCTTGATCGTGGCACCGCCTTACAGCGGCAAAACCGTGCTCATGCAGAAAATGGCCAACGCCATTGTGCACAACCACCCGGAAGTCATCCTGATCGTGCTGTTGATCGACGAGCGGCCTGAGGAGGTCACGGACATGCAGCGTTCGGTCAAGGGCGAGGTCATTGCCTCCACCTTCGATGAGCCGGCCGAGCGCCACGTGCAGATCGCCGAAGTCGTCATTGAGAAGGCCAAGCGCCTGGTGGAGCACAAACGCGATGTGGTCATTCTCTTAGACAGCATCACCCGCCTGGCCCGTGCCTATAACACCGTGGTGCCTCATTCCGGCAAGATCCTTTCCGGCGGTGTTGACTCCAACGCGTTGCATAAGCCCAAACGCTTTTTCGGCGCTGCCCGTAACATCGAAGAAGGCGGTTCACTCACCATCATCGCCACCTCGCTGGTCGACACCGGCAGCCGCATGGATGAGGTCATTTTTGAAGAGTTTAAAGGTACCGGCAACATGGAATTGCAGCTAGACCGCAACCTGTTCCAGCGCCGCATCTACCCGGCCATCGACATCAAGCGTTCCAACACGCGCCATGAGGAGCTTTTGGTGCCGGCCTCCGATCTGCAGCGCGCCTGGCTCTTGCGCAAGGCCTTCAATGACCTCAACTCGGCCGAAGCCATGGAGCTGTTGATCGACAAGATCTCCAAGTATAAGAGCAATTCAGAATTCTTGCAAAATATGAACAAATGATGTATTATTATCGACTCAAAAATTCAGTTTAAACAAGGAGTCCTATAGCAATGAAAGCCGAAATCCATCCTAAATATGAAGAAGCCACGATCACCTGCGCCTGCGGGAATGTGATCCATACGCGTGCCACCAAGAAGCTGATCCGTGTGGAGATCTGTTCCCAGTGCCATCCGTTTTTCACCGGCGCTAAGAAGTTCGTGGACACGGCCGGCCGCATCGAGCGTTTCAACAAGCGTTATGCTAAGACCAAATGATGAAGCCAAGTTGGCCAAGGCTGAAGAGCGCCATGCCGAACTTGAAAAGCTTCTCACGGATGAAAAGGTCTTATCCGATGCCGGGCAATACGGCAAATTAGCCAAAGAGTTTGCTGAGCTGGGTAATATCCTCGAAGTTTACCGTTCGTACCAAAAGACCCTTAGTCAACTCCAGGAATTGCACGAGATCGTCAAATCCAAAGGTGACGCCGAATTCAAGGAGCTTGCCCAAAGCGAGATCCTTGTTTTAGAGCCCCAGTTGGAGGCGCTCACCCGGCAGTTGACGGATCATTTCGACCCCTCCAAGAACGAACCTGACCGCAATATTATCGTTGAGATCAGGGCCGGCACCGGCGGCCTCGAGGCCAGTCTTTTTGCCGCGGACCTTTACCGGATGTACACGAAATATGCGGACCTTAAAGGCTGGAGCCTGGAACTTATGTCCTATACGGATACGGAAGCCGGCGGTGTCAAGGAGGTGGTCTTTTCCTTGGCCGGCCGTGAGTGTTCCAAACGCTTGAAATGGGAAAGCGGCATCCACCGGGTGCAGCGGGTGCCCACCACCGAAGCGTCCGGCCGCATCCACACGTCCGCCGCCTCAGTGGCCATTTTGTTCGAGCCTGAAGAGATCGATCTGGAGATCAATCCCAAGGACTTAAAAATTGATGTTTACCGTTCTTCCGGCCCCGGCGGGCAAAGCGTCAATACAACCGATTCCGCCGTGCGCATCACCCATCTGCCCAGCGGGACCGTGGTGGTCTGCCAGGATGAACGCTCGCAGCTCAAGAACCGCACCAAGGCCATGCGTATTTTGCGGGCCAGGATCCTGGATCATATGCAGCAGGAGGCTTTCCAAAAGGAATCGGCGCTGC
The DNA here is from genome assembly GCA_028870995.1 of Candidatus Omnitrophota bacterium. Lineage (GTDB taxonomy): Bacteria > Omnitrophota > Gorgyraeia > Zapsychrales > Fredricksoniimonadaceae > JABDGZ01. The sequence continues at coordinate 27,222 of JAGWOI010000026.1, read as the reverse complement.
GCAAATCTCAGGTTGGCTCCGGCGACCGCAGCGAAAAGATCCGCACCTATAATTTTCCGGACCGCCGGGTCACGGACCACCGCATTGGTTTTACCAGCCACCAGCTGGAAAGCATCTTAAACGGCGCCATGGATGAGCTGACCAATGCCCTGATGGCGGCGGAAAATGACCTTAAAGAGCAGCTTGGCGCAAAGTAACATGACCGAAGATGAAATTTTCCTGACCCATATCCTGCAATGCCGGCGGATCGACCTGGCTGTCGGCAAGCCTCAACTTAATCCCCAGCAGCAAGAGCAGTTCGATCAATATAAAATCCGCCGCGCCAATGGCGAGCCGCTGCAATATATCCTGGGTACAGCTGATTTCATGGGGCTGGAATTGGCGGTCAACCCTTCAGTGCTGGTTCCCAGGCCGGAAACCGAGCAATTGGTTGACCATGCCGTCAAACATCTCCATAAAACCTTTCCTGCCGGTTCTCGGGAGGTGATCCACGTCCTTGACTTGGGATGCGGTTCGGGCAATATCGCCGTTGCCCTGGCTAAGTTTATTTCCAATGCCCAGGTTGTCACCATTGACACTTCAGACCAGGCGTTGGAGGTGGCCCGGGCCAATGCCAAACGCCATGGCCTTGAAAAGCAGATCCAATTTATTAAAGACGATTATCCGGTTTCTTTTGCGGCGATCCCCCAAAACCCCTGGTATGCAGAGAATAAAAAAGGCTTGTTCGATCTTGTCATTGCCAACCCGCCGTACATCCCAACAGCCCTGTTAAAAGACCTGCCCAAGGACGTGCAGCAGGAACCGGCCGCGGCCCTGGACGGGGGGAAGGATGGTTTGAAATTTATCCGCGTTATTATAAAATATAGTCCTTACTTGCTAAGGAACGGCGCTTGTCTTATGATGGAATTCGGCGACGATCAGGCCCAGGCTGTCAGGCAGCTGGCCCTTGACCTCGGCACATTTTCCAACATAGAGATCTTTAAGGATTTGGCAGGGCGTGACAGAATTTTGAAGGCCACGCTGTAGAAAGGACACATGGAAAAATTTGTCATCGAAGGCGGCAAACCGCTTAAAGGTGAGATCAAAACGAGCGGCTCCAAGAACGCGACCCTGCCGATTCTGGCGGCGACATTATTGACGGACGGCACCTGCGAGATCCGCAACGTACCTAAATTGCGGGATACCCTGACCATGTGCAAGCTGCTGCGTTCGCTCGGCAAGACCGTGGAGATCAGCAGCAGCAAGGTAACCGTCTCCGGATGCACCAACAACCATGTGGCCGATTACAAATTGGTTTCCACCATGCGCGGTTCTTTTTGCGTGCTGGGCCCCTTGCTGGCCAAACTGGGCAAGGCCAGGGTTTCCATGCCGGGCGGATGCGTCATCGGCGTGCGTCCCATTGATCTGCACATGAAGGGCATCAGCGCCCTGGGGGTCAAGTCCGATTTTGAAGCCGGTTATGTCATCGCGCATGCCCCCAAGCTGCGCGGCGCGCAGATGTATTTGGGCGGCACCTTTGGCTCATCGGTGCTGGCCACGGCCAACGTGATGATGGCCGCGAGCCTGGCGCACGGCGAGACCATTATCGAATCCGCGGCCTGCGAGCCGGAGATCGAAGAACTGGGGAATTTTTTAAGCGGCATGGGCGCTAAGATCGAGGGCCAGGGCACGCCGCGCATCCGCATCAACGGGGTGCGTAAATTAAACGGCATCAGCTATAAAATGGGCTCTGACCGCATCGAGGCCGGCACCTTTTTGCTCATGGCCGCAGCCGCCAAGAGCGACATCCTGGTCAAAGACGCGCATTACAGCCACCTGCTGTCTCTGATCGATAAATTGCAGATGATCGGCGCGGATGTGCAAAGGGACGGTAATGATATCCGCCTCCGATGCAAAAGAACCCTGCGTCCCGCCAATATCGTCACGCATCCGCATCCGGGATTTCCGACGGATTTGCAGGCCCAGTATATGGCCTTGATGGCCATTACACCGGGTGTGAGCATCATCACGGACCGCGTTTTTCCTGACCGGTTCATGCACATTGCCGAGCTTAACCGTATGGGGGCGGCCATCCGCCGTGATGCGGGGGTGGCCATTGTCGAAGGGGTCAAACAACTGTACGGAGCCCCGGTCATGGCCTCGGACCTGCGCGCCTCGGCGGCCCTGGTTATCGCCGGTTTGGTGGCGCAAGGCAAGACGGAGGTTCATCGTATTTACCACCTGGACCGTGGCTATGAAGACCTTGACGGAAAATTACTCAATCTGGGCGCCAAGGTGTACCGCGAGAAGGAATAAGATTTTATGATTTTAATGATCGATAATTACGATTCGTTCACCTATAACCTGGTGCAGTATTTCGGCGAGCTTAAGGCCAAGGTCGAGGTTTTCCGCAACGACGCCCTGACCATTGCGAAAATCCGCAAAATGAAGCCGGCCAAAATAGTCATTTCTCCCGGCCCCGGCCGGCCTGAAGACGCCGGTATTTCCATTGATATCATCAAAGAGCTGGGGCCCAGAATCCCTGTGCTGGGTGTCTGTCTGGGGCATCAGGGGATCGGTTATGCGTTCGGCGGCAAGGTCATCAATGCCGGGCGCCTGATGCACGGTAAGACCTCCATGATCAAGCACAACGGCCGGGGTTTGTTTAAGGGCCTGCCCAATCCCTTTGAAGCCACCCGTTACCATTCCCTGGTCATCGACCCTAAACACGTGCCGGCCTGCCTGGCGGTGACCGCCAGAACCACTGACGACAAGGAGATCATGGGGGTGCAGCATAAAATCTATCCCATCTATGGCGTACAATTTCATCCGGAATCGATCCTGACCAAAGAGGGGATGAACATCCTCAGGAATTTTCTTCACTTGTAATGCACGACTATATCGTCCAAATCGAGAGAGGCCGCAACCTATCCCATGATGAGATCACTGTCCTGATGGAATTGATCATGGCCGGCCAGATTTCTCTCGAAGGCATCAAGAGATTCCTGGAGGCTTTGAACAAAAAAGGACCGACGGTCGAGGAGATCACCGCGTGCGCCCTCATCATGCGCAAATTCGTGCTGCCGGTTCATACCCGGCATGCGGTGGTCCTGGACGTGGTGGGTACAGGAGGCGATCAAAGGGGCACCTTCAACATCTCGACAGTGACAGCCATCGTGACCGCTGCCTGCGGGGTGGCGGTGGCCAAACACGGCAACCGCCGGGTTTCCAGCCGCTGCGGCAGTGCCGATGTGCTGGAGAAACTGGGCGTCAAGGTCGATATAGAGGAGAAATATCTGGGCGAAGCCCTGGACATCATCGGGCTGGCTTTTTTATTCGCCCAGCGCCTTCATCCGGCCATGAAAAATGTGGCGCCCGCGCGCCAGGCCCTGGGGGTGAGGACCATTTTTAATATTTTGGGGCCGTTGACCAATCCCGCCATGGCCACGCACCAGGTCATGGGGGTCTACAACCGTGACCTGGTCGATCCCATGGCGCAGGTCCTCAAGAATTTGGGCCTCAAGCGGGCCCTGGTGGTGCATGGCAACGACGGCCTGGATGAGATCACCACGACTGACGTCACCTTTGTCAGTGAATTTACGGGCCGGGAAATCATCAGTTATGACATTGATCCCACTGAGTTGGGCCTGCCGCGCGCCCGCATCGAGGATCTGGCAGGCGGAGATGCCGATGACAACGCGGCGATCGTGCTTAAAATACTGGAAGGCGGGCAAGGGCCCCGGCGTGATATTGTATTGTTAAACGCCGCCTATGCGCTCTATACGGTCCAGGTTGTGGAAAATCTGACAGCGGGGATCAATATGGCTGCCCACGCCATTGATTCGGGCCGTGCCCTGCAGAAGCTCGAGGAATTGGAGGAGTTTACCAGCCGTGTACGATGATTTTTTAAATAAAATGGCCCGGCATAAGCTGGAGTCGCTGACAGCCCGGAAGGACTATTACGAGAACCTGGTCAAGAATATGAAATCGCCGGAAGGCAGGCGGTATCAGGTTTTCAAAAAGGCCGTTTCAAAGCCCGGGGGGGTCAATCTTATTGCTGAAATCAAAAAAGCGTCTCCCTCGGCCGGCTTGATCCGTGAAGACTTTAATGCCGAAGCGATCGCTCAAATCTATATCGACAACAAGGCTGCCGCCATTTCCGTCCTGACGGAAGACAAATATTTTCTGGGAAAATTCGCCTATCTGGCGCAGGTGAGCCGGCAGGCGACGGTACCGGTACTGATGAAGGATTTTATTGTACATGAGTATCAAATTTATGAAGGCCTTTTTAACGGCGCATCGGCGGTGTTGCTTATTGTGGCCATGCTGCCTAATAAGAAGTTGACGGATCTGATCCGGCTTACCCATCAGTTGGGATTGGACTGCCTGGTCGAGGTCCACGATGAAATCGAGGTGGAACGGGCCCTGGCCTGCGGGGCCGAGATCATCGGGGTCAATAACCGCAATCTCCAAACCCTGCAGGTGGATTTAAACAATTGTTTGAAATTGATACCCTTGATCCCCAAAGATGTGGTCATCGTCGCTGAGAGCGGTCTTAAGACCCATGATGATGTTCTTCGGGTTGAGCAGGCAGGGGCCAATGCCGTATTGATCGGCGAAACATTCATGCGTTCGCCGGATATCGGCGCTAAGGTAAAGGAAGTGATGTATGGTACGCGTTAAGGTATGCGGGATCACCAATGAATTGGATGCCCAGCGGGCGGCCCGTGCCGGTGCCTGGGCCCTGGGATTTATCTTCTATAAGAAATCGCCGCGGTTCGTGTCGCCGTTCAAGGCCAAAAAGATCATCGACGCCTTGCCCCCGTTTATCACGCCCGTCGGTGTCTTCGTCAACCATAAATCCGGCGCAATTCGCGACATTGTCAACCATTGCGGCCTGCGGGCCGTACAGCTGCACGGTGATGAAGATGCTCAATTTTGCCGTCGTATCAAGACCTATAATGTTAAAGTGATCAAAGTTTTTCGCGTGGGCGAAGGGTTCGATCCCAAGATTGTCAATGACTTCAAGGGAGTGGATGCCTTTTTGTTCGATACCTTGGAGAAGGATAATTACGGCGGCACCGGCAAAACATTCGATTGGAGTGTTTTAAATGAGGTCAAGGCTGCCCATGAGGTGCCGATCATCTTGTCCGGCGGATTGAATGCCCAAAATGTGATCGAACCGGTCAATGCCTTAAAACCCTACGCCGTTGACGTCAACAGCAGCGTGGAGGAGGCGGCGGGCAAAAAAGACGCCAAGAAGATGAAGGACTTTATCGACATTGTCACCTATATCAGCGGGGCCAAGGTCAAAGACCATACGTAATGTTGACCATCATCGACAACAAAAAGCTGCAGGCGATCATTCATTTAAGCGCTCAGGCCATCCGCGATTTTCTTCAAAGTGCCGATCCGTCCAAATTTAAAGGTGAAGCGCAGATGGCCATCCGCCTTTTCCAGGCCAGCCCATCTGTTTTTTCCGATGAAAAGATGCTTGTTTACGGCAAGGGGGCTGTTGAGGCGATCAACAACCCCATCCGTATTGAGATCCGCGGACGGACCGTTGAAGGGGCGGCCCAAATGGTGGCCAAGGGCATCTGGGGACCGGAGCGGGAAAAGGCCGTTTCTCAAATGACTCTCCCATGCCGAGAACTGGGTATTCATTTAAAATTGGCAGGGACATCTTCCATTGAATTCAATATGGAGGGGGTGGACAAGTCCCTGCCCATTTATTTTTTGCAGGGAGCATTTGAGGAGGTTCTTCAAGAAATGCAGTACCGGCCCGGCGCTGTCATTAACAGCGTTGAGAGCAAAACGGTGATCGCTGCCGACGGCGACGGTACGATTTACGACGGGCCCAAGGTGGGCTCGTTGCCGACCCTGGCCGAAAGCCCGGTGAAGGAAGCCTTGTGCGCATATTTGCGGGCTGGAGGCATCTTTCTGCTCATTTCAGGCAATGATGCGGATCGCACCTTCAAACGTTTAATTGATTCTTTGTCTAAAGATGTTTATTCCCGGGTCCTGATTGCGGCCAACGGCGGCGCGGAATTGGTCTGCATCGACTCCTATGGGAAACCGCAACCCATCCAGGCTTACAGAAAGCATGCCCTTGATTTTGCCGGGGATGCACAGCGCCGGCAGGGCTTGAACATCGTTTATATCGGTGATGACGGGGCCAACGGCGGTAATGATTATCCAGCTTTCAAAGCCGTGGGTTTTGACCATGCGGTTTTGGTGGCCAGGGAATTTTTGGATGATTATGATGCCCGCCTTAAGCCCGGCTATGTGGGCGGACTCCTGCAGGGCACCCGCCGGTATTTGGAAGAATATCTTTCCCGTCTCAAGTGATCTTTCAAGAATTTGCCTTTAGTATAAATATAAGACATACTTTAAGCATGAAGATCTCCCCATTGATCCGCGCTTTCGTTGTGGTTGTTTTTGTGCTCAATACCGCCGGTCCTTTGCCGGCCCGGGCGCAAGATCTTGTATTGCCCCGCCCTGGGGCGATGGTTTCGTTAAGCCCTGCCTACAATCCGCCTGTTCTTAAAGGCATCAAGGTCTATCCTGATGATGCCTTTCGCTTTGATTTCATTATGGACAAAGGGGACGGCTCTGCCGCTCAATGGAAGCCCGAGGCCTCGAAGCTCATCAAATATTTTTTGGCCGGCCTGACGGTGCCGGAAAAGGATCTTTGGGTCAACCTGTCGCCTTACGAAAAAAACCGTATCGTCCCTGAATCTTTCGGCCGGACGGCGATGGGCCGTGACCTGCTGGCGGAGGATTATTTGCTTAAACAGATCACCGCCAGCCTGATCTACCCGGAAGGGGAAACAGGCAGGAAATTTTGGAAAAGAGTTTACGAGGTGGCGGCTCAAAAGTTCCATACCACCGATATCCCGGTCAATACCTTCAATAAGGTCTGGATCATGCCTGAAACGGCGGTGGTGTACGAGAATACAAAAGCAGGCACAGCCTATGTGGTGGAGGCCAAATTGAAGGTGATGCTGGAGCAGGATTATCTGGCCTTGTCCCATCATGTTTCCAATGCCGCTTCCACGTCGTCCATCGGGGCCCAGGTCCTGCGCGCCATCGTTATCCCCGAGCTGACCAGGGAGGTCAATGACGACAAGAATTTTGCTGCGTTGCGCCAGGTTTACAACAGCCTTATCCTGGCCACCTGGTATAAAAAGAAGATCAAAAACAGCATTTTGGAGGCTGTTTACGCGGACAAGAATAAGGTCGGCGGGGTGGGTTATGGTTCGGGCATCGACGTGGAAAGCATATACCAACGTTACCTGCGTGCCTTTAAAAAAGGCGTTTACAATTATGTCAAAGAAGAGACTGACCCTCTGACGCAGGAAACCGTCCCCAGGAAGTATTTCTCCGGCGGGGAAACCTTTATCGGGGTGGGGTCAGTGATCAAGACCGTTGACCGCCTGCCGGCCAAAGATGCCTTGGCCGATCAGGCCATGATCGTCAGGGCCTCCTTCCAAAGTCTTCCAGCATCCCAACCGGAAGAGGAATTAGCCGGTGGGATAGGGGATTTGATGGATAATGTCGTTACTCCTGACGGCCGGCCCTTGACCCCTATTTCAAGCGGCATTGCCCAGGATCCCGATCGCCTCGCCGCTGCCCTCATAGAAAAGCTCAATGGCGTCGTTCTCGATAAACAAAGGACTGCATGGGCCCTCTTGCATGTCACTCAAAAGCCGTTTAACGGCCACGTCAACGGGTCTCCTGAGATCGTCATTCGTTTTGGTCCGCGTGAGACTTTTTACATGACCTTTGTTCTCAATAAGAACAAAATCACCAGGGTGAGTGTCTTTGCGCCTAAATTTGGGAAATTGCTTTATGCAGTGGTGGGAAGTGTTTTGCCCTCCGGTATCCAGGCCGAGGGCGACATTACCGAGGAAAAGTCTGCTCAGGAATTGCAGCAAGAGTACGAAGTCAGAGGTACTGATGTATATGAAAATGGGAGGCTGGGCCGCCGCGTGGTTGACGGTCCCTCCCAAGACCACAGCATCGGGATGGCTGATGTGCTGGCCGGTACCCTGATCGGGACCCTGAATATGAAGTACATGGGTTTAAGCTATCGGGATTTTATCTACGACGGGGAGCATGGGGTCCGGGCGTTATGGGCTTATTTGAGCAAGGGGCATAATGAAGATGCCTTTACGTTGCGTTTTCGAAAGGATGCGGCCCAGGTCGCCCTTTTAGAAAGCGATTTCGGCAGGCGCATGTATTTTGATCCCCGCCACCGCAGTCTGTTGATCGACAACAAGGCCGCTGAGCTCATCGGCGTCGGGGGCAGCAATTATATTTTTAATACCTTCAATCATGTTGCCTTTCGTATTTACTATAACCCCCATGCGCTTCCGCCTGGAGTCAGAGGAGGTTTTGAAACAATGGCAAACTCCTCCCGGGGGCTTAAGATCCTTGGAGAAGGGTTTACCGCCAATGGGTATTATTTCCTTGCTGTAGAACAGGTGCAGGGGGATTCTTTGGACCACATGGCGGATTTGAACCCTAAGCAGTGGCGTGATTTCAAGGCGATGTGGAGGGATCTTATCGACAAGATGTACTTTATGGATGACCCCAAGCCCCAGCAATTCATGTATGGCTTTACTCAAAGAGTAAGACGGGATCAATGGTGGGTCGTGGATGCGGAATTGGTTCAACACCGCCCTGATTTGACGCGCAACGAGCTGATAGACTCCTATATCCGCAAGCTAAATGAGCATGCTTTGCTTTTTCCGGAAGATTGGAAGAACATGCAGATCAAGAACCGGTTGATAAAATACCTGGAGAGCCTGAAAAGGAGCACGGATCGGCCGCGCATTGATCATGCCATGTCGGCGCAAGGGATCCAGGAGGATACTGTTAAAAATATTTTTAATGTTGTTCAGGATTCCTATTTCGGCGGGTACAGGTATCAAGCCACCACGCAGTTGTTTAAAGATTACCGCCCGGTCATTCAAAAATATCTGCCTCCGGCAGGAGGCACTGTCCTGGATACGGCCGCGGCTGACGGGAAGACAAGCCTGTTAGTGGCTCAAATGGCCCAAGGCATCAAGGTTATCTCTTCAGATGTGGCAGCCAAGGTTTTCTATGCGCGGCAAAATGATAATTGGGCGGTGTTCACCTCTCATGGCGAAAGGATCTACTCCACCACCGATGACTTGACCGCCAATGCGCTCTTGGAACAAACATTCAAGAATAAGCAGGCGATGGAGGTCGACCTGACCGATCCAATGGTGCGGCAATTCATGGACAGGCATCCCGGGGCCTTGGAACGCCGCAATCTGGATCTGGACCTCCCCATGCCACAACAGGCGCAGGCAGACCTGGTGCTTAACCTGGACATGGTCATGAGGGAGGATGGGGACTCCGTCAGGCGGGACAGGATCGTCCGTCATTTGGGACAATTGGCCAGGGACGGCGGCTATGTGATGGTCGGGCGCGATGGTGAAAGCTGGGTGGTGTGGCAAAGGAACGGGGAGATGCTCACCTTGAAGGACAGCTCCCCGGATGCTTCTTTTTGGCTGGGCGTCAGGAAGGATATTTCCCTTAGAAATGGAGAGATAAGCATCAGAGATAAAAGAAAGTCAGCCATCCTGGCAGCCATCCGTCAGGGGCATTTCAGGGCGGTTATGGAACATCGGGTGGAATTGAGATTAGGGAGAACGATCACAGGTTACGGTTTCAATCAGCGTATGGACCTCTCCCATTATGATGATTTCTTCAGCTCCAATCCCCAGGATATCAGGGAATTAAGCAGGCAGGAAGCCGTAGGCCTGGCTGCGCAACAACATGTCCTGATCCACTATCTTTATTTTGAAAATGGGCCGAAAGAAAGCGCGGCCATTCTTTATAAGCCTTCAAAAATTAATGGGAACGGTAAAGCAAATGCGGCGATGGTTGTGGAGCCTTTCGACGATAGCACCCTGACGCCGGAAGAAAGGCGGGAATGGGAGATCCAAAAGGGCCAATGGGAGGCGTGGTCCAGGAAGCCGATCGACCATCCCCGGTACCCGTCATGGTCAAAGCGGGAGATCAGGCTTATCCCGGAGGTGCTGAAAAGGCTCCATGATCGAGGTTTTTATTTGCGGGGAGGCGTTATCCAAAATGACAAAAGCCCCGAGGGAACGGCGGTAGTGCAGTCCGTGCTTGGCCTGCCGCGCACACCGGTCTCTGTATGGAATAAGGCGCTGCAGGTATATAAAGATCAGGGAGGGTATGCAGGCGCCTTGAAGGCGGCCGGCTTGGATCCCCAGGAGATCGCTAAGGAGCCGGGTTCTGCCGAACTCCGCCTGAGGCGTCAGAGAGACCTTCAAACCGATCCAACCGAGAAGATCGCAGCCCTGGAGGACGAAATCAAAAAACAATACCCCGATAAGCAGCTGCAGGAAGTCAGTTTCGGCAGTCTCTTCGAGCCGAATCCGTATGGATTCAGTTTAAAGACGGTGGAAGCCGGCAAGTTGTTAACGTCGGGTGAAATTATCAAATTAAAGTTTCAGGCCCCTTTGGATGCGCATGTCCTGGCGTCTGAATTATCATCACTGGAGTGGTGGGATGGTAACACTACGAAAAGATTCATCTATGGGGACCAGACATTCACTTGGGGATTTCTCCTGGCTGAACTGATCAAGAATGCCCTTGTCCACGGTAATCACCTGGACAGCCAATGGCCGGTCTACCTGCATGTCCAAATGGACAAGGACCTCTTGGAGGTGTACGATTTTGCCTTAGTCAACAAGGATGACACATACAAGGCTGTGGCTGAACGATCGAGTCTCTCAGGCCATTCCAAGGCTTTGGGCATCATCAGAAATTTTAAAGGGATGAGCTATGAGTATAAAAGATTATCTCAAGGGGCTATGAGCAAGGTTTCTCCCGCAATGACCGCGAATGCCAACCCTAGGACGACAGGCGGTATTGATTTGAGGCCGGGAGGGATGGACCTGCAGACCAACAACAGCGGCGAAAGCATTAAATTTAATTTAGATCCTGCCCGGCTGCAAGAACTGCGCCAGGCCTCCGGCATGGTGCCGGTGATCCTTGATATCCGGCCCCTATCCAACCTGAAGGCTTTTTTGGACTCCCGCTAGAAGCAAGACCTTGGGTTAGGGTTGACAAATCCACCGGGTGAGGGATAATAACCCTCATTATGGAAAAGCTTGTCCTGCCTAAATCCGACTCCTGGAAGATGTTTAATGCCATTGCCGGACGGTATGATTTTTTAAACCGTCTCTTGTCCTTGGGGCAGGATTTGCGGTGGCGTCTGGCCTTAAAAAAGCTTCTTCCTGAGCAAAAAAAACAAACCATTTTAGACCTGGCCACAGGCACCGCGGATGTCCTGATCACCCTGGCCAAGAACAATCCCAATATCCATAAAGGCTACGGTGTCGATCCCGCGTCCCGGATGCTTGACATCGGCCGTGAGAAAATCCTGAGCCAGGGATTGAGCAGCTGTCTGACACTCCAGGAAGGGGATGCCCAGGCCCTGCCTTTTTTTGACGGGACCTTTGACTGTGTGACCATTGCCTTTGGCGTCCGCAATATTCCGGATTTGCGCCTGGGGCTCTTGGAAATGTACCGGGTCACCAAAAAAGGCGGCCGGGTCCTGATCCTGGAATTTTCGAAACCGGAGAATCCCATTCTGAAAGCCGGGCACTGGCTTTATTTACAGACCATTGTTCCCCTGGTAGGATTTTTATTTTCAGGAAATTTCAAGGCGTACACCTATTTAAACCAGACCATCCAGACCTTTCCCTACGGCGATCGCTTTTGCAAGATCCTCAAGCAGATGGGATTTGTGGGCATTGAATCCTACCCACTGATGGGAGGGGTGGCCACCATATATGTCGGTCGAAAATAATCCCGTTGATATCGAAGAAGCCAGAAGGCGGATGGCGGCGTTCATTACCGCCTACCGGCCCGCGAAGACCGTCACGCGCCTGGAAATCAAGGTCCATCCGCTGGACATGATGGCGTGGCTTTCGGCCCAAAAGGATGAGATCAAGATTTACGGGGCTAATCAAAGCGATACCGTCAGCATTGCCGGCATCGGCCAGGCAGCCGTTGTGACGGGCAGAAAAATAATTTCCTACGCAAGGATATTCAATAAACTGCGTGCGTTGTTGTCGCCGCAGTATCCGTATTTGCAGTGGTACGGCGGTTTTTGCTTTGATGAGCGCCATCAAGACAAGGACTGGCAGGAGTTTGGCGCCTACCGTTTTGTCCTGCCGCGGTTTGAGCTGGCGGCGCAGGAAGGCCGGATGATCTTTTGCTGTAATTTGATAGGCCGCGAAAACACAAAGACGCTTTTAAAACAGCTGGCCGCCGTCACGTTCAGCCGGGCGGATAAGGGCCGTAATGTTTTCTCCATTAGTCGACGGGTGGATAAGCCCAACCAAATGTTCTGGGAGAAGGGCATTGACCGGGTCCTGACCGATAAGTCGGTCCGTAAGGTGGTCTTGGCCCGCAAAACGATCTTTGATTTTAAGCAGACCCTGGATCCCTGGACCATGCTTAAGGCATTAAAAGCTGTTACGCCCAACAGTTACCATTTTGCCTTTCAATTCAAGAAAGCGGTCTTTTTGGGCGCTTCCCCCGAGCGCCTGTACCGCCGCCGCAGCCGTGCGATTGAATCCGAGGCCCTGGCCGGCACCATGCCCAGATTTTCAAAACCCGCCGCCTTGCAGCGTTCTGCAAAAAACCAACATGAGCATGCCCTGGTGGTTGACGCCATTCAAGCTGTGTTTGATAAGCTTTGTATCACTTTTAAACAGGATAAAGAACCCGGTATCCTGACCCTGGCCAACGGCCATCATTTGATCACCAGGTTCCAGGGGCAATTAAAAAGTGGCGTCAGGGATGAAGATATTTTAGAATGCTTACACCCGACTCCTGCCTTAGGCGGCACCCCAAGACCGGCGGCATTGGCCCTGATCCGTAAGCTCGAGGGATTTTCACGCGGCTGGTATGGAGCCCCCATCGGCTATGTCGGATTGGATTGGGCGGAATTTGTGGTGGGCATCCGTTCGGGCCACTTGAGCGGCGGGCGATTGTCTGTTTTTGCCGGGGCCGGCATCGTCCAGGGCTCTCAGCCTTCCGCCGAATGGAACGAGATCGAGAATAAGATCAGCAATTTTATAAAGATCATCCGATGACCTTTGCCAATATCAACCATTGCTGGGGCAGCCTGATCATTGAAGAGCTTTCGCGTCTGGGCTGTGATTATTTTTGCGCGGCCCCCGGATCGCGCAGCTCGCCGCTGGTCATTGCCCTGGCCCAAAAGAAACTAAAAGGCCTGGTGCATTTTGACGAACGCGGCCTGGCTTTCCATGCCATGGGCTACAGCGCGGCCACCAAGAAACCCGCCGTGTTGATCTGCACCTCCGGCACCGCCGGGGCCAATTTCTTTCCGGCTGTCATTGAGGCTTCCAAGAAAAAATTGCCCCTTATTATCATCACCGCCGACCGGCCGCCGGAATTAAGGCAGACCGGCGCGGTACAAACCATGGACCAGGTGGGATTATATGGAAGGTATGCCGCCTGGGCCACGGATATGCCGTGCCCGGACACCCAAATCGCCCCTGAATTTGTGCTGACCACCATCGACCAGGCCTGGTATCAGGCCGTGCGCCGCCATGCGCCGGTGCATATCAATGGGATGTTCCGCCAGCCGCTGTCCCTGGTCCCTGGCCGGGAAGATTTTAAAAGCTATCTTAAGCCCCTGAACAAATGGTTTGTTTCCAAGGAGCCTTATACGGCTTATGCTACGGGTTTTGAATCCATAGGACTGCCGGCCCCTAAAAAGATCGCCTCGCGCCTTCAGGCTGCTAAAAACGGCCTCATTGTGGTCGGTAAGATCGGGGGAGAGGATGAAGGTGAACTGGTGCTGGCCCTGGCCGAAAAGTTGGGATGGCCTGTTTTTGCCGATGTCGCTTCCGGGCTGCGCCTGGGACAGAAACATGCGCATTTGATTAATTATTTCGATCATTTATTGGCTTCACCCAAGCTGGCTGCAAAGCTGCCTTTTGACGTCGTGCTTCATCTGGGCGGACGCATGACCTCGGTGCGTTATTATGATTTCATTCAGAAACAGCGTCCGGCAGAATATATCACCGTCATCAATCACCCGTTGCGCAATGATCCCAATCATCAGGTCACCTTGAGGATCGAATCCACGGCCACTAATTTTATCCACACCGTTATCGGTCTTATAAAACCCCGTAAACCTTCGCCGGCCCTTAAGTCTTTATCCAAAGCCGATCGAGCGGCTGACCGGTCCATTGAGCGGTTCTTGGCCGAGGATGTGCGTCTCAATGAGCCTGGAGTTGCGCGTTTGGTTTCGCAATTGATCCCGGAAGGGCAGGGATTGTTTTTGAGCAACAGCATGCCTGTCCGGGACATGGGCAATTATGCGGATTTCAAGGGCAAAACGGTCTTTGTCAACGGCAACCGCGGGGTGAGCGGCATTGACGGCATCATCGCCTCGGCCTCCGGTTACGCGCGGGGGCTGAACAGGCCGGTGACCTTGATGATAGGTGATCTGGCGTCCTTGCATGACTTGAATTCGCTGGCCATGCTGCGCGATTTGCCGGTGCCTTTGATCATCGTGGTGTTGAACAATGGGGGAGGTGCGATCTTCTCCTTTTTGCCCATCGCGGAATTCAAAGAAGGTTTTGAACAGTTCTGGGGGACGCCGCATCCCTATACCTTGGCGCCGGCGGCAGCCATGTTTGAACTAAATTACAGCCAGCCCACGCATGCGGATGAATTTAAAAAAGCATATGCCGAGGCGCTTGAGTCTAAGACTTCGACTATTATTGAAGTGATGATAAACCGGGAAGAAAATTTAAAGATCCATCGTTCATTACAGGAAACTATCAGTAAGGCTTTGTAGACGAATTTTTTATGAATTTTGCCGAATTAGACTTTAATGAAGAGTTCGCGTCGGCCTTCGAGGTCCTGGAGAATACCCGGCGTCACACCTTTGTCACCGGCAAGGCCGGCACCGGCAAATCGACGCTGCTGCAATACTTCCGCCAAAAGACTGGCAAGAATGTGGCCGTCCTGGCGCCGACAGGGGTGGCGGCCGTCAATATCAAGGGCCAGACCATCCATTCCTTTTTTAACTTTAAACCTGATGTGACTCCCGAGACCGTGGGGGATATTCCGGTGCGCAAACGCCGGCGCAAGATGTACGCAGAGCTGGAGGCTGTCATCATCGATGAGGTCTCCATGGTCCGCGCCGACCTCATGGACTGCATTGATGTCTTCCTGCGTCTTTATGGACCGCATTATGACCGGCCTTTCGGCGGGATCCAGATGATCTTTTTCGGCGACCTTTTGCAGCTGCCGCCGGTGGTGGGTTTAAGGGAGGCGGATATTTTCCGGACCCATTACGCCACACCCTTCTTTTTTTCGGCCAGGGTCTTTAGCGGGCTTGACTTTGCCACCATTCAGCTCAATAAAATTTACCGGCAAAAGGACGAGCATTTCATCGCCCTTTTGAATGCGATCCGGGAAGACAGCGTTGAAAGTCATCATTGGGAGGCTCTCAACCGCCGTTTTCAGCCTCAACACCAGTTTGCGCCAGAGGATTTTTATATTGTTTTGACCACCACCAACGCACTGGCCGATAAAGTTAATATCCAGCGCCTGCGAGACCTGCCCGGCCTTCCAAGAATTTACAGAGGTACCATTTCCGGTGAGTTTGGGGAGAAATCGCTGCCCGCGCCCGAGGTCCTTGAGCTCAAAGGCGGCGTTCAGGTGATGATGCTGAGCAACGATCCCGATAAGCGCTGGGTCAACGGTTCTCTGGGGAAGATCACCTCCATTGCCGCTGATAAGGACGGAGATGATCTGATCATGGTTGAACTCGAAGGCGGCGGTTTGGTTGATGTCAAGAAACACACTTGGGAAATTTACCAATACTATTTCGACGAAGTCAATAATGCTCTTGGCTCCAAGGTGGTGGGGTATTTTACGCAGTATCCTTTGAAGCCGGCCTGGGCCGTGACCATCCACAAGTCACAGGGCCAGACCTTTGACCGCGTGGTCATCGACGTGGGCTGGGGTACCTTTTCCCACGGGCAGATGTACGTGGCCTTGAGCCGCTGCACCAGCCTCGAGGGCATTGTGCTTAAACAACCCCTAAATCAAAAGCACATCCTGATCGATGAGCGGGTCCTGCAATTCATGAAGAAATATATGTTCCTTTTGTTCCTGCCGTTTTTGTTAACGGCGGGTTGGGCCCAGACACCGTCCCAGGACCGTTCCCGGACCATTACCCGGGATTTAAGCCAGCTCGAAAGCAGGCAGGCCGATCCCCGTGCCTGGGAAGAACAGCAGGCCAATGAACCTTATATCGGCCTTTTGGCTGAAACGGATACGGTGATCCATGACGATTGGTCTTTTGACCAGGATTATCATGCCCGGGTGAAAATCCAGAAGGAGGCGGCTAAAAAGTTGGGGCAGTGGCCTGTGTATTATAACAAGTCCCGTGAAGAAATAACCGATATCAAGGCTTTTTTTGAGACCCCCGACGGAAGGCGTCTTGAAGCGACAGACATCAAAGATTTGCCGGCGTATGACCAATCGCCCTTATATGCCGATATGAGGTTTAAGGTGATCCGTTTTCCTGAGATCACCATAGGGACGGTGATCGATATCAGGATCAAGACCAAGGTCTTTAAGGAGAAGATGCCGGGTCAGTTCTGGGATCCGGTGGTTTATCCGGCCATACCGACAAAGTTTGCCCGCTATACCTATGTCTTTCCCAAGGACAAGCCTATTCATTTTTCCGCCTACAATAATGACACAAAGCCTTTGATCGAGAAGGGTAAGGGAGGCGTTAAATATTCTTTTATCTTTGAAAACACCTCTTACAGTGAAAGCGATGATTTCATGCCCCCGCCGGACCATACCGTGGGGGTGCTGTCGTTGTCCTCCTTGAAGGACTGGAAGCAGGTGGCGGACTGGTGGCGCGATGCCATCAACAAAAACACGGATGAAGACCCAGACATTTCCGCCAAGGTCGCGGAGCTGACCGCCGGCAAGACCGCGCCCAGGGACAAGGTCCGCGCCATCCTGGAGTTTATTCAAGATAATTTCCGTTATGTCTCCATGAGCATGGGCGATCATACGACCGGCTTGCACCATACCAAGGATATCTTCAACGCGGGCTATGGCGATACCAAGGACTTGGGGCTTTTGGCCAGGCAGATGCTCCAAAAAGCGGGTATTGAGACCAACATCTGTTTGTTCAGCGGCGAGTTCAACGGTGATCCGCAGCATCAATTGCCCAACCCTTCGGCTTTTGACCGCCTTGTGCTTCAGGTCAAGGTTGACGGGAAAAAGTATTTTGTCGAGCCTCTGGCCAAGGGGTTTGATCTGGGCCAGCTGCCTTCCAGTTACGACAATGGCTACGTGATGGTCATTGCGCCCCAGGGATATAGTTTTCAGAATATCCCTGTGGCGAAGGCCTCTTTTCATGCCCTTGTTTCAGACAGTGACATTTTTTTAAGCGATGACGGTTCAGCTGCTTTTAAAGTCCATGTCACCATGCCGGTGGAGGCTTCGGAGGATTTTAGGAGCAGCTGGGACCCGAAAGACGACAGCAGTAAACAAAAGTTTTTCGATAAGCTGCAAGCCACCTTCGCGCAGGGCGGCAAGATCACCGATCACAAGGTCGAGGGTTTGGAAAGCCGCTACGGTCCGCTGCAATTCGATTTTAAATATACGGCCGACCATGTTTATCAGGTGGTGAACGATATGGTGCTTATAAGGGAGCAGGACCAGGGCAGTCTCCCTGATTTTCATGAGGACAGCCGCCGTTATCCCATTTTTCTTCCCACCAATTCCCTGATCGTCAATCGCAATACCTATCATGTCCCCGACAGCCTTAAGATCAGCTATATCCCGCCGGATTTCAATGTATCGACGAATTTCATCCATGCCTCCGTCAGGTACACCAAGGGGGAAGGCACCGTCACGGTGGAAAGCAGGTACCATCTCAAACGCGACCTTATTTCCCCCCAGGGGTTTGCCGAGGTCAGGAAGCTTCGCGAACAATTGGCGGATAACAGCAGGATGTATATTGTGTTAAAGAAGAAAACCGGTGTGCCCAAGGCAGCGGAGGATTGGATCAAAAGCCGATGAAAAAAATCATCATCATCCTGGCCGCGGCAGCCGCCTGCTGGGTGTTTTTTCATCACCCCAAGGCGCATTGGCAGGGCCAATTGGCGCCTGGAGATCCTTCTCAAAATTCGGATAATTTGCCGTCTTCCTGGACATATAAAGATTTTACGGTAACACCCAGGGCCCATTACCATATTAAAGCCGTCATCCTTTCCAAGCACCATTATTGGGGTGAGGTTGAAGTTGAAGACAGGATCGCTTATTATGATCTGGCTTTAGGCTGGGGGCCGATGAGCGATGCCTCTGTCATTAACCGGCTGGACATTTCCCAGGGAGGCCGGTGGTACAATTACTCATGGCAGGGTTCGGCACCCATCCCGCTGGATGAGATCATTTCCCACAGCGCCAACAATCACATTATAGCCGCCGACAAGGATGTGCTGGATGCGGTGGCTCATTTTAAGAGATATGATGTCGTGGATTTGGAAGGGTATTTGGTGGATGTCGAGAGCAAGAAAAAAGACTGGAGCTGGCACACCTCGTTGTCCCGCACCGATTTCGGCGGCGGGTCCTGTGAATTGTTTTGGGTCAATAATGCCTTGGATCTAAGCCTATGAAAAGCCTTTGGAATGACAAGGATGCCCGGAAAACAGCTCAGAACCCTTTGGCCTTGCGGGTTTACACTTCGCGTTTGCTGGGCCGTGAAACAAGCCTGGTCATGCATGGCGGAGGGAACTCTTCTGTCAAGGTCAAGGTCAACGACTTTTTCGGCCAGGAGCAGGAAGTCCTTTATATCAAGGCCAGCGGCTGGGACCTCGCCACCATCGAAGCGGCCGGTTTCGCGGCGGTGAAAATGGATGTCCTGATGTGCATGGCCGCCATGAAACAATTGAGCGATACGGACATGGTGCGCCAGCAGCGGGCCGCCATGCTTGACCCCAATGCGCCCAACCCTTCTGTGGAAGCCATCCTGCATGCGCTTATTCCTTACCGGTTCGTGGACCATTCCCATACGGATGCGGTTGTCACCATCTCCAATACGCCCGACGGCCCAAGACATATCCGGGATATATACGGCAAGTCGGTGCTTGTCGTTCCCTACGTGATGCCGGGGTTCGTCCTGGCCAGAAAAGTATACGAAATGACCCGCGGTTTGGACTGGTCCAAATACAAAGGCATTGTCCTGTTAAATCACGGTCTTTTTACCTTTGCCGACAGCGCCAGGGAAAGTTATGAAAACCATATCAAGCTGGTGACCAGGGCTGAGCGGTATATCCAGAAACAAAGAATCAAAATAGCATCCGTGAAATCACCCAAAGCGGATCTGCTAGGGCTGGCCCATCTGCGGCAGGCGGTCAGCCGCGTGCAGGGCGGGGCGGTGGTGGCCTTATTGAAAGACGACACCCATAGTGTCGGCTTCAGCCGGATCGCCGGCATCAAAGGCTTGGCCACCCGCGGTACCTTGACCCCTGACCATGTCATTCGTACCAAACCCAAGCCGGTTGTCCTGAACAAGGACATGGCCGCTGATGTAGAGGCTTACGCAAAAGCTTACCAGAAATATTTCGAAAGCAATACCGACGGAAAATTGAAGTGCCTGGATCTGAGTCCGCGCTGGGCGGTGTGGCCGGGTCAGGGGGTGGTGGCTTTCGGCCGCTCCTTGAATGAAGCCGGAATTGTGAGTGATATCATTGACCATACCATACCCGCCATTCAAACAGCGCAGCGCATGGGCGGCTGGAAGGTTTTAAGCCAAAAAGATCTGTTTGAGGTCGAGTATTGGGAATTGGAGCAGGCCAAACTTGCCAAGAGTCCCAAACCTTTAAACCTGCAAGGCAAGATCGCCCTGGTAACTGGCGCGGCCTCAGGGATAGGCAGGGCCTGCCTGGAGGGCTTGAAAGCACAGGGGGCGCAAGCCATTGGTTTGGATATCCAGGAAGCGCCGGATTGCCTGTGCTGTGACGTTACTAAGGAAGATGAAGTCCGCAAGGCGATCGAAGCCACAGTGCGGCGTTTCGGCGGGCTGGACATCATTGTCAGCAATGCGGGGGTTTTTCCTGCAAGCATGCCCATTGATTCCATGGACCAATCTGCGTGGGAGAAAAGCCTACAGTTGAATTTGACCAGCCACCAGTACCTGATGAAACACGCGGCTCCCTATTTAAGCCACGGGATTGATCCAACGATTATCATTATTGCTTCCAAGAATGTGCCGGCGCCTGGACCGGGTGCTGCTGCTTATTCTGTAGCGAAAGCCGGCCTGACGCAATTGGGAAGGGTGGCGGCCCTGGAGTTGGGCAGCAAGGGCATCCGTGTCAACATGATCCACCCCAACCAGGTCTTTGATACGGCCATCTGGACCAAGGAAGTTTTAGCCAAGCGTGCCCGCCAATACGGTCTTTCCGTCGAGCAGTACAAAACCAGCAATCTCCTTCATGCCACCATCACCTCCCAAGATGTGGCCCGGCTTGTCTGCGTCATGGCAGGCCCCGCCTTTGCCAAGACCACCGGCGCCCAGATTCCGATCGACGGGGGCAATGAAAGGGTGATCTAGCTATTTTTAGTGTGATCGTTGATGCGCTTGCGGCACATTTCTTCAATGGCCATGGCGTTAGGGATCCCGACGATGTAGAGTTTGTCAGGGACATAGCGTGATGGGCCGTTATTGCTGCTGACCATGCGGCCGCTGCATTTTTCGATGGTGATCGTCCCGTTGTCAGGGCCGCCGGTCACATTCATGGCGCCATCAAAGTCCCCCCAGTTGATCGTCTGCAGCGATTTAGGCGACCATACCACAAGCCTTGTCGGTGTGCCCACAAACCAGGGGCCCGGGGCAAACAGCATGTTGAATCCGCCGGCCAGCATGGCAATCCCGATCAGGGAAAAGACGCCGACGATGATAAGAGGAACGATCATGGGACCCAGATGCCCCGGGGGGACGGTCACCATGACGCCGTTGCTTTTATAATGGATGGGTTGGCCTTGAATGAACGGGCCCAGAATTCCGACCAGGAAGAAGCTTAACATTCCCGACCAAAAAAGCCCGAAGATGATCAGAGTGACCGCCTGAGAAACAGGGCAGGACTTTTGGGCCTTGACTGCGAAGTCCTGGGATTCACCATTTAGGACATTGAGAAGTTCCGGCGGCTGGGGCAAGCTTTGTGAAAAAGCATCCATGTCTCTTTCTCCTGGTTGGATATTGATTTTAGCCTTCGCTTGGGACCAATAAAATATAACATCAGTTCACAGGAGGTGTAAAGCAGGGTGTAAGAAATTTGAATCTGGCTTATCTGCGCCGCCGGCGCAGGCTCTTCGGGGTTTGGTAGGCCATCACCGGCGTCTTGGGGATGTGGAATTTCTCCAAGGGGATGGTGGGATGGCTTTCAGCCACGGGCAGGGTCTGGTTGATGATGCGTTCGATATTTTTGACCTCCAGGCGCTGGTCAGGCATGGCAAAGGAGATGGCGCGGCCGGCAAATCCCGCGCGGCCGGTGCGGCCGATGCGGTGCACATAGTTTTCCGGATCGTCAGGCAGGTCATAATTGATGACAAGCTCGATGCCTTTGACGTCAATGCCGCGGGCCGCGATGTCGGTGGCAACCAGGATGCGGTATTTACCGCGCTTAAAACCTTCCAGGGCTTCCTTACGCTGACCCAGGGAACGGTCTGAATGAGTTTCAGTGACCTTGTACTTGTTGATCTGGCGCAGCTGCCTGGTCAACTTCATCACGCCGAATTTGGTGCGGCAAAAAATAAGCACTGATCCCTGGCACTGGTCCAGCATGCTTTCCAATAATTGCTGCTTGAGTTCCTTGCGTACGATAAATAATTCCTGGACGACCCTTTCCGCGGTGGTGCCGGATGGGGCCACTTCCACGCGTACCGGCAGCCTCATGTAATTCTTGGCAATGTTCATGATGGTCTCAGGCATGGTGGCTGAGAAAAGCATGGTCTGGCGGTCGGCAGGCACCTGCTTGAGCAGGGTGGCGATCTGCGGGCCGAAGCCCATATCCAGCATGCGGTCGGCTTCATCCAGGACCAGGATGTGAATGTCATGAAGATTAAGGGTTTTTTGCTGCATATGGTCGATCAGGCGGCCGGGCGTGCCGATCAGGATGCGCGGGTGGCTTTTTAAGCTTTGAAGCTGTTTATGCATGGAATCACCGCCAATCAAAACTGCCGTTCGCAATCCCAAAGCCGAAGCTATCTTGTGTAAAGATTCATCGACCTGGATGGCCAGCTCGCGGGTGGGGACGACAACCAGAGCGCGGCCCTTGATCTGCTCCAGGCGCTGGATCATGGGAATACCGAAGGCCATGGTCTTGCCGGTCCCTGTCTGGGCGATGCCCATGACATCCTGGCCTTGCAAGCCGATGGGAATGGCCTGGTGCTGGATCTTCGTAGGGGTGACAAATTTCAAACGTTCGATGACACCCAGAATGGCGGGTGCTATCCCTAAGCCGTAAAAATTGGTTTCAGTGGTTGACATAGAGCTACAGAGTAACATTCTTTTTGATATTATGCAAGAGTATGCTATAATTTCGCCCTTATGGCCGATTTTGCTACTAAAGAATTAAGGAAATCGGCACTTCGAATCAGTGGAAAAGCTTAGTGGAGTTTTAAGGATGATCAGTGTCAACAACGTATCGTTACAATTTGGAAAACGCGTCCTGTTCGATGATGTCAATCTGACCTTCAGCCCGGGGAATTGCTACGGCATTATCGGCGCCAATGGTTCGGGGAAATCCACTTTCTTAAAGATCCTGGCCGGTGACCTGGAAACGACCAAGGGGGGCGTCAGCGTGACGCCGGGGCAGCGCCTTTCGGTCTTGAAACAGGACCAGTTTGCCTTTGATGAATTCACCGTGCTCATGACCGTCATCATGGGGCACAAAGAACTTTATAAGGTCATGAAGGCAAAGGACGAGATCTACGCCAAGCCGGACTTCAGCGATGCGGACGGTTTGCGCGCCTCGGAACTGGAAGCCCAGTTTGCCGAGATGAACGGCTGGAATGCCGATGCCGAGGCGGCCAAGCTTTTAAGCGATCTGGGCATTGGCGGAGACCTGCAACAGCAGCAGATGAAGCAGCTGGAAGGTTCCCAGAAAGTGCGTGTGCTGCTGGCGCAGGCCTTGTTCGGCAATCCTGATATATTGATCCTTGATGAGCCTACCAACTCGCTGGACATCGATACCTGCGTGTGGCTGGAAGAGTTCCTGATCAATTTTGAGAACACCGCCATCGTTGTCTCCCACGACCGTCATTTTCTGGACAAGGTGTGCACGCATGTCTGCGATATCGATTTCGGCAAGATCCGGATCTATTCCGGCAACTACAGTTTCTGGATCGAGGCAAGCCAGCTTGCCATGCGGCAGCGTTCGGAGAGCAACAAGAAGATCGAGGAAAAACGTAAAGAGCTGCAGGAATTCATCGCCCGTTTCTCGGCCAATGCCTCCAAGGCCAAGCAGGCGACAAGCCGCAAGAAAATCCTCGAGAAATTGACCCTCGATGAGATCAGGCCTTCGTCCCGTAAATATCCATTTATCAATTTCAAACCGGAACGCGAAGCGGGCAACGACGTGCTGCATGTGGAGAATCTGGCCAAAGCCCTGGACGGCCAGCTGATGTTCAAGGATTTCTCCCTGCATGTCAACAAGAATGACAAGATCGCCTTTGTGGGGCCCAATGACCTGGCCAAGACGACCTTCTTCCAGATCCTGGCCGGGGAGTTGAAAGCCGACAGCGGCTCTTTCAAGTGGGGGGTGTCCACGAGCCAGGCGTATTACCCTAAGGACAATACAAAATATTTTGATGTCGACTTGGACATTGTGGACTGGCTGCGGCAGTATTCCGTGGAAAAGGACGAGAATTTTGTGCGCGGGTTTTTGGGACGGATGCTTTTTACCGGGGAAGAGAGCTTAAAAAGCGTGCGGGTGCTTTCGGGCGGCGAGAAGGTGCGCTGCATGTTCGCCCGCATGATGCTGACCAATGCCAATGTGCTCATTTTTGACGAGCCTACCAACCATTTGGATCTGGAGGCCATCACGGCGCTCAACCGGGGCATGGAAAGCTTTCCCGGCGCCATTTTGTTTTCTTCGCATGACCACCAGTTGATACAAACCGCTGCCAACCGCATCATTGAACTGACGCCGGCAGGGTGCATTGACAAGATCGGCATGAGCTACGATGAATATTTGGAAGATGCGCGGATCAGGGAGCAGCGGCAGCATTTGTACGGCAATTTGATCGGCAAATAGAACGATTTTAAACGGAGAGGTGGCCGAGTGGTTTAAGGCGCACGCCTGGAAAGCGTGTGGACGTCGAAAGGCGTCTCGCGAGTTCGAATCTCGCCTTCTCCGCCAGTTTTTTGATAGAAATTGTAACTATCTGGTAATCTGATAGTTACAACATCTCAACTCCCCCGTTGAGGGACATGTGCCCAAAATGTGCCCATGTTTAACCCAACATCAACGGAGGAGGAGAGTATGGCAAGTCTAAGATTTCGAGGCGGCAAATATTTTGTCGATTATCGTGTCAAAGGCCGCCGCGTCCGCAAGGCAGTCGGCAAAACCCGCAAGACCGCAGAATTAGCCCTTAAAGACATTGAAGTCAAGTTAGAACGCCAGGACGCCGGCTTCATCGAAAAAGACTTCGAGATCGCAAAGCTCTTTCCAGAATTCCTCAATTACAGCATCACCCACCATTCAGCAGCCACCCAAAAGCGCTACAAGGGCATCCTCGCCAATTTCCAGAGATTTTTAACACTCCAGCCTTACATCAAAAAAATTTCCCAGCTGAGCCAAAAGTTTTTCGAAGACTACCAGGCCTTCCGCAAAAGGGAGCTGGCCAACAACACAACAGTGAATACTGAAATGGTCTGCCTGCATTCCATGTTCGGCCTGGCGGTGCGGTGGAATTATAGTTTGGTCAATCCCACCCAGGGCGTCAAGTCGCTTAAGGAAGAAGCCGATAAAAAGCCCAGGTTTTTAAGCAAGGAAGAATGCAGGGCCCTTCTGGAGCATTGCAACGAGCATCTTTATCCCATCTTTTATACCTTCCTGTATACCGGCATGCGCAAAAGCGAGCTTGAATATCTGACCTGGAGCGATATTGATTTTGAGCGAAAGAAGATCAAGATCCGCTACAAGGACGATTGGAGCCCCAAGACCTCTGAGCGCGAAATCCCCATCAATAACGGCTTGCTTGAAGTGTTGCAGAAGCAAAAAGAGAAAAAGTCCAATTCCTGTCCTTATGTTTTCCATAAGAACGACCAGCGGATCTATCCTGACAAATTAAGGAAGGAATTGGTCAAAATCACCAAGGCCTGCGGTTTCCCGGACGTGACCAAAATCCACAGCCTGCGCCATACCTTTGCCAGTCACCTGGTCATGAGCGGGGTGGACCTGCCGACCGTCAAGCGGCTTTTGGGCCATGCGGACATTGAAACGACCATGATCTACGCCCATTTAGCCGATGAGCACGTGGACAGGGCGGTGGAGAAGCTAAGCTTTTAAATTTGACATGTATACTTCAATGAAGTATACTTGAAAGGAGAGATAGATGGAATTTATTGAAACTCCTGATTTTATTAAATTAGCCAGTCTTTTATTAGGAGCTGAAGGAGTCAGGCTATTACAAACAGCATTAATACTTCATCCATCGGCTGGGGCACTTATTCCGGGAACTGGAGGTTTAAGAAAGCTACGATGGGCTTCATCAAGCAAAGGTAAGAGAGGAGGGCTTAGGGTTATTTATTACTGGATAACAAATGATCATAAGATTGTATTGTTATATGTTTACAAAAAATCTAGCCAAGATGACTTGAGTACGGACGAGTTAAAACGACTTAAATCATTTATTGAGGAAGATTAATATGGATAAGAAAAATTTTGAAGGATTGGTGAAGAGCATAAAACAAATGAAGCTGATCTTAAAAGGCAAAATGAAGCCTGGCAGAGTAACAAAATTTGATGTCGTTTCTATTAAAGCTATTCGAAAGAAGCTCCATCAATCCCAAACTGAATTTGCATTCATGATCGGCGTGAGCCCATCAACTTTAAGAAATTGGGAACAGGGGCTAAGGAGGCCGGAAGGACCAGCCCAAGCTTTGCTCAAGGTTGCCCAAGAGAACCCGAAAGCTGTTTATGATGCGTTGCATTCATAAGTAGAGCATTTAACTTGGAAATAGTGGAAGGGGGGCATTATTCGCAATGAGAAACCGCCCCCCGCGGCAACCTCACGTATTTCCAGCCTGATTGTCATTCTCCGTCGATAGATTCAATAATCTTGCTTTTGGATTGTTTAGGATTTTTTAGGTTTCCTTGATTGTGACCAGTCACAGTTTAGACACCAAAAAACGATGCGGTCTATCCCAGGAGGGTGCCATGATCCGAAACTTTTGCTCTAAACTAGCTGATTATAACTACCGTATCCTGTGGGCCGAGGCTGTGGTTCTATCCGTTATCATAGGAGCCGGGCTGGCTTCCTGGCCGGGCGTTATTGTGCTTCTGGCGGCCCTGACGTGGGTTTTAAACCGTAGATGGGGGAAAGTACTGCTTATAGGCCTTTTTAGCCTTGCCTGGGGCTTGCTGGCTGGAATGATAGGCTTTGGGCTGGGTGGATGGGTTTGGGCCTTGTTGTTGGGCAGCCTGGCCTTGATAAGTGGTGTTAAGATTCATTGCCGAGATTTAAGGAGGCCTTTTGTGTCAAAGTCTTTTGATTTGTTCAATTCGACACAATTTCGGATATTACGTTTTGGAACGCAGAATTTAAATTAAGCTAACACTCTATTTGTAACTAAAAAATTTATTCCGCAACATCCTTCAATTCTTGTAATTGGATTTCTATAAAGGAATTAAGCTGTAAGTTCAGATAAAAAATACGGAGGTATTTACCTGAGTATTTTCCGTTTTCCGCTTGTTTTTATGGCCAAATTGGTTAATCTGTTATTTAGGGATAATATTTATATAAATATTTAGGGTTAAATAGTGGCTTTCCTTGAATTGCTTATAAAAAATAAAAGGAAGACATATGGATTTAAGCATTGAAGCTATTTCGAATATTATTGGAGCCAGTAGGGTTGTTCCTATAACT
>JAGWOI010000006.1 GCA_028870995.1 Candidatus Omnitrophota bacterium | reverse complement strand
AAAACCCTTGGCCCAAAAAAACATCCCTGCCAGAAATAGAGGCAGGCTTCTGATAAAATTGATCATGTGAGCAGGACCGCATTTCATCACCCGTCCTGTGATCCATGCCGACTTAAGGCCGACGAAAAAAGGCAGAAAGAGCGCCGCCCAGGGCCGGTCATAATACCATTTCTGATAAAAAGCCCTCCGGTAGGTGATAATGTACTGGCCCAAAATCATTTGATTCTGGAAAAAGGCGCGGCGATCCTCCCTGAAAATATGAAAACACCTGGCCTGGGGAACGAACCAAACAGGTGCGTATGGAGCGCATTTCAGGCAAAAAAGGACGTCCTCCGATGCCCTCAACAAAGGGAAACCGCCCAGCTTTTCGAATAATTCCCTATCGACGAACATGTTGCAGGCAGGGACAAGGTCAATAGGACGGCGCTGTCCTAAGGCCAGGGTTTCGTTGAACTGCAAATACAATTGGGCCAAAGCCACAAGGTTGTCCTGCTGGAAAGGCGGAATGCTGACCGATCCCGCCCCTGCCCTGCATCCGGCGGCTGATGCGGCTAAGACCTCCTCCAGCCATGTTTCATCCAAGAACACGTCGCTGTCGATAAAACATAGAATGTCCCCTGTCGCCGCGCGCGCTGCCGCGTTACGGCTGAAAGCCGGCGTGCTTTTAGGAAGGTTGAGTACGGAGAGCTTCAAAAAGGAGTACTCCTCGAGTATAAGCTTGGTCCTGGCGTCATCAGAACAGTCTGCGACGATGATCTCATGGATCTTGTCGAATGATTTCAGCCCGAAAACTGAACCCAGGGTCCGGGGTATGGTCCTGAAAGAATTATAAGAAGGGATGATCAATGAGACTTTAGGCATAAACCGGATATCTCCTTTGGGCGGCGACCACCATGAGACCGATAAAGAACCAGACATACCAATTGAAAACCAGGTAATAAAGCAGGTTATCTGCCGAGCAGATCAACATGTAGGTGATGACATAACCCACCATCAGGGTCCATATCCTGGCAGCGGCCGGATCCTGAGACGACCTCATGTTCCTGAAAAAGACGGCCAGCTGGCTTAAAAATAAAACGATAAAACTGGTCAACCCTACCAGACCTGTTTCAAAAGCCAATTCCAGGTAGGTGTTGTGCGCCCCCATGTGTTTATTCTCCGAGAACTGTCCCGACATGTACTTAAAAGTGCCCAGTCCATAGCCCTGTACTGGTTTTTGAAGGATTTTGGGAATGCTGCTCTCCCATATTTGTCTGCGCCACTCGAAAGAATTTGCTGACTGGTATCGCCCCACTGTCTTATTCTTGAGGACCGACTCCATCCTTTGATAGACCGGCGGCAAACAACAGAATAAAGGGACAACGATAATCAGCAGCGCCAGCATCTTGCGGTCTTTTAGAACGGCGTAAATAATGAAACCGACATAAATGGAAATCCACGCATTTCGCGTCTTGGTGGCCACCAAAAGGGCCAGGATATCCACCATCATGGCCCTGATCAAGAGTCCGACCATAGGACGGGATTTCAGATACCCGGAGTTCAACAGATAAAAAAAGAATGTGAAGGCCAGCACCAGGTAAAAAGCCAGGATATTGGGGTGCGTGAAGGTACCGGCGATGCGCATGCCGGCATCCTCAAAATATCTCCCCCCGCGGGCCATGTCCACATCGGCCAGGAGTATCGGCAGGACGAAGGAAAATCCCAAGACCTTGATCCAAAAAAGGAAATCCCGCGAGTCCTTGACTATAAAAAAGGGAAGAAGGAAAAGAGCGAAGTAACTCAAATAGTTGGACCACATACGTACTGATTCCATCTTTATCGGAGAATACAAAACAGCGGCCAACATGCACGCCAGATAAATGACCCAACAGGACATCACAGAATTTTCCCACGGGAAACGCTTGAGATAAAAGGCAAGAAAGACCACCAATATGATCACGCCCAGATTCAGGACCGCTCCAAGGCCAATGCCGCCCTCTCCCGAACCGATCCTGGTCGAATCCAGGACAATATCCAACAAAGGTCTTGTCAAAATGATCAGGGCAATGGTCCACCGCGGCTTGGTGACCATCATCAAAAAAAAGACGGCGGTGCAGGGCATGGCCAGCAAAAAAAGGGGCTTGATGTCGAAAATAGGGGTGAAGGCGTTCCAGCTTAGCCCTAACAGCGCGGAAAGCATGACGGTCAGCCAAACCCGGTAGTCAAATAGACAGAAGGTTTTCATAAATATCTTCGAATTTCTTGGCCACATCATTGATATCAAAATGACGCGCCACCGTCCTGAATCCGGATTCACCGATAAATCGACGCAGATCATTGTCCTGAAGCAGCGTGATGATGGCATCACTCCAGCCATTCTTCGTAAATGGGTCCAGCAGCACGCCGTTTTCCCAATGGCGGATAAATTTATCGTGGCAGCCGACGTTCTTGGAAACCACCACAGGCACTCTTTGCCGCATCGCCTCCATGATGGCGATGGAATGCAGCTCGATGGTTGACGGCAGCAAAAAAACATCGGTGATGGACAAAAGCTCCGGAATATCAGGGTAGAAGCCTATGGTCCTGATCCTCTCCTGGAGTCCGTACGAGGCCACCCACTGCTCGAACCTTTCCTTTTCCGGGCCGGTGCCGGCGATCACAAAGATCACGTCGGAAAAAGTAGCGGTGACCTCAAGAGCGACCTGAAAAAGTAAATTCAAGTTCTTTTCAGGAGAGAAACGGATGGGGGACAGAACGATTTTACTGTCCCAGGGCAGATACAATCTTTCCCTTAGTTTGATCTTTTCGGCCACTGACAGGTTTTTGGCGGCCGTTAAATCGATGCCGTTCTGGATCTCGCAGACCATTTCAGGACGGTAAAGCCTCTTGCGGATGACAAAGTCCTGGTTTTGCTTGGTCAGGACCACCACCCGGTCGGAAAAGTTCTTTAAAAATTTGATGAACTGATACTGTTTGCAGGTTTCCCCCCTTTTATCGAACTCAGCAGGATCGATATACCGGGAATCATGCACATGTTCCACGATTTTGCAGCCGGTCAGTTTGGCGGCGATCCCACCCCAGACATGAGCATTGAAGGTGTGGGTATGAACGATTTTTATCTTTTCCTTACGGATATACCGGGTCAGCCGCCAGATGATTTTCAACGAGTTGATGGATTTGATCTTATGTTCCCGGCCGGCGAATTTGAATAATTTAATGCCGTTCTTCCTGAAAAACTCTTCCAGCTGTCCCTGTCCCGAATACGCCACATGGGCTTCAAAAAATCTGTTGTCAAATGACCTGGCCAGATTCAATAAATTACTTTCAGCGCCCCCCAGATTGAGCGTCTTGATGATGTGCAGGACCTTGATCTTCTGCGGACGCCTTTTTCTGACAAGGATCGGGGTCTGCCGCAAGGATTTAAAAAGCCGTGAGAAAGGCATATAGGACAGGATCCAATAAAATAAAATCTTATTCCTGAAAAAACCGGGATTTGTTTGCCAAGCTTTGATGAGCCACCCCCTTCCCCTCTTATTTTTTCCATCCAGAATTGAATAAATGCCGATGGCGTAAAAATGCGTGTACAGCTTTTCCTTAATAGCCTCCGCCCCAAGGGTGGACTCAAAATTGGGGACTGTTTTCATCAATTTACGGGTCATCAAGACCATGGATTTGTGGATGGCAAGGAAGGCGAAACTAAGGCTGGCCTTGTGCCTGCGGACCTTGGCAAGAACATCATCCAGATATTTGACCGCAATAATCGTAGACACCCTGATCCACATGTCCAGGTCTTCGCCGCATTTAAACCTCCTGTCGAAAAGTCCGACCAGATCAAAGATCGAGCGGCGCAGGATACAGGACGAGGTGTGAATGAAATTACCATGAGTGTAAAGCCTGTCGAAGCATTTCCCTTCGTAAGGGATAGGAAACACCCCAGGCTGAAAACGCCTTCCGATCGTCATTTGGAGGTCTTTATCATAAAATTCCACATTGCCGTATGCCATCCCGCAATCGGGATTTTTCTCCATCGCGGCCACCAATTTTTCTAAAGTCATCCTTTCCCATATATCATCAGCATCGAGAAAGGCGATGTACCGTCCCCTGGCTTCAAGGATGCCGTAGTTTCGGGCTGCAGCCACCCCCTGATTTTCCTTATAAAAATATCGCAGCTTCTCACCCAAAAACCGGCGGTGCTTCTCGATGATAAGGGCGGTATTGTCCGTGGAACCATCATCCACCACAATGACCTCGTAATCACTGAAGGATTGGTCTAAGACGCTGTCAAGGGCGTCTTTGATAAAGCGACCGTAATTAAAGGTAATAATAATGATACTGACGCACGGACTCATAGTCTCCTTAGATCAAAGCTGGGCCACCAGCTGAGAGGCTTGGATTAAATTCATCTTATAGTTCTTACAGATCTCATTGGTCTTTGAGCGAACACTTTCCAAATCCTCGTATAAATCCTCCAGCATGCCCTTCAAGAGAACCGCATCGAACTCATTGGTGCGTATGTTGAACCTTTCCATGGAGATGCTGACCATGAAATCCCTGCACTTGGGCCGGTATTCCAGCATGACGGCCGGCGTATTGGCACAATAAGATAAGATGACCGAATGAAGCTTCTGCCCCACGAACACATCAAAGGTCTCCAAATGGTCCATGGTTTTGCCGATATGGTAATAGGCATTGAAGACCCCGATCCGGTTTTGCCAGTTGTTTTCTTCCAACATCTGCCTGATCAGACGGAGGTCTTCCCTGCAGACCGGCACAAAGCCAATGGTCCAACCATCTTCCAACATAAGCCTGATAAAGTCCGTGTATCGCTGCAGATAGGCTTGTTCATCCCTTCCCCACAAAACACTTTCAGTCCTCCCGCTCCGGGTAGGCCCTATATTCAAACCCAGCCGCCTTGTTCTTAATTTGGGGGTTTTAATGTCCCTGATGAAATAAAATGCCGGATCACCTATCACATGGACGGGATTATGTATTTCGTTCTCTTTGAGGATCTGGGCGGAGATGGGGCCGCGGACCGAAAGATAGGAAAATTTCTCCAGAGCGCTGATCCATTTCCTCACATCGTGCTCTTGGAGAGAGTTTTCGGGAAAAATGGGATTGACGACACCCGTTCCAAAGGTGATCTTCCGGGGGATATTGCGTCCCCTCGACAAACTCACATGGAATTCATGGCAGAGCGTATTCAAAATGAAGGTGCCTCCCCCCAATACCAGCATTTTGAATTTCAAGATCCCGCATTTCATGAAAAGACGGACAAGCAGGCCCTGCGATTCCGCGAAAAGATAAGATGGCTTCAATAACTCGAAAATAGCCTTCTTTAAAGCCTCATCCCCCAGATTGCCGTAACCGGTATAACCGATATAAATGGCTTTGTCCCTGGATGGGTGAAGCAAGCAGCTCATAATAAATTTCAGGTCTTTGGGAAAATTTTTGAAAGGCCTCTTGCCGAATCTGAACTTGGGCTTAAAAAGCTTGAGGATAAAACTTTTTTCAGAGTGACTCAAAAGAAAACGGTAGGAACAAAGATAATAAATCCCCAGCAAGATGCCGCTGGCCAAAAACTCATTAAGAAACCCTTTGGGCCGTAAGCCAAGCAGGCCGATCGCCCCCAGGTAAGCCCCCACGATCAAGGCTGCCAGCGCAAAGGGCTGCACCAACGAACGCATGATATATTGTTTAAAACTGATTTTGGCGAGACGGCAGGAATAGTAAGGCATGAATACTGCCGAGTAAAGCATGGTAAAGAATGCCGCCGATAAGGCAAAACCATACAAGCCTAAAGAAAACACTTTGGCCAGAAGGATCCCCGTACCCACATTGCACAAGGCAACGGCCATGCTCACCTGGCTGGGGACCTTGACCTTGGCGTGGGCATTGGTAATGCAGCCTACCGCTTCCAATGGCAAGATGACCATTAAGGGCAGAATATGGATGGTCAACAAAGAGGCGGCTGTCTCGAAACCGGCGCCTATCCATAACCCAATGATTTGGTGGGCCATGAAGAAAATGAACAGGCAAAGCGGAATGACGGCGATGGCGATGGCCTTGGAATAAACGAAAAACAACCGCTTTATCTCGGCATCGTCATTCCTCGCCATTAAATCGGTGACCGTCGGGTTCAGAGTCCAGGTGGCGCGTGCAAAGAAATTCTTGATCACCGTCGGTATTTTTAAGCTGACGGCGTAAACGGCATTGATGGCAGGACCGTAAAAAATATTGACCAGTACGATGGCGGTGTTCTCATAGGCCAAATAAGCCAGGCTGTTGATGGACGAGTAAAGGCTAAAAGAAAGGATTTCACGCACGCAATGCGGCTTGAAATAGGCCAAACTGGGCTTAAGATCAGGGACAAGATTCTTATGCCATCGGTAAACCATGTAGTTTTCCATGAACTTCATGGACAGGTAGATAAACCCATAGGTGATCAAGCACACGTAAGGACTGGGAAGGACGGAAAAAAGCGTGAAGATGAACACTGCCCTTAAAATGATCCCCGATGAAAAAGCCAGATTGATCAAGTCAAAGCGCTGTTTGGCGTAGAGAACGGACCAGTAGATGATATTGGGCACGGTGATCACAAAGGAAAAAACGACGATGAAAAAAAGCAACTTGCTTTGAAACACCATGTCTGACGGCACTTGAAAAACATGCTGGAAATTGAGGCTCAAAATGCTGCCAAGCAAAAAAATAAGCGCGGCGCTGAAAAATAAAAGATAGCGGCCGGACGAAAGATATTCCAAGAACGCCTCATGCCTCTCCTGGGACAAGGAGAAGGTGACATACCGGGACAGGGCGATGCGCACGCTGGTGGCAAGGACTTCGAAAAAACAAATGATGGATTCAACCAAGACCACAATACCGAAAGAGCCCTGCCCCAGCTTTCGGATCAAGAAGGGCACCACCAAAACGCCCAAGGCCAATTGTAGGAAATTGGCGAAATAATTGCTGAAAACATTTTTTAAAATCTGGTTCATACGGCACTCATGACTTTTCTCATACGGATGACTCTCGCGGGTATGCCTCCGACCACCGCATAGGGAATGACGTCCCTGGTGACCACCGATCCGGCGCCGATGATGGCCCCATCCCCCACGCGGACCCCGGCCAGGATGATCACCCTGTCGCCGATCCACACATCATTGCCAATGACAATGGGCTTCTCCTGCCTGAACCCTTGCTGCACCATGGGGATATCCGTACGGAAAAATTCATGGTTGCGGGTCATGATGACCACGTCCCTGCCCATCATCACGTAGTCACCGATGGTGATCTTGCCGGACAGATTGGCATTGATCCCTATGCCCGAAAAATTGCCGATACTGACTGCCTTTCCGGAATGGAAGAAGGCGCCGTGCTCAATATTGACGTCCTTGCCGCAGGAAGCGAACATCGGACGGCAGATGAAAAACCTCAAACTTCTAAATATCCTGCACAGCGGCAGATTGCCTGATGGCAAATGCTGGGCAAAGCCATAATAAAGCAGGCAGCATGCAATCCTGATGAATCTCTTCATAAGATTAAAAAAACAGCCTTCCTTTAAAGCTGTTGATACAGCCAGTTGGGGATCGAATATAGCCTGCGGTTAAGGATCACTCCCAGGATCTTTTCCTTAAGTCCGCCAAATGCATCGACGACCTTGGCAGCAACCTGACGCCGCGTCCTGTTTTCGCTGACGACCAGCAGTGTCTTATCCGCCAGGGAAGACAACAAGTACCCATCCTGGAAGTCTGCCAGGGGCGGCGCGTCAATGACAATCAAGTCGAACCTGTCCTTTAATTCATCCATGAGCTGGTTCATGCGCGT
Organism: Candidatus Omnitrophota bacterium; assembly: GCA_028870995.1. GTDB lineage: Bacteria > Omnitrophota > Gorgyraeia > Zapsychrales > Fredricksoniimonadaceae > JABDGZ01. The sequence goes on along the minus strand of JAGWOI010000006.1, from coordinate 93,940 downwards.
GGACCCCAACAACAGGACCGGATTTAAATTTGTCTTACCGGCCGTAATCAGGCTCATGCCTGATTTGACCTCATCCACAACTTCATCAAGTTTTTTCTGTCCGGTCAATAAATCCGCCAGACCCGCTTCCCGCCGGACCTTAAAAAGCTTTTGGAAATTGGGATGGCGGAGATTGGCCTCAAGCAGCAGGACATTCTTGCCCGAATACTCACTGGCGATCAAGGACAGGTTCGCAGCCAGGCTGCTGGCGCCTTCCTTGGGGTGGCAGCCGGCCAGCACCATGCTTTTAAATCCACTTTCGGTCTGCAAAAGGCTTATATGGTCGGCCAGGCTGTTAAGCCCCTTGATATAACCTTGAGGGAACTTGGAATTAACGAGCATCCCCCACCGAAGGATCTTTGGTATGTTCCCTAATATCGGCAGCTTCAACAGGTCCTCCGCCTCACCGCTGGATTTGATCGACTGGTCCATATATTCAAAAATAAACGACAGGACCATCCCAAAGAAAATACCGGTTAAAAAGGCCAAAATGACAATGAGAAACCGGTGCTGACTGGTGGGTTTCAATGGGACCTCGGCCTGCTGGATGATTTTGACGCTGGCCGGCCCGATGGATTCGATGTCGGGCAGAGTTTTTCCGGAAAGGTTATTGGTCATCTCATCAATATTGTCTCGGAGCTGTAAGACGATAGGGTGCTTGGGGCCGTATTTGAGCTTAAGTTCGGCCAACTGCTGTTCCAGATCAAAAATGACGTAAGAACGGCTGACCACATTGGCCAGAATGGCCGCCTGTTGGGCATCGAAATCGCGCACATGGATGGTGAACACGTTGGTTTCCTTGATCGGCTCGACCTTAATGCACTTGCGCAGGGCGTCCAAGGCCTGGCGGAACCGAAGCAGTTTCTGCTTTTCGGGAGGCAATTGCTCCATCTCCTTTTCATGCTGGTGCGCAAAGTATTCGACCAGGTATCTTTTCAGCGGCGAGGCAAATTTATATTCATAATCGAAAGGACGATCGTAAAGCTTGAGGACCTTAACAGCCCTTTCCAGTACCGGATTGGCGGTGACGATCTCGATCTGAGTCAGGCTCTCCGGATTATTGTCTGTCTCAAAAAGCTGCTTATAGTAAAGGGACGCGACCTCCTTTTCCCCCGAAACCAACATTTTGACTTGTGCCTCATACACCTTGGTGTTCAGCATGAGCCCGATGATGACTATACCGGTGACGATAATCGTTGACGTGATAATGATCTTTTGCTGCCGGAACAGGACCCGTAAATAGTCCCTCATTGTCCATTGGTTCATCAGATCCCCCATGTTAAAAAACGCCTTCGGAGACGACCACCATGTCTCCTGGTTTCAAGATCACATCCTCCTCTGAATTGCCGTGCATCACGGCCCTTATGTTGATTTGGATCGTCTCATAACCTGCCGCTCCTTTCTTGGGCCTTAAGACCTTGACGCTGCTGGCAGATCCGAAGCGCGTGAACCCTCCTGCCATGGAGATGGCCCGCAGCACCGTGGTATTGTCCTCCAGTTGGTAGGGCCCGGGGTGGTTGACCTCGCCGTAAACAAAAAACCTGCGGCTGCGGGATTGTTTCAGGTAAACCACCACCAGCGGATACTTCAAATACCCGCTGGCCAGCCTTGTCTGGATGTCTTGCTCCACTTCTGAGAGGCTGCGTCCTTTTACAGGAATGCTGCCGATGTAAGGAAACGAAATATTTCCATCGGGAGAGACGGTGACATTGCTTTCGATCTTTTCGGGTTGCAGGACGTCGATGGTCAAGATATCATCCACGCCGATGGCATAATCTCCGTCCTTGGCCGGCGTAATGCAGACACCATCGGATTTTGGAGCCGCCCCCGCCTGTGCAGCTGGGACCGGAATGGCCGGACCGGTCGCTTCCGCGTCCGCGGGCAACGGCCAGCAAACTGCGCTGATTATTAATATGCTTCTTATGATTAGATTCATACGCTTATCCTTGCTTACTCTGTGTCATTAAAACTTGAAGACCAATTCCAAAAGGCCCGTTTGTTTGCGATATTTGTCCGTGCTGTTGTTGGAATGGTTCTCTGAAAACCGGTAATCAGCACGCAAATCCACATTCTTGGTCACATGATAAATGAACCCGATACCGGCTCCATTCAGCCGTTCTTTGAGATCCTGCCCCACATAAGTGCCTTCTCCCGTAAAAACGGAGGCATAAACCCTGGCCCGGTCGCTTAGATCCTTTTTCAATTCAAGGACGGCCTGCCAACTATTGAACAGTAATTGCGTGTAGGCCGTGTCCTCATAGGACTTGCGGTAACTCAGGGTATACAATGTCGTCTGGTCTGTCTGGTCGTTCAAAGAGACCTGGAAATCCGGTCTGTTTATGTCGGTGTTCCCGACCGTGGGCTGGATGAAGTCCTCCCCCGCTTTCCCTTCCAAATAAATACGGGGGGTCCAATAGTAGCGCAGCCCGCCTCCAACGGATTCTTTGGTGATGCTGTCCAGACCGGCGAATTGCCGCCAGGAGTAATCGGCATAGACCAGCACCTTCAACTCGGAAATTACCTCCCAAGCCCCTTCCACACCGCCTTTGATCCGGTTTGACTCAATAAGCCCGGAAAGCTTGGGATCATAATAATTGTCCGTCAATTTATACTGAATGCTGGTCTTATCGGTGAAATCATGCGTCCAGCCCGCATCAAAATCGTTAAGGTAATATTCGTAGCGTCCGTTGGTGCGGCCGAATTGTGCGACAAAGGTCGTAGGGTCCGTCGCATGGACGAAACTGTCATCGACTTTCAGATGGTCGTAATACGAAAAATCCCTGCTGTAATTGGCGGTCAGGTACTCGGAAAGATTGTCATAATGATGATACCTGCTGTAAATTTCTTCCTGACCGGACAGGTTTAAATCGGCGGTGTAATTTTTTCCTGTATAGATGCCTTCCAGCCCCAATCTTGGTACGGTGATGGAATCCGATATGGTATCCGTGTGGGCGTAGGTGATATTACTGTCATACTGCTCCTCAACACTGCCCCAAGGTTTTATTTCCCATTGTCCCCACTGAAAAGCATAAGCCGGACTGAGTTGAAATATCATCATCGCGGTTACACAACCGCCGATGATTCTCCGAGTTGACATAAATGTCCCCCTGTTTTCTGGAAGTAATTGACGGTTTCCTTAAGGCCTTCTTCCAAGGTTACCGAAGGCTTATAATGAATCGCCTGTTTGATGCGTGAAACGTCGGCGTCTATTTTAAAAATATCGCCGGAGCGATAGGGAAGGAATCGGGGGGAAATGTCTTTGGATAAAATCGAATTGAGAAGCCCGGCCAGCTGAAGGATGGTGATGACTTTGCCGCTGGCCACATTGAAAATCTGGTGACTTAGTCCGGTCGTGAGGGCCGAGGCCACATTGGCTGCGACCACATTATCCACGTAAACAAAATCCCGTGATTGTTGTCCGTTGCCGAAAATAGGGGCAGGCTCGTCATTCAGTAAACAGCGGATGAACTTAGGTATGACCCCCGCATACTCGTCATTGGCCCTCTGGCCTGGACCGAAGACATTAAAATACCTTAAACATATCGTTTCCAACCCAAAGTGGGACGAAAAAATGCGGCAATAATATTCTCCGGCCAATTTACTCAGGCCGTAAGGGGAAATGGGCCTGGGACAATGTGTTTCCCGCAGAGGAAAATCATCGGTATCGCCATAGACCGCCGCTGATGAGGCAAAAACAAAGCGCTTGACCTGACAATGCACAGCGGCCTGCAGCAGCATCAAGGTGCCGTTGATGTTGACTTGGTTATAACTTAAAGGGTCTTTCAGAGATTCAGGCACCGAAAGCATGGCCGCTTGATGGATGACGACATCCACACCCTCGCAGGCCCTTAGACAGTCCGGCATTGACGTGATGTCGCCGCAGATCAGCTGGAACAGGTCCTTGCCGTATTCTGCGGCAAAGTCCAAGTTCTCCGGGCGCCCGGTATGAAAATTATCCAGAACCCTGACAAAATACCCCTGCTTGGTCAAGAACCTGGCTATATGCGAACCGATAAATCCTGCGCCACCAGTGATTAAAAACTTTTTCATAGGTTGACTTTCCCAAATGAAAGCATTACCTTAACAACATCGAGATTAACCGGAGATGAATTTAAGATTAGATTCGTCCATGTCAATCCGGTGATAATCATCTTCCAGGCGGATGATATCTTCTTCAGTAAGGCTTTCACCGAAAGCCACCTCAATAAAAGTAAGGGTACTGCCGGAAGGATTGCACATGCGGTGAACGGCACCCAAGGGAATGTCAACCACACTGCCCGGCCCCACCTTGACCGTCTTATCCTCAATGACTGCCAGCCCCTGGCCATCCACGATGATCCATTTTTCTGATCGGTATTGGTGTTTTTGCAGACTTAGGCGGGACTGTGGGGTCACTTGCAAATACTTGATCCAAATCTTCTCATCCTGGAAAAACTTCTGATACCGGCCCCAGGGCCGGATACTTTCTTCGAAGTACTTCATAGGTGCCTCGATTCTCCTTTTGTCTTGAGGGCTCCCTTATTTGGCGCCCCGTGCGGAAAGCACAGCCGGTATGGTCTTACACAGGATCTTTAAGTCAAGAAAAAGTGACCAGTTGTCAATGTACTCCAGATCCATGTTGACCCATTGGTCAAAATTGCTGATCCTATTGCGGCCTCCGGCTTGCCAGGTGCAGGTGATGCCTGGACGTATGCTCAAACGCCGCTGGTGCCAGAGATCATATTGCTGGACTTCCTTGGGTAAAGGAGGACGAGGCCCCACCAGGCTCATATCGCCGTGCAAAACATTCCATAACTGGGGCAGTTCATCGATACTATATTTGCGCAAGAATTTCCCCACCTTGGTAATACGTGGATCGTTCCCTATTTTGAAGGCCGGCCCCTGCATTTCATTGAGGGCCAGGAGGTCCTTGAGCCTGGCTTCGGCGTCTACGACCATGGTGCGGAACTTGTAGAGCTTAAATTTCCTTCCCTTCAGCCCGCACCTTTCCTGGACGAAGTGAACAGGTCCGGGAGATGTCCATTTGATAAAGGCAGCCACGGTCAGGTATAAAGGTGAAATGAGAAGGAGTGCTGCCGTGGAAAGGGCGATATCCAGGATTCTCTTGACAATCAGGGCCGACATATCGTCAGGAGTGGGTTCATAAACCATCATCGGCATTCCGCACATCATTTCGTTGTCCTGCTTCATCCGTAATTTAAAATCAAACAGGTCCACCGCAATGCTTGTCGTGACACCCACTGTTTCACAGTGCTTGACAGCCGGCTCAATCTTGCTGAGCGAATTGCGCGGTACGATAAAAACGGCAAAATCGACCACTTGCCGGTGCAGGATCTGGGGCATCTGGTCCAGGGTCCCGATGACAGTGTGGCCCTGCACAACAGTCCCGATGCGTGCAGGGTCCTCATCGATGACCCCGATGACATTCAAACCCAACTGGGTCTGCTGATGCAGATACCGCATGAATTTTTGGGCCCGTCGCCCGGTGCCGACGAGGATGATATTCCTGAAATTAAGGCCGCGCCGGCGCAAATGTCTCATAAAAAGGATGATCCCCGATTTGACCATCATCAATAGCAGGACCGAGAAAACAAACAGGAACATGATGAGCAAACGGCTGACATGCTGTACCTTAAAAACATACAGGATGACCGCCAGGCCCAAAAAGGTAAGCACCATGCCCTTCATGACGTTCAACAAAACCGTGCGCCCCTGCTTGAAACGAAATGAATCATAAACACCAGCCGTATATAAAGACCATTCCCCCAGCATGACCCAGGCAATGAAGGCCAGCACATATTCATGACCAAAGGGATCTTGCCCCAACGTAAGGCCGTTGAAATATCGGCAGGCCCAGTAAGCCATCAAAAACGCCGTGCAGATCAAACAGGCATCAATAACAATTAAAAGGCTTCTAAAGATAAGGGCATATTTCTTCAGCATGCTTCTCCTCGCGTTTCGCGCCTGATTATTCGATCAATCATGTTGATCAATGTAACAAGCTGCGGATGAAGCGAAGATGAATTCAAAATTAAAATGAGGTTTTTCGAGGAAAAATGAAATCATTCAGGTATCTGATCTCCGGTGAAGGGCTTTTTTCCGCCGGAGTCAGGAATAATCCTGCCTTTTTAAAGAGCAAGCCCGCCTTCGGCCAGGCCGCCAGCATGGAAATTGGTATTGAAAAAAATAAAGGAACCACCACTACGGACAACCAAAGAAATAAGGACTGGTTGATGATAAAAGCCATCAAGGCCCAGGACAGGGCTATCATGCTGATCAGGCCGTGAGTTCTAAAAGCCCGTCCCCAAGAAGGTTTTTGGGTCTTACGCGATTGCTTTTTCCAATCGAACCTGCCCCCTAACAGGCCGGTGATGACAAACCAGGCATGAAAGACCATCCGAATGGGAGCAAGAAGGATGGAAAAAAAAGTTTCCGCCATAACACTTAATGCCAGCCGCAGCGCACCGCCGAAGAGATGGGACCTGCCTGAAACATAGACACTCAAGACCGCCAGTATCTTGGGAAAGAATAAAAAGACAACCGTGATCAATAAGAGTTCCATGGACAGGTGACGGTACTGCACCGGCCAATCGGGAAAAAGCTGATGGGGAGAAGGAAAATACTTCAACTTGTGCAGGGTATTTTTAATGGCAAAGGCCGTCATCAACACCAGCATCACCGCCCATAAAAAGGCTGAAAAATAAAACATGGCGCCGTTTAAAAAAAGCAGCCGGTGTCCTTTGGAAATGCCCTTCATGCCCATGAGCCTTAAATGCTGGATGTTCCCGCGGCACCATCGGCGGTCCCTCGTAAATTCTTCCCAAAGATCGGGCGGCAGTTCTTCAAAACTATTCTCCAAGTCGTAAGCCAGCCATACCCCCCAGCCGGCCTTACGCATCAAGGCGGCTTCGATAAAATCATGGCTTAAAATCTCCCCGCCAAACGGCAGGGAGCCCGCAAGTTTAGGCAGGGCACAAAATTTCATGAAAGGTTCCAAGCGGACAATCGCATTATGTCCCCAAAACGGACCGTCCCCTAATTGCCAGAAATAAGAACCGGCCAACAACAAAGGCCCGTACAAATGACTGGCAAACTGATTGATGCGGGCAATAAGACTTTGCTGGTTGATCCCTTTCGGTGCAGTCTGCAGAATGCCGATATCGGGCCGGGACTCCATGATGCCGACCATGTCGATCATGTCCTGCCCGCTCATCAGGCTGTCCGCGTCCAGGGGGATCATATATTTAAAGCGGCTTCCCCATCGCCGGCAAAAATCACTGACATTGCCGCTCTTTTTATGGATCCTCAATTTGCGGTGCCGGTAAAAAAACCTTTCTTGCGCCTCCAACTTCTCTACCAACCTGTCCCACGCTTCGGTTTCCTGAAGGCATTGGGCAGCCTGGTCACTGTCGCTGAGGACAAAGAAAGAAAAATGTTCCAACTGCCCTGTCTGTTGCAAAGATTCGTACATCACTTGCAAGCCGGCAAAGGTGCGTTGCACATCTTCATTGTAAATGGGCATAATCACCGCGACTTCGACGGAGGAAGAAATGAGAGCTCTGCCTGACCGGCGGGGATAGAACTTATCGCGCCACCCTCCTGCCAGCATGAGGAATCCGATCACGGCCGTCCAGAAAGATATGGATATCCAGGCAAAAAGAACTGTAAAAATACAAATAATAGCTCCTTTCATGACCAGCGGAGGTCCTGGTTTAAGGATGGCACAGATCATGCCGCCGGCAGCCCACGTGGAGGCAGAAGTCAGGATGAACAAAAGAATGCGCCGCACCATGGGCGCTCTGGCCCAGTCTCCCAAGGTCTTCCCTGCCCCGAAAGGCCGGTGCACCATAGAAGCGCGCCGTAAGGGCGGCATCCGGTTGACGTCAAGGTAGATAGGCATAATCCCATGTTTCGGTAAGAGGACCTGAGCCGTCCTTAAGGAAGGCCCTTAATCCCAGGGCCGGCTTCTGGTTGGGGACCAAATCGTTAAGAAAACTTTCTTCTAATTGTATTTGAAATACCAGCCTCCAGCCTCCCGTCACCGTGTTCTTGAAGACCTGCTGTTGAAGGAGCCGGCCGCCCTTGGCGACGCTGATATCTGCTGTTATGTTTTTGCCGGGCGGCAGCATTTTGAGACGCCGGCCCTGAAAATCGATTATGAAGGTCACCTTGTCGTCCTGACGCATCATGCGGGTGGCCTCGACATAATCACGGGAAGACTCCAGGTATCTTGCCGGTCCCCATTCCAGCGCATAGGTGAAATGCCGGGTCTCTCCCGCTTTGGGAGGATCCTTAGGAACCCAGAACACATTGATATTATCGTTATGTTCCTCGCCGGAAGGGATTTGAAGCAATTCCACATATCCCTCGCCCCAATTGCGGGAAGGCACCATCCAAAGGCTGGGCCGGAGCTCAAAATGAGATTCCAGGTCCTGGTAATGGTCAAAGTTCTCATCGCGCTGCATCAAGCCAAACCCCAGGGGCGTATTTACATCAAAGGTGTTGGTCATTAAACGCGAAGGATTGATCAAAGGCCGCCATATCCACTCCCCCGTGCGCGCATGGATCAAAAGACCGTCGGAATCATGCACTTCAGGGCGAAAATCTTCATGCCCCTCGAGTTTAGAATTCTTACCATATAAAAACATGCTGGTCATGGGGCCCACCCCTAAAATTTCAACTTTTTTACGGAAAAAAACATGGGAGTCCACCTCCATGATGGTTTGGCGTCCGGGATGGATCACAAAAGAATAGGCGCCGGTCATGCTCTGGCTGTCCAGCAGTGCATATACGGTAATTTTCTTATCGTTGGGTGAGGGTTTGATGATCCAGAATTCTTTAAAAAATGGAAATTCCTCGCCTACATCCGTGGCTGTATCGACCGCAAGCCCCCTGGCCGAAAGCCCGTAGTCCTCCCCCTTCGCCACGGCCCTGAAATAAGAGGCGCCCAGGAACACCGCGACCTCATCGGCATAATGCGGAGTGTTGATGGGGTAATGAATCCGGAAACCGGCAAACCCCAAATCAGTCGGAACCTTGCCGGCAAAATCATTCTTCCCATAATCAAAATCTGCTGGTGAAAATCTGAAACGGTGAACCCCTCTGCCGTCCACATAGTTAATCATTACCGGCTGGCGGTAATAAAACCCTAAATGGAAAAAGCGTATCTTGAAAGGCTCCCTGTCATTTTGCCAAAGGGTCTTTGAATCCTTAAAGCGGATGTCGCGCCATTGGTCGTAGGAGATGTTCCTTAGAAAATCAGGTATTTGCGGCTCCGGCTTAAAATCCTCAGCCGCCAGCCGCTTGGCCTGTTCGATGACCCTTTGAAGATTAAATTTACCCTCGGAGGCAAACAGGGCCGTCGGCCACATCAAAAAAAAGAATATAAAAATCAATCTTCCTACCATCTGTCATTAAGATTTTTCTGAACTGATGAAAGTTCTTGTTTTTCGATCATTCCGGTGTCCATCAAACTCTGGATGCTTTGCTTGAAAGTATGCATATTTTCGGCAATGCCTGTTTCCATATACCCATGGATCTCGTGGATGCGGTCTTGCCTGATAAGGTTGCTGATGGCCAGGGTCCCTATCAGGACTTCCGTGGTCAGGACCATACCACCGCGGTCCCTTCTTTTAAACAAATTCTGGGCGCATACGCATTGCAAGGATTGGGCCAATTGAATCGTCACCTGCTTCTGGCGGATGGAATCAAAGGCATCAATGATCCTGGTGATGGCCTGAACTGCGGTGGCACTGTGCAGCGTTCCCAAAACCAGGTGGCCTGTTTCCGCGGCACGCAAGGCCAGGGCGATTGTTTCCAAGTCCCTCATCTCGCCCACCACAATGATGTCCGGACTCTCCCGCAGCGCGTTTCTTAAGCCATCAGCAAAAGAGGCGGTATGCTCCCCTACTTCCCGCTGGTGGATCAAGCAGCGCTTATTGGCGATCAGGTACTCAATAGGGTCTTCGATGGTGATCACATGCTTTTGTTCGCGCTGATTAACGGTCTCGATGAAGGAAGCCAGGGTGGTCGTCTTTCCGCTGCCGGCTGGGCCGGTGATCAACACCAAGCCGTGTTTTAACCCGGTCAGACTGTGGAAGACGCCGGGAAGCTCTAATTCGTCCAATGTGGGAATTGAACGCGGCAGCGGCCGCACGGCCATGGACAAGCCGCGCTGGTGTCGAAAAATATTGATCCTGAAACGGCCGAGTTCCTTGATATCAACACCTAAGTCTATCTCCCGGCCTGATGCAAACTGCCTGGACTTGTTGAAAGGCAGGATGGATTTGATGAACCCTTGCAGGGTATCGTGGTCAGGGATCTGCACAGATAATCTTTTGAAAACGCCGAAGATCTTCAACACGGGCGGCTCGCCCACCGATACAAACAGGTCTGACGCCCCCTGCTTGACGGTTTCCTGGAGACAAGCAAACACAGGATTAGCATCATCGCAGACCATCAAAGAGACAGACGAACCGCTTGTAAGGTTGCTGAAGAAAAATGGCATTCAAAATCCCCGCCCTTTATCTGCTGCTTCCCGCAGGCCGTTGCTCTTTGAGTGTCTTCTCCGCCTCTATCCAATTCTCCAACTCGCTGCCGCCTTTTTCGAGGTGGATATGGTAAGCCAGCTTTTGTATTTCCTCAAAGGAGGGCTTTGCCTCTTGGGAGTATTTCTCTTCAAAATCCTCGCCAGATGCGCTCCTGACTCGATTGGTTGGGGGTGTTTTCTTGGGTGGATGCTTGACCATGACGACTCCTTCCTTAAAGGTTAAATAACTAATTTTTTTCGAAACGACTATATCCAAATAAAAATGAAGAGAGGATGAAAATGGGATTAAACGACGGAAAGCAGGAAAATCACAGGGAATTGGGCAAACAAGGCGTCTAAGGGGACGTATTCCAAAGCTCCTAATCTTTCTTGAGTGATGACGTTCATCCAATGCCGGGGGGCCTCTGCCGGCAGGGATAAAACGGCATCCTGCCATCGATAATGCCTTTCGATGAATTGCCGGGAAAAACGCGGGCAGGCGGTAATACTCCAGAGATTGCCCGATCTCCTGGCAAAAGCAACGATATACTTATTCAACGGGCCCTGCACCTCCAAAGGGATGTATTCACCCTTTAAAAACAGATCCGTATGCTGCCGGCGGAGGCCCAAGCCCCTGGACAGCAGGAATAGTTTAATTTGGCCGTCATTTTTGTTGTCCACCAGCCTCTGGATGTCATCGGCGCCTTGCCTGCCCTTGACCTGGTCCAATAATTTTATCCGGTGTTGGAAGTCCACGGGATGGCGGTTGTCAGGGTCGACCAAGGTCAGGTCCCACAATTCCGTACCCTGATAAAAATCCGGAACGCCCGGACAGGTCAATTTAAGCAGGGCTTGGGACAGGGAATTTTGGGCGCCGGCCGAGGCGATTTCCTTTTGAAAAGGAAGAAAAGAATACAGGAATTTATTTTCCCTGTCCGGATTTAAAATCTTCTGAATGAAATCCAGGCAGGCTTCCTCGTATTGACTGTCCTGATTGACCCAGGTGGTATGGATCTTTGCCTCCCGGATGGCTTTAATGATATATTCCTTCATCCGCAGCCTGAAGCTGGCTTGCTGGTTCTCCTGAAATGGCCAGGCCCCCAGCAGGGTCTGATAAATCAAATATTCATCATTACGGTCAGGCGCCCACGAACCGTTGATCCTCCTTTTTTTGTCCCTATTCATGCGGCTCCAGGCAAAAACATGCTGCTGCCAGGCCCGGGGAATTTCTGAAAGGACGTTGAGCCTGGCACGCACATCTTCCCCCCTTTTGGTGTCATGCGTTGAGGTGGCATTCATGGTGTACGGACACTGGCGCTGCCGCTGGGCCATGAATTCATGGAACCGTCCCAAAGGCAAACCGAACACCGACGGGTCCCCACCCACCTCGTTAAGGGAGATAAACCTGTTATAAATGTAAAAAGCCGTATCTTCCGCCCCCTTGGCCATCAGGGCCCCGGAAAATTGATGGAACTTCTTGATGAAATGGTGATAGGCTTCCTTCTTTTTCGTATCAAGGTCGACCGGAAATTCCAGCAATAAAATCTTGGCAATAAAATCCAGTTCATTGATAAGCCCCGCGTGCCTGTTCTTGGCTGCGGCAATGGCCTCCTTGATATGGAGCTTGTCTTTCTCACTGAGCGCCTGTTCCCGCAAATAGGCGCGGTATACGGGAAATTGCGCCATGATCTCCACGATGCTGCGGCGCAGGGCATACATCGTCATGTCCCTGCCATAGCGCTGGCCGTTGATGATTTGTTTGAGAAGATGCGCCAGGTTGTCGATGTCTCCGGCCATGTAGCGCCCCATGAACAGCTTCTTCTTCTCGGCCACGAAATCCCGGTAACTGGACGTCTGGCCAGTAAACACCACATAAATGCGGTCCATGGCTTTTTGGCCCTCGGTATCGATAAGCGCCTCATTGACCACATTCATGAAATCATAGCCGGTGGTCCCCTGCACCGGCATGCAGGAAGGCAGCTGTTCATCCAGGTCCAGAATTTTTTCAACGGTTATGTACAGCTCTCCGGAGCGCTGCCTGAGCTTATTAAGATAGGCAACCGGGTCATAAAGGCCGTCCACGTGGTCCACCCGAAGTCCCGTGATTTGCCCGGATTTGATCAATTGAAAAATAAGATTATGGGTATATTCGAAGACCTCCTGCATTTCCACGCGTACGCTCAAAAGTCCGTTGATGGTAAAAAAGCGGCGGTAATTCAGCTCCTCGTTGCCCACCTTCCAGAAGGAAAGTTTGAAGAACTGGTCAGAGAGCAATTCATCCAGCTTATTTAAAGAATGCGGATCGCCCGCCGTACCGTTAAAAACCTTAATGAGATTGTTGATATACTCCTTGATGACGTCATTGGACAAATAAAGCTTCCACAGCCGGGCTTTGAGCAAGGCCAGGTGATTGTAATAATCATTGATGTCCGCTGATTCTTTTAAACGCTTAAAATCATTGCTGGCCTCCAGAAAATGGATGTAGTCCCTGTCCTCATGGTGCATCTTGTCCTCCAGCCAGATCAGCTGACTGGCCAATACCGTGGCATAAGAAGTGATCTTCAGGGGAAATTTCCAATCATAATAACGGATGTTAAAGCCGTTTTCATCAAAGGCGAGCCTGATTTCATTATTATCAAGGCATCGGCCGTACAGGTCTCCCAAAAATGGGGCCAATAATTTTCCCTTTAAATGCTCATAAGGGTGGTCCCATTGGATATCAAAAAATGAATAATACCTGGAATGAGGGCCGTTTTCCAAGACATCCATGAGCAGGCGGTTGGCGCTGTCAAAGGCCATGTGATTGGGAACGATGTCCTGAATCCAACCTAAGCCGGAGGCCTGGACGTGCGCCGCCAACCGGCCAAAGGCGGATCCCCCTCCCAAGCGATCGCTGATCTGGGAGGGATCGACGATATCATAACCATGAGCGCTGTCCTTCCTGGCCTTAAAAATAGGGGACGCGTAAACGTCGGATATGCCCATCTCGGCAAGATATGTGATGACCTTTTGGGCATCTTCAAAGGTAAAGTGGGGGGAGAATTGCAGACGGTAGGACGCCGTGGGTATTCTCATATCTCCTGGTACAGGGCAAAGCTTAAAGGATTGAGGGTCAAGACGGTGGAAGGCAGAAGACGCTGGGGCAAAGAGGTTCCCTTCCCCAACCATTGCGCCTCGCAGGAATCCAGAATCCTGTCGCCCATCTGAAAATCCTCGCCGCTATTGATGTCGGCCCTGGCCTTGCCGAAATTCATCAGAATAAGGATGCAGCTATCCGCCCAAAGACGCTTGACCATGATTACGTCTTCGAGGATGGCGACGGTCATCCCCTCCCTGTCCAATGCCTTTAAGGCAGGTACGGTCTTGCGCAATTCAAAAAGTCTTTTATAAAAAGACAACAGCACCGCATGTCTGCCCTCCCGGCGTTTGTCCCAATGAAGCTTCGAATGCAGGAAGGTATCAGCTGCGAAAGGGTCCAAGGGTTCATTCTTCCATCCGAAAGCAGCAAATTCACGGCGGCGCCCTTCCCTGACGGCCCTGATCAAACCTTCGTCTTTAAAATCGACAAAATAATTAAATGGCGCCTCTTCTGCATATTCCTCGCCCATAAAGACCAAAGGGACATAGGGTGCGGTGATCAGCACGGCGGCTGCCAGTTTTAGAGCCTCAAAGGAAAGCAGGCTGCTTAACCGGTCGGATTTAAAACGGTTGCCTACTTGGTCGTGATTTTGCACACAGACCACGAAACGTTGCGAGGGCATGTCTTGTGAAAAGCTCCCGTGGGTGCGTTTGCGAAAATCGGAAAAGCGGCCGTCCAATACAAATCCGTTTTTCAGGGCCCGGGCTATCTTTTCCGTGGAACCAAAATCTTGATAGTACCCTTGGGTTTCACCTGTGAGGCGGGCATGGACCGCATGATGGAAGTCATCGCTCCACTGGCTGTCTATACCGAAACCTTCCCTCTGACGCTCCAGGACAATGCGCCGGTCGTTCAAATCACTCTCGGCTATGAGGTAAAATTTTCGGCCTATCCGGCCGGAGAATTCATCGACAATTTCTGCCAGCTCCCTCAAAAAATGCTTGGCACCCATGTCATAGATAGTTTGAATGGCATCGAGCCTTAAAGCGTCGATATGAAAATGTTGAAACCAGTGTAAGGCATTCTGGATAAAAAAATGCTTGACATCGTCGCTGTAGGCGTCATCAAAATTGATGGCCCTGCCCCAAGGCGTATGATACCTATCGGTAAAGACAGGCATGTATTTCTCCACGATATTGCCTTCCGGTCCCAGATGGTTATAAACCACATCGAGAATCACGGCCAGGCCCTGGGCATGGCAGGAGTCCACGAACATTTTCAGGCCCTGGGGCCCGCCGTAGGAATGTTGGACGGCAAAAGGGAAAACCCCATCGTAGCCCCAATTGCGCTCGCCCGAACACTGGGCCACGGGCATGATCTCAACGGCTGTTATTCCCAATTCGACCAAATCCGCCAGCCTGGCGGCAGCTGCCTCAAAGGTGCCCTCCACAGTAAAGGTCCCTATATGCAGCTCGTAAATGATCATTTCCTTTAAAGGAATGCCTTTCCAGCGGCTGTCCTGCCATGGGAAAACCGTATGGTCGATGGTACAGGAAGGCCCCCAAACACCCTCCGGTTGAGAATGGGAAGCCGGGTCGGGATATAATTGCCCCTGTATCCTGTAGAAATATTTCGTGCCGGGCGGTACCTCATGAACAAGGGCGTGGAAATAACCGTGTCCATCGCCGGGTAAAGGCAGTTCCAATTCTTTAGTCAGGGGAAAAACGATGGATAAACTCAGGTCCTTCAAAAAAGGGGCCCAGACGGCAAATTCGCAAGCGCCCTCTGCATTGTAATGCGTGCCTACGGCCTTCATACACCTGCCCACAAGACATTCACGGTCCGTCCGGCACAATAATGCCTGTCCTGCCTGCGCAGGAGGCGTCTTTTTTCATAGGTTCGGAAATCTTCACCCGGCCTTTGGGAGGTATCCACCAGCCGGTACCACTTCAAGCCTTCAAATTGCGGCAGGTGCACGACCGCCGCCCGGTGATTCATATTGAAAATAAAAAAGAGATAATAATCGCCGATGATAAAGGGAGCCTCATGGCCGGCCAGTTGGTAACAGATCGTCTTAAGCAGGGGCTTATTCCAGCGCGGCGCATCCAATTTTCGGCCGAACCAGGAAATGTCCGGCGTGGGGCTGCCCTGTTTATTCTCGCCGCTAAAAAAGCGCCTCCGCCTCAACAAGGGGCAGGTGCGCCGGAACTGCACGGACCGGATGCAAAAATCAAAGATATCCGGATAAATCTTAAGGTTATTCCAATCCAGCCAGCCGAGTTCATTGTCCTGGCAATAAGCGTTGTTATTGCCCTTCTGGGTACGCATCATCTCATCGCCGAAAAGCAGCATCGGCGTGCCGGCGGAAAACATGAGGCAGCTCAGGGCATTTTTGACCATTTGTTTTCTCAAACGGATGATACGGTCGTCCCTGGAGTTCCCTTCCACCCCGCAATTCCATGAATAATTCTCAACATGGCCGTCGTGGTTGGCCTCATGGTTGGCTTCATTGTGTTTTTCGTTGTAAGAAAAAAGGTCCTTAAGGGTAAAACCGTCATGGCAGGTGATAAAGTTTATGCTGTTATATGGTTTGCGGTCGTCACCTTCATATAGGTCCGCCGAGCCGGTCAGGCGTTTGGCCATGTCCCCGGCCTGTCCCCTGTCCCCTTTAAGAAAACGCCGTGCAGTGTCCCTGAACTTGTCATTCCATTCCGACCAGCCTTGCGGGAATTTCCCTACGTGGTATGAATTCAAGTCCCAGGGTTCGGCGATCAATTTAACCTTGTTGAGAACAGGATCACCGGAAATGGCCTCAAAGAATGCGGACGAATGGCTGAAATGCCCTTTGACCCTGGCCAGGATGCCGGCCAGGTCGAACCGGAAGCCATCGACATGCATCTGTGTGACCCAATATTTCAGAGAGTCCAGCACCAATCCCATAACGATCTGGTTCTCGACATTAAAAACATTACCGCAGCCGGTATCATTTAAATAAAAACGGGCCTGCTCCATGGGGTTATCGGGGTTGGGAACAAGGGAATAATAGGTGGAGTTATCCAAACCTTTAAAGCACAAGGACGGTCCCAAATGATTCCCCTCACCGGTGTGATTATAGACCACATCCAGGATGACCTCGATGCCGGCTTTATGCAATTCCCGCACCAGCGTCTTGAACTCATCCACCTGGCAGCCCAAACGCTTTTGGGTGCTGTAGGAGGATTCAGGCGCAAAAAAACCAATGGTGTTATACCCCCAATAATCGCTTAAACCCTTTTCCACCAGTTCATGGCGGATAAAAAATTCATGGACCGGCATCAACTCCACGGCATTGATCCCCAGTTTCTTTAAATGAGGGATTTTCTCAATGAAGCCCAAATAGGTCCCCGGCTCTTTGACCCCTGATGAGGGATGGGCGGTAAACCCTTTGACATGGACCTCATAGATAATCAACTGCTCCATGGGGATGCCGGGAGCTTTGTCGCCCTGCCATTCGAAATTATCATCAATGACAATGGATTTGGGGGCCGCGGAGGCATTGTCCTGCTGGTCCATCACAAGGTCTTTGTCCTGCGCGTTAAGGTCATAAGGAAAAATAAGATTATGCTGCTCCTTGAATTTTCCGCTGACGGCCTTGGCATAAGGGTCCATCAACAGCTTATAAGGATTGAATCTTTGGCCTTCCCCCGGATTATAATCGCCGTTGGCTTTATAGCCGTAAAGATGACCGGCCTTGATGCCTTTTACAAAGACATGCCAGACATTATCAGTGCGGTTGAGTTTGATCACATCCGTGGGATCATCATGGACATTATCAAACAGCAGCAGGAAGACTTCATGGGCATGTTGGGAAAACACGGCAAAATTCACGCCATCAGGCCTGATGGTGGCTCCCAAAGGGCTTTTCTCTCCCGGGAAAATCTCCCTTTGGGTTTGGTGCTTTAAGACTTCCATGACAGTCGTAGTGGTCATATCGTTCCCCATCGTGGTATTGTGTGTTAAAGAACATTAAATCAATATGAAAAATAGATTAAAAATGGTACTCCAGCGACGTCAGCGATATGTAATCATTCTTTTTAAAACCAGGAGGCGGAGCAGAATTGTAATCATCGGTATAGCCCACCTTCAACGCCCACCGGACCGCGATTTGGCTGACCAGGTCCGTTTCCGACCGGAAACGGTAATTGCTGAAATTCTCCAATGACGGATAGTAGGTGAAGTCCTCTGTCAAATGAAGGTTGCCGATGAGGTGCTTGTCTATAAAAAATCGCGGCACTAAAATCACCTGCCCGTTGTCCGACTTTGTCTCCACGCGGTAAGCCGTGTATTGATAACCCACGCCCAGTTCGGCCATAGCCTTTAATTCCGGTGTGCTGGAAAACCAGTAGCCCACGCCAACGGAAGGATCAATGCGGTAATAGATATCCGCGAAATAATCCTGGTTGCCTTCCATTTTATAAAAGTTATACCATTTTAATTGTGGTCCGAAACTGAAAGCATAGCGTAACAGCCCGTAAAACTTCTTGCCGCTCATGATGTTCTTTGAAGATGAATACGTTGACTCCAATTTGACTGTGGCTTCATTGGCAGGGGTTTTACGGTCAAGGCTGCCTGAAAACTGGCCCAATTGAGACTTGGTATTGCCTCCGTTCTGGGTGTAGCCCAAGGACAGGTCTTTTTTCCACACCACCGCAGGCGCCGGCGGGGTTGTCCGGGGCGGCGTGTACCGTTCTGGAAATGTCTTGGGAAGATCAATGAAATCTTTATTGATCTGGATCTCACCCGCGGCCTGGGTTTGAAGAGCCAAAGAGGCGGCATCTTCCCTGACAAGAACGCCGCTGAGTTTGTCCCCGTTCTTTAAATAAACTTCCAAACCCCAAGCCGGAGCCATCCAGCAGCAGAGAACCGAAAAAATGATGAAAATTCTTATTTTTCCTGTAATCAAAACCGTTCCTCGGGGTCTTGCCATGACTTTTCGTCTTCCTGATCCACCTGCTCCTCTCCTTCCAAATCAGGCTCCCAATCCTCCGGCTGAAGGCGGTTCTTCTCTTTTTCCAGTGTATAAAAATATTTGATTCTGTTTTTGAAAAAACCTTTCTTATTCTTCTTCATATAAGCCTCCCTTCCTTAAGAAAACAAATCTTATTTTCGGAAAGGTGCCGCTACCTCAATGTTTATTTAGAAGGCGGCCTTCCTTAAACTGTCCCAAGTATAAAGATGCCCAGATGAAGAAAGGGTTAAAACAAAATTAACGCTCTTTTTAAAATAAACGGCGGATTTGATTGGTGAGGACTGTTTTGAGCAGGCTCCACCCGTCTTTTTCCCCACGGAGCAGGCCTTGGGCAAAATGCAAGGCTTGAGCTGAACTGATATGACCGGGCATGGGGGGCTCCAAAGGGTCGATCACCGCTTCCACCAGGACTGGTCCCGGCATTTCAAGCGCCTGCCGGATGACCGCATGGACCTTGGCGGGTTCATCCAATAAAAAGGAAGCCACCCCACAGGAACGGGCAAACATGGCGAAATCAATTGGGTGAAGTTCGACACCATATTCAGGGTTACCATCCATAACGATCTGCTCCCATTTGATCATACCGAGGATATTATTTTTAAAAATAAATATTTTAATAGGGAGGTTATATTTGGCGACGGTGGCCAGTTCGCACATTAACATGGAGAAACCTCCGTCCCCGCACAGGCAAATGACCTGTTTTCCCGGATTGGAAAAAGATGCCCCGATGGCATAAGGCAGGCCGTTGGCCATGCTGGCCAGGGTGCCGGAAGCGGAAAATTTCATGCTCCCGCGGACCATCAAATGGCGGGCCGCCCATGTGGTCACGGTGCCGGTGTCCGTGCAAATGATGCCGTTCTCATCAATAAGTTTGTTGAGCTCATGTGCCACCACCTGAGGTTTGAGCGGCTTGTCATCACGCATACCCTGGGTTTCGAGGAGATTATTCCACTGCTTCATGTGTTCCTGGGCCCTTGCAAGAAAAGTTTTATCTTCCTTAGGCTCTAAAAGCTTCAACAACAGGCACAGGGTTTCCCGGCAGTCGCCTGCCAATCCCACATCGACGGAATGCCTCAAACCGATGCGGGCCGGATCAATATCGACCTGCACCGTGCGCACGCTTTGCTTTGGGTAGAACTCCAGATAGGGAAAACTGGTCCCTGCCATGACCAGGGTGTCACATTCCTGCATGGCATCCTGGGAGGGCGCCGTGCCCAAGAGGCCCAATCCCCCGGTGGTGTAAGGATTGTCATCAGGAACGACCGCCTTGCCGAGCAAAGCTTTGATGATCACCCCTTGGGTCATGACCGCCAGTTGCAGGATTTCTTCACGCGCGTCCAAGGCACCGCGGCCGACCAGGATAACCACCCGTTTGCCCATATTGATGATGGCGGCGGCCACAATCAGTTCAGCATGAGAAGGCACCGGCCTCGACATGCTGTAGATACTGGCGCTGTGCGCGGGCACATTGGCACTGGAAGCCTGGCCGTTCATGCGCCATTCTTGAATGTCCTTGGGAACGTTGATATGCGCCACCGTACGTTGGCTCAAGGCTGTTTTGATCGCTTCGTCGACCACATTATGCACATGGGAAGGCCCCATGATCCGTTCATTGTAGGCCGCCACATCCATGAACAATTTGTCCAGATCCAGGTCCTGCTGATAATGGGTGCCGATAAGGTCATGGAAGGTATGGCCGGTGATCGCCAAGACCGGCTGTCCATCGAGCTTGGCATCATAGAGCCCGTTGAGCAGATGCACGCCGCCTGGGCCGGACGTGACCAGGCAGACCCCCAGACGCCCGGAATATTTGGCAAAGGCGCAGGCTGCAAATGCCGCCGCCTCCTCATGGCGCACATGCACCACCTTGATCTTTCCCCCGCTGCGGCGAAGCACCTCATAAATGCCGTTGATCCCGTCACCGGCCAGGGTGAAAATGGTATCTACGCCCCATTGGATAAGGCGTTCCACCAGCAATTCCGCTACCTTCTTTTTAGCCATAGCGACACTCCCTCAAAACGGCTTGGACAAAAGCATCGTCCATAACTGCTGTTTGCGGCTGCGAAACAGCCCGGCACAGGAGAGCAGGTAGTATTTCCACATACGGTAGAATTTTTCGCCATAGGGGCGGCTGAACCGGTACCAATTCTTATTAAAATTAGCAAACCAGCTCATCAAGGTCTTATCGTAATCCATACCTGTATTGCACCATTCTTCCATGATAAACAAGCCCTCGATGGCGCCCCCTACCTGCCTGATGGAGGGAATGACGGCGCCTGGAAAAATGTATTTGTCCATCCAAGGATCGAAGCATAAAATTGATTGATGGCCGGCGATGGTCCGCAGCAAGAACAATCCTTCTGCTTCCAGGCAGGCATGCATGGCTTTCATGAAGGTCAGGTAATTCTTCGGCCCCACATGCTCAAACATCCCCACGGAGACGATGCGGTCAAATTCTCCCTGGACATCGCGGTAGTCCTGAAGGCGTATCTCCACCGGAAGATCCATACATGATTTACAGGCCCAGTCGTATTGATGCCGGGAAACCGTGATGCCTACGGCCCGCACACCGTAATGTTCAGCGGCATACTTGACTAAACCTCCCCAGCCGCAGCCCACGTCCAGAATCCTCATACCCGGCTTTAAGCGCAATTTCTGGCAAATCTGCTCCAGCTTTGCTTCCTGTGCATCATCGAGATTAATGGCGTTCTTCCAATAAGCACAGCTGTATAACATATGTTTATCCAACATGGCCTGATAAAAATCATTGCCGATGTCATAATGACGCCTGACATTGTGAAAGGAATGTGCTTTATTTTGAAGATTGAACAACAAAGCCCTGGCCGTCCACCAAGAGAGATAAAACGGCGCTTTTAGGCGTCCTTCCATCAACCCTCTGCTTAGTTTGGCAAACAACTGGTCCAGGGCCTCGCACTCCCACCAGCCTTCCATGTAAGACTCACCCAAACCGAGGGAGCCCCTGGTCAATACCCTCTTATAGAACAAAGGATGCAGGACCTGGATGTCCCACGCCCGGTTGCCATCGATAATGATGTCTAATTGTTCCAGCAGTTGCCTGACTACAGAGGCCGAGTCAAACCAGGATAAATGTTGCGTTTCTCCAGACAACGGCAAGGAACGGTCAAAAGTTTTAAGTGAACCCATGCTCTCTCCTTCCTTTATGCACAAAGATTTCTTGTCTACCTTAACAAAGAAGATATTAAGGGAAGATTAAAATAAGATGAGCCTAACGCTGAACAAGGAAAATATGGGCCGGATTGGCAGGGCCCAGACGTACATAGTTGGATATGCCACTCCAGGAATACACAGTGCCATCCAACAGATCCTGCATCTGATAGGACTGCCCCTCCTGCAGGCCGAACTTCCAAAGAGGAAGCTTGACCGTATCTTCATGAACGGCAAAAGGGTCCAAATTAACCACCACGACGATCATATTGGCATTGTCCTCCGTCCTTTTGCCATAGGCCAGCATCTGCCGGCCGAAAGTATCATAAAACTCCAAATTGTCATACTCCTGCAAAGCTGGATTCTCCCGGCGGATGGCATTGAGCCTGGCGATATAATCCTTGATGTGCCCCGGTTTGTCCCAATCCCGCACCTTGATCTCAAATTTCTCCGAACCGGCGTATTCTTCTGAGGAAGGGCCGTAGGCCTGGTTTTCCCCCAGCTCGAACCCGCTGTAAATGCCGTATAGAGAAGATAGGGTGGCGGCCAGCACCAGCCGAATCTTAAAAGCAGGGATCCCTCCCCGTTGCAGGTAGTCCGTCAGGATATCGGGCGTATTGGCAAAAAAATTTCCGCGAAAATAATATTTCATGTCACTGCCGACCAGCTGGTTGACATATTCCTGCAATTCCTGTTTAGTATTTCTCCATGTAAAATACGTGTAAGACTGCGTAAAGCCGGCCTTGGCCAGGAATTTCATGACTTTAGGTCGGGTGAAGGCTTCCGACAGAAAAATGATGTCGGGACGGTCTTTTTGGACCTCATCAATGAGCCATTTCCAAAAATACAAAGGCTTGGTATGCGGATTGTCCACCCTAAAGATGCGAACCCCCTGTTCGATCCAAAAAAGGACGACACTTTTCATCTCCTCCCAAAGCCCCTCCCAATCTTTGCTGTAAAAATTCAACGGGTAAATGTCTTCGTATTTCTTGGGAGGGTTTTCGGCATAATGAATGGTGCCGTCAGGACGGCGAAAAAACCAATCCGGATGTTTTTTGACGTAGGGGTGGTCCGGCGAACACTGGAACGCCAGATCAAGGGCAATGTTAAGCCCCAAGGCTTCGGCCGCCTCCCTGAATTCCTTAAAAGCCTCGAAACCGCCCAGGTCAGGATGGATCGCCTTATGCCCGCCTTCTTTATTGCCGATCGCCCAGGGAGATCCCGGAAATTCGGCCGCGCTGGTCAATTGATTGCCCGGCCCCTTGCGGTTGGCGCTGCCGATAGGATGAATGGGCGGCAGATAAACCACGTCAAATCCCATCTTCTTAATGTCCGCCAGCCGCAGGATGCAATCCCTGAAGGTGGCACTCTGTCCGGGTATCCGTCCCTGCGAGCGGGGAAAGAATTCATACCAAGCACCGAAGCCGGCTTCCTTGCGGTCTGCCATCAATTCCAGCAGGTGCCTGTACCTGATCCTGGATTGACCGTGCACCCAGGCCTCAATGGTGTAAAGATAACGGGCATTGTCCATGGGAATAAAAGATCCTTGCCAGCGGTCATCCTCCATCAAACGCATGGGAACCTGCTCCCAGCGAGTATCGGCTTTCTTCCTATATAATAGGGCGGCCTGTAAGGGTTCATGCCCGTCTTTAAAAATGTCCGCTTCCACCGTGAAGGTATCCCCCGCCAGGCACTTGACATGAAAACCTTCCCCCTCAATGCAAGGAAAGACTTTTTCGATAACGATGGAAGGGAATTTATGCTCCATTCTTCTCCATGATGTCCAATATGCCGTCTAGAGGGATGTCCACCCATTCGAGGCGGTTATTGAGTTCGTAGTTCAATTCATAAATGGATTTCTCCAGCATAAAAATATTAAGCAAAATCGTCAGTTCTTCTCCAGGTTGCGCAAATAAAGGCCGGCCTTTGATGGCCTTTAAATAGGATGTAAGGAAGGTGGCACTGACCCAGTGATACCAGAAGCGGGCCCAATGGTCCACATTAGCGGTCTCGCTGCCAGGAGCATGGAATTTATGTACGCCGCTTCTGGCCGCGTAATGAAAAGAACGCATCATGCCGGCCACATCCTTGAGCGGTGACTGCTTGAGGCGCCTTGTTGACAGCGGCCGGGTTGGCTCACCTTCAAAGTCGATAAATACAAAATCTTTGCCGGTATAAAGCACCTGGCCCAAGTGATAGTCCCCATGGCAGCGGATACGCGCCGATGTGAATTTCTGCTTCAGCAATATTTTGAGGAACTCCTGGATTTTCGCTTCAAGGGTAAGAACTTGTTGGGCCTTGAGCCTGGCCTTATCAGGGATATTCCTAAGACTTCTGGCCAGGGTTCGAAACACCTGGCCAAAGGCGCTGTACATGGATTGATACATGTAACGCTGCTCCTGAAAAGTAAAAGGCGCTGGCGCAAAATCCTGGTCCTCGCCGTA
Source organism: Candidatus Omnitrophota bacterium (assembly GCA_028870995.1). Taxonomy (GTDB): domain Bacteria; phylum Omnitrophota; class Gorgyraeia; order Zapsychrales; family Fredricksoniimonadaceae; genus JABDGZ01. The sequence continues at coordinate 69,656 of JAGWOI010000006.1, read as the reverse complement.
GGAAATGAGTGCCGCATGCAACTCTGCCGTCCGCTGGCCTAAAAGCCGTATGGATTCCATATAGGGCCCCATGGCGTCCATCATCACCGGCGGAGGCGTTCTGTCCAGGGATCCCAGCACGCCTCCGGGAGGGATCAAAGCCTCCCTCACCCGCACTTTATCGGTAAGCATTGACTCAAAGAACTTCTCCAATTCATCCTTGGTATATTCCCACGCGTCTCCCTGATTGGTGATAAACCCGTGCAAAATCCCTAAGGTCATGGTGACCATCATGCCGTTGGTATATTCTGCATAGCCGGCGACCGGCGGGACGTACGGGAATGATACTTTTTGACTCAGGAAATTTCCCATCTCAAGGTCCGGGCTTAACCCCAGATCAAGGTGCCGGAACATTTTCAACATCAGGAATTCCCCGTACTTCACTGAGGTGTTGCTCTGCTCCACCTTCATGAGCGTCGGCACGTAGGACTCCTTGTCGCTGGGCTTGTATAATTTGGCCAGGGCCTTGGTGGACTTGAAGGCAATCTGCCCGTTCGATCCCCGGAAACGCCGTCGATGCATGATATGTGCTAAAATTTCCTCGGCAAAGGCCGGCTCAAGCAAGACATCATAAAGAATCCCTTGTTGTGTCTCTCCCCCCAGCTTTACGGCAACACCGGTAATCACCGCATGGCGGGAATGTTCGGCCAATTCCCTGGCCCTGTCTCCATGGGCATAAGCCATGGGAAGCAAATATTGATCCGGAGGAGCATCGATATATTCAAAACGGACAATCGCCATGAACACGGTGGAATCTTTATGCGGGATGGGGACCGTGTCGATGATCTTGACAAAATTGATTTTCTTGGCCTTGCCGGCAAACCACCGGCAGGTCAAAAAATAATCAGGCAGCAGGTCTTCCAGCCTCTCCCTGGCCAGGGTCTGCCTCGTCCAGGCCCACATATCCTCAGCCTCGATGACGGGAATCGGCTTTTGGGCCTCGGCAGCGGTCGAGATCGCCTGAAGAGTGGCAGGCTTCTCCTCCAAGAGCGAGAACATATAAAATTCATTCGGTCCCAGCGTCAAAAAATAAGGCAGTTCTCCAATGGTCGGGAACTTGGAACGGCTGAAGAGCTCCATGGGGACAAGGCCCTTATAGGCCTTCATGTCCAACTCCACGTACTCGACAAAACGGGAAAGATTGGCCACCACCAGGATCATCTCCTGCTCCCAGCGCCTTAAGAATACCAGGACCTTGCGGTTGGCCGGCTGGAGGAATTCAATCGTACCCCGTCCGAAAGCCTTGTACCGTTTTCTCAAGGCAATGAGCCTTTTCATCCACCACAACAGGGACCGGAGATTGTTTTGCTGGCCGTCGACGTTATAGGCCTCGTAATGATATTCGGGGTCGATGATGATGGGCAGGTACAAACGCTGGGGATTGGCCCGGGAGAAGCCGGCATTCTTGTCCGCACTCCATTGCATGGGCGTGCGCACCCCATTGCGGTCGCCCAGATAAATATTGTCTCCCATGCCGATCTCGTCCCCGTAATAAATGATCGGCGTTCCAGGCAGGGAGAACAAAAGGCCGTTCATCAGTTCAATTTTCCGCCTGTGATTGTGCAGTAGGGGCGCCAGGCGGCGCCGGATGCCCAAATTGATCCTGGCCCTTGGATCGAGAGCGTACACCCGATACATGTAATCACGCTCTTCATGAGTGACCATTTCCAGGGTCAGCTCATCGTGGTTCCTTAAAAAAAGAGCCCACTGGCTTTGATAAGGAATGGCAGGGGTCTGCTGCAGGATGTCAATGATGGGAAACCTGTCCTCCATATCGATGCTCATGAACAGCCGCGGCATGATGGGAAAATGAAAGGCCATATGGCATTCATCACCGCTGCCGAAATACGCCACCACGTCTTCAGACCATTGGTTGGCTTCGGCCAGCAGCATGCGGTCCTGAAATTTTGCGTCCACATGCCTGCGCAGCTCTTTTAAGAATTCATGAGTTTCCGGCAAATTTTCGCAGGAAGTCCCCTCCCGCTCAAAAAGATAAGGAACAGCATCCAGCCGCAACCCATCCACCCCCATCTGCAGCCAAAAGTCAACCACCTTGAACATCGCCTGACGTACATGGGGATTATCGAAATTTAAGTCCGGCTGATGAGAATAGAAACGGTGCCAATAATAGGCCTTGGCCACCGGGTCCCAGGTCCAATTGGAGGTCTCGAAATCTTTAAAGATGATCCTGGCGTCGCTGTATTTGGCGGGGGTATCTGACCAGACGTAAAAATCGCGCGAAACGCTCAAAGGCGGAGCATGACGGGCACGCTGGAACCAGACGTGCATGTCAGAGGTATGGTTCAATACCAATTCCGTAATCACTTTGAGCCCAAGCTGATGGGCCTTCTTTAAAAAGAGATTAAAGTCTGCCAACGTCCCATAATCGGGATGGACATTCATGTAGTCGGCGATGTCGTAACCGTCGTCTTTCAAGGGGGAAGGATAGAACGGCAGGACCCACAAGGCGGTGACGCCTAAGTCCCGCAAATAATCGAGCCTACCGGCAAGGCCCCGAAAATCGCCGACACCGTCTTGCTGGCTATCAGCAAAAGCACGGACGTGCAGCTCATAAAAAATGGCGTCCTTATACCACGAATATGCTTTGGATTCCGGCATGCTTGGTTATTGATACACGCGCTTGCGGTCAAGGGCCTGGCTATTGATCAACCCCTGGGCCAGTTCACTTAAGTGCAAATGCATGGAACGCTCTTCATCGAGGGTCTTGTCCAACAACTCCACGATCCTGGTATGGCCCAAATCATCGGCATGTTCCCGGGCGATGGAATAACCTGTGATCTCATAATGTTCTATCCGCTGGGCCACATTAATGATGGCGCTGTCCCGCGCCTGGGGGCTTGCCAGGCTGATGGTCTGCCGGACTTCGGCAAGAAGCCCTTTAACCGTTTTGCATTCCACCCCTTTAGGCCTTTGGTTGATATTGCCGAAAATATCCTCAAGGCGTTGAGCTTGTTCCTGGGTGTCCTGATGGTGATTTTCCAAAAGTGATCTTAACGTTTGTGATTGACTGGCCTGGATCATTTGAGGCATGGCCTGTTTCAACTGGTTTTCCGCATCAAGCAGGTCCGCCAACTCTTCCATCAGCAGCTCACTCAAGGAACCGATTTTTTTCATCTGCCTCTCCTCCCTCAATAGCAAAAAACTTGTTATAAGCGTTCCAATTCCATTTTTGTCACTGAAACAGCCAAATTTTCTCCGTTGACCTTTTGATACTGGACCTGGACCAATTCTCCGGCTTTAAGCTCGAATAATTTTTGAACATTGTTATAAACGGTATTGGCATCAACGGCGAACCGGATATCCCGACTAACGGGTACACCGATGATCTCAAGCCACGATGCACCGAAATTCTTAACAGTCCCCTGTACGCTTTTAGTCACATCGAGTCCGAAGGCGCTCATGGGCAAAAGCAACGTCATCAACCCTATTAAAAGACAATGGCCTACTCTCAATGCTGCTCCTTCCTTCAAAAAGCCCCGGCCGGCCCCGGCAGGTAAGCTACCGGCGGATAAGCAACCCTGTAGCCTTCCAACCGCCGTTCATAATAAACACCTCCTGACACATAATAAGAAATGCCGTCGATAAAAACATAGGCCCAACCCGGCGGAATGGCATAAACCACCGCCCCTATCGGGGGCGGGACAATGACGTATTTTTGATCCAGCATGACTTTCTGGTAGAACACCCCATGGGCGTAATAAAAAATAACATTACCGGCATTGACCGTCACCGCCCCAGGCGGAAGCCTTTCGAGGGCCGGGCTTAAGACCGGCGGATAGGGCGACGCGTAGGCTCCGGTAAGCTCAACGGACCGCTGTACATTCAACGCAAATGCCGTGACAGCCGGCAGAAGCCAACTCAACATCAACGCAAGCAACACCGCGATTGCCTTCATAAATCCCCCTTGAAATTTCCTTCTACAATTTATCAAAGCCAAGATGAAAATAAGATGAAATAAAAATTAATGCTTTAGCAGGACGGATCTTTTCCGTCGGGCCGGCCTTGACTCCACCGTTTTTTGTAATAAGATGTACACGATGATCCGCCTAACCCGCTTAAGCCAGGAAGCATGGGTGTTCATCGCGCTGATGATCATCAGCGCCGTGGTTCTTTTTAAATATGTCAACCTTGTTCCCCGTGTTGACAATAATTTCTTCTTTTCCAATCACGACCCTGAATTCCAGGATGAGAAAAAAATCTCCCATTTGTTCAAACGCAGGGATTCCCTGCTCATCATCAACGCCTCCGGAGACGTTAAAAGCAAGACCTACCAAAACAATGTTCAGGACTTAAGCCTGGGACTCTCCAGGCTGGGAGGCGTCACGGGAGTCAAAAGCATAACCATGGGTCCCAGCAGCCTGCAAGACGCCTTCAACGGCCCCTTATGGAAAAGGCTTTTGATCGCCCGGGATAAAAAGTCCACCAACATTATCGTCCTACTTAATGCCTCCTACTCCCAAAAGGCGATTCCCGCCATTGTGCGCCTGGTCAACCGGTATTCCGCCGATGATTTTTATTTGGTGATGTCCGGACCGCCCTATATCGTGGAATTGATCAGCCGCCACCTGCTTAAGGACATTCGTGTTTTCAGCCTTCTGGTGCTTGTCATATTCGGCCTTATCACCCTTTTCATTTTCCGTTCCCCCGGCATCGTTTTGGGAGCGGTGGTCAGCTGCGTCAGCGCTTCCATGTGGACCCTGATGATCACGCACATGTTCGGCATCAAGATCGGCCTGTTGACCGCCAATTTGGCCACCATCGTTTTTGTCATCACCCTGTCCCATATCATTTTCTTCACCTACAACTGGAAATTTGTGCTCTCCCATGAGGACCATGCCTCTCCCGTTGAGGAAGCCATGCGCCTGACTTTTTCTCCCTCGTTCTGGAGCATGACGACCACCTTGCTTGGTTTCCTCAGCCTCATTTTCGTCCCGGCGCAGCCTTTGAAGGAATTAGGTGCCGGCGGCATCACCGGCGCCGTAGTGGCCATAACCGTGGCTTATGGGATCTATCCTGCTTTTTTGCGCCTTGTCCCAGGTGCCATTTCAAAGGACAACATGCTTGACCGTTACCAGGAAAAAATCGGACGCTTCCTGGAACGGCAGCGGAACCGTACCGTCGTCATTATTTTTATCCTGTTCTGCGCGGCTTTGCCTGGTGCGTGGCGGGCCAATACCGACCCCAGTTTATTTTCCTTCTTCCAGGCCGGCAGCCCTCTTGAAAAATCCTTAGTCTACATTGATCATCACGGGGGCAGCAGCCCCCTGATCCTGGTCATCAAATCACTCTCGGGAGAGAAACTGGATACAGTCCCCTCGTACCGGAAACTTTGGGCGCTGCAAAAGGACCTGGAGAGTTATGACCAGGTCGGGAGCGTTATTTCCCTTCCCGTCTTAATAGCGGAAGCCAAACGCCCCTTATTGGCCTCCCTGTTGTCCTATAAAAGCCTCCTGGACATCCTGAAGTATCCTCAATTCAGCGGCATTGCCAGGAGTTTTATCACCGACGACCATCGCCAGGGACTTTTTTTACTGCGCATGAAGGAGTCCCAGCCCCGGACATCAAGGTTAGACGTGATCAGGCAAATTAAAAAGATTGTCAGGAGCGACGGCTTTGAGCTCAGTCTGGTGGGCGGCATTTACTGCCTGCAGGGGCATTTAAGCCAACTGGTCGCTTCCAGCATCGTCTTCGGTCTGGGACAATTGATCCTTATTTTCTCGATCATCGCGCTGGTGGTATCAAGGTCCTTCAAGATCGCCCTGGCCATCAGCTTAAGCATTTGTGTCATCCCCGTCATCGTTTTGGGCGTGATCGGATGGCTGCGCGTTCCCCTGGACGTCATTTCAGCTCCGGCCTGCAACATCGCCCTGGGGCTCGGCATCGATTCGATGATCCATATGGTCAGGGCCTACCGGCGACAAAAATACCCGGAACATAAAAATACCGAAGCTTGGGACCGGATCAGGCACCGCTTTTGGCAACCGGTGCTGACCTTCACCTTGGTGATGGTCCTGGGCTTCGGTATATTTATGTTCTCCGAATTTCCTTCAACACAACGGTTCGGAGCCACCGTTGTTTTTGGGACGATCATCGCAGCCATGACGGCCCTGTTTGTCATGCCCATGGCTGCTCAATGGAAGCGGCCGTTCCGCCGATAAAATCGTTTATTCCTCCTCTTCCCAATCGTCCGATAAATCCTTGGGAAGCTTGGTTCCAAGGAAATCATCCTCATCTTCCATGTCCTCATGAGTCCAATTCGAGGTTTTAATACGGCGTTCGCGTTGCTTGACCGCAGTCCTGTTTTTCATAATATCCCTCCTTTAACTAGGGCTGTTTTTTACAGCGGTTACCTTAGCAGAGGAAAAATGAATGGAACATGAAATCAATATTAAAAATCAATTGAATGCGGCCAGGAACTCTTTATTGGTGGGAACTGCGCTAAGTCTTTTGACCAGGGCCTGGGCGGCTTCTATGGGTGTCATCGATGCCAGGGAACGCCTGAGTTTGTTGACTTGGAGGCATTCTTCAGGGTCCAGCAACAATTCCTGTTTGCGGGTGGCGCTTTTGCCGATGTCAATGGCCGGAAAAATGCGGTGATTAGCGATGGCGCGGGAAAGCACGATTTCCATGTTACCCGTGCCCTTGAATTCTTCAAAAATGACCTCATCCATGCGGCTTCCGGTCTCGATCAATACCGTGGCCAGGATGGAGAGCGACCCGCCCTCTTCAATCTTGCGGGCGGAACCGAAAATGCGGCGGGGCACCTCAAGGGCGCGGGCATCGATGCCGCCGGAGATGGTGCGGCCGCTGGAAGGCCTTTGGGCATTATGAACCCGGGCCAGCCTGGTCAATGAATCAATGACCACCATCACATCCCCGCCGGCTGCAGCCTCACGGAAGGCGTGAGCCATCAATTTGTCAGCGGTCTCGATATGGTGCTCATAGCTTTGGTCCGTGGAAGAGTAATGAATCTCTCCCGGGACCGATCTTTTGAAATCCGTCACTTCTTCAGGACGCTCGTCGATCAACAAGCAATAAAGCTTGACCTGCGGAGTGCCGGACGAGACCGCCTGGCAGATATGCTTCAAGAAAGTGGTCTTACCTGAACCGGGCGGGGCCACGATCAGTCCCCGCTGCCCCATTCCGATGGGACAGATGAGGTCCATCGCACGCATGGTCAACTCACGGCTCCCCGCTTCCAGGCGGATACGGGGCGAGGGGTCGACAGGAATTCCAGCCAAGAATTTCTTCTCGGATTCAGAGCGCTGATAATTATACGGAGGCATATTTACTCGGCAGTTTCCCCATTCAAAGCAAATTAAAACGGTATCCGATGCCCGGTTCGTTGATGATCCGTGCAGGAACGGCTGGATTGTCTTCGATTTTCTGTCGCAGGTGATTTAAATAAACGCGGACGGAATTAGCCCTTTCTTCATTGTCTGTGGCCCAAACTTCCTTTAAAATCTGCCGCACGGTCAGTACACGGCCTGTATTTTTTATCAACAATGATAATAAGTTATATTCAATGGAAGTCAGTTTAAGCGGCTTGCCGTTAAGCGTCACTCCCCGTGAATTGAATTCCACCCTCAAGCCTGCATTATCAAAGACATCCTCCATAATACCAGAGGATGCTTTCCGGCGCAATACGGCGGAAAGCCTGGCGGTAAGTTCCAAGGCGGAAAACGGCTTGGTGATGTAGTCGTCCGCACCGTTCTCCAGACATTTGACCTTGATCGCCTCCTGCCCCTGCACGGAAACAACGATGACCGCCGGATCGCTGAATTCCCGGATGCGCAGCAGCACATCGAATCCTTCCATGTCCGGCAACCCCATGTCCAGGAGCACGGCCTGGGGCTTCTTATAGGCAACGGCGGCTAACCCTTTCTCGCCGTTATCGGCATGGACCACATCATAATCCGCATGCGCCAGAATGATCCCCAGCATTTTCTGGATCTGAGGTTCGTCATCAATAACGAGAACGGTACCCTTGGACATTTTATTCTTTTTCGACCATCGGCAGGGTGATGGTCACCATGAAACCTTGGGGAGAAAGATTTTCGGCCTCGATCTCGCCTTCATTCAACTGAACGAACCGCCGCGCGATGGACAACCCCAACCCAAGACCGCCTTTCCTGGTTTTGGACCCGCGATAAAATTTATCGAAGATTTTATTCAAGGTTTCCTTGGAAATACCTTCGCCCTGGTCTATGACACTGATACGGATTTTTTGGTCGATCACGCGGACATGGATATAGATATCCTCGCCTTCCGGACCGTGGATCAGGGCATTATGGATGATATTCTTCAAAGCCTGCGTAATCATATAAAAATCGGCGTTTGCGTACAGCGGCCCTTGGGGATAATCCACCTGAATACGCTTTTCATCAGCCGGCGTACCCACCTGCTTGAGGGCCTGGGTGACGATATCCTTGACCTCGCACCAGGCAAAATTAGGCCGCAGATTGCCCACATCCAGCTTGGTCAGATCCAGCACCGCATCCACCCCGTTGGTCAAGCGCAGGCAGGCCAGACGGCACTCTTCCAAAAGCTCCAGGGCATCCTTGGGCCATTGATGAAACAAAATCAGCGCGTCCAGATAACCGGAAATGATCGTCAACGGTGTCTTTAGTTCATGCGACAGGTTGTCAAGAAGAGCGCTTTGCAAATTCTGGGTGTCCTCCTTCATCTTGGCTTCATGGGAAATTTTAAGCAGCTGGTCCTTTTCCAGCATGACGGTCATGAGCGCCGTGAACGATTCCAGCAGGGTCCGCTGCGCCAGATCCAGCGGTTTCTCGTTTAAAAGCTTGATCACCGCCACCGCCCTGACCTGGCCCGAGGACATCAAAGGCAGATACATCAGGGGTTGCTGCGGCAGGGTGTCCGAGAAACGGCCGGCGGCCTTCTTATTGGCGGCCACCCATTGGACCATGCCCTTCTGGTTTTCCGTCATCTCAATCACATCACCGATGGGATGGGCAAAAACAGGCTGTTCGTTCTCGTCCAACATAAAAACCATGCTTAAAGATGACAAAAGCAAATTGATCTGGGCCGTGGCCACACGCATGGCCTGGGTGATGTCCGTGCTCAGGGCCAGGGCCTTGGTCAGCTCATACAAGGATTCGGAACGCTGCCGCTGTTTCTGCTCGATTTCCTTCTGCCGGCGGAGCTTTGAGGTGACATAGCCCATCATCAAACCGGTGATAAAAAACATCCCCAAAAGTCCCATGTCATAGCTGCTGCGGAAGGTCAGCATGAATTTGGGAGGGATGAACAGGAAATCCCAGGCCAGGGCGCTTAACGCCGCGAGCATAAAAGCCGCACTTCGCCCCAGGAAAGAACCGCTTAAGACCACGGTCAACAAATAAATAAGTCCTGTGGCCTCATATCCGACCCAGGACTGCAAAATAAGGTTGACGACCGTCGCGATGGCAAACATCAAAAAGCTGATACCGTATTCGCGCGGCCTGAGTTTGTAAAAGAGTTCCTGCGGTTTGGCAGGAAAATTCTTTTCCACCGAGGACATGCGCACCATGTGCACGTCGATCTGGCCGCTTAACTCAACCAGCCGGTCGGCGAGTGTGGGGATCCCCCACAGGCGCTGCCATTTGGTTTCCACCGACTTGCCGCAAATGATCTGCGTGACATTCTCTTTATTGGCCACGTCCACGATGACCTGGGCCAGGTCATCGCCCAGCCGGTGGATGATCTCCGCGCCCAGCTGCCGGGCAAGGGTCAAATTCTTCATCAGCCGCTCTTTATGCTCTTCGGAAAGCGGCATAGAGCTTTCCACATGCAAGGCGATCCAGGAAGCGTCCAGCATACCGGCCCAGCGGCGGGTCATGCGGATCAAAGACTCCGAATAGGGTGTTACGCCGACGGCAACAAGGATGCGTTCCCCGCTTTTAAAAGGACCGGAAAGCCCCTTGGCCATCATCAGGGAACGCAGGTTACGATTGACATGAGCCGTGGTCAGGCGCAAGGCCATTTCACGCAAAGCGGTAAGATTTTCAGTTTTAAAAAAATTGACCGCTGCGGCCTTGGCCTGGTCAGGCACATACACCTTGCCTTCGGCCAGGCGCTGATGCAAGGCCTGGGGTGAGAGGTCGACCAAGGTGATCTCGGAAGCTTCGTCCAGAACAGTGTCCGGCACCGTTTCTCCGACGGAAATGCGGGTCACCGCCAGGATATCTTCCCGGCGGCTGTCCACATGCTGCACGTTAAGGGTCGAAAAGACATCAATGTCAGCGGCAAGGATTTCTAAGACATCCTGATAGCGCTTGGGATGCCGGCTTCCGGGCGCGTTGGTATGGGCCAGTTCGTCGACAAGGACCAGCTGAGGATGGCGCTTGAGTATTTCGTCGATGTCCATTTCCTCAAGCGTGATACCGCGGTAATTCACTTTCTTCAAAGGCACCTGCTCCAGGCCTTCCAACAAAGCCTGGGTCTCGGGCCGGCCATGGGTCATGGCTACCCCCACCATCACCCGGAACCCTTCAGCCTGGCGCTGGCGCGCCTCCTGAAGCATGGCATAGGTCTTGCCCACGCCCGGGCACATGCCGAAAAAAATCTTCAGCTTGCCGCGGTGATCTTCAGCCTTAACCCTGGCCAACAGGACATCCGGGTCCGGTCTATCCATTCGTTCGGCTCGTTCCATTGCCCTCTATATTACTTCATTTAGAAGTCTGTAGCATTATTTTTTATATCGATCCAAGGCGAGATTCACTTCAAGGACGTTGACCACCGGCTCGCCCAATAGTCCTAAAAAACGGGCTTGAGTGTGTTGATCGACAATGCCTTGGACTTCGGCCGGTGTCAACCTCCTCGCCCTGGCCACCCGGTCCAATTGATAGAGCGCTGCCGCAGGGCTGATATGAGGGTCCAAGCCGCTGCCCGAAGAAGTCACCAAATCCACAGGAATGGGATCATGATTGCCGGGATCAACCCTTTTAAGGGCGGCGATCCTGGCTTTGACCTCCTCGAGAAGTGCCGGATTGGAAGGCCCCAGATTGGAACCTGAAGAAGCAGAAGCATTATAGGCGGGAGTCGCGGCGGAGAGCCTTCCCCAGAAATACTTCGGATCGCTGAAATTCCGGCCTATCAGGGACGATCCTAATATTTTTCCATGGCTGGAACGGATCAGGCTGCCCTGCGCCTTTTCGTGAAACAGGGTCTGAGCAATCCCCGTCACCATCAACGGATAAAGAACGCCGGTGATAATGGAAAACAAAATAAACGCGATTAGTGCGGTTCTTAATTGTACAAAAAACACGTCAGGCTCCTCCTTGAAGACTTAAAAATCTTGTTCCAGAACATATACCGCTGCCCTTAATTCTTTAGTTAAGCGGCCTTCCTTACACCCAATGCAGTGCCGCCAATAACATATCGATCATTTTAATCCCCACAAACGGCGCAACGAAACCGCCCAGACCGTAAATCAATAAATTATCCCTCAACAAACGGTTGGCCGGCAGGGGACGGTAGGGAATGCCGAACAAAGACAAGGGGATAAGCAAAATAATGATCAGGGCATTAAAAATCACGGCGGACAATATGGCGCTTTGCGGGGTTGTCAAATGCATCACGTTCAGCGCCCTCAGCGCCGGATAGGTCCCCGCAAACGCCGCCGGAATAATGGCGAAATATTTGGAAACATCGTTGGCAATACTAAAGGTGGTCAATGCCCCCCGCGTGATGAGCAGCTGCTTGCCGATCTTAACGACCTCGATCAACTTGGTGGGATTAGAATCCAAATCCACCATGTTGCCGGCCTCTTTGGCGGCCTGGGTGCCGGTGTTCATAGCCACGGCCACATCTGCCTGGGCCAGGGCGGGTGCGTCATTGGTCCCGTCGCCGGTCATGGCCACCAGACGTCCGCCGGTCTGCATGTCACGGATCAGTTTTAATTTAGTTTCCGGTGTCGCCTGGGCTAGGAAATCGTCCATACCGGCTTCCGCAGCAATGGCCGCCGCCGTCAGCGGATTGTCCCCGGTGATCATGACGGTCTTGATGCCCATGCGGCGCAATTCCGCAAAACGCTCCCTGATACCGCCCTTGATGATGTCTTTCAATTGGATGACACCCAGAACACGCTGGTTCTCGGCTACAACCAGGGGCGTGCCTCCCCCCTTTGAAATGGTTTCAATGGCTGATTTTAGATCATCGGGAAAGATGCCTCCGGCTTTTTTCACGTAGCTTTCGATGGCATCCACCGACCCCTTCCTGATCTGGCGATTAGTCCCTAAATCCACCCCGCTCATCCGTGTCTGGGCACTGAAAGGGATAAAATGGGCACCCATCTCCTGGGTCTGCCTTTCCCTGATCCCATAACGTTTGGCCAGGACCACAATGCTGCGGCCCTCGGGCGTTTCATCAGACAGCGACGACAGTTGCGCGGTATCCGCCAGCGTCTCAATGCTGACGCCTTTGGTCGGCATAAAGGCCACAGCCTGCCGGTTGCCTAAGGTGACCGTCCCTGTTTTATCCAGGAGTAAAACATCCACGTCCCCGGCAGCCTCCACTGCACGGCCGGAAGTGGCGATGACGTTGGCCTGGATCATGCGATCCATGCCCGCAATGCCGATGGCCGGCAGCAAGCCTCCGATTGTCGTAGGAATCAGGCATACCAGCAGCGCCACCAAGGCCGTAACCGTAATTACCGTGCCCTTACCTGCCGCCGCCACGCTGAAAATGGAAAACGGCAAAAGCGTCACCGTGACCAACAGAAAAATGATCGTAAATACGGTCAGCAAAATGCTCAATGCCACTTCGTTGGGGGTTTTCTGCCGGCGGGCCCCCTCCACCATGGCGATCATATGGTCCAAAAAACTTTCACCGGGATTGGCAGTAATTTTAACCACCAGCCAATCGGAAAGAACACGGGTACCGCCGGTGACCGATGAGCGGTCCCCCCCGCTTTCGCGGATGACCGGCGCACTCTCTCCGGTAATGGCGCTTTCATCGACGGAGGCAACCCCCTCGATGACCTCGCCGTCCATGGGGATATAATCTCCCTGCTCAACCAGGACCACATCCCCGCTTTGAAGGGCAGTCGCAGAAATGCCGGTGTAGCCGCCACCGCGGTCATCCGGCTTATTTAATTTCTTGGCCGGGGTATCTTTACGAGCCTTACGTAAACTTTCAGCCTGGGCCTTGCCGCGGCCTTCCGCCATGCTCTCGGCAAAATTGGCAAAGATGATTGTAAACCACAGCCACAGGGTGACGGCCAAAATGAAACCGGCGCCCGCCTCCCCCTGTCCCAGCAAGGCATGTACCCATACCCCTGTTGTCAGCAGACTTCCGACAAAAACTACAAACATCACAGGGTTTTTGATCTGATGCCTTGGATCCAATTTCTTAAACGACCCCGCGACGGCCGGCCATAAAATGGCAGGCTCAAACAGGGAGGTGACCTTACTGGCTGTTTTTTTCATAACGTTTCCCTACTTGGCAACCAACATTAAATGTTCGGCGATCGGTCCCAAGGCCAATGCCGGGAAAAAGGCCAATGCCCCGACGATTAAAACAACCATGCCCAGGAAAAAGATGAAAAGAGGTGTATGAGTGGGCAAGGTCCCTTGTGTTGTCGGAACAAGTTTCTTGGCCGAAAGAGAACCGGCAATGGCTAATATAGGGATGATCAGCCAATACCGGCAAAAAAACATGACTACGCCCAACGCAATATTATAAAAAGGGGTATTGGCACTTAATCCGGCGAAAGCACTGCCGTTATTGCCGGCGGCGGAAGAGAACGCATAAAGGACTTCACTGAAACCATGGGGTCCGGGATTGGCAATCCCCGCCTTACCTGCAACGGTAAGTACGGCAATGGCGGTTGGTATCAAAATAAACAAATGCGGAATAAAGGCCACCAGAGAAGCCATTTGCATTTCAAAAGCCTCGATCTTTTTTCCCAAATATTCCGGCGTGCGGCCGATCATCAAACCTGCTATAAAGACCGCAACAATGACAAAGCCGATCATGCCGTAAAGCCCTGATCCCACCCCGCCGAAAATCACCTCCCCCAATTGGATCAGCCACATGGGGATCAAACCGCCCAAAGGCATGTACGAATCATGCATTGAGTTGACCGACCCGTTGGAAGCACTGGTTGTAGCTACAGCCCAAATAGCAGAGCCAACGATGCCAAACCTGGCTTCCTTACCCTCCATATTGCCGCCGGGCTGAAGATACGATTCAACTTGGTCAATGCCCAACTTGTCAAACAACGGATTGCCTTGCCGTTCGATTTGGGTGACCAACAGCAAACAGGGAATAAAAATAATGAACATAACGGCCAGGAGCGCCCAGCCCTGCCTGCGGTCCTTGACCATGCAGCCAAAGGTGTAGCAAAGTGACGCCGGGATCAAAAGAATGGCCAGCATCTCAAGAAAATTTGATAAAGGTGTAGGATTTTCATAGGGATGGGCGGAGTTGGTATTGTAAAACCCGCCCCCATTGGTGCCAAGCTGCTTGATCGCCTCCTGGGAAGCGACCGGCCCAAGAGCGATGGTTTGTCCGGCGGTCGTCTTAACGCCCGGCGAGAAAGTTTGAGGCACGCCTTGGGAGACCAGGACCAACGCGAAAACCAATGATAACGGCAATAATATATAAAGGACCGTCCTGACCATATCCACCCAAAAATTTCCGATGGTATTGGTCTGCTTCTGCACGAACCCCCTGATCAAGGCCACCAATACCACCATGCCGGTTGCGGCAGAAGAGAAATTCTGTTTGGCCAAGGCCAGCATCTGGGTCAAATAACTCATGGTGCTTTCGCCGCCATATCCCTGCCAATCGGTGTTGGTGGCAAAACTGACAGCTGAATTAAAGGAAGAATCCGGAGAAACCGCAGCCATGCCCATAGGGTTTAAAGGCAAAAAGGCCTGCAGGCGTTGGATGGCATACACGATCAATATACCTAATATATTGAACAGTATAAGCGCCAGCGCATACGTTTTCCAGGGCATGCCCTCTTCCGATTTCACGCCGCAGATCCTATATATCCATTGTTCCAAAGGTGCCAGCCACACATTCAAACCCGCCCGCTTGCCTTCATAAACACGGGCCATGTACACGCCCAAAGGCTTAACCACCGACAGCAGCGCCAAAATATAGATCGCTATTTGAACAAGATCATTGCGGTCCATTTAAAACAGCTCCGGTTTAAAGAAAGCGATCAACAAATAGATAAACAGCCCAACGGCGACAACGCCGCCGATCCAATAAATTATGACCATAAGCGCTCCTCTTGTGCAGATTCCATACCTATACTTTTGAGCACAGCACAATGAAAGCCCAGGACAACAGCCCTAAAAAAATAATCAAACCAACATAAACCACGTCTATCATAAAGGCTCCTCCTCAAAAATATCTTGACCCGGGGATAATTTTAGCATTCCCTCTGATTTTAGCTAATTAAAAGAAAACCTAAAGATGTTAAAAAAGCATTAAAATAAATATCCGTTGTCCAGACCCTTCATTAACCAAGAAATTCCGCTAAGTCTTGCAATGGAACGCCGTTGGGGGTAATTTAAAGCTATGGCTGAATTACCGATCGGGCACGTTGTCATTCTACTTTTAATCGCCTGCCTGGCTTCCTTAAGTATGCGCTGGTTCAAACAACCTTACGCGACCGTTCTGGTGGTGACCGGCCTTGCCGTCTCTTTTTTAAAGCTCGTCCCCAATATCCAACTTTCACATGATGTGGCTTTTTTCTTGCTGTTGCCGCCTATTCTTTTTCACGGCAGCATGAACTTAAGCCAGGAGAACGTACGGCAGGACTGGAAGCCCATCGCCTTCCTGGCCGTCGGCGGCATCGTGGTTTCAGCCTTATTAATCGGCTACCCGTTGTCTTGGGCTTGGCACATCCCGCTGATCTATGCACTGCTTTTCGGGGCCCTGATCTCTCCCACTGATCCTGTATCGGTGCTGGCGATCATCAAACAACTGAAAGCCCCCTCCCGCCTGCGCACCATCCTTGAAGCTGAAAGCCTTTTTAATGACGGCACGGGTGTTGTCTTGTTTGCTGTCTTTTTAAACATGATCCAGCGCCAGGAACCCCTGCACTTGGGCTGGGCGCTGCTCCAATTCCTCCTGGTCACGGCCGGGGGGGCTGCCGTAGGCGGCTTTTGCGCGTGGGCTGCCTCCCGGTTGATCAAACCCATCGAAGATCCGATGCTGGAAGTGACCCTCACCGTTGTTCTGGTTTTGGGAACGCCCCTTATCGCCGAATCCCTGCATGTTTCAGGGATCATCGCCATCGTCGCCGCAGGGCTGGTGATGGGCAAAGGCCGCCTCTCCTGGATGTCGGCCGTCACCCGTCAGACGGTGGAAACCTTTTGGGAGGTCATTGATTTTATCCTGAACTCCATCATTTTTCTTATTATCGGCCTGGAACTGCGCTTTATCGGAATCGATCATTTGATTGCCTACAAATGGCCGATCCTTGCCGGCATTCTCGTCGTGCTGGTCGCCAGGGCCGTCATTGTTTATACGGTCCTGTACACCTATAACCTGGTCCTTAAAAACCGTGTCCCCTTTGAATGGAGCCACATTCTTTATTGGGGCGGTCTTCGGGGGACGATCCCAATCATCCTGATGCTGCAATTGCAATCGCCGCGCTTTCCTTATACCCCGCTGTTCCTGTCGGCAACCTTCGGCATCGTCTTATTCAGCATTATTTTCCAGGGAATGACGATCGAAGGGCTGCTGCGGAAACTCAAACTTTATTCATAACCGTATTTTTTGATAAACCAGGCCTTGGTCACCTGGACCATCCAAAGATAAAGAGCAAGGATGGCCAAAAGGAACAAAAAGAAGGAAGCCGGCGGCATGACAAATTTGAAATAAGCCCCCAGCGGTGTGTAGGGAATGACGATGGCCGCGGAAGCGATGTAGATGGAAGTAAAAATCAAGAACGGGCTGGGCCAGCTTTCCACAAAGGGGATCTTGCCGGTACGGATGATATGGATGACCAGCAATTGGGTGCACATGGATTCGATGAACCAGGCGGTGGCAAAGAGATATTGGTCGGCATGAAATACCCAGACCATGACCATCCATGTCAGGTAATCGAAAACAGAGCTCAACGGTCCGAAAACGAACATGAACTTCTTGATATAGTCGATGTTCCAGGCCCTGGATTTCAACAGATAATCTTCATCCACATCGTCCGTGGGGATGGCCACCTGGGAGATGTCATACAAAAAATTGTTCAAAATGATTTGAATGGGGTGCATCGGGTAAAAATTGCATTTTAAGACGTAGGGCAAAAAGAACCCGGATCCGGTCATGCTGAACATGTTGCCGAAGTTGGAAGAGGCCCCCATCTTGATGTATTTAAAAATATTGCCGAACACGCGCCGGCCTTCCAGGACGCCGTCGCGCAGCACCAGCAGGTTCTTCTGCAGCAGGATCAAATCCGCGGACTCCTTGGCTATATCCACCGCATTGTTGACCGAGATCCCCACGTCCGCGGCTTTCAGGGCCGGGGCATCATTGATCCCGTCGCCCAAGTAACCGACCGTATGGTTGTTGCGGTGCAGCGCCCGGATCACCCGCTCTTTTTGCAGCGGCGAGAGCCTGGCAAAGACAGTGGTGCTCTGAACAGCCTCTTTGAGCTGGTCATCAGTCATTTTCTCCAGTTGCACACCGGTCAAAAGCCCCTTAATATCAAGCCCGACTTCGCTGCAGATCTTCTTGGTGACCAGATCATTGTCACCGGTAAGGACTTTCAGTTCGATCCCCAATTTCCTTAAGACTTCGATGGTCTTTTTGGCGGTCGGCTTGGGAGGATCGAGAAAGGCGATGTAGCCTTTAAGGACCAGGTTGCTCTCATCATCCTTGGAATAGACCTCTTTATTGGCTTCCATATCCTTATAGGCGACCGCCAAGACCCGAAATCCGTCTGCGCTTAAATGATCGTACTCTTCCTTTAAGTCCGTAATGACCACGGGGTCCATTTCCTCAATTTCACCGTCGAGCTCATACCTGGTGCACCTTTTGAGGATCTCCTCGGGAGCACCCTTGGTGATGATCTTGTGTTTGCCCTCCATGTCCACCACGACCGACATGATCCTCCGGGCGAAATCAAAAGGCATTTCATCGACCTTCTTATATTGTTTGACGACCAGCTTTTCGTATTTCAACACCGCCTTGTCCAGGATATTCTTAAGGCCGGTCTGGTAATAACTGTTGATATAGGCCAATTGCAAGGTGCCCTGGTCTTCCTGGCGCACCACGTCGCAATATTTTTCCAGCACGATCCTGTCCAGGGTCAAGGTGCCGGTCTTGTCCGTGCACAGCACATCCATAGCGCCGAAATTCTGGATCGCGTTCAGGCGCTTGACGATGACCTCTTTTTTCGACATGGCGATGGCCCCTTTGGACAAATTGATGGCCACCAGCATGGGCAGCATTTCAGGGGTAAGCCCAATGGCAACCGACAGCGAAAAAAGCAGGGCATCCATGAAGTTATGTTTGGTGAAGAAATTGATGGCGCAAATGACCATGACCAGGACCACCATGGCCCGGATCATCAGCCACACGAAGCTATTGATGCCGCGGTCGAAGCTGGTGGGCTGGTTGATGGCCGCCAGCCGCTTGGAGACCTCACCGAATTCCGTGGACAGCCCGGTTTTAATGACAACGCCTAAGGCGGTGCCGCTGACGACACTGGACCCCATGAAGGCCATGCTGTCGGTGGCCGGGGTCTTTTCCACCGGCATGGATTCACCGGTCAACGCCGCCTGGTTGATAAACAAATCCTTGGCCTGGATGATCCTGATGTCCGCCGGAATCATGTCGCCCGCAAAAAGATCGACGATGTCACCGGGAACGATCTGTTTAATGGGGATCTCTTTTTGCCTGCCGTTGCGGTAGATGGTGGCGGTGGCCCGCACCATTTCGCTTAAGCGGTCCGCTTCCTTGCCGGCGCGGTATTCCTGCACAAACCCGAGCACGACACTCATGAAGGCCATGAGGCCGATGATGGAACCGCTGACGGCATCCCCGGTCCAGAAGGTTACGGCAGCGATCACGATCAGCAGGAGGATAAGAGGATGGAAAAACTTGGAGATGAACTGAAAGACAATGGTCCTTTTTTGTTTGCGGGCCGCCTCGTTGGGGCCGTACTCCTCCAGCCGCCTGGCCGCTTCGGCTTCGGTAAGCCCGGAGGCCGAGGTCTTAAATTTTTCGAAAAGGACCTCCTTGGTGCAAATCTTAAAATCGAAATTCAGGGTTTGAGATTTTTGTTTGCCGTTCATTTCTCATCCCCAAAACAGGCCCCTAAGGCACGGGCATCCTTGATCAAAGGATGGTCCGTGGGCACAAGCCTTGAGCCTTGCGCCACTTCAGCCAGAGGCACATGAGTCAGGCGGCTCTCCTTGACTGCCACCATGTAGCCGAAACGGCCCTGGGCGATCAGGTCAACGGCCTTTGAACCCAATTGTGTGGCCAATATCCGGTCAAATGGAGAAGGTGATCCCCCCCGCTGCAGGTGCCCCATAACGCAATTGCGTGTTTCAATGCCGGTGAGCCTTTCCAGCTCCTGTCCCAGCAAAAAGCTTACCCCACCCAAACGGACCGGCGCCGAGGCGTCCTTGACGATACGCTGCACCGTCACCTGGCCGCCCACGGGCTTGGCGCCTTCCGCGACCACCAAAATCGTAAAATTTTTTCCCCTGCGGCGGCGGTCCTTGATATGCTTGGCCAGCAAGGGGACATTGTAAGGAATTTCAGGAATGAGGATGATGTCCCCGCCGCCGGCCAGACCGGCGTAGAGCGCTATCCATCCTGCCCTTCGTCCCATCACTTCGAGGATCATGATGCGGTGATGGGATTCCGCCGTCGTATGCAGCCTGTCGATGCCTTCGGTGGCCACATGAACGGCAGTGTCGAACCCGAAGGTGATATCCGTCCCCTTGACGTCATTGTCCACGGTCTTGGGGACACCGACAATAGGCACCCCTTGACAGGCCAGGCGGTGGGCCGTGTCCAGGGTACCGTCCCCGCCGATCGTCACCAGACAATCGATCTTTAATTGATGCAAATTCCTGAGGACGCGGCTTGAAAGGTCTTTATAAGACACCTTTGTCCTTGTTTCGATGGGATATTTGTAGGGATTGGCCCTGTTGGTGGTCCCCAAAATCGTGCCTCCCATGGTCAGGATCCCGGAAACATCGGCCTCCCCCAGCATGCGCCAGCTTTTGAAGATCAGGCCTTCGAAACCGTCCTTGATGCCGACGACCTCGTAGGCGTACTCATGGATGGCCTTCTTTGTAACGGCCCTGATCACGGCGTTCAGCCCTGAACAGTCGCCACCGCTGGTTAAAATAGCTATCCGACGTTTTTTCATCTTATCCTGATATCATCCGGCCTGATATGGTCCTGGTAATAAGAGCGTCCCCATCCCACCACTTTATTGCCGGTGACGCACACGGGAAGCACATAGCGGCCGGCGGGATATTGCCTGATATAAATATCGAATTCATAACGGCTCTGGTCCTCCCTCTTATAAAGCTCGGTCCTGTCCGGAGGTCCCATGCTTTCAATGAGCTGCTCCTTGCTCATGCCGAAACGCGGCTCCACCAGGGGTTTTTCCCTTGCAGGGAGATGCGCACAGCCGGTAAAAACCAGACTTAATACCAAAATAAAAAGAATTCTCATTAACCGGGCCTTTCCATGGTACTTCTTAACCTTCCCCTTCTTAAAACCGTTATTGAGGCGGATATTATAACATAAACTTCGGAAAGTAAACTTCTCTAATTTGCTTCAGGCGCAGCCGGGACAGCAACGGCGGACGTTCCGTTGTCCGTGGAACGGGGTATTTTTAAAGCAGCAACACTCTTTTCCAGGGATTTGATCTCTCCCTGTGCCTCATCCAGCTTTTTTTCAAACTGGGCCAGCACAGAGACATAGTCCTTCTGCCAGCCTTGGGCTTGCTGTTTAACGGCATCGGCCTCGGCTTTGATGTCCACCATATCGGTCTCGATGGACTTGTTTTCGTCCTGTTGGGCGTTAATTTGGCGGGAAATGTCTTGTAAACTGCGGCTCAAATGCTCAATCTGATCCTGCTGGTAATTAAATTTACGGCTGTTGAATTCCGCTTCGACGTCCTGCTTTTCCTTGATCGCATCGATGGCGGCTTTTTGCTGGCGGCAGACGATGGTCAGTTGGACATCAACGGCTATAAGGAGGGCGGCCAGTATGCCAATAATCCCTTTGAAGACAAGGCTCCACATGGCTTTTAGTATACATGATAAAATGCGCGGGCGCCAACACCGGGGCTATTTCAACCTCCATAAAGATTCCCTGACCAATCTTAACAATTCATTGGACTCGTAAGGTTTGCAAAGGGTTTTGTAAGCTTTCCCTCCCACGGCGATCCTGGTCATCTCCATATATTCACTGGGAGAAAGGAGGCCTGTCAGGATAATGATTGGAACTTCTTTTAACTCCGGGATCCGGTTTAACTCCTGAATGGCTTCATCTCCTCCGAAGGCAGGCATCATCATGTCCATGAGGATCAGGTCAGGTTTCTGCTTCCTGGCCCCCTCGATCGCCGAACGGCCGTCCAGGAAGACCGCCACCTCATAGCCGTTCTTGACCAGGATCCTGCGGGTGGCATCCGCCATCCCCTCATCGTCATCAACGATCATTATTTTTGCCATAGTTTTGAGCCTTTACGCCAGCAGCTCAGCGGCGGCGTCGATAAAGTCCTTAGGGCTGGTGAATTCCACGAAACGGTCCACCCCCTCTTTTTGGCCGATCTTGCGTGCGATAGCGGTTTTTTCAGGGCTTTTCTCGGTGTACAAAATGTATTTGACGTCACGGGTTTTCGCCATATTTTTAAGCTTGGTGATCACCATGTCCCCGGCAATATCCACCAGGCCCAACTTTACCAGGGCGATGTCCGGCACCGTATTGGCGATGCGTTCGATGCCGTCCACCCCGTTGCGGGCGGGATTGACAGTATAACCGGCGCTCAAGAATGCCCCGCCGATCTGGTTAAGCACCTCCTGGTTGTTCTCGACGATGCACACCTTCCTGGTTTCCCTGGACCCTGTAGTCGTTATTTTAATGCCGGAATTCTTCGCGATAATGGTGTCCACCTCCTTGAGCAGATCCTCGATCTCAAAGGGCTTGGACATGAAACCGTCGATATTAAATTGCTTGAACAGCTGTTCCATGTTGGCCCGGGCGGTCAAAACCAGCACCGGGTATTTGGGCCGGTTGTCCTCGCAGATGCGCTGGTAGAATTCCAACCCTCCCATCTTGGGCATGTTCATGTCCAGGATGATCAGGTCAGGCTTGACGGTCTTAAGCTGTTCCAGGCCTTCGAGGCCGTTGCCGGCGAGCACCACATTGTACTGTCTGGTCTGCAGGGTCATCTTGACCATGGTCTGCAGGTTGACTTCATCGTCGATCACCAGGATGGTTTTTGCGCTGCTCATAGCGTATTCTCCCTTCTCACAGTTAATAAATTTAACAGGTTAATAAATTTGTCCCCTTACTTAAACTTTAACCACATCGGGCGACCTTCTTTCTTGAATAGGCAAAATAAAAGCGAAGGTCGTCCCCTCCCCGACCTTTGATTCCACCCAAATTTTCCCGCCATGGCGCTCGACGATTTCCTTGCAGATGGCAAGCCCAAGGCCGGTGCCCCCTTCTTCATTCTTTTCCACGGACTCGATTTGCTGGAATTTCCCGAACAACTTGGGCTGGTCGGATTCTGCGATCCCTTTGCCGGTGTCCTTGACGCAAACCAGGATGTGGTTATTCGCGGATTTATTGGCCGTGGACACGGTAATGCCTCCCTGTTTGGTGAATTTGATGGCATTACT
Source organism: Candidatus Omnitrophota bacterium (assembly GCA_028870995.1). Taxonomy (GTDB): domain Bacteria; phylum Omnitrophota; class Gorgyraeia; order Zapsychrales; family Fredricksoniimonadaceae; genus JABDGZ01. The sequence goes on along the minus strand of JAGWOI010000006.1, from coordinate 46,755 downwards.
TAAAAGGTTATTCATGACCTGGACAAGACGGTCATTGTCAAAAGGCACCAGGGGGAGACTTTCATCCAATTCCGTTTTCAGATAAAGCCCCTTAGTCTGCGCGACGTCTTTCTGGGATTCCACGGTCTGTTTGACGACGTTATTGACGTTGTTGGGCATGAAATTCATCTGGAGTTTTCCAGACTCCATCTTGGTCAAGTCCAGGATATCATTGATGAGCCTCTTGAGGCGGTCCACCTCGGTCTTGACCCGCCCCAGGATGTCCTCCTGTTGGGGATTAAGCTCGCCCACCATTTTCTTGATCACAAGGTCAACCCCGGTCTTGATGGAGGCTAATGGTGTCCTCAATTCATGGGAAACGGTGGAGGTGAACTCTTTTTGTATTTCATACATGGCCTTCAATTTCTTGTTGCTGATCTCCAATTCCTCCCTCTTGGTCTTGGCCTCCAGCACCAGGTCGTAGTGCTCGATGCTCTGGCGGATGGTGTGCAGCAATTCCGTCGTCTTCCAGGGCTTACTGATGAAACGGTACACCTCGCCCACATTGATGGCCTCCTCGGCGGCGGAAAAATCGGTGTAGCCTGTAAAAAGGATTTTGACCACATCAGGGTACTTGTCTTTGACTTCCCCTAAAAACTTGACCCCCGAAACCTCCGGCATGCGGTAATCGCTGACCACCACCTTGACCTTTTCCTTGGCCAGGACATCCCTGGCTTCATTGACATTGGTGGTGGCAAAAACACCGAAGGATTCCCGCATAAACAACCGCTGGAGACCGTCGACGATGCTTTGCTCATCGTCCAAAAACAGGACTTGGATTTCCTTGTTGGGCATGGGGCCACCCCTTTCTAAGGCTTTCGGTCGTTTAATCCGACATAAAAGGCATTGATGATGTCCCTCCGGCCGATCACTCCGACGATTTCCTTCTTGGAAATCACCATGACCGGCAGGGTATGGATATTCTTGTCACACATGATCTTCATCATCTCGTAAAGGCTGGTTTCTTCCGTGATTGTCACGACATCCTTCGTCATGATCTCAGCAACCCTCAAGCCCGAATAATGAAGCGGGCTTTTTCCCTGGTCGATGTCGATGACGATCTTTTTCATCAAATTGAACAGGTCCGTGGCAGTGGCGATGCCGCAGATTTCCCCATTTTTGTCCGCAACAGGCACACCGCTGATTTTAAACCGCATCATCAAATGCGCGAGATTCATGACTGACTCGCCTTCCTTGATGGTGATGGCAAAACGGGACATCAAATCCTTGGCTTTGACGTTTTTAGAACGATGTTCCACTTTCTTTATATCGACCATGGACGGCTCCTTCCAATTCTTTAATTACAGCAGACTTCATGCTGTTACCTTTAAAAGGGCCTCTATATTCTGCTTCAAGGAAGCGTTGCTGAACGGCTTTTCAAGATAGTCATCCGCTCCGGCGCCCCTGGCCTGGCTCAAACCGGACTGGTCAGTGATTCCCGAAATAAGCAGAATGCTCACATTCTTGTTCTGGGGGTTAGTACGGAGACGGGAACAAACCTCATAGCCGTTTAAGCCGGGCATCTTGATGTCCAAAATGACCAGATCCGGTTTGAAAGCGGTGAATTTCTGGCCCGCCTCGAAGCCGTCATAGGCGATCTCGATGGCGTAAACCTTTTCCCTGACCAGAAACCGCCGGATGGAATCCACGATCCCCCTATCATCATCGACAATCAATATCCGTTTTCTGATCTCTCTCGATGACATTAACTCATCAGGGACCGGCATATTGTATTGCGCCAAAAAATCCAAAAAATCTTTCACTTCGACCCGGCTGTGCTTTCCCGGAGTGCGGTAGGCTTTCAGCTTGCCTTCGTTGATCCATTGGTTGGCGGTGCGGGGGGTTACATGGCAGTACCGGGCAACTTCATAAGTGGTCAACGCTTTTCGTTCCATCGGCTTTACCTCGATGACCGGGCCAGATTATCCTTTACCGCTTTTAATAAATCATTGATCTCGTAGGGCTTGCCCAGTGTCTGGTAGATGGTTCCGTCAATATTGATCCCCGTCTGCTCCACATCATCTTCATTGCTGGAAATCAAACCGGTCAGAAAAATAACGGGAATATTTTTTGAATGAGGGTCCTTCCTGAGAGTCCGGACGGCCTCCGCACCGCTGACTCCCGGCATCATGATGTCCATCAAAATCAGGTCGGGTTTTTTCTCCAGGATCTCATTGGCCAATTGATCGGCACGGTGACAGACCGCCACACCATAGCCTTGCTGGTCCAAGGCCATCTTGGTGACATAGGTCAGGTTCTGGTCATCGTCAACGATTAATATCTTGGCCATAGAATCTCCTTTGGAATTAATGGGATTCTCTTATTAATTACGAATCTCCTGTTTTTCTTAGTTCTCCTATTTTGAAATATACCCGATAAAAGCAGGGTTGTCAAGGCAGGGGCACACAGTATACTAGGCGGTCGGCAACAGAACCGTAAAGGTGGTTCCCTCGCCCACTTTGGAGAGGACCCGGATATCTCCCTGGTGCTTTTTGATGATTTCGTGGCTGACGCTTAAGCCTAAGCCGGTCCCCTTCCCGACCGGTTTAGTCGTAAAGAACGGATCAAATATTTTCTTTAGATACTCTTCCTTAATGCCCTCGCCGGTGTCCTTGACATCGACGCCAACATAATTATCACGGCAGTAAGTCGTAATTTCGATCGTCCCCTTGTCTTTGATGGCCTGGGCGGCATTCACCAGCAGATTAATGAACACCTGCCCTATGCGCTGAGGACTGCATTTGACCTTGGGTGTCTGGCCGTAATTCTTGACGAGCTCGGCCTTGTATTTAAGCTCGTTATGGACAATACTGGTGACACTGTCGATAATATCTTCCACTTTGACATAATCCATGGCATCCTTGCCTTCGTGGGCAAAGGTCTTCAAATCCATGACGATTTTCTGGATGCGTTCGATCCCCCGGTGATTATGTTCCAATAATTTATCGATATCGCTCATCACATAGTCCAGTTGAATTTCTTCCTGGAACCGATCTATTTCCTCAATCACCGCTTTGGCCTTTTCCATCTTGCCCTCGTGGAACTCTTCCTTAAGGATTTCCAGCATCCGGAGGATCTTGTTATACTCACCGATATACTGCGTCAAAAGTTCCAGGTTATTGCCGATAAAACCCACGGGGTTGTTGATTTCATGGGCCACGCCGGCCGCCAGTTGGCCGATGGAGGCCATTTTCTCCGATTGGATGAGCTGGGCCTGGATGGTTTTAAGTTCTTCATAGGCCCTTTTGATCTCTTCTTCATAGCGTTTGCGTTTGGTGATATCATGAAAACTCCAGACCCGCCCCACGACCTTATCCCCGACCTTCTGGGGGCGGGAAGCCCTCTCAAAGGTCCTGCCGTCTTTGAGTTCCAAAAGGTCATAATAGGATTCTTCCGGATGTGCGTAGTGTTCGCGGATGACGTTCACGAAATGCTCCTGGTCCGCCACCTGATTACGGGAATACATGATAAGCTTTTCGTCTTCCCCTCCAGCGGCCACCGAATCGGGCATCTTCCACAATTTCAAAAAATTACTGTTGTAGCTCATGACGCGCCCCTTTAAATCGACCACCAGAATGCCGTCGGCGGTGGCTTCCAGGGTGGCGTCATGCAGGGACAGCAACTGGGTGAGTTCTTCGTTGGTCTTCCTTAGCTCTTCGGTACGTTTCAAAACGCGCTGCTCCAGGTCCTTTTTGGCCTCGGTCAACTGCACATCCCGAAGTTGGATCTGCCTCATCATCTGGTTAAACCCCTCAAAAAGCTGGCCGATCTCATCACGACCCTGCCGGGGCAGTTCAATGGAATAATTCTGAGTTTGGGAGACGTTTTTGGTGGTCTGGACCAGTTGAAGGATCGGCTCGGAAATCAATCCCTGCAGCAGCGACGCTGTCAGGAAAACCCCTATTGAAACCGCCAAAATAATGACGGCCAAGGCCATCAAATTATACCGCAAGCGGACATAGAATTCACCAGGATCGGATTCAATGTAGATACTGCCGATCTTTTTATTTCTTAAAAGAATGCTCTTGAACAAAGTAAAGCGATTGTTGGCAAAAAACCCTCCTTCGCTGCTGTAAAGAGCTGTCAGTTGGGGCTCGTTCTTGTCACGATTGTAAGCTGCGATCCTGGTCCCGTCCGGTTTCAACAGGTATGCGGCCACTATGTGCGGCTTGGCCTTAAGCGCGGAAAGGATCGTCCTGGCCGTTTGCTGGTCATCAGACTGGATGGCCGTCGAGGCATTATTCCCTATGATCTGGGCCAGGGCGCCCAGGTCCCTGATCATCCTTGATTTAAAAACATTGAGATCATAAACCATAAAGGCGGTGCTTGCCGCCAGCAGGGAAGCGATACTAAAGGCCATGATCATAAATGTTAATTTGTACTTTAGCGTCATAAAACTCGAGTCCGTTTGGAAAAATATTCTTTGAATTATTTTATATTATCCGAATATTCCAATATAAAAATATTATAGAATTTTAAGTCGACGGAAGCATGACCGTAAAGGTCGTCCCCTGCCCTAATTGGGACTGGACCTTTATCTGCCCTCCGTGTTTTTTGATGATTTCATAACTAACGCTTAAGCCAAGCCCAGTGCCTTTACCCACCGGTTTGGTGGTAAAGAAGGGTTCGAATATCTTTTTTAAATACTCTTCTTTGATCCCATGGCCGGTATCCCGGACATCGATGCACGCATACCCTTGCTGACGGTATGTCTTGACCTCAATGGTCCCTGTTTTCTCAATGGCCTGGGCGGCATTGATCAGTAAATTAATAAATACCTGGCCTATTTTTTGCGGGTTGCATTTGACCGGCGGGGTCTGCCCGTAAGTTTTTTTTAGTTCCGCTTTATATTTGATTTCGTTATGGACGATATTGATGACACTGTCCATGATGTCCTCAACCCTGGCCAAATCCATGATATCTCCGCCCTCATGGGCAAAGGTCCTTAAATCCAGGACGATCTTCTGGATGCGTTCAATGCCTTTAATATTATGCTGCAGGAGCGTGCCGACATCATTCATGACATAATCCAATTGGATCTCCTGCTCAAACCGGTTGATTTGCGCGATAAGGGCTTTCGCCTCCTCGATACGTCCTTCTTCGATATTCTTCTTTAAATCTTCCAGCATCTTTAAGATTTTGGCATAATCCCCGAAATATTGCCCCAGGATTTCGGTATTATTGCCGATAAAGCCAAGCGGATTATTGATCTCATGGGCCACGCCGGCCGCCAGCTGGCCGATGGAGGCCATTTTTTCTGACTGGACCAGCTGGGCCTGAACGGACTTGAGCTCTTCATGGCGCAGGAACAGCTGGCGGTGCTGGATATTGTAAAAGGTGGTCCAGAGCACGACAAACAGGGCCGTTGACCACATGAACAGGTTGGCAAAGGCGAAATTGATCAAATGAAACGGGCTGTGGCTGAACAAGGCCGCCGCTTCATAAAGCGCTATCCAGAGCACGAAACAAAAAATATTGTGCTTGGTATAAAAGGGATTGACCACGCCGAAACCAAGAAAAACAAGGTTCACTCCTTCGTAATAGCGGCTGGCCGAACCATCCGCCAAGAAAATCATCAGGATAATGCCCCCGGTGAACATTGTCCCTATAACATCTGTCATATGAATGACCCAGGGCCTTAATCTTTTGGCGCTTATGATGATCAAAAGGATGGCCGTCAGGAAGGAATCAATGATGCGCAGTTTTAAAAAAAGAACGGCAAGGGAAGGATAGGCCACCCAGTCCAGAACATTAAAGACCAGGTGCACGACGATACCGACCGCTCCCATAATGCGAATGCGGTTAAGAAGAAGATCGTCCACATAAGCGCGGTAACGGGCATTGACGTCTTGGTCCGCCATGCCTATATGATAAAGGCTCGGCCAAACTTATTCAATATGGGAATAATAAAGCTTCAGATGGGATTTTAAAGTCAGCACATCGATCTGGCCTTCTGCCGAAGGCTTGGTCAGGAAGGTGTAGGTGTAGCGGCTGCCGGCGGCCGGGAAAAGCAGGCGCGAGACGGTACCCTTGGGCCCCAGCGACATGGTGATGAGATTGGCCTTGAGATGGCGGCGGGTAAACTCCAGCATGGCCATCACATCATCGAAAGCATTGGCCTTGGCCGCGATCTTGACAAAATCCCCGCCGGCTTTCTGGGATTTTTTGAAAACAGCTTCCAAATTCTTAGGGGTAGCCTTGAGAAAATGACTGGAAACAATGACCTTCTTTTTAAGCTTGCGGGCCTGGGCCACCACCTGTTTTAACAGACGGGAGCTTAATTCGATGTCCACCATATCCACCAAAGGCAAGGCGACGGTGATGATCTGCAACTTAAGTTCGTCAGAAAAAGTGCGCGGTGCCCCCTCCTGCTTCTGGTTGCGCACGGTCAAGAGTAGCGGCTTTTCGAGGAGCCTGCGGCGCTTGATCTGATCGACAATATAGTCAGGATCGAGTTTGTGGAACAGGTCCACCCGCAGTTCAAGAAGCCCCAGGTCCAAACTTTTAATTTGGGCATTGGTTTCTTTGTCGGTGATGACTAATGCAATACGGGAATCAATGGACGACATATGATAAAAAAAGGGGGACACTCAAGTGCCCCCCTTTTTCATTCCTTTTAAATAACTGCTTCAGCTTCCTTGGCCGCCATATCCAAAAAGGACTTGATGCGGCGGGAGCGCGTGGGATGGCGCAGTTTGCGCAAGGCCTTGGACTCGATCTGGCGCACGCGTTCGCGGGTGACATTGAATTCCGCTCCCACTTCCTCCAGGGTGCGGGAAGTGCCGTCCACGATCCCGAAACGCAATTCCAGGATCTTACGTTCACGGTCATCCAGGGTCGACAACACCGAGGTGATCTCTTCCTTAAGCATGGAATGCAAGGTGGCGTTGGCCGGGGAAACGGCTTTTTTGTCCTCGATGAAGTCCCCGAAATGCGTGTCCCCCTCATCGCCGATAGGCGTTTGCAGGGAAATGGGCACCTGGGAGATCTTGAGGATCTCCTTCACCTTGTTGACCGGCAGGCGCATTTCCTTGGCGATTTCCTGGGCCGAAGGCTCGCGGCCGTATTCCTGAACGAACACGCGCGAGACGCGGATGATCTTGTTGATGGTCTCGGTCATGTGCACCGGAATGCGGATGGTGCGGGCCTGGTCCGCGATGGAACGTGTGATGGCCTGTCTGATCCACCAAGTGGCGTAGGTGGAGAACTTGTAGCCGCGCTTGTATTCAAATTTCTCGACCGCGCGGATCAAACCCATATTGCCTTCCTGGATCAAATCCAAGAAAGACAGCCCGCGGTTGATATATTTCTTGGCGATGGACACAACCAGCCTCAGGTTGGCTTCAACCAAAAGCTTCTTGGCCTTGTTGAAACGCGACTGGCGGGTCTTGATCTCGCGCAGCTGCTCCTTGACCTTGGATACCGGTTCGCCCAGTTCTTTTTCAAGGCTGGCCAATTGCTTTTTAAGCTCGCTGGCATTGGCGCCCGACTTCTTGCCCTTCAAGTGCCTTTCCAGACGCTCGATATTGCTGATCAAATCGGAAATCTTAATGACGATCTCTTCATTGATGGTTGAGGTCAGCTTGAATTCCGCGATGGATTTGGCGGAAATGTCAGATCCTACCCTGGTATGGCGGACATGTTCCATGATCTTGGCCAAATCCTTCATCAGGCGGCCGCGGCGTTCCAGCTCATCTTTAATGACGTCTTCCGCATTGATCTCTTCGCGCAAGACCTGGTTGATGATGGACAACGCCTCTTTGCGGGCATAATAGGTCTTAAACAGGCTCTCGGCAAAGCGCAGTTCCGCTTCTTCGATGCGCTTGGCCAGGGCGATCTCTTCCTCGCGGGTCAACAGCGGAATGGAGCCCATCTGCTTCAAATACATCTTCACCGGGTCATCCAAAGGAATGAACTTGTCGGAATAAACATCGTCTTCCTTGTTCTCCTCCCGCAGGCGGCGTACCTGCTGCTCCCGGCTTTCTTCCGTTTCGGCCTCAATGACCGGCGTTTCCTCGCCGGAATCGACCACCTTGATGTCCTGGCCGTCAAGCACGTCGAAGACCTGGTCGATGTCTTCGGAAGAATCGATGGCGTCAGACAAAGTCTCATTGACGTCTTCATAGGTCAAAAAGCCCTTCTTTTTGCCCAGCGTCACCAACTTGTCCAAATCACCCTGCAAATCTTTTGGTTCTTGTTTGACCGGTTCTTTCATATTTTCCTCAATATTAACAGCTGGTTTTAAGCAACTGATTGAACTGCTCTCTTAGCTCTTCTAATTTCCGGGTGTCCTGCAAGGCTTCCGCACGGCGGATGGCTTCCAACAACTCGCCCCTTGCCTTTCTTTGCTTTTCCTTGCGGATTTTTCCTACACAATCCTGAAAAACCAGGGCCGCGTCCCCCAGTTTCTTTTCTTCAACACTGATAAGCCTGGCCACCAAATCCTGGGCCGGCTCATCGGGCAGGCGCATTAGCAGGTCGTTGACCGACCATGAAACCGTTTCATGACTCAAGGACCACACGGCCTCAATAATGCGACGCGCCAGCCCCTCGGGAAAATCTTCGGGACCGATGGTTTCCTTCGCCGCTGTCACCCACGCAGGGTCCTTTAAAAACAGGGCCAGTAATAATTCCTGGCCTTCCTCCAGTGAAGCGGATAGCCGAGCTTCGGCAACGGGCTTTTCGAATGACGGAGGGCGTAAGCCTTTGTCGGCTTGTTTGAGCAATACCCCTTCGGGGATGCTCAGCTTTTTAGCCAATTCCCTGGTCAATTCATACTTGGCCACCTCATCCTTGAAACGGGCAATCGTCGCTAGCAACTCCTGGCTGATTTTGGATTTGCCCTCAACCGTCTGTGGGTCGTGTTGGGCCGCAAGCCAGTTGAATTTGAAATCCAGAAGCGACACTGCACCATCGATGCGCGCCTTAAAGGCCTCCACTCCCTGTTGGCGTATGAATGAATCCGGGTCCTGGCCCTGAGTTAAAGTGGCCACCCTCACGTTCATTCCCTCGTCGATCAACAGGTCGAGGCTGCGCACGATGGCGGATTGCCCCGCGGCATCCGTATCAAAGAGCATCACAACATTGGGTGTATAGCGGCGTACGAGTCTGATCTGGTCGGCGGTCAAGGCCGTGCCCAAGGAGGCCGCTATGTTTTCCACCCCGTGGATGTAAGGCATGATCATGTCCATGTAGCCTTCCACCACAACGATCTTATCCAATTTCCCGACACCGGCCTTTGTTAATGAGAGGCCGAACATATGCTGGCCCTTGGTATAAACCGGTGTCTCGGGTGAATTGATGTACTTGGCGCCGTCGGTTGCCTCGAGCGCGCGTGCGCCGAAGGCCATCCAACGGCCCTGAATATCAGCAATGGGAAATATGACCCGGTTACGGAACCGGTCATAATATCCCACCTTGCCTTCCCGGGCGATGATCAAACCCGCCTTGGAGGCAAGCTCCTCGCTGATTCCTTTGGATTTCAGATATTTTAAAAGAGCGTCCCACTCATTGGGTGCGAAACCCAATTGAAATTTTTTGACGGTGTCCAAGTTAACGCCGCGGCCTTTGAGATAATCGCGGGCGACTTTGGCGTCCGCTTCGCGGCTGGTTAACAACGTTTCATGAAAAAAACCAACGGCCAGGTTGTTGACCTTTAAGACTTCCTCCCGCAGCTGGCGCGAGGGGCTTGAGAGGGCCGGCTCGCTTTCGGGAACGACAACCCCGGCCTTTTGGGCCAGAAAACGCACCGCCTCCGGAAATTCCAGATGCTCCAGGCGCATGACAAATCCGACGGCATTGCCCCCCACCCCGCAGCCGAAACAATGGAAGATCTGCTTGTCGGGATTAACGACAAAGGACGGGGTCTTTTCATGATGGAACGGACAAAGAGCTTTAAAATTACGGCCCGCTTTCTTTAAGGCCGTGTAATTACCGATGACTTCAACGATATCGCTGCGTTCGATGACCTGCTGGATGACATCATTGGGAATCAGTCCCATAATCCTGCTTACCGCCTGCCTTTATGAACGGCTCTCCGGATGCAACACCCTCCCGGCGGCGGCATTGTAATGCCCGGCGGGAAACAATTTGTCGACCAAGCCATTATACAAAAAACTATAGGTGCCCACGGCCGCGTGCCCGGTTATTTTAAAACTGTAAGAACGCACGGCCATGCGCGTCAAAGGACCGTTATGGATCAATAAAATCAAAAATAGCGTCAAACTGCAAACCAAAAGGCCTCTGCCCACAGCCACAACACCTGCCGCGTACTTATCAAACCCTTCATGCGTGGTCTCCACCTTAAATAAGAGCAGGATACCGTCCCTGAGGAATTTGAAGGCCAGGGTAATGAGGCCCCAAAGACAGGCAAAAACGACCAGATCCCAATAACCCCAGGACAGGTGCGTTTTTTGGGCCGTCCATGCGGCCACATAACTGTAAAAATGCAAGCTGACAAAGACCGCCGTCACAACGCCTAAAAACTTAAAAAACTCGGAGAGAAAACCGTTTTTAACTCCGATAAAAATCATCCTGATAAATAAAAAAAGCAGAACTACGTCAATCCAATTAATGCTTTTAATTAAATGGGTTAACATATGATTTTTGAAAACTCCCCGCCTTTAGAGGCGGTACACTCGGGAAGTATAACATGCAGCCTATGGGCTGTCAAGGAAGCGCTTGCCCTAAGAAACCAAATGTAAGTCATTGGAAATCCTTGGCTTATGTTTTTGGTAAAATAGGGCAATTCTTTATTTAGACCGAGGCAGGGCTGACCATGGAAGGCTCAACCGGCACCGGAGCCTGGGGCGGTTGGGGCTTATGTTCGTCCAGTTTGACGGAAACGATACGGGACACTCCCCGCTCCTGCATGGTGACGCCGTACATGACGTTGGCCGCGTTCATGGTGTTTTTATTATGCGTAATGACAATGAATTGCGCAATTTTGCAAAATTCCTTTAACATACCGGCAAAGCGACCCACGTTGGCCTCATCCAGAGCCGCGTCGATTTCGTCCAGGACGCAGAACGGGCTGGGCCTGACCTTAAACACCGCAAAAACCAGGGCAATGGCGGTCATGGATTTTTCGCCGCCGGACAAAAGACTGATACTCTGCGGTTTCTTTCCCGGAGGCCTGGCCACGATCTCTATGCCGGATTCAAGAGGATTTTCGGGATCCAGCAGAACCAACTGGGCTTCCCCGCCGCCGAACAGCAGGCGGAAGTGGCCTTTGAATTCTTCATTGACCTTTTCAAAGGTCTCGGTGAACATTTGGCGGGTGGTGCGGTTGATCTTTTGGATCGTCGACATCAACTGCTCCCGTGCGGTCAACAGATCACTTTGCTGCTTGGTCAGAAATTCATGCCGGCCTTTCAATTCCTCGAACTCTTCGATGGCCACCAGGTTCACGGCACCATAGGACTCGCAGCGCTTCTTGAGCCGTTCGATTTCCAGGGTCAATTCGTCGATATTAAGCTGCGGCGGTTGCTCGGCCGGAATTTCCCGCCCTTCCGCCGGCGCTTCGGGAGCAGCTCCCTCTTCCACCGCAGGCTGATCAGGAGACAGCAGCGACGGAGTTTCTTGGATCTGATCCCAATCGATCTTATACGCCTGCATCAGGCGTTCTTTCAGGGAGCGCTGATGGAACTGCACTTCCTGCTGGCGCATCTGCTGGTTATGCATGTCGGTCTTGATCTGGATGACTTCATCCTCAAGGCCGCGGATGCCATTACGCAGGGAATTCAGGCGCCGCGAGGTCTCTTCCTTTTGGGCCGATTCTTCGTTGAGGACAACACTCAATGATTCCTTTTTACGCTGCAATTCTTCGATGGCTTGCTGCAGCAGGACATTCTCTTCATCCAGCTTGACCTTTTTAGCGTCGATCTCCTGCGTTTCGGTATCAAAACGGTTGATGCCCGCCAAATCACGGTCGAGATTTTGGGCATGCAGGGCCAAATTCTCATCGAGCCCGCGGCGCTTATCGTCCAAAGCAATCAATTCCGTATCCAGCTGGACAATGGCCACATTCAACTGCTGGCGTTCCTGGTCTTTTGCAGCAATATCCTGCTGCTTGGCCCGGATATCCTCCTGGCAGCGGGTAATCTGGCTGCCGATGCCCTGCAGGCTGGCGTTCAATTGGCCTTCCTGGGTTTTCAAGGCGATCAAAGAGGTTTCCATCTCGGCGTACTCGACGCCGATCACGTCAAGCTCGCCCACCAATTTTCCGCAAACGGATTCAATATCAGTTTTTTGCGCCTCCAGCACCGAAAGCTTCTTCTCCTGCTGCTGGATGATCTTAAGGATCTCTTCGACGGCATCACCCTGGGCCTTGACCTGCGCTTCCAACCCGTTCTTCCTGATTTCGGCCTGGGCTAATTTTTCGGTGATATCGGCGATACGCTGGTCCAAATACTGTAAATCAAGCTCCACATATTTGGTTTCATAGATAATTTCATAAGTTTCCGGAGACTGCTCGGTGGCCGCAATGACGTTGATGGCCTTGATCTTGCCGATGATGCCGGTCTGCCTCTCGCTGGGGCGCACCGTGGCCAAGAATTTGCCTTCTACGACGGGATCAGGACTGTCCTGGTATTGGGCCTGCATTTTTTGGATGAATTCTTTCTGGGAAGCCAGGAAGACCTGGGTCTTCTCGTAATCATCGATCAGACTTTCTTGTAGGACAAGGCTTGCTTTCAACTCATCCCATGCCTGACTCCGGCTGGTCTTTTCAGCCGAAAATCCCTGCCACTGGGCCTGAGCGGTCATAATATCGTTGCTGATGGCCTGGGCGCGCTCATTCATCTGGGTCTTTTCCTGATTGACCTTGACATTTTCCTCTTCCAGGCGGGACTTGCGGGCCAGGGCCTCCAGCACGCGCTTCATGTTCTCCGTCAATTGGTTCTTAAAGCGGACCTGCTGGCCGTTCAGCCCCAAAATTTCTTTTTCAACACCGGCGATGGAACCCTTGGCCTCCTCAATGGCATGGGCGGCAACTCCCAGTTCATGGCGCTTTTGCTGCAACAGGTTCTGCAACCCGGCCAGGTTTTCGCCCAAAAGTGCCATGGCGGCCTTGATCTCCTCGACCTTGGCCTGGTGTGCGGCGCAGCGTTCCATGGCCGCAGTTTTATCGCTTTGCAGGCGCTCTCTGGCCTCGTCCATGCCCAGACAGCGCTCTTGGTTAAAGGCGATCTGGCGGGCATTCATGGCCGCTTCATTTTCCAAATGGATTTCCTGGGCCTTAAAGGTATTGATGCGCTCGTCCATCTCCTCCAATTGGAGCGTTTCATTCTCAATCCGGTTGTTAAATTCTTCCAGTTGGGCGGTTAATTCAAGCTCCTTGGCCTGCAGGGCCCTGACCGCGGCCGCCAGCGCTTCGGTTTCCTGGTTGAAGGCACCCATCTGATGCCGGGCAAAAATCAACTCATAATTCTTAAGGATCTCAAATTCTTCCTTATAGCGCTGGGCCTTCTTGGCCTGGCGCTCGATGGTGGCGATCTGGCGCTTAACCTCAACAACAATGTCGTTGAGCCGCAACAGGTTGTCTTCGGTTTCTTTAAGCTTGCTTAAAGCTTCTTTCTTCTTGCTCTTATATTTGGTGATCCCGGCGGCTTCATCGAAAATCTGGCGGCGGTCATCGGGTTTGGCGGAGATCATCAGGTCCACCTTGCCCTGCTGGATCAGGGAATACGCTTCGGCGCCGACACCGGTGCCCAGGAAAAGTTCCACGACGTCTTTTAAACGAACGACGTTTTTGTTAAGCAGGTATTCGCTTTCTCCGGAACGGAAAAGCCGGCGGGTGACCACCACTTCATCGTGGTCGACCGGCAGAATGCGGGATTCATTGGAAAAGGCAAGGCTGACTTCGGCAAAGCCCAAAGGAGCGCGCTGGTCGGTGCCGTTGAAAATGACATCCTCCATCGACGCTCCGCGCAGTTCCTTGACGCTTTGCTCACCCAGGACCCAACGGATGGCGTCAAAAACATTGCTCTTGCCGCAGCCGTTAGGACCGACGATCGCAGAGATCCCCGGTTTGAATTCAAGCACCGTCTTTTGCGCGAAGGACTTGAATCCAAAAATCTCAAGCCGTCTGAAATACATACTATTACTTTATAAGGTTTGAAGGACGTGTCAACGAAGAACTGAACTTTTTTCGTCGGTGCTAAAATTTATGAAACTAATGGGGATGGAGCTATGCTAAAACTCCCGTGCGGCAGATGCCGGCAAACTTTTCGGCGGAACCCCTGACCCTCCTTGCCTGGCTGGCGAAATCCACGTCGATTAATCCAAACCGGGGCGTAAACCCTTCGGTCCATTCGAAGTTGTCGAGCAGGGACCAGTAAAGGTAGCCGATCACATTCACACCCTGCTCCATGGCCTGGTGAACATGGCGAAGATGGCTTTGAATAAATTCCCAGCGCTGGTTGTCGTCGTCGGTGCAGATGCCGTTCTCCGAAATGAGCACCGGCAAATGGTATTTTTTGACGCTCAACAGCACCTGCTCCAGGCCTTCGGGGTAAATGCCCCAGCCCAGTGAATTTTTCGGCAGCGGGTGATGGTTGTCCTGGCAGACCTGCTGAAACAGGTCCCCGATATCCCAGCGGCGCACATGCACCAGGTGCCGTTGATAATAATTAATCCCAATAAAATCAAGGGTTTTGTGCCTTGCTAAATAATCGAGCACCTCCAGATTGTACCAATAGTCTCTCAGCCAAGCGGCCAAACGGTTCCTGAAACTCCGATCACAGGCAACCACCGCCTGCATGTGCTGGGCGATGCCGACGGACGGCTTGGGTAGATTGGCATTCTTATAAATTTGATGGATCAGGCGGTAGGCCTCAATATGCGCCTGGTTCATGTTATCGTGAACGGCCCTCATCCTGGCAAATGATTTTTCCTGAGGAGGCCACAGGCCCCAAAAAAAGGAATGAGAGAAATAAACGGTGGGCTCGTTGATGGTAAACCAGAAACGAACATGGGGACTAAGCGCCTCCACCACGGCCTCGCAATAACGGACAAAACGCTTAACGCAGGAAGGCTTCCCCCATGTGCCCGATTCGCTAAACCACACAGGATTGACAAAATGGTGCAGGGTCACCATAGGCTCCATGCCCCGGGAACGCAAGGCCTTGACCACATCAATATAATGCTGCAGTTCTTTCTGGGAAAATTCTCCCTCGCGCGGTTCCACGCGGCTCCACTCAATGGAAAGGCGGTGGGCGTTATGGTTGAGGCCTCGGGCCAAATCGAAGTCCTGTTCATATAACTCATAATGGCGGCAGGCGGCCCCTGATTGCTGCTTGCCAGCCTTTGGTTCCCAGGCCCGCCAATCGGCGTTGGCACAGCCGCCTTCCACCTGATAGGACGAGGTGGCGGCACCCCAATAAAAATTTTCCGGAAATCGAATCAATACTCCCTCTTCCCTAGGTTGTCGTGATGATCCTAGAAATGCAAATGTTTTATTCTATCATCGTCAGGAACAATTCTCTCAAAAAAATGTTTATTTGATGTTCAACATAGAGTAAATTAATCCCATGCCCTCCCTCATCAGACTGATTCAAAAAACATACCGAATGGTGGACCCCATGGAAGGGGCCCGGGTGCTGCATAACGTCACCTCCCTCTCGGGCTTACAGGTGGTCACCTATTTTTTCCCGATCATCATTGTGCCCTACCTTTTCAGGGTCATCGGGGCCGATAAATTCGGCCTCATCTCCTTCGCGCAGGCCTTTGTGCAATATTTCATGATCATCACAGATTACGGTTTCAGCGTTTCCGCCACCAAGGAAATTTCGCTGTGCATCGAGGAAAAACACCGGGTGCTAAATGTCATCTCCGCGGTCATGACCATCAAAGCGATCTTGGCCCTTGTATGCCTTCTGGTCCTTGGCGCCATCGTTTATTTTATCCCCAAATTCCAGCACGACTGGATGGTTTACGTGCTGAGTTTCGGTTTTGTCATCGGCAGCGTCCTTTTTCCGTCCTGGTTCTTCCAGGGGTCGGAACACATGAAATATACCGCCAAACTCAATATCATCGGCGAGTTCCTCTATGCCTTCGGCATTTTCCTATTCGTCCATGATCCGAAGGATTATCTGCTGGTGCCGGCTGTCCTGTCCGCCTCCGCCATCATCACCGGCCTTTTGGGCCAATATATCCTTTTTGCCAGGTTCGGCCTTCATGTCCAGGTGCCCCGTCTGAAAGATTTGCAACGCCAGCTTAAGGCGGGCTGGTACGTCTTTATTTCCGTTGTAGCCATCAACACCTACACCACCACCCGCATTTTCGCCGTGGGGCTTTTGACCAACAACACCCTGACGGGATTCTATTCGGTGGCCGAACGGATCGCCAACGCGGTCCAGACCTTTCCCCTGAACGCCTTTTCCCAGGCCATTTTCCCGCGCCTTAGCAAAATATTCCATAGAAGCAAGACCAAGGCCTTTGAAATCATGGAGCAAGTGCAATTGATAACCGTCCTCGTTTCCCTGATCTTTTTGCCCTGGGTCTTCATCCTGGCGCCATGGATCATAAAGCTCGTCTGCGGCACCAGCTTTTCGACAGCGGTATTGTCCTTGAGATTCCTGCTCATTTCCGTTTTTTGTATCGCTTCAAACGCTTTCCGGGTCCAATTTCTCCTCGTCTGCGGCAAGACCAATGTTTATTCAAGGATCCACCTGACCATGGCCGCCATAGGGCTGCCTTTGATCGTCATCTTTATTTATGCCTTCTCTTATGTGGGGGCGGCCATGGCCACGACAGTTATTGAAGCCGGCGTTTTCATCCTGACCTATGTCGCGGTCAAAAAATTGCCTTATTCCCAAGCCTAGGGTATACTTTAACTAATGAAGTTGTACGTTATCATTCTTTCATTATTGTTGCAGGGTGTTGTGGCAGTGCCTTGTGTGAGAGCCTCGGAGGCTGGTCTGGAATGGCAGGAAGCCGTTGCGTCTGCCAAACAGGGTGAGTATGACTTTGCCTTCATGGGCTTTCACTCCATTACGCACTTCTACCCTGATTCCCGCTGGGCCCCGGCCTCATTCTTCGGGCTGGGGGAATACTTCTTTCTGCAAAAAAACTTCTCCATGGCCGCGGCTGAGTTTGAGAATTTCTATAAGCGTTATCCCAAGCGTCAGGAATCCCTGATCGCTTTGGTTTATCTATACAAAATCGCTCAAATTGAAAAAAAACCGAATCTGGTCAAGAAGTACCGCCATCAAGTGGCCTCTTTTCGCCAACTCACCTTCATTTTTAATGAAAGAAAATATTTTAAGTATTTTTCCGCTTTTCAACGCAAGTACAAGCTGGTGTATTACATCAACAAGGTAGGACTGTATGTCAACGGTGGGCTTTTTACAGAGGTCCCTTTCTAAATGGAAATACGTCTTTATTCTCATCCTGACGATTGCCTGCTTCGCCGCTATTCTTTCCCTGTATGTCAACCGCTGGATCCCTGATTACAGCCTTTCTTATTCGCATCTAGTTGCCCAGCAGTCCAAAACAAACATTTCCTTTGCCAAGGCGCAATACCGTTTTCCCAATTATCTCATTCTTTCGGATTTCAAGATCTTTTCAGATGACAGCCAAACTCCTCTGCTTCGGGCGGATAAACTCACTCTGGGATTTTCTTTTCCCCTGCTTTCTTCCTCCATCCGTCTTAATTCCGTGTCCCTGGACAAGGGGATCCTGGATTTTCCCAGATTAAGAAATTATTGGTCCCGGCACGGCAAGGAAGTCCTGGCCTGGCTCAAAGAAATCCCTCACGGCAACCTGAAACTTACGGTCCTGCACGGGCAAATCCTTGCCGGCCACGGCAGGACCATCGGCTTGGGCCTGAAGCTGCAAAATGTCGCGGACAGGGTGCAGGCCAACGGCTCATGGAAGGAAGGCAAAAAAACTTTTTATTTTGAGATCGACGGGCATGTCGCGCCTTCCGGCTTTGATGTGGACAAATTCACCTTAAAGCGTAACGCCGCCTTGATCAATCTCTGGGGCCGGTGGCATGGCCGTTACATCGACTGGAATGGGTACGTCTTCTATGACAAATATTATATTCTGGACATCGACGGCCACGCCCAGCTGCAGGACAAATCCATTGTCCTCAAACGCCTCTCCTTTAACCTTGATAAAGACAATGTTTATATAGCCGGCAGCTGCTCCAGGGAGGAGCTTTTTTCATGCGATGGCGCTATGGCCTTACGCCGTCCCGTTCAGAACATCAACGAACTGGCACCTTTAAAAGACATCCAACTGCATCTTCATGTCCAAAACACCCTCCAGGGCCTCGTCAGCAACGGAAGCTCTGATGTTCATTTTCTTTTTGATAATTCCCCCACCGCCTTGCAAGCGGTCCACGGTGATTTCGACGGCTTAAAGCTGCTGATCGTCAACGGCCGGTTCTTGAGTTTAAAGATCAAGGACTTGCAAAGCACCTTTTTCCTTCAAGGACGGGCCCATATGGTCCCGATGCGCCATGTTTGGGCCAGTTTCAACTATGCCCGGGCCTATCAAAAAGCCATCGCCATGTCCGCCGACATACTATCCGGCCATGCCGACAGCCGCATTTTTGTAGACACCTCTTCCCTGCCCTGGGCGATCAAAGGCCATGGCCGCTTCGAGGACCTCGATATCAGTCGGTTGGCGGACGCCTTCAGTTTTTTCAAACACGGTCGCGGCGTTTTAGCAGGATATTTCAATCTTCAAGTTTCCAGGCAGATTGAACTCGAGGGCGCCTTAAGTTTGCACCACGGCGATTTTGAAGGGTCCGATTTTCAAGAATGGATGGCCAAACTCCTGCAGATGCCCTCCCTCTCCCATATCGGCGGCATGGAGCTTTCCACCCGCTTTAAGATCGAGGGAAGGGCCAAACTGTTCGATGACATCAGTCTTATAACGGAAGGATTTGATTTAAACGGATTCTACCATCTGGATGAAGATGATTTTGTTTCCAGCCGGCTTGCCTTGCGCTTTTCGAAAAACTTATTGAGTGAATCACCGATCGGCAGGCAGGTCATCGGCCTCGTCCATGGGGCATGGACCCTGCCCTTCGAATTCAGGCTTTCGGGCAACCTCTACCGGGAAAATTTTCAGTGGGACCCCTCTATCTTGAAAGACCGTGTGAGGGAGCACCTGTTTTCCTTCTTCGCCAGGATGATCGACGATCGTCTGGACCAAACCCCTATACCTTGACAATGCACAAGGAATCAGTATGGTCCTTGGACAGCCGCCGCTCCGTAAAAATGACGGTGTCGCCCCTTTTGACCAGTTTAAACTCCTGAATGGTCTTGAATAAAAGCTCGTGCGTAATTTTCTTGTTCAAAAAGAACGCCTGCACCCCGTAAGAAAAATTCACAAAATCACAGACCTTGGGATGGATGCAGAAGCACAAGATCCAGCAATGCGGCTTGTACCTGGATATGCGGCGGGTGGTGCTGCCGCTGGTAGTTGGCGAGACGATATAACGGGCATCCAATTCGCGGGCCGAACTGATGGCGTTTAGCGCCGTCACGTCCGTCACCGTGAGGGCCTCTCCGCTGCGGGAAAGCTTGTCGTCCACCTGCATGCCCTCATCGAAAAGCTCCCCGGCTTCACGCTGGGCCTCGGTGGTGGCGGCTATCTTGGCCATCATCTGCACGGTCTCAACGGGATAATCGCCCACCGCGGTTTCCTGAGAAAGCATGACGGCATCAGTCCCGTCCAGGATGGCATTGGCCACATCGTTGACCTCCGCACGGGTGGGGCGCACGTTCTGAGTCATGGATTCCAGCATCTGGGTGGCGGTGATCACAGGGCGGCCCATGAGATTGGCCTTTTGGATAAGCCGCTTCTGGATCCCCGGCACCTCTTCGATCGGGACCTCAACACCCAGGTCACCCCGCGCGATCATGACCGCGTCGGCCACTTTAAGGATCTCATCGAAATTCTCAATAGCCCCCCGCCGTTCGATCTTGGCGATCAAATATACCGAATGGCCTTTCTTCCTGGCAAATTCCCTGATCTTGACGATATCCTTCGGTCTTTCGATAAAAGAAAGCCCGAAGGTATTGACGCCGTGTTTCAAGCCGAATTCAATGATCTCCAGGTCCCTTTCGGTGACGGGATTGATATTAAGCTTGGCTCCCGGAAGATTAAGACCTTTGTGCGTGGTGAGCCGTCCGCCGACCAGAACCTTGCACATTACGTCCTGACCGCACACCCGCTCCACCAGCAATTGGATAAATCCATCGTTAAGAAAAATAGTCTTGCCCTTGGACACGCTGCGGGCCAACTGCTTGTATTCGACAGGGATAAGCACGTCCGTCCCGGGCACGTCTCTGGTCGTCAGGATCACCTTTTCATCTTTTTTAAGCATCACCGGCTCATGCTGAAGGCGGCCGATACGCATCTTGACGCCGGGCAGATCGATAAAAATGCTGACCATGCGGCCCAAACGGGAGGCCACCTCGCGGATATGGCGGATGTTTTCCGCATGCTCCTTGAATTCGCCATGGGAACAGTTCAGACGGGCGATGTTCATCCCGTTTTCCACCATGGCCGTCAGCCTGGGCAGCGCGGACGATGCCGGACCAATGGTACAGACAATTTTAGTTTTATGGGAAGAAAGCTTTAATGGCGGTTGCATTGGATGTCACTCCTCTTCTGGTTTGACATTATACTGGATTTCTTCAAGGATCTCGGACTTGACCTTCAGGCCCATGTCCATGGCTTTGCGGATATGTTCCCAGGCCTTATTGTATTGCTTTTTGGCCAAATGGGCCTGGCCTAATTTAAGAAAAACCTGCGGGTCGGTGGGATCGATGGCCTTGGCTTGATTAAAGTCAGCGATGGCCTCGTCCCATTTTTCATGCTGAAAATATAAGTTACCCCTGATCTTATACCCCTGGGACAAATTAGGCCTGACCTCGATGATTTTATTAAATTCCTGCAGGGCTTCGTCAAATTTATTCCTCTTTAGGTAGAAATTGCCCCAATGCTGGTAATCATGGACATCATAAGGCTTGAGTTCCAGGGGACCTTCGGCACAGGTCAACAGCCAGAGTACGAGCATAAGGAACGCCAGAGTGCCCGGCATAAAAAGGTCCCCTAAGTTGGCGGGCTCAAGAAAAGACTGCTTGGGATCACCCGGGTTATAAAATACCTCGACGTTACGCATCCGGCGGTAGGCGTTCATGATTTTCAAGGCGGCTTTGGGATTTCTATAGCCGGTGTTGCGGATGGCCACGCTGTTCGAGGTATATGTAATGTCTCCAAGTGAATATTGATAACGGACATCCACCCCATACCAGCGCCAGGGTTCCCCGCTCCAATCCAAATAAGAAGGCAAATGATCGATGGTCAGAGAGGATGAGATGACCGTGCCCGGGATTTGGGGCCATCTTAAGGCTTCTTTGGATTCAAGCAGCAGCCGCACGAACCAAACAATGATCAAGACAGCTGAAATCGTGACCGCCCATGAAAAAAACTTTTTCATTCCGAGTCGCTTTGCATAACGGCCCAGCCCTTCATTTGGTCTCGATTAAGGACGGAAGCAAGCTTACGGTTCTCCTCATCGAACAACCGCTGCCTTTGCTTAATCATGGCCTTACTGTCGATGGCGCCATGCTGAAGGCTTTGCTGCAGGGCCCTTGTTTTAGCTATGTTGTCCTGGATGATCGGCGTGACCGCATCGACCTGGTCAGAGGTCAATTTTAAATTAACCGTCATGGAAGAGACTATGGATTCAGTGGCTTTAAGAACGATATCATCGACTGGCGGCGAGGCAGGGTTGTCCCGCTGTTGTTCCGCGGGCGGATGGGAGGCATGGTCCTGGTCATGGATGAGTGTAGCGGAAACGGCCTCCTGGTCTTGGATGGCACCCGAAACGAGAACTCCGTCGGAGGGCTGGCCGGCCCCCTGGGCCAGGGCGATGGCCTGAAAGCAAACCGCCCCCAAAAGGACCACAGCCATCCTGCTTAAGACATTTACCATATGGAGCCGCTTTTCATGGACTTAAGATTGATATCCTGGTTGGTATCCACCAGTTTCATGACGGTATTCTTTCCTTCGGCGCTGGTATACTGGATTTCCACGGGATCTCCGTTGGCGATTTCCAGGGAAGACATCGCATGCGTGAACTGAAGCAGTTTCGATTCAGTGGAAATGTAAAAGACCATAAGGCCCTTATCGGTCTTGACATTGAGTTCCCCGCTTTCGATGTCCATGGAAACCACGGTCCCAAAAACCGTCATGAGCGACTCCTGGCTGTAGGCCCGAAGCGGCAGAAAAGCCGCGGCCAATAAACAGAAGAGAA
Organism: Candidatus Omnitrophota bacterium; assembly: GCA_028870995.1. Classification (GTDB taxonomy): domain Bacteria; phylum Omnitrophota; class Gorgyraeia; order Zapsychrales; family Fredricksoniimonadaceae; genus JABDGZ01. The sequence continues at coordinate 24,434 of JAGWOI010000006.1, read as the reverse complement.
ACGCCTTGCGTATCAGCATGCTTGGTACCTCCTTAAGAAGTGTTTGATTTTATTCTACATAAACAGACGGGCAAATGCAATCTATCCCGGAGGTCTTTTAGGCGGGTGCCGCGGTCAGATAACCATGGGTCTTGTCATAGCCCTTCAACTCCAACATATCGGTCACCTGGCGGCCCTTTTTGGCTTTGTTGGTTTTTTGGATAAAAACAAGCAGGTTCACCGCTTCCGCGACGGCTTCGGGCAAGGCCGGCACGCCGGCTTCCAGGATCAGTTGCTCCAGCCTTAAAAGACCGCTTAAGGTCGAGTTGGCATGCAGTGTACTGATACCGCCGGGGTGTCCTGTATTCCACGCCTTAATGAGCGAATACGCCTCCTTGCCTCGCACCTCTCCGATAACTATACGGTCCGGCCTCATTCGCATGGAATCGAAAATTAAATCATTCATGGAACGCAAAGGCGACGAGCGCAGGGCTACACAGTCCTCCACATTACACTGCAGTTCCTGGGTGTCCTCAATCAGAACGACCCTGTCATCGGGATGGACCTTGGCCACACAGTCCAAGATCGCGTTGCACAGGGTCGTTTTGCCGGATTGAGTTCCGCCAATGACAATGATGGATTTTCTTCGTTCAACAAAGTCTTTAATGATCTTTCCCTGGAGCGGGTTAAGGATCTCATCCCGGACAAACTGTTCCAAAGCAATGGTTCTCCCCGCCCTTTTTCTGATGGCAAATGCGGGATACGCGACCACCGGCGGTATAAAGGCCTGAAAACGGAACAATTTAAATTCTCCTTCCATCTCGATCCACAGCTCACCGGAAAAACTGGGATTGCGGTGGGTGACGGTCTCATTCGAGACGCTTGCTATCGTATTTATCAAATTTTGGGCCGCCGATGCCGCCATCGAACCATAGCGTCGTTTGCCCCGATAACCGTCGACCCATAGCTTCCCGTCAGGATTGAGCAGGACTTCGTAGACTTCCTCATCCAAAAGGGCCGACAGAACATGCTCTCCTAAATCCAGTTTCAATTTATTCTGAGTAACCCAGTGCTCCCTGAGCATCCTTGATATTCTCCAAAACCATGTCCTTAATCACCATAATATTGAACTTATAACCCGGATTAATGATGATCGTGGGTTGGACATCCATATTCTTTTCCAGCGCTTGACTGCTGACATCGGAAAGCTTTTGGCCGACGTTGGCGGCAACGATAGAACGCGGGCTCTCGTAAGTCTGATTTTGCCGATTATCCTGATTTAAGATGTCGTACCCTGCCCCCATGAAACTCAGCAAGACGGCGCTCCCATAAATCCTAAAATAATGATTGTTGATCTGGTCATGAAATCCTGTATACCCTGAAATATCCGCTCCTTGCATCTTTTTAAGATCGAGGCTCTTTCCGTCGGGAAAAATGATCCTTTTCCATACCACCTGGACGCGCATTTGACCAAAGCTTAAATTACTGTTGTATTCACCGACCAGCCTCGCCCCCTGCGGAATCAACAAATAATTTCCTGTGATCGTATCAAAAACATTTTCCGTGACTTGGGCGCTGACATTACCCGGCAAGTCCGAGTTGATCCCCGTAATAAGGGCGGCGGGGATGTAGCTGCCGGCCTTGATCTCATAACGGGAACGGGGTTTTTGCAGGGTGCTTTCCAAATAATCTCCGCCCGTATCGATATTCTTCAAAAACGATTGTTTACCCTCCTGATTATTAATATTATTGACCAATTGTGCCCCGGCCTCGCCTAAGGCTGATAGTTTTTCGTCCGGGCTCGATGATTTGGCCATGTTAATGATTTCATGCAGGCTGTCGGTCAAGGGATCCTGGTGCGTTGATGCTTTCGGGTCAGCCTTAGTTCCCGGTGGAGGCGGCACCTCGATACTCAAAGGCGATTTATCGGCTTCCAGCTCGAGCTTCTTTTCTTCGATCATATTCTTATCCTCGATTTTCTTGACCTCAAGTTGTGTCTCATAGGAATCTTGCATTTCCTCTTTTTTCAAAGCCATCACCTGGTCGGAGACCAATTGAGTTTCGATTTCTCTAAGACTAGGCTTATGTACGTCCAGGTTGGTGTTTATTTTGATATCCTTGAATTTTTTCTCATTAAACCAGTTTCCCGACAGCGCCTTTGAAGACGCATCAATGGATGGCTTGGGTTGACTCTCTGTGGCAGGTGCCTTTGCATGCATTTGAGACTTATACGCGAAAACGGCCATGACCAGGATGAAAACAATAATACCGACAATTACCGGCAAACGGTTGGTCGCAACGATTTTCTCAGGCGCCTGATTAAACATTTATACTCTAGTCAATTGTACGGTCTGCCGGTATCTATCCGTGCCCAGCATAAGGATGCCTCGATCAAAAATGGTATCCACGATAAAGTAAGGTTTGTAATAACGGTAATTGACCATTTCCATTTCCCCTCTCCGGTCAATGGCCATAAAAACCGGCAATTGCCATCGATCTATCTGATCGGGCATTCGGATGAATACTTTACGGCCGTCGTCAAAGACTTTAGTGGGGTACCACCTAAGCCTTGGGTTTCCCTTGATCCGATAATCATATTTGATATTTTCGATGTTTATTCTAGGCTGCCGGCTGTTTTTATTTTCGATTTTATCCTGCGGTAATCCCACCCTGATCGCATCCGCCATGTCCTGAGGATAATAAAAACCGATCCGGACCGTATAATCCCCCGAATCCACGGACTTCATGCTGATATCATAATCCCTCTTGTCTGTAATGATCGAAAGGCTGGTTTGCAATCCACCCACTAACGGCTTAACCAGGACCACGGGAGTATAAGAAGAGGCATTACCGATATAATTGGGCAGTATATTCCATCGGGTCGTATCGCCGGCTGCGGCAGACATTATCTTTTCCCCTTCCTGTAAAATAATTTTACTATACATCATCCTTTGGGCGATGAGATTGGCTTGAGCCAAACCATAAGGATATAATATCGTCCCATCCGGCTGCGTGATCACATCAGCCTGGCCATTATTCATATAATTCCGGGTTTCTTTCTCAACGGCCATCTTGTTGGTCAGGACTTGCAGCCTTCTTTGAGATGATAAACTTATGTCCTCAAAACCAGGTTCCGAATTCTCTGGAGGCGTCCATTGTCCCTGAATAGCACTGGACAGCTGAATCAAGGGCTGGTCATCCCCTGCCGGTCCTTTTTCAGGTATCCCCGCACAACCGGCACTTAATAAGATAACGGCTACCAGTAAAGTGTTTTTCATGATGTCCCTCACGTTAATCTTGCCCATGACAAGGAAGTGACGTATAAACCAAAAGGATTTAACGGGTCTTCCCTATATTGGTCCTCTTTGACAGGAGGGATTTGGATGACTGAAACCAGGGCCTTATAATGAGACTCTCCCAGCACCTGATTGTCATAATTTCGCTCTATCTCCCTCCATTCGACGGAGTAAGTGTTCCTGGCCTCTTTCAGGAAAACCAATAGCTCAATGTGCTTGGTCCCCTTTTGTTGCGCATAGTCAAAAGGATTGTTGTCTTTATAAAAGGGGTCCAGAAAATTCCTCTGAACCGACCGTATGGATTCCCGGTAAACCTGCGACAGATTTTTACGCAAGGCTTCGGGGTCTGGAATGACGGAGCGGGACATATCAATGTATTGGTAAACAAAGGCTTTGATAACACGCTGATCGTTCATCGGCTCTTCCTTGGCTTCATTGACAGCCAGGGCCCTGCCTATATTGTCGACTTGGACAATGTAAGGAATGACATGTGCTCTTTTGATGGTAAAAATATTGCTGGTGATGCTGACAGTTAGGGCAAGCCCAAGCACAAAAGACATCCGCTGCCAATTCCGTTTGGAAGCATTGATGTTATGGGTGATTTCATCATATTCCTGACGAGCCTTGATATAAGAGTCGGCAACCTTGGGATTCATATCGAGAAATCCTCCCTGTCGTTAGATCCGGCCACAGGGTCTTTTTTGGAACGGGATTTTGGTTTGGGATATTCTTTGGCTGTAATTGTCATAATCTTCTTGGCTAATTGGGCTCCGCCGGTAGCCTCCACGATCTCGTTCCATTTGGCTTCCCCAAGGGTCCTGACAGTTTCCTTCCGGATATCCTGTGGGCTCACCGTCTTACCTTCAGCCTTGAACTTTGCAATGGCCTCCTGCTGTGCCGCCGCATAAGCCCTTTCATCCCCCTGCCTGCCGGCAATGTCACTGGGAATACCGGCAATTGATTTATAAACCTCTTTGCCCGCGACTTTAACCGCGGTTCCCATTGCGTGCGCCGCTGTTTTTACATCTGGAGCCGTCTGAAAACCTAAGGCCAGCCTTCCCGTTAACCATGTCACCGCTTCGTTCGGTATCCTAATGCAAAGTTTGTAATAAATATAGGAAGCCATCACAACAGCCATGTAGGTATCAATCAGATTATCGACAGACGCTCGGTTCAGGACATCGGTCCAGTTTTGGGCCAAGCTTAACCCGATACCGATAAGGATATAAATAAAAACCATTTTGATGCCCAAATGAAAGAAACTGTGTATGTAACGTTCGGCGTAATCCCTGGTCCATTGCAGGGCCGCAAAACCCAAGAGAAAGATCCCCCCGGCCAAGATGATCTTGCTGCCTATCTGGACTAAAAGCAGCTCCAATCCAATGGCGGCAAAACAATACAGCACTGTCGCAGCTGAAATAACCGAGACCAGAGCCGTCAACAATACCCTGAATATATTAAACTTGAAATTCAAGGTGAGCATTTTCTTGGCAATGTCCACACCGATGGCAAAAACGTTTTCCGGTTTGATGGCGACCGCATCATTCGGCCCGGGATGACTAGCCTGAACCCCTAAATAATTGGCCAGGTCCTGTATCCAATTAAACACCGTATCGAAAATGGCTTGAAAATTATCGATAAAGGTATATAGAAAAATAAGATAGATGAGCCACTTGATCAAATCGATATTGGTATCAGCGAGGTCGGAATTCTTCCTTAACAATAGGTTAAAACCCAGCAGGGCGATGGATATAAGGGCAATGGCATAGAATATTTCCTTAGCAATATACATGCTTCCTGAGCGCAAATACACGATGCTGCCGTCATATTGCCCCAAAAGTTTTTTAAAAATATCAATGCTGACCTGTGCCATACGCGTCACCGGTTGTGAACATGCTGCTGCCGTCATCGGCAGCGTTGAAGATCTGCTTTAGCTTGTCGTCCTCGTCCTTCTCTTCCTGCAGCTGTTTGGTCATCATGGCGGCCTGCATAGAGATCTGCTCGCTCAACAACTCCTGGGTCGACTGCATCTGGGCGATGTTTTGTGCGGCCAGCTGATTGGCCGTCTGCAAAGCCTGAGTCTGCCCCACAGCCTGATCGTTTTTATCCATCAGATCGTTTACCGAATCAACGGCTTGCTGATAAGAGGTCCTGAGTTGTGCTACCCTATTGATGGCATTGTGCACAACATCCAGGGTGTTCTGGTCCAAGGACTCTTGCTGGTCTATCATTAAACCGCTGGATGGCATGCGGCTTAAATCCTGCTGCATCCGCTCAAGAATGGCCTCGGTCTGATTGGACAACACGGCGCCTTGATTGGTAATGCCGACTAAGTTGTTTCTTAAAGCATTGATTGCGCTGAAATGATTTTGATAATTAGCCACGGATTTTAATCCATCTACCTGGTTCTTGATCATCACAATCTGGTTTTCCAGGCTTTGCATTTGCCGCAAATTCTCGGTGATCAATTCCACGTAATTCATCAGTTGAGTGTGCTCAGTGGCAATGTCCATCGCTTCCGTGATCGAAGGAAAAACAATTAACATGGCCAGCAACACCCCTTTATATCTCATCGGTTTTCTCCTTCGATCTCAAGCCATTCCTGGGCCTGCTCGATCAATCCCTTGTCCCGCAACCAGGCGGCCGGCCAGTGATCGCCGTAGCGCTGTTGTAATTCTTTAACCCTCACTCTTTCTTGGGGCGATGCCCCTGCCCCATAAAAGGCGAGCTCTAAATCTCTTAACCCCAAATCGATGAGGCGCTGCCCCATATCCCGGGCCGTGACATAATAATGTTTCTTGCGTACCGCCTGACTGATGATAGCGATTTGGCGGTCATTCAACCCAAAAGCCTGGTAAAGCGTCTTGTTATCCGCCTCCATGGCCGCCGGATTGGGTAAAAAAATCTTGGTCAAACAGCTTTCGTTGATGAAATTGACATAGGGCGAACCGACAATATCCGACAAACTTTGAGTCGCCAAAAGCACACAAGCGTTATTCTTTCTGACCGTTCTTAAGAACTCTATCCAGTACGTCATGAAGGTCTCATGCAGCATGATCAACCAGCCTTCATCGATAAGAATAAAAGTGGGGCTGCCGTCAAGAGAGCGCTCGATCTTATGGAACAAATAAAGCAGTACCGGTGTGCTCAACCTGCTGTCGAGTGCCATCAAATTCGAAATCTCGAAGGTCTGAAACTTACCTCTTTTAAATCCGTCCTCCCCGGCATCCAACAGGGAAGACATATAACCTTCCTTGATTTGGACAAATGGCTTGAGCGCCTCCTTAATCTCATCATGCTGAAGATTCAAATAAAAATCGGACAAGGTTTTTGAAGAAGACTTGCTGGTGTCGCGCACGGCGGTCTCGATGGCGGCACGGATGGCCGGATTCATGGCAAGGCCCTGCAAGGACACCATCCTTTCAATCCAGCCGCAGGCCCATTTCTGTTCGGCCCGGTCCTCCAACCCGCTTAAAGGGCAGAAAGCACAGGTATCATCATCGCCGAAAATATCATAAAGAACACCGCCCAAGGCATGGGTCAGCACGAATTGACTATGGCCCTTGTCGAAAATATAGACTTGTGCGCCTTCATACCGCAGGCTGGAATTGGCAATGTGCGACAACAAAACAGATTTACCTGCGCCTGTAGGTCCTAAAATTAAGGCATGCCCCACATCGCCCACATGGACATTAAACCGAAAAGGTGTCGTGCCGCTGGTGGCGGCATAAAAAAGAGGCGGTGAATTTTTAGGGTAATAAGGACAGGTATTAAATTGAGAACCTGTCCACACATCGGTTAGAGGCAGCATATGGGCCAGGTTTTGGGTATTGATGAATGGCTTGCGTACATTCTTCAAGGTCTCCCCAGGCAAGGAACCTAAAAATGCTTCTACCGAATTCATCCTCTCAATAAGGCAAGGAAACCAATTGTTGTTTAAGAGGTCTCTGACGAAATCGGTTTTTCTGAGACACTCGGCTTTATCACGATCCAGGATGATCACCACAAAGGTCGCGTAACCATAATTGACTTGACCCAATTCAACGGCTTCCTGCGCCTGCTTGGTCTCTTCTATTCTTGACAGGACGGAACGGTTTGCCCCATCCGGATTTGAACGCGGATCCTTGCCCAAGGCACCCATAACCATCTGGCCGATGGAATATTTCATGCCCAGATATTTGCCCTGGTACTCATTGATGACCTCTAAGGCGTCCACCGGGTCATAAAACAGGAACCTTGAAGAAAACCGGTATTCGAAGGGCAGGGTCGACAAAATGTTAAGGATGCCGGCATAACTCTCGAAGGGAAATTGCGTCAGGGTCACGACCCCCATATGGCTCTCGTCGATCCTAGGCTCATGGCCGCCGATGAATTCGTGTGCGCCAAGGTAATGATTCAAATAACAAGGCGGTTGAGGCACAGGCACAATAGAAGTGCTGCCGCAAATGCAGCGGTGAAGAAAGGTCATCATTTCCGAAGAGTTCATACGCTTGATGCGGATCCGGCTGGAAATGTTCCCCTGGAATTCAGTTAATTTTTGATTAAAAATACCAATGCTGAATTCAAGACCCCATGTTTTATTCTGGGCCCCCTGGACAAAAAAACTGTGCATGCTCTTGTTTTCAACTGTGGATGGCAGATAGCTGAAACTGAACGTATAGATATTTTCAAAGTGATCTCCCTCCTTTTCATACCGTTTGCGGCGCTCACTCTCAATCAAAAGCGAAGTGGGGTTATTAAAATGGTTCATTTGAGGGAACCCTAGCGCTGGAACCCTAATCAAATCCACATGCAAGGACCATCCGTTACCGAAACTTTGAAAAACCGATTGTATCTGCGCGGCCAATTGGTCCTCTTCCAGGCCAAGAGAAGAATCCATGTCCGGCCCCTGATAATAGAAACAGCCCAGCAGGCTTCCATCCCGGTTAAAAAGGACACCCTCATCCACAAATTCAAAGTATGGGATCAGTGATGGAAATCCAGAAGGCCCGTCGGTGAATTCTTTGACCGGAAACATGGGGTCAACCTGCGAGGGGGATTGATTAAAGTTTTCTGCTCCGCTTCAGGATACAGGGGGGTGTGTTTACTTTTTCACGGGCGTGATAAAAATCCCGGTATGAAAGCGACCTTAAAAAGACCTTGGTGGCCCAGGGATCGATTCTGGCTGATAATTTGCTGGCGAGAATGCCAACGCTCCATATTAGAGAAGCCAGCGCCACCGATAAAAAATCTCTACCGACTGCACAAAGGCTCATGCACAAGCAGGCCAGAAGGATAACATTTTCCCTCTCCCCTCCTAATATCAGGATCGGCCTGGTCAAACTTTGTAACAAAGGTGTGCCTACTTTAGGGTGCATGACTACATTTGCGCTGAAAACATGGTGGCGTTAATCAATAAGGTAGAAGCAAAGAATACAATGCCTCCCACCGCAATGATATTACACAACTGGTGAATGCCGTCTCCGATGCTTTTGCCAAAAGCGTTCACAAATCCCCATATCCCAATTGCAATCAACAAAATGGCGGTTGGAAACATGCCGCTGGTCAAATCTTTGGCGATGGCGTAAAGCTGGTCGGACATAATCAAAATCCTAGAACTTGTGGTGGCGAAGGCATTGGGGCAAAGGACCATTAAACCTGACAAGGTAAATAAAATTTTGAGGCGTTTCATGGCTTTGATCTCCTTCCTTAAAAAAATGGCCTTTCTTAATTGATGAAATGCTAACATATATTTGATTAAATGTCAATATTTCTTTGACAAACTAACAAATATCATTACATTCAACCCTAAGGAAAAAAGTTGATCACAAAATCCGGCAGGCTTCCTTAAAATCAAGGCGCGAAGAACGCGGATACAATTTACCGGCATCTCCGTGGCCCAAATTGCAGATAAAATTTGATTTCCACAAAGTCCCCTGAAAAAAGGCCGCGTCCACCTTGGCGTTGTCGAAACCGGACATAGGGCCGCAGTCCAGACCCAGTGACCGGGCCGCAATGATCAGATACGCCCCCTGCAAGGTGCCGTTACGGAAGGCCGTTGATTCGATCAGGGATTTGTTTCCTACAAACCAGGAACGCGCGTCGGTGTGCGGAAAAAGCTTAGGCAGCTTCTCATAGAATTCCATATCATAGGCAATAATGGCGGTAGCGGGTGCTGTTTTGGTTTTTTCAACGTTCCCAGGCGCCATACAGGGCAGCAGTTTTTCCTTGGCCTCCTTTGATTTGACAAAGATGATCCTCGCCGGAGAACAGTTGGCGCTGGTAGGCCCCCATTTCATCAGGTCATAAACCTGCTGGAGTAGCTCATCGCTGACCGGATCCGGCAGCCAGACGCTATGGGTGCGGGCGTTGTTAAAAATGATGCCTAAATCCTCTGTCGATACTTTCATATAGACCTCCTCAAGCGTTTTTATCAAGACTCCATGGACCGCTGCCAAAATAAGCAATCATCAGGAAAATAAAGATGAAGTCACTTGGCCAGTTTATTATAAAGCCAGGCCCAAAGTGCACAGCCGATGGCAGCATCAAAAAAGGCCCATACAGCGCCGATGATGCTTCCAACGACGCTTGCCGAGTATCCTACGTAAAACGGCGCTACCGCACTCACAAATTTTCCGGCCCAGCCGCAGACCATCGCTGACACGCCCATCACCAAGATACTTAAAGACCAAAGGATGCCTGCTGACAAGCTGAAAGCTTTCACATCGAGTTTTGCAGACATACTCCCCCCCTTTTTGATTAGGACCAGAAGCATTCTGCATAATATGGTACAGATTATCTTCTAAAAAGTCCACACCAGGGTTACATCAACTTCACGGGGCTTTTTACCGGGAGCGACCAGGTTCCATTGACCGGGAGTGTAGCCGTCCTTGTAGTTGGAGATGGAAAAATCAACGGGATATTTCTTATCGTAAATCTGCGGTTTCTTGAACAGTTTTTTAGAATTGGTCCACATCACGTGCAGCCGCTTATGCGGGTTTTGATCCCCCGGCATGTAAACCGGCTTGGAAGGCTTAAGGCCGTTCATCAAGAATACAAAATTGAGCCTGTCCTTATGAAGCGTTTGATTGGGGACCTGGACGAGATACAAAACATGCTCGGACTGATCTTCGGGCGAAACATCGTCCAAGAAAGCGGCATATTTAGGATTGCGTCCCTTATGCACCACCGGTACTGCTGGCGCAAGAACGCTTACCAGTTTGACCGCGGACGGTTTTTCTTGAGGCAGGATGACTTGTTGAGTTAAGGCATCCTTTTGCTGGTCAGACGGAACCGGCACCAGAGGGACAACTTGAGGAGATGCCATATCAGCCAAGCAGAGTGCTGAAGGCATGAACATCAGAACCGTACATAACGCACAAGTTTTTTTCATGTTCATTGCAGGTCACCGCCTTTCTCGAGAGGCGTCTCTTACCTGGCGGACGCCCCTCGGAAAACTTCCGCAATGAATCTCTACTTAGAGTGTAGCATATTTCCAGACCTATCCACACCCCCTATTGCGACCCGCGCAACCCTTTTAGGATCAATGTGTTTTATTCGAGCGCTTTATATTTTGAAAAAATCTCTTTTTTCTTGTGAGGAGGGATGAAGACGGGTTCGACATAAGAATTAGGGAACCACCTGTCATTAAAAGATGAATAGTATTCGAAAAGCCTCTGCTTGATCCACTTTTCATCCTTGCGCTTCAAGCCCAATTCAGCCTCCAAATACCTGTACAAAAGGACAGCGGCTCTCATATTGCCCAATGGCCGTCGTGTTTGAACCGCAACCTATAGGAAGGATGGGGAAAATAGTCATAAAATTGCTTATGCAGATTGATACACCTGATCCCTGCGGGGACCAGGTCTTTGATCCTGGCCTCCTCATAAAAGGGAAGGATAGCCACTGTCAGCGAAGGGGCCCGGAGGAACCATTCCTTAAGAATGGCCTGATAAAGACGGATGGCATAGTTTAAATCTTTAGGGCCGTGACCGGGGAGAAAAACACCGTCGAATTTATCTTGGAGATCGTCTTTGGCCTCAATAAAAAGATAGGTTAAATACAATTTAGAGAGAAAATTATGTTTAGGATGAGGGTTGTTAAAGATCAATTCATTCTTGGGCCCAAGGCTGATGAGGCGATGATTGAAATTATCCATAAGGTCGTTCCAACAGAAAACATAGAACACGTAATTTAAATTCCTTGCGGCCGGACACCGTAAAAAGGACAGGTAGCTTTCATCGGCCCCATAACCGTTCATGCCGAAGTTAATGACATCAAACCTGTCCCCATTGCTGTTCAGCAGATAATCCAGGACCTCAGGGAAACCATATTCAACTGGAAGACTGGTATTCTCGACAAATGAATCACCAAAAATACCGACACGGAAACGTCCGGGTGATGTGAATTCACGGCTTTCCCTTAAGCCGGAGCTGTTGTAAACCACCCAATGATATTTGTCCGTATCGGGATGGATCCTTCGAGCACGGCTGTTGGGATATCTGGTGGAGAAACCATACTGGTGGTCGTAAACGGATTTTGCGGCATCCTCATACCGGGGGAAGAGGAACCTCAAACTCTCCTAGGCAAACAGCAGCATCACGAGGATAGAAACCACAACCAAGGTGAGATTTGAAACGATCTGTGCTATTTTTCTCAACAAAACTTGCCTGCGCTGCTGTAATAAAATCATTCGAAAACCGTCAAAGCAAATTCCAGAGGGATATAGCCCATGCTGCTTTGAACGGATTGGGCCTGCCCAATGGTGAGACGTTTGGCATCAAAACCCAAGGAGACCATGGTATTGTAAACCATTTGCGCCCTTGCCTGAGCCAAAACGGTTAAGGCCCCTTTGTCCGCAGGCGCCGACTCAATCAACCGCTTCTTGATCTCCTGATCCATCCTGACATCGTCGTAATCCCCAATACCCTTCTTGTATTTCTTGGCCAGGGCCCAGAGGGCCCGGATCCCGAAACGGCGCTGATATAACAATTCGTATATGGTCGCTTCCGGACGGGTGGTTGTTTTTTTCAATTGATTGTAGTCTCTAGTAAATATTTCATGCTGCATGGCCTTCCAATCCGCCGCCACATCGTAACTGCCGTTAATCTCAAGGCGTAACCTGGGCCGTTCTTTCAACCCCTCGATAAGGACGCCCAGCTTCTTTGTCTCGGCATCCGATAGATCAGCCTTGCCTGGAAGGAACCGGACATACCCTAACTCATCTGTACTGCTTTCCGAATAGCCCATCATAGAAGCAAGGCAGGAGAAAGGTTTTGTCACAAGCTTTAAAAAGAAGTCCCTCGACACCTGACCTATCAGATGGAAATAATGAAATTTCGGATCCTTCATATCTCCGGTGACCGGCAAACTGATGTTAATACGGCCCTGGGGATCTTGCAAAAGGGCCACGGCCAGGCCAAAGGGCAGCGGCAAGGCGTCCTTGCTCTTGACCTTGGCGCCGAACTCGAAATGTTGGATCAGCAATTTATGGCTGGCCGTCAGCTTGTTTGCACTGATGTTGTAATCCATTCTAAAATCCATCTTGCCGCTCTTGAGCTGATGGCCGGTATACTTGCTCACATAGGGCGACAGAACCTGCATCGCATATTGGTTAATGGCCAGTGTCGCCTCCAACTCCAGCGGCTGGGCCAATGGCTTTAGCAGGGCTTCACTGGAAATTTTTCCTTTCTTATCGAGCTGGGCTTGAAAATCCACCTTGGCCTGTTCATCCGGATTTGTGGAAATATGGGAAATGCGAAGTTCCATGTTGTTTAATGTAGTCGAGAAATTCGGTTCGGTAGTCCTGTCGATGAAATGAATCCGCCCTCCTCGCAAAACAAAACTTTTGACGATAACCAAAGGCAATGAAGGCGTTGATAAAGAAGGCGCTGGCCTGGCAGGAGAGGCCGCGGCAGAAACAGGGGCCGCTTTTACCGTCTGTGGAGGGAAAACCGGTATGAGGTCCATGAGATTTATATGCCCCCCCTGCAATAAGGCGGCATTGATATTAAGGCTGTCAAGCTCCACGGATTCAACGAAAAGGGTTTTTTGAAACAGCTTAAGGAAACTAAGGCGTACAAACAACCGGTCAAAAGCAATCAGCGACTGCTTGTCCTTGTCGAGAATATCCAATCCCCTTACGGTAATCTGCGGCAGGATAGGATTACAGGTAACATAGCGGACGCGAACGGGGCGTTTCAGGACCTTCGTGCCCACTATCGGGATGGCAAAGGTCAAAACTAATGGAAGGACAATAAAACCGACAATCAGGTAAAATAAAAAAATCCCTATAAAAATCCTGGCTGAAATCCGCAAGATTTTCTTAAACATAAGATATCAACTTTCTGGTTAAATATCCTTTAAAAGCTTATTCCCCGGCGAGCTTTTCGCCTGCTCGGCAAATTTCCCTAATATCTCATTAAGCTTCTTAAGCTGTGCGCTCTCAACGACTGGAATTTTGTCCGTGCCTTTTTTATCCATAGCATCCAGGACGGATTGGACCGTATAGTCGTTGATGTCCTTTGCCGGCTGGAACACCGCCTGCCGGCCGGTCGCATCCCTGAATTCCGCCAGCACCCCGGCCTGACTTAGTTCAAAAAGAACCTCCCGCACAAGGCGGATGGGGATGTCCTGGCTGTCGGTGATCTCTCCGGCCGTGACCGGCGGTTTGCCGGCGGCAAACCGCTTGACCACAAAGCTTGCAATCAAAAGGGACAAAAGGCGCTTGAAGGAATGGCTGACGTTGACGCAATCATGCTCAAATTCGTAGGTATCGACGTTCTGGTGGGCAAAGGAGACCTCCGCCCCAAAGAGCACCACGCGCCAGCTTAATTGTAACCACACCAAAAATAACGGCAAGGCCGCGAAACTGCCGTAGATGGCATTCATATTGGCCACCCCAATCTGAAAATGAATATAGATGATCTGCACCAGCTGGTAAATCGTACCGGCCATAACGCCACCGATAAGCCCGGAAAGAAAATTGACCTTGGTATTGGGCATAAAAAGGTAAAGAAAGGTAAACAGCGCCCAAAGCATAATGTACGGAAGGATGTGCAGGGACAAAAGAATCATCGAAGCCAACGGCCCCAGGAATGCCAGTTTCTGGACGATCAGTTCAATCTCGCCCGCCAGGAATACAGTAATTCCTCCTGATGAAATGACTAAAAAAGGACAAATAAGCATGATGGAAAGATAGTCGCTCACTTTGCGGCCAAAAGGCCGCTCCGTCTTGATGCCCCAGATATCGTTAAAAGAAGTTTCGATGGAATTTAAAACCTTGATGACGGTCCAGAACAGCACCATGACGCCGATGCCTGCCACAATACCGCCGCTGGTATTTTTGAGGAGATTATTGGCAAAACCGATGATCTGGGTTATGGTCGCCTCCTGACCCGGAAATTTCTGCAAGAGCTGGGCCTCCAGGGTCCGGTCCAGCCCGAAGCCCTTGGCAATGCCAAAGGCCATGGCGACAATAGGAACGATGGAGATCAGGGTGTAAAAAGTTAGCGCTGAAGCATTAAGCTGACATTGTTTGCCGCGGAATTCGCGAATGGCCAACAAGATCACGCGCAGCGGCATGATCAGAAAGAAATGCTTACGGGGAAGCTTCCTGGCCGGTATGCGCCAGATATCTCTGTTGAGGAAATCAACGATCTGTTTAATGCTGGATGGAATGGCTCACTCCTTTTTACTTTTAAAGATTCTACTACAAAAAGAAAAAACCAGCCAATGATATAAATCACTGGCTGGCTTTGACTTACTAAAGGTTGCGGGGGCAGGATTTGAACCTGCGACCCCCAGGTTATGAGCCTGGTGAGCTACCGGGCTGCTCCACCCCGCGATATCTTCTCAACGGTTCACTGACCTAACAAACCGTTGAATTCATCTTACGTCTTCCACAGGACCCGTGCCGATGGCGCCTTGCTTTTCCAAGGCCATCGGCCTCCACCCCGCGATATCATTACTGCTGCTTCGGTTGGACCGGGATGATCTTATATACCGTTTCCCCGGGCCGGATCAATCCCATGGTTTCCCGCCCTACTTTTTCCACATACTCGGGATTGGTTTCCAACTCTTTGCGTACCTCTTCAAACTTCTTGTTCTGCTCTTCCAGCACCTTGATCCTGCGGCCGAACTCACGGTTTTTGTGCTTCAGGTCCCGCAAGGTAAAATAGGATGGCAAAAACAGCGCCAGAATGATGACCGTCAAAATAAATAATGAAAGAGCGTTCTTAAGCATTAATAAATCTTAGGAAAATTACGGCCGGCATAAACAGCTTTTTTCCCTAATTCTTCTTCAATGCGCAGCAATTCATTGTACTTGGCAATACGGTCCGTGCGCGACAAAGAACCCGTCTTGATCTGGCCGATGCCTGTACCCACCACCAAATGGGCAATGGTCACATCCTCAGTCTCGCCGGAACGATGGGACATGATGGCATGGAACTTGTTCTTCTTGGCCAAATTGACCGTATCCAGCGTCTCCGACAAGGAACCGATCTGGTTGACCTTGATCAGGATGGCGTTGCCGCACTTTTCGTCGATGCCGCGCTGGAGATATTTCTTGTTGGTCACGAACAAATCATCGCCGACGATCTGGATCTTGCCGCCCAGACGCTTGGTCATGGCCCTAAAACCGTCCCAATCGTTCTCAGCCAGGCCGTCTTCGATGGACACCACCGGATACTTGCCAACCATGGCGGCGTAGGCATCGATCATCTGGGACGAAGAAATCTTTTTGCCGTTATAATCGTATTGTCCGTTTTCATAAAAGGAAGATGAGGCCGGATCGAGCGCGATAAATATATCCTTGCCAGGCTTATAACCTGCCTTTTCGATGGCGGCGATGATAACCTCAAGGCCTTCCTCATTGCTGCCCAGATTCGGAGCGAAACCGCCTTCATCACCGACGGACGTGGCCAGCCCTTTGTCATGCAAAATCTTCTTTAACGTATGGAAAACCTCGCAGGCCATCTGCAGGGCCTTGGAAAAACTAGGCGCGCCGGCCGGGAAGATCATGAATTCCTGGATGTCCAAGTTGTTATCGGCATGCAAGCCGCCGTTGATGATGTTCATCATGGGCACCGGCAAAATATTGGCTTTGGCCCCGCCGATGTACTTATATAAGGAAACGCCCTTTTCATTGGCAGCGGCCTTGGCCACGGCCAGGGACACGCCTAAAACCGCATTGGCGCCCAGCTTACCCTTATTCTCGGTCCCATCCAAGCCAATGACCAGTTTATCGATAGCTTTGAAATCCGCATCCTTACCCTTGACCGCCTTGGCGATCACCGTGTTCACATTGTTGACCGCCTTCAAAACGCCCTTGCCGCCGAACCTTGATTTATCGCCGTCGCGTAATTCAATAGCTTCGTTCTCGCCCGTGGAGGCGCCCGAAGGCACAGCCGCGCGGCCGAAAGCGCCGGAACTTAAAGCAACATCGACTTCAACCGTGGGGTTGCCGCGGGAATCGATGATCTCACGCGCTTTGATGGACTTAATCTTCGACATACGCACCGCCATTTCTAAAAAGGTATTTGTGAAAAAAAATAACTTAACACAAGTTCACCTGGCAGTCAAGTAATACCGGTACGCTTCCCCTGCCTTGACACTCCCTAAACATATGGCATACTTATATTAGAGTATTTTTGGCAAAATCAGCGAAAGCTGATGACGCAAAGGATCGGGCCTAAATCCGCCTAGGTTTGGCGGACATGGCAGTCGAGCTGCTGAAGGTTAATTCACGCCAATTGTGACCCGACGGCTCTCGCATCCTTTGAGAGAACAGTCGGGTTTTTTATTGCGGCAACCAGGAAACCCGCTACAATTTTAGGGAACCCTCTATGTTGATGAAACGCGCCAACAGCAAGGACGGCTTTACCCTCGTGGAAGTGCTGGTCACCGTGGGGCTGGTCGTCCTTTTTCTTCCGGTGGTGGGCAGCGCTCTGACAAGCAGCCAACTGGCCGCCTCCCTCTCCAAACACAAGATCCAGGCTGCCTATGCCGCCCAGCAGATCATCGAGGCCCAGCGCCAGGCCTCCTTCGTGGTTCTGTCAAAGGGCCAGTCGGATACCATCGGCCCGTCGTGGGTCATCCTGGACACCAAGGGCAATTACAACAATACGAATACCGCCAATTGCAGCATTTATAATACGGACAACACCATTTTTTGCGGGCAGTCGGTTATGACCATCACCCCGGCGGTTTATACCAGCACCACAGGGGTCCAGACGACCAGCAGCACCACCGACCATGTGGTGGTGCAGATCTACTGGAATGAGAACAAGTATGTTCATCCAAGCGTTACTTATGCGGCGGACATTGTGAATGATACGATGCTCAATTGATATGCCGAACGTCACAAACAACCGGGGCTTTACTCTTTTAGAACTGCTGATGGCGGTCGCCTTCTCGGTGCTGCTGCTGACTGCCGTTTACGGCTTTTTCAACGCCACCAACCAAACCTATTCCGCGGGGATATCCGGCCAGAACCTCCAGGATGCGGCCCATATCATTTTAAGCAAGATCACCGAGGGAGAAACCGAATCGGGCAACATCTACCGCCTGGCGACCGGCGTTGCTTTCCTTGTGCCCAATGGCGTGGGAACGGCCCTTTACACCTGCGGGGGCGGCACTCAAACCGCTCCCTGCAATACCAACAACCCTTACGGCGAATTATATTATTGCCAGGACAGCCCCTGCACGCCGACGGATGCAACGGCGCGCTGGTATTACCTCAACAGCGCCGGCACCGCGGTGATGTACCATTACCCCGGCGAACCCAACAACCAGGACATAACCATTTACACCGCTCCCTCAGGCTCGACTTTGTCGCTGCGGTTCTCCCCGGCCCAGGTGGGCAGCCCCCTGGCGTCTTCAACCAAGACTGTTGAGATCGATGTGGACCTGACGGGCAACGTATCCGCCAATATCACCAACCGCCGCCTGATCACCAGCGGCGATGTATCGACCTATGTATTGCTGAGGAATCATCCATGAGTAACTTACGCCAGACAAAAGCCTTTGCCTTCACCTTTGCCCTGATCTTCTTGGCTTTGATCGTCGCCTTCCTGACGGTGTTCATCCTGGCGACCGTCAACGGCATCAACGAAGCCACCCGCCTGGACCAGTCGAAAAAAGCCTATTACATCGCTGAGGCAGGCCTGGCGGACGCTTACGAGCGCATCGTCAACGCCGGGCTCACCACCTTTGCCTCAAGCACGTGCGCCAACTCCAATATCCCTTCGACTTGCACCACAGCTTTTATCCCCTCTTCCACAACGGATAACGGCACCTATTCCGTCGGTGCGGTCAACGGCAGCTATACCGTGTCCATGGTCTATTCAGGCTCGCCGCGCACCAATTACGTGATCACCTCCCAGGGTACCTACGGCAACACCTCCCGGACCCTGCAGTTGAAAATCATCGCGTCCTCCTTTTCACGCTACGCCTACTGGAGCCAGACGGAGATCAATCCCCAGCTGGGCGCTCTGTGGTGGATATCCGGCATGATGACCACCGGACCGGTGCAGACCAACGGCCGGTTTAATATCTTCGGCAACCCGGTGTTCAACGGCGCCGTGGCCGAGGTCGGCTCTTCCCCCAATTATTATTACGGGACCGGCAGCGACCCGACCTCCACCACCAAAAGCGACCCCAGTTACATTTTTCCCGACGGCCTGACCAATAACGCGCCGGCCATCAATCTGCCGCCGACTTCCACCTTGGGGGACTTCCAAACCGTGGCCTCCAACGGAGGGTTGATATTGACCGGCAAGAGCACCATCACCTTTAATTCGTCCGGCACGGTCACGGTCACTGGCAAGGTGGTTGACTCCAGCTGCAAGACGACCGCCACCTATAACAACACCACCCTGAGCATTCCTTCCAGCGGGGTCATCTATGTGCAAAGCACCAAAACTGTCCCCAAATGCAATTCCAGCTCTGCCGATGGCAACGCCACCGTGCAAGGAACGGTCAACGGCCAGCTGACCGTTGCCGCCGACCAGAATGTCTATATTGCCGGCAACGTGCAGTACAACACCAACCCCGTGAGCAACCCTTCCAGCACCGACTTGCTGGGGCTGGTGGCTTACAATAATGTCACGGTCATTGAGTCGTCGGCCCCGGCCCAGCTGGCGGTCCAGGGTGTCATGGTGGCCTTGGGCGGCTCCTTTAACGTGGACCAATATTCGAAAAACCCTGACCCCGTCGTGGTCAACGGCCAGACCCTGGACGGCGCCAACATGTCCCAATTCGGCAGCCTGGTCAACTACGCGTCCGGCTGCACAGGCATTGTCAACAGCAAGGGGCAGCTGGTCGACGGCTGGAACCAGGTCCAATCATACGATACCCGGCTGCTGACGCTGGCCCCGCCGGGATTTCCGCCATTGGTCAACAGTGCCGGACAGGGCGTTTATGCCAAATTAAGCATCACGGAATGTTACTCCGGGGTTTGTGGTTAAAAACTTATGAAAAAACAAAAAACTTCCCTCATCAAATGGCTGCTGGTTGTCTGTGTTGTCCTCACGGCCGCCGGGCTTCTTATATTTCAAACCTCCCGCTATGCAGCCTTGGTTGAATCCAACAGCCAGAATGCCGTCCTGTCAGGACATCCTCAAAAAAACGCACTTATTGCATTTTTTTACGGTATTTTTGGTTTCGGGCCGAATTCGTTTTGGGGGCAAATGTTCCATGGGAATAATGCTTCAAGCACCGGCAATGCGGTCCAACAGGCGAATAACGGTCGTGCCGGCAATAATGCCGGTGGCACGGCCAACTCTGCAGGCAATACCCCGAATGCAGCAACCAATGCAGGCACCAACGCTGGGAACAACCTAGGCAACGGCGCCGGTAATACAGGAATCCCTAACCCTGGTGAAGGAACAGAAAACAATTCCGGAACTAATTCAGGGAATAATCCGTCGGATAATTCGGTAAACAACAACCCCACCGGGGATAACGGCAATCCTACAGATAATGGAAATCCTGGTGATTATAATAATCCCGGCGACAATGGCAGCGGCAACCCGGGGGACAACTCCGGCGGAAATCCTGGTGATAATTCGGGAGGGAATCCCGGGAGTTCCAGCGGAAATCCCGTCGGCAATCCCGTCAGCAGTTCCGGCGGTAACCCGGGAGGCGGCAACCCAAGCGGCAATGCCAATAATCCGGGCGGCGCAATCGTGCAATATTGCGTGCCGGGCTGTTACCCGGGATGCATCCCGGGCTGCGACCCGCTGTGCACGCCTCCCACCTGCCTGTTGGGTAACGCCAGTCCTGTAAGCCTTCCGACCGCCAACCCCATCCCGGCCACTGATAGCGTCTCGCAAATCATCGCCCAACAGGACCAGGAGATCAGCCTGCTGGTCCAACTGCTCAATGAGTACCAAACCATCACCAACCAGGTCATGGAAGCGGCGCAAGCCGGTAAATACCAGACAGTTAACTCACAGGACATCGCTTCCCCTGACGATACACCGGCGCCTTCAGATATCGTGACCAAGATCCAATCCGGCCAATTGATACAGCATTAATTTTTTTAGAACAGTTGATTTTGTGTGTTATACTGGTAGCTCTTAACGTCCTTTTCATAAAATATTGTTAGAGGTTGAGTTATGATGAAAAACCGTTTTATCAAGTTTGTCCGTGTGTACTGGAAGGGCATCCTGCTCTATGCCGTTTGCGCCGCTTTGGTGGCCTTTCTGCTGGTCTTCCTTTATTACGGCGGTACCAGCTTCTTAGGCATGGAAGGTTTTTACCGCAAAAACATGCTGGCCCAGATGGGCATCTACATGCTGGTCTTCCTTTTTGTCGGTATCGTGCAGGCTTTCTTTTCGGCCTATATCTATATGTATTTCATGATGGGCGGCGGGCTCTCCCGGATGCTCAGCAAGGACAGCGCCGAAAAAGGCCGCACCGACATCCGTTTTGACGATGTCATCGGCCTGGAGAACGCCAAACGCGACGCGCGTGAAGTGGTGAATTTCATCAAGGACGCCAACAAGGTCAAGGCCATGGGCGGCACCATGATCAAGGGCATTTTGATGGTCGGGCCTCCGGGCTGCGGCAAGACCTACCTGGCCAAGGCCATCGCCTATGAATGCAAACTGCCCTTCCTGTCGGCCGTGGGCAGCGAATTCGTGGCCATCTTTGTCGGCATGGGCGCGGCCCGCATCAAGTCCCTGTTCAAAAAGGCCCGCCAGCTGGCGGCGGTGGAAGGCGGCTGCCTCATTTTCATCGATGAGATCGATGCTTTTGCCACGCCCCGCATCGAGGAATCGGCCTCCTTCGGCGGGGGCGGGGCCATCTCGCACAATGCCGCCATCAACCAATTTTTGACCGAACTCGACGGCCTGCGCAAAAAAGAGAACAACATCGTGGTGATCGCGGCCACCAATATGCCGCCGGAAAAACTGGACCCGGCCATCATGCGCTCGGGCCGTTTTGACCGCAAGATCACCGTGGAAAAACCCACGGCCAAGGAACGCGAAGAGCTTATCCAGTATTACCTTAAAAAAGTGGCGCATGACGAGAACATCAATATTGCCTTGGTAGCGGAAAAAGCCCAGTGGTTCTCCCCTGCCGATATCAATAACATGGTCCGGGAAGCCAGCATCCTGTCCATGCGCGAGCGCCGCGGCACCCTGACCCAGGACGATCTCTTAAAGGCGTTGAACGATGTCATGACCAACATCGAAAAGACCGGCGAGGAAAAGATCCTTTCCAACAAGGTCAATGTCAAATGGAACGAGGTCATCGGCATGACCTCTGCCAAAGAAGAGGCCTGGGAACTGGTGGACCTGTTAAAAGACCGCAACCGCGTCAAAAGTGTGGGCGGCAAGATCGTCAAAGGCATTTTATTGCTCGGGCCCCCGGGCTGCGGTAAGACCTATCTGGCCAAGGCCATGGCGACCGAATCGGGGTTCCCTTTCATTTCCGCCATCGGCAGCGACCTGGTGGGCATTTATGTCGGCGAAGGCGGCAAAAAGATGAAAAGCATCTTCAAGGAAGCACGCCAGCTGGCCAAGGCCGAGGGCGGCTGCATCGTCTTTTTCGATGAGATCGACAGCTTCGCCACCCATCGCGTCGAGGAACGCGGTTTCGGCGGGGCCATCTCGCATAACGCCACCATCAACCAGTTTTTGACCGAATTAGACGGCCTGCGCCAACAGGAAAACAACATCGTGGTCATCGCAGCCACTAACGTTTCCGAGGACAAGCTGGACCCGGCCATCCTGCGGGCCGGACGCATCGAGCGCAAAATTTATGTGAACCTTCCTAATTTAAAGGAACGCATTGATCTCTTTAAGTTTTACCTCACCAAGGTCAAGACCGACGAGAGCGTCAACCCCGACATCCTGGGCCGCAAAACGCTGTGGTTTTCCCCGTCGGACATAGACAGCATGATCCGCGAGGCCGGCCTCATCGCCTTGCGCGACAAGCGCGACTATGTCACCAACAAGGACCTTTCGGCCGCCTATGACCGCATCCTTTACGGCGCCAAATCCAACACGATTTTAAGCGAGGCGGAAAAGGAATGGGTGGCTTATCACGAATCCGGCCATGCCATTATCGGTTATATCCTGCACCCAACCGACGATGTCATCAAGGCCACCATCATCCCCCGCAAAGGCGCGCTGGGCTTTGTCGCCCCCCGCCCCAGGGAAGAAGTGCATATCCAGAAAAAGGAATGGTTCCTGGCCCAGATCAAGGTGGTACTGGCCTCTTATGCGGCCGAGACCATTAAATACGGCACCACGGGCAGCGGTGTAGGCGGCGATTTCCAGACCGCCATGTGGTTTGCCCATAACATGGTGTGGAAATACGGCATGGGCAAATCCCGCCGCCTGGGCAACTGGGACAACATCCCCGGCAACTACGGCCACTCATATTTATCCGAGAAGACCAAGGAAATATTGAACGACGATGTGCAGGCTATCCTTCAGGATTGCCTGAACGAAGTCATGGATATCCTCAATAAAAACCGCCCCTTGCTGGATGCTTTCGCCCAAGAGCTTCTGGCCAAAGGCGAATTGGAATATGATGAAATCGAAGCCATCTTCAAAAAATTCGGCATCAAGCCCACCTCGCGTCCGCCGATTTTGGCCGCTTCTTAAAGTCCTGTTGGCCTGTGTGTTGCCGCTGAGCATGCTGCCCTTGCAGGGGTGCAATTCCAAAAAGATCGCCCTGCCGCGGCCGACACCCACCGAACTGCAGAAGAAATTCGAGGTCAAGTGCCGCAAGGACTACAACCTTAATGTTATCACCCGTATCGTGGGCAAGACCTTCTGGATCTATGCGCCGACGGACAAGCCGCTTTTTGACTTCGCCGCTGAAACACCCACCCCTCCGGACCCTTTGAAAAAACCGGCCAAATACGACCTGTTGTATATCAAAGGCGGCTTCAAAAACAATGTGTTCGATTTCCAGTACGACGTGATCCCTAAGATCAAGGGTGATTTGTCCAATGAAGGCATCCGCAACGAAGGCACGGATTATTTCAATAAGATCTATAACAACCTGTTTACCGCCATCACGGAGACCATGCTGGACCCGCAGACCCCCATCTCCTTTGTCGTGATGGCCATTACAGACATCAAAAAGGGCCTTGAGGCGCGCTATACCTTCTATCTGGAAGACTACCGGATGGCGTCGGTGGAAGGCATCCCGTACGACGAGTTCACCAAGCGCGTGCTGCAGGAATCGAAGGGCAGCACTCAATATATAGGAGACGAGATCGGCCAGCATTTGGAGTACAATGATATCAAAATGCCGGATTTCCTGGCCAAGCAGATCGTCAACCGCATCCGTTTTAAGTTCACCCAGAGCGACTTCCCGCCCCAGCAGGGTTATGAAAGGGCCATCCTCAGCATCATCGCCAATACCCTGCACTATTATCATTTCAAGGATTTCAAAGAAGTGCGTACCGATGACATCCGCACCAAGAAGAAAATGATCTTCACGCCCAAAGAACTGGCCTATTTCGGCGAGAACAAGGGCAAGGTCTCCCCGCAGGAAAAAGGCAAGCTTATCCACATCATCTTCGAGAACGGCAAGACCACGCTCAAGGACCAATAACAGGGATAGATTTATTTCTCTCGCTCCGCGGTCGATTTTTTAACGCTGCCGGTCCTCACTCACTCGGTGACCAAACAACTCGCTTTGAAGTTCTCT
>JAGWOI010000051.1 GCA_028870995.1 Candidatus Omnitrophota bacterium | reverse complement strand
AATGATATCAGGGTAAAATTTCTTGATGTTTCAAAGCTGGACAAAGATAATCTGGTTCTGCTGAAAACCATTGTTGCGGGTTATGAGTTGAATGAAAAAACCGGGACACATTGACTTTTTTAATAAAAAAAATTAATGTGTCCCGGTTTTTTTAATGCTGTTGGCTGCTTTTGAATTCCGCCACCAAAGCCTGTATCGTCTGCTTCGCATCCCCAAAGATCATCCGGCAATTATCATAATAAAATAATTCGTTTTCAATACCGGCAAAACCTGTGGCCATGGAACGTTTGAGCACGAAAACGGTCTTGGCTTTGTCCGCGTTGATGATGGGCATGCCGTAGATGGGGCTCGATTTATCGTGCCGGGAGGCGGGGTTGACCACGTCATTGGCACCGATGACGATGGCAACGTCCACGGTCTCCATCAAGGGGTTGATGGCATCCATTTCGAGGAGTTTATCATAAGAGATGTTGGCTTCAGCCAAGAGCACGTTCATGTGCCCAGGCATGCGTCCGGCCACCGGGTGGATGGCGAATTTAACATCGCAGCCGTTTTTCTCCATAAGCTCGCTTAATTCCCTTACTGCATGCTGGGCCTGGGCCACCGCCATGCCGTAGCCGGGAATAAACACCAGGGATTTGGCATTTTCCAATACCAAAAAAGCATCTTCCACCGAAATGGCCTTGGCTTCCTTTTTCTCGCCGGCGGCCTTTTTGACCACACTGCCGAAGGCGCCGAAGATGACGTTGCCGATGGAGCGGTTCATGGCCTTGCACATGATGATGCTTAAGATCATCCCGTTGGCGCCGACCAGGGAACCCACGACGATTAACAGGGTGTTATGGATGACGAAACCGGTGGTGCACGCCACGATCCCCGAATAGCTGTTCAAGACCGAGATGACCACCGGCATGTCCGCGCCGCCGATGGGGATGACGATAAAAACACCGAAAACCAAAGAAAGCCCGAGAATGGCAAGGAACAGGTCATGACGGGCAGGATTAAGGATGAATAAAACCCCCAAGACCAAAATAGCCGTAATAAGCCCAACATTGAACCATTTTTGTCCGGTGAAGAGGATCGGTTTGCCGGGTATTTTTTCGCTTAATTTGCCCCAGGCAATGCCGCTGCCGGTGACCGTTAAGCCGCCGATCACGATGGACAGATATAAGGTGATGGTATTGGTCAGATCCACAGTACCGTGCACCTGATACGCCGTCCAATCCACAAAAACGCTGGCCAGGGCGCCGCAGCCGTGCAGCAGGGCGATCATTTCAGGCATCTGGGTCATGGCCGCCTTAAAGGCCACCAGGGCGCCCAGAGCGGCACCGATGATGACGCCGATGGCGATCCACTGAAAACTGATGATATGGCCGTTGAACAAGGTGGCCAGCACCGCCAAAAGCATCCCGATGGAAGACAATATGTTCCCGCGGCGGGCGGTAACAGGGGAACCTAAGAATTTCAAACCGAAAGCGAACAAGACCGAGCTGATGATGTAAACAAAATTGGTAACAAATACAGTGTTCATGGTTATCCTTTTTTCTTGAACATTTTAAGCATGCGTTCAGTGACTAAATACCCGCCCACGACGTTAAAGGTGGCCAGGGCCACCGCGGCGGTACCTAAGAAAATGGTCAATGGGCTGTTGGCATCGGCGCCGGCCGCCATCAAGGCTCCGACGATGATAATTCCGCAAATGGCGTTGGCCTCCGACATCAGGGGCGTATGCAACAGCGGGGGAACGCGTGAAATGAGGGCAAAACCTAAAAAGATGGAAAGTGCCAGAATGAAAAGTTGAGAAATAAGGTCCATGTCAGTCTCCTTATTTTGTATTTTTTACCATCTCATTGACGACCTGGCCTTGGTGGGTGATCAGGGCGCCTTTGATGATCTCGTCTTCAAGATTAAGTTTGAATGCCTTTGTATCCTTGTCCCAATACTCTTCCAATAAATTATGCAGATTGGCGGAATACATTTGGCTCGCATGCGCCGCCACCCGGCCCGGCAGATTACCCAGTCCCAGGATGTGCACGCCGTTGGCCGTCACGACTTCCTCATTGACCTTGGAGCCTTCCACGTTGCCGCCGGATTCGACCGCCATATCCACAATGATGGTGCCGGGCTTCATTTGGGCGACCATGTCCTTGTTCAAAAGCACAGGGGCTTTGCGTCCAAAAAGCTGGGCAGTCGTGATGACCACATCGGATTGGGCGCAGACCTTGGCCATCCCCTGACGCTGCTTCTCCAACTGTTCCGGCGTCAAAGCCTTGGCATAACCCTGGGCGGTCTGGCCGGTTTCCCCTAAGTCGATTTCCACGAATTTGGCGCCTAAAGACTGGACCTGTTCCTTGACCACAGGACGGGTGTCGAAGGCATCAACACGGGCCCCCAAACGCTTGGCCGTGGCAATGGCTTGCAGGCCTGCCACACCGGCACCGATAATAAAAACGCGGGCCGGGGCAATGGTGCCGGCCGGAGTCATGAGCATCGGGAATATTTTGGGGAGCCTGTCAGCAGCCAAAACCACCGTTACATACCCGGCCAGGTTCGCCTGGGAGCTCAAAGCATCCATTTTTTGGGCCCGGGTGGAGCGGGGGATCATTTCCATGCTGAAAGCGCTGATCTGGTTGGCGGCCAAAGCCTGCACCAGGGTCTTTTCATTGAAAGGATCCAGAAAACTTATGTGAATCGAGCCTTTCTTTAAAAGGCTTATTTCTTCAACGGGAGGTTTGCGCAACCGCAGCACGATGTCCGCTGACGATAATAGGGAAGAACGGTTGGCTTCAACCGCGGCGCCGGCTTTTTTATACTCTTCATCGGCAATGCCGATGGAAGCGCCTAAACCAGCCTCGATGGTGACCTGGGCCCCTTTTTTGACCAGACGGTCCACGGAAGAGGGGATAAAAGCAACTCTTGATTCTCCAGAATGGGTTTCCTTAGGGATGCCTAAAATCATGTTTATTTCTCCTTTGTGTGAAACATTTTGCCCTTAAGTATTGTGTAAGTCAAGACTATTCATAGATATCTATGATTGTCACCATTTCTCTTGTTTTATCATACCGATTCGGTTAGAATCAAACCTATTCAATAAAATTTGACGGAGAATGACATGTTTCCAGAAAAAAATATTTTTCAAATCATTTCGGCAGGCGGTTTTACGATATACATCCTTATTCTTTGTTCCGTTCTTTCCATTGCCGTGATCATCGAGCGGGTGGTTTATTATAAAAGGCGCTCGCATTTTTCCCGGATCGATATTTTTAGCCAAATCCGCAGGGAAATCACCGGCAATCATTTTATGAACGCCATCGGGTTATGTAAAAACATCGATACGCCGGTCTCCAAGGTGGCCCTGGCCGGCCTTAATTTACACGGCCATGACGAAAAACTCATCGCCAACGCCATGGAGCGCGAGATCACCATTGAAACCATTAAATTGGAACGGTTTACAGGCATTTTGGGCACTATCGGCGGGACGGCAGTTTATATCGGGCTTTTAGGCACGGTCATCGGGATCATGCGCGCCTTCAATAATATAGGGAAGGCCGGCACCGGGGGGATGGAGGTGGTGACCGTAGGCATTGCCGAGGCCCTCATCTGCACGGCCGCAGGGCTTTTGGTGGCCATTCCGGCGGTCTTAACCTACAACTGGTTCACGCGCAAGATCGACAATTTTGTGGTTGATATGGAACTGGCCGCCTCCGAACTGGTCGACCTGCTGTGCTCTAAGAAGAAATGAAAAGACGCCAAAGAAATTCCCAGTTGATCGCTGAGATCAACATAACACCATTCACCGATGTCATCCTGGTCTTGCTCATCATTTTCATGATCACGACCCCTTTTATTTACCGTTCCAGCCTTAAGATCGCCCTGCCGCAGGTTTCCAGCAACCAGCAGCCCCTGCAAACCAAGGACATCAACGTCAGCATCACTTCCACAGGGGAAGTTTACCTGAACAATGAACGCTATAACTTGAGACTGGACAAGGGTCTTTTCGAGTTCAAATTAAAGCAACTGATGAAAAATTACAGTGACCCTGCCATCATTATCGATGGGGACCGCAATGTGAAATATGATTATGTCGTAAAGGTCATTGATGCTGCCTCCAGGGCGGGGATTAAGCATCTGGTATTGGCCACCGAGTTTAAACGTTAGATGACGCCAGGGAAAAACGAAAGAGGACGACTATGTCAGTGTTAGGAACAGCCGAACGGCCTTTGAGAGTGGCCATTGTCGGCAGCGGACCAAGCGGGTTTTACACGGCAGATGCTCTTTTAAGGCAGAATATCAAGGTCAAGGTGGATCTGTTCGATAAACTGCCGGTTCCCTTCGGCCTGGTGCGCCACGGGGTCGCCCCGGACCATCAAAAGATCAAGAACGTCATCAAGATCTTCGAAAAAATAGCGGTCAACCCCCAGTTCTCTTATTTTGGCCACGTCACCATTGGCAAAGATATAAGCGTTTTTGAATTAAATAAATATTATGATGCCGTGGTTTTTGCCTATGGCGCGGAATCAGACCGCCATTTGGGTATTCATGGCGAAGACCTGGCCGGCAGCTATACGGCCACGGAATTTGTCGGCTGGTATAACGGCCATCCGGATTTTCAAGACCGGCATTTCGACCTTTCACACGAGGTTGCTGTTATCGTCGGCAACGGCAATGTGGCCATGGATGTGGCCCGTATCTTGTGCAAGACCCCGGAAGAACTAAAGGGTACGGACATCACCCAAAATGCCCTGGACCTTCTGGCTGAAAGCAAGATCAAGGAAGTGCATCTTTACGGCCGCAGGGGTCCGGTCCAGGCCTCTTTTACAGCCCCTGAATTAAGGGAGATGGGGGAGCTTTCGACCTGCTGTCCGGTGGTCAATCCCCAGGACCTGGAGCTTAACGAATCCAGCCTCAAAGAGCTGGAAGACCCTAACAATGCCTGGCACAAGAAAAATTTGGAGATCCTGCAGCATTTTCTTAGCATCAGCCCTGAAGGCCGCAAGCGCAAGTTTGTCATGCATTTCTTGCGCAGTCCGGTCGAGATGATGGGTAAGGAGCGCGTGCAAAAGGTCCGTTTTGAGATCAACTCCCTGACAGGGGATCCCAATAAGCAAAAAGTAAGGGGAACCGGCAAATTTGAAGAGATCGACTGCGGTATTTTCTTCAGAAGCGTCGGCTATGCCGGCACGCGCATCCAGGGTCTGCCTTTTTCCAATGAAGCGGGGATCGTGCCCAACCAGTCAGGCAGGGTGATCGATCCCGAACAAATCTTTACCGGGTGGTATGTGGCTGGCTGGATTAAAAGAGGGGCGGTCGGCATCATCGGTTCCAATAAACCGGATGCCGAAGAAACGGTCAGATCCCTGACGGAGGACATCAGCCGCTTGAACGCCTGCGAGATCCCCAGCAGCGAAGCCTTGCTGAAACTGTTGAGGGAGCGGAATGTCCAGGTGGTCACTTTTGATGACTGGAAAAAGATCGATGCCGAGGAAATACTTCGGGGAAGCGCTTTAGGAAAACCCAGGGAAAAGTTTTCCCGCATTACCGGCATGCTTTCAGCCATTTTTAATAAAAAACATGCTGAAAAAAAATAGAAAAAAATAATTAGACTTCTCTAATTAAATGCGGTATATTAGGAATCACTAATCTACCCCAAGATAAGGGGAAAAAATTCCCC
>JAGWOI010000025.1 GCA_028870995.1 Candidatus Omnitrophota bacterium | reverse complement strand
TTGTCGTTGTTCGTACTGGGCAAACTGGAACGGCTGCTGTTGTGCCACCTGAACTTGATGGAATAAATTGTATAGATTTGATCATTATTAGACCAAAAATAAAAAAACTGAATCCTCATTATTTATCTTTTTTGTTAAATTCTGACATGGGTAAGAAAATCATTTCTTCAAAAGAGGTTGGGGGGATTCAGAAACATTTCAATATTGGTTCAATAAAAAATTTAGGAATTCCATTACCTCCTTTACCGGAGCAACAAAGATTCGCTGAATTTGTTCAAAAGATCGAAAAATTGAAAGAAAAGCAAAGGCAGTCCGAAGCCGAGCTCCAAAATCTTTTCAACTCTCTGATGCAAAAAGCATTTAATGGTCAAATTTAAGCGACATTCCATAGTTCTGACATGAATTTTCTTATTGATACTAATATACTAATCCCCTTGGAGCCGGCTTCTGCGAAAGATTTAGAGCCGGTTTTTTCATTAGGGCCAGATTTCGTTAGATTGACGCAAAATTCTGGAAGTAAGATTTTTGTTCATCCTGTTATCCAGCATGATTTGGATAAAGATAAGGATAAGGACAGAAGAGCTTTAAGGGCAAAGCTAATTAAGAAATATAATGAATTACAGGCGCCTCCTGGTATCGAGCGTGTTAATGATGTCCTATCTTTAAATCCACCGGCTTTGTCTAATGATTGGGTTGATCACCATTTGTTGTCTGCTGTTCTTAACAATTCTATAGATTATCTAGTCACCGAAGATGTAAAAATCCATTCGAAAGCAGAAAAACTTGGCATAGGATCAAGGGTCCTATATCTATTTGATGCCATTGATTTCCTCAAAGAATTATTTGATGTTATCCCAGAAACCCCTCCTTCTGTTGAAGTAGTATTGGCCCACGAATTAAATGAGAAAGAATCATTTTTTGATTCTTTAAGAGAAGATTACTCTGGCTTTGATAATTGGTTTGTTAAAAGTTGCAAAACACAGCACCGAAAATGTTATGTAATAAAACCCAATCAGGTAAATTTCCAAATTGCTGGCCTATGCATTATAAAAGAGGAGGATGTGGAGCCGACATCTGGGAGTAAGGCGAAAGTATTAAAACTTTGCACCTTTAAGGTTGCTCCAGAATTTGAAGGTAATAAATATGGAGAATTGCTCTTAAAGACAATATTTGACTATGTAGAAGTCAATAAATATGACTACACATATTTTACCGTTAAAGAGAAGCATCAAAGATTAATGCAATTCGCTTCTGATTTTGGATTTGAAAAGATCGAACATTCTAAAGAAGAATGGATTATGCTAAAGCGATTTAAATATAGTCAAAAAGAGTTGGATGGTTTATCTGCCCTAGATTTTCATATAAAATTTGGACCTTTTCGGACTCGTTTTGATACTAACTTTAGTTACATTATTCCTATCAAGCCTGAATATCATAAAGTTCTTTTTCCTGAGACCAGCGAACAACATTCATTATGGCCTGATGAAAAACCCTGTGGCAATAGTATTAAGAAGGCCTATTTATCCCATTCAACCACAAACAGGTTAAAGAAAGGTGATAACATTTTCTTCTATAGATCGCATGATACACAAGGTGTTACATGTTTGGGAATAGTTGAGGATACTTTGCGTACAAAAGATGTAAATTCACTGGCAAAATATGTTGGGCAAAGGACGGTCTATTCTTTCAATAATCTTAAAGATATGTGTAAGAAGGAGGTTTTGGCAATAAGATTTAGGCTTGTTAAGAAATTTGATTTTCCTATTTGCATCGATGATTTAAAGGGTAATAATGTCATCAAAGGTTCGCCACAATCCATTACCAGAATAGGAGAAAGTATTAAATGGCTTCAAAGGCAAATAGGGATGTAATTCTTTTGCCCATTTTTCCCAAATATGCCAATGCAATCTTTGAAGGTAAAAAGAAGGTCGAATTTAGAAAATTAAATATCCCTCAAAACATAAACTACGTTGTTGTCTACTCTACAGCTCCTACCCAAAAGATAGTCGGATATTTCAAGGTTGAACAAATAACAATAGATTCACCCAACAAGTTATGGAATCTATTTAAGAATGTGGCTGGCATTGAGAAGAATCTCCTTATGGAATACTATTCTGGACATGAGCAGGGTATTGCTATTCATGTAGGAGAATTTATTAAATTAAGCACACCTATAAATCTTGATATTATTGAAGACGAGTTGGCCCCACCACAATCCTTTAAATATCTTGAAGATGAGCATTTCAATAGAATTAAAGCCTACCTTTAAGTTTACTAGGCCAAAATTTTTTTCCTTGACATGCAACCAAAAGGTTGCATAATATAGGTAGAGTCGCAAACGAGATAGGGGAGCAAGAAGATGAAGTCTGATGACCTGGTTTTTAAAGCGCTGGCGGATGAAAGCCGTAGGAAGATCCTGGATCGATTGCGCACGAAACAGGGGCTTACCTTAAATGAGATCTGCGGACCGCATGACATGAGCCGCCAGGCTATAAGCAAGCATCTTCAGCTCCTCGAGAAAGCCAATCTCGTTGTGACCAGAAAACAAGGGCGTTTCAAGCTGCACTTTCTCAATCCTGTGCCGATCAATGAGATCTATACCCGCTGGATCGGCAAATATGAGCAGGGGCGGCTTGCAGCACTTGACAATCTAAAACAAGCCTTAAGCCAAGGAGGCACCAAATGACTACCGCAACCATAAGCACTACCGATTTTGTGTACACAACCTATATCCGCTCCACTCCCCAAAAGGTGTGGGACGCCATCACCAACCCGGAATTTGCCCGGCAGTATTGGGGCAATGAGAATGTTTCCACGGACTGGAAAAAGGGCTCCCAATGGAAGCATGTGGACGGCAGAACAGGGCAGGTGAGGCTGGTGGGCCAGGTCCTGGAAAGCAATCCTCCCCATAAACTGGTCCTTTCCTGGGCTGATCCTGCCGATCCTTCGGATGTTTCGCAGGTGACCTATGAGATTGAAGCGCTTCAGGACGCGGTGCGCCTGAATATCGTGCATGGCGGCTTCAAGGCAGGCTCGACCATGAGGGAAAAGGTCTCCGGCGGATGGCCGCTGGTCTTGTCTAACTTGAAGACCTTCCTGGAGGGCGGCAAACCCTTCGATATCTGGGCGTTGAAGACCTGTAAATAACCAAATAAAGCCTCCCTATAAAAACGGCTTGGCCGCATCGGCCAGGCCGTTTTTTTCGAACCGGTCTTTATGGTTCGGAAATTTCTTGTTTTAAAGGCTGCATAATGGTATATTTATTTCCGAACCATATGGCTTGGTTCGGAAATATTTATATATAAAGTGAGGAGTTATGGTTCGGAAAGTTCGGTTAAATAGAGATAATGGCTTAAAGCGGGATGTCCAAAAACTGCGGGACAGGTTCGGAAATCTGATTAACGTAACCAATGCCGAGTGGTATTCTTTGTTTAAAGAGGAGATCCGCAATTCCATTGCCATTGAAGGCGTTTTTGCTAATCGTCAGGAGCTGCTGGATGTTCTGGAGCATAATAAGCGCACTAATAAGCAAAAGGCTGCTGCGATTTTAGGCTATTATGAAGCCGCAGGTGCCATGTATGAATACGCCAATAATCAGTTTAAAGAAAAAGAGTTTGTCTTACGCATGGCGGATATTAAGCAGATCCACACCCTGCTTATGCGTTATGAGAAAGATTTGGGCACCTATATAGGTCCGGTGGGGGATTTTCGCAAGAATGATATTAAAGTCGCTCAAGCAACATTTAAACCCATCAATATGTTCCATGTGCGGGATGCCATGGAGCTGTTGATTAAATGGTTTAATGAGAGTGCAAAAAAGAAAACCTATGATGAAGTGGCCCTGGCCGCCATGACTCATGTTTGGTTTGAGACGATACATCCCTTTAGCGATGGTAATGGCCGGGTGGGAAGGATACTTCTGTCCTATGTTCTTATCGGTCAGGGGCTGGTTAATATCGCCATTAAAGGGATCGCCAAGGATGAGAGGGAGCAATATTACCATGTTTTGGAAAAATCTGACCGTTGTTTCAATCAACTTCACCGGCTGATTGAGAAGAATAAGAAGTTCACTCCTAAAGACGTTGATCGGGCGATTAAGGTTGAAGAGTTTAATCCCTTTACCGAAATGGTTGGCAGATTATTAAGGGAAGCCATTGGCCGTCTTGAAGGGGGGCAGTTAAGCAATCTGGATAAAGAAGCGGTGCTGCCGTTGCGTGACTTGGCTAAAATATACGACTACTCCCAGGACTATCTGCGCAATTTAATCAATCGCGGGCAGATGAAGGCGCATAAAAAGGGTAAGCTTTGGTATGTTCGGGTTCAAGACCTGGCAGACCATGTCAATAAGCAAATCTGACGGACAAAAGCTTAATCTAATTTTCACGCTGCATTTATTTAAGATTAGCGATAATGCGGCATGAAATCTTTACATCGTAAATATCTCATCATCTTCTTCTTTTTAATGACCCTGACCGGCTGCCAGCCAACCATTGCTAATCGCGATTCCAGCGGAACGACGGTGGTCTGTTTCGGCGACAGCCTCACCGCCGGCTACGGCGCCGCGGCCGGCCATGATTATCCCTCGCTCTTGGCGCAAAAGATTGCTTTGCCGGTCATCAATGCCGGGGTTTCAGGCAACACCACCGCTGATGCCCTGGCTCGCCTGGACACAGACGTCTTGTCGCACAACCCCAAAATGGTCATCATCACGCTGGGCGCTAATGATTTTTTCCAGAACTTGCCGGAGAAGGAAACCTTGGCTAACATGAAAAAGATCATCGAGGCGATCAAATCCCATGGGGCCATGGTGGTATGGGCCGAGGTGCGCATGGGGCTGTGGTGGGACCCGTATCTTAAGGATTTCAAAGGTCTGGCCCAGCGCGAACATATCCTGCTTATTCCCAACATCTTAAGAGGCATTATCGATAATCCCGCCCTTAAGTATGACCAGATCCATCCCAACGATGAAGGCTATAAGATCATGGCCAAAAGGATTTACAACTACATCAAGAGTTACTTGCCGACGGAGACAAAATAATATAAAATTGAATTGCCAGTATGATCGACCCTGTGGGATTGAAACAGAAGCTTTCAAACCTTCAGCAAGGGGATCATACCTGCTTCCTCTACAAGGACAAAGAGGAGCAGGTGACAGTTACCGTCTTATTCTTGCTTATAGGTTTGGAAAGAAATGAACAGGGGGTCTTTTTGGCTGATCCGGCCACCCTTCAACAGGCCAAGGACTATCTGGTCCGGCTGGGGGTTGATGTGGAGCTTGAGATCAAGCGCAAGGCCCTGAGTTTCATATCGGATAGGCTGTATCTGCAAGACGGGAAATTCTACCCCCAAAACATGCTGCGGTTTCTTGAAAAGGGATTGGCAGATTGCGTAAACGCCGGGTTTACTGGCTTACGCGCCACCGGCGATGTGATGTGGGAATTGGGCACGGATACCGATTTCAGGAAGCTTTATCAGTATGAAGTGATGCTGGATTATTATCTCGACGGCAAGAAGATCGTCGGGTTATGCCAGTACCGTTATGATGACATCCCGCCTCATTTTGTCCGCCATTCGATGACCACCCATCCGCACCTGGTCTATCACTGGCTCGTGTGCCGCAACCACCGTTTTTATAATCCCGCCCTTCCTTACCAGGAAAAGCCTCAGGAGTCCGAGGCCAAGGTGGTCTCCGAAATGTTCAAATCGCTTTTGGACCAGTATTAAAAGGGCAGGCGCCCAATAATTAACTATCCGCCGCAGCGGTCTTTGTAGTACAATCATTGCAGCAGTTTCCCCCAAACTGTTTAAATCAATCAATAAATCCCCCAAAGTATAAATAAATGTTGCCAAGCTCTACTTTGTGATACAATTGTATATACAAAGTGGGCGAAAGGGGATTATGATCGAAAAAGCCCGCTGGAATGAACTGAAAAGCAAGCGTTTAAAGCAGACAAGGGGAGTATCGTTTGAAGAAATTATCCATGCAAAGGAAATTGTTCAGATCCAACATCCGAATAAGTCTAACCAGAGAATTGCTATTTATGAATATAAAAATTATATTTGGGCCGTTCCATATGTGATAGAAGAGGATGGCACGTATTTCTTAAAAACACTATATAAAAGTCGAAAGCTGCTAAGAAAATATAAAGGAGGAATGTATGAAAAGAATGAAATTAACGAAATATGAGCAATCCATTGAAGATGAAATTGACCAATATGTCCCGGTATCTAAAGAAGAAGCTGAAAGTTTTAGAAGGGCTGTGGCCAATACACTTGCAGAAAGAAGAAAGAATGCGGTCCTCAATATCCGTATTAACAAAATTGATCTGGACAACTTAAAGCTCAAGGCAAAGCGCCTGGGTGTCAAATATCAGACCTTTATCGCTGAAATTCTGCACAAAGTTGCTGCTACGTAATTAATCCGTCCAGTTTTCCGTGATTTCAGGCGTTGGTTGAGGGGCAGGATCGATCTCGTCCTGGGTATAGGCATGCTTGCGGGAGTATTTGGCGACAGGATGGTGGATCTGCTGCACGATGCTGGCCGCCAGGGATTTGCCGATTGTCTTGATGCCTGCCAGATGGTCGGCGCTGACGGTTTTTAGATCAGCCAGTTTGTGGTAACCCTGCTTAAAAAGGATACGGGCGCGGATACGGCCCACACCTTCCAGAGAAGCCAGTTCCAATAATTCTTCCTTGATGCCGTAGCGCATCCGCGTGCGCAGGGTTTCCAAGTCAAAGGTCATCTTTTTATAATGCAGAAGCTCGGCGATCATGCCCGCGGCATGCAGCAGCCATCCGGCGGATTCCACATGGCGGTAAATGTCCCCGGGCCCCACATTGAAATCATCGCACATCGCCTCTTCCTTGTCTTCTTCGATCCAGCGCGCCCACAAGGACATGGTTTTAAGAGTGGCGTAATAGGTGTAGGCATCCTGCAGCTGGGAAAGGTCGTTGGGTGTAATGATAAGCTCGTCCTCGATTTTTTGCGAAAGGCTTTCCAGTTCGTCATAATCGCTTTTGCCCACATTCAAAAGCTCACTGTCAGGGCAGCAGGTGAGCATGTGCAAAAGCCCGTAAATGGAAAAGGATTTGCCGGTGTGTATTTTGGTCAGGCCTTCGCGCAGCACCAGGCTTGTCATGGGATCGATGTATAAGCGGCTGGTGATGCTGCCAAAGGGAGTGGTGAAATATTTAAAGCCGCTTTTTTCGATAAAGCCCTTATTATGCAGGAATTCAAAAATATCACCCACCATGCCCACCAAATTAGCGCCCTGGCGCTGGTAGGACAGAAAGGTGTGATTAAGAAAATCAAACATGCTGTTGATATCGTGCACGTACCCGGCCGCGATGGAGGCCAGGATGTGGATGCGAAGTGCGGACTCACTGCCCAGTTTGGAACTCACCGGCTCCGGCCGGGCCAGGACAAAGCGGTCGAATAAAGCATTTTGCTCGGAAAGGGATTTTGCCATGAGCACGGCTTCCCCGTAATCATCGTATTGCGGACGTCCGGCGCGCCCGGCGCATTGCTTGTATTCCGACGTTGATATGTAAACAGAGCCCAGCCCGCTGGCATAGCGTTTGCAGTCGCGGATGATGGCGCGCCTGGCCGGAAGATTGACGCCCGCGGCCAGGGTGGGGGTGGAGCAGATGACCTTGATGATATTGCGTTTGAAATGGTCCTCGATGAGGTGCCGCTGCTTGGGCGTCAGCCCTGCATGATGGAAGGCGCAGCCGCCTTTGACGATCTCCGCTAACTTTTTACACACCTTGGTGGCTGAATGGTCCTCGCTGATTTCCTTGCTCACTTCGTTAAGGATGGCTTTCTCTTCGGGTTTAAGGATAGGCACAACCGAGGGAGTAAGCTCGCGGGCCGCTGCCTGGGCGCTTCTGCGGGAATTGACAAACACCAGCACCTGGCCGCCGCCGCGCAAGGTATCCATGGTCAGTTTGTTGAGCTCCTGGTCTTCTTCTTCCCGCACCAGCCGAACACCGTCGTCATTAAAAAAGATCCGGTTGTTAAAATAAACGCCTTCCTTCAAGGGAATGGGCCGCCAATGGCTCAAGGCCAGATTGGCCTGCAGCCAGCCGGCGATCTCCTGGGCGTTGCTGATGGTGGCACTCAAGGCCAAAATCTGAATGTCCGGCTTCATTTGCTTGATGCGGGCGGTCAATATCTCCAGGGTGGGGCCGCGGCTTTCGTCGTCAATAAAATGGATCTCATCCAGCACGATCACCGAAAGGGAATTGATAAGCCATGTGCCCTTGGAGCGCAGGATGGAATCCACCTTTTCAGCGGTGGCGATTAAAATCTGATAGCGGTCCAGGTATTTGCTGGGTGAATCCAAATCGCCGGTGGCAATGCCCACCTTGATGCCTAAAGGCTCATATTTCTTTTTAAACTCATGGTATTTTTCGCTGGCCAGGGCCTTGAGGGGCGCAATATAGAGGGCCTTGCCTTCGTGCTGCAGGATGGACTTAAGCATGCACAGTTCAGCAACAAGGGTCTTACCGGCCGCCGTTGGCACGGCCATGACCACGCTTTTTTTATCCAGCACGCCCTTGCGGATGGCTTCAGCCTGGGGCGGATGCAGGGTGGTGATGTCGCCGTTTAAGGTGACCGCATTGATAAAGTCTTGCGGGAATGAGTGCTTTTCTAAAAGTTCTTTAAGATCCATGGGGTGATTTTAGCAGAAAAAACACGACGAGAAAGTTTTTTTAAGCGTTATTTCGTTTGACCTCGCCTGCCGCCGCCCGTATAATTAAAATCAACTATTGAACTCTATATATGCGTGTTGTTATACAACGAGTCAAGGAAGCGCAGGTCAAGGTAGAAGGACAGATAGTCGGCAAAATTGCCAAAGGCTTGGTTGTCTTTTTAGCCGTTGCCCGCGATGATGATGAGCCTGCGGCGGATTATTTAGTCAAAAAGATTGCCGAATTGCGCATCTTCGAAGATGCGCAAGGCAAGATGAACATTTCAGCCCAGGAAGCCGGGACCCAATATCTGGTTGTCTCCCAATTCACCTTATACGGCAATTGCGACAAAGGCCGCCGGCCTTCCTTCGACCAGGCCGCTGACCCGGCCCGGGGTGAAATGTTGTATAATTATTTTGTGAAACAATTAGCGGCCACAGGTGCCGTCGTCTCAACAGGGCAATTTAGGGCAATGATGGAAGTATCGTTAATTAATGAGGGTCCAGTTACTTTTATCATTGATAGTAAACAACCCCTAACGCAGTCGAAGCAATAGGGCCTTTTGATGGACGTGGCGCTTGTCAACGACGGTCCCGTGACCTTGATCGTAGACAGCAAATGCTAAACCCCAACCTTACGACGAATTGAAGAGGTAGGGATATCTTGACCATCATTGATACGCACGCGCACATCGATGAGCTCGAAGATTTATCAGGCGCCCTGGAGCGGGCCTTTCAGGCAGGGGTCAGTGATATCGTGGCGGTGAGCGTTAATTTGGACTCCATGAAAAAGCTCCTGGATATCGCCGCACGGCACCAGCAGCCCAAGATCCATCCGGCTTTAGGGATACACCCGGGCATGGTCAAGGAGCCGACACAGACAGAGGCCCTGGATTTCATGCGCGCGAATATCAAGTCCGCTGCGGCCGTCGGAGAAACGGGCTTGGATTACTGGTACAAATGGGTGCGCAAGGACGAGGTGGAGCGCGGCAAGCAGAAAGAATCCTTTGCCTTCCATCTGGAGCTGGCCAGGGAAACCGCCCTGCCTATCGTCATCCACAGCCGCGGGGCATGGCGCGATTGTTTGAGCATGACGGTCGCTTCGGGCGTCAAGCGGGCCTTGTTCCACTGGTACAGCGGCCCGGTGGATATTTTGGCAGAGATCATCGCCGCCGGTTTTTATGTGTCCACCGGCCCCAGCGTGGCCTACAGCCCGGAATCCCGGCGGGCCATGACCGAAGCGCCGCTGGAACGCATCGTGGTGGAAACAGATACGCCGGTCAATTACAGGGACGGTGAACAGGGGTTTTCGGCCGAGCCCAAGGACGTGACCAGGGCATGGAAGGCCCTGGCCCAATTAAAGAATTTGGATGAACAAAAAACACTCGAGACGCTCAACGCCAATGCCAGGACATTTTTCGGAATATAGGTCATCGTTATGAAAAAAATAATTATTTGGACAGTGGCTGTGATTTTAGGATTATCGCTCGGGGTTTGGTTATGGAGCGAACGCCAGGGGTTGCCGGTGGAGCAGGCGCTGCCTTCCGGGCCGCTGGCCTATGCCAGCCTTAACAACGCCCAGAAGCATGTCGATCAGGTGCTTGATTCGGAGTTCGGCAAGAACATCGCGGCCATCGACCTGCCGGAGGTTCTCAACCGCAATAATTTTTCGGCCAAAGACATCAGCGATTTCAAGCAATGGCAGGACAATCTCCAAAAGTTTTGGGCCAACCCGCTCATGAAGAAGTTTTTAAGCAAGCAGGCGGCGGTGGCCTTTTATCAACAGAAGGACGGCTACAAGGTTTATATCGTGCTGCGCCTGACCTTGTCGACGAGGATGGCCGAGGCCTTCAGCCAGATGTATAACCATTGGGGCAAGGACGTCAGCATCAGCCGCAGGCGTTATCTGGGGCATACCATTAATGAGATCAGCTTCAAGGGTCAGGATTTCCGCTTGGCGTATGTCCGCCTGCGGGACCTGGTCATCCTAAGTCCGCAGCCCGCGGACAGCATCCAGGATGTGATCGATGTTTACCGGCACAAACGCCCGTCGCTGGCCATGGACCCCGCGTATAATTTTGTCCGCCGCAGCGCCTACGCCAAGGGCGATGGTCTGGCCTTTATCAATCCGGCCCAGCCCTCGGCCTTCCCGGTGTACGGCATCTCCTATCTGCCGGGTGTTGTCAGCAAATATAAAATGGTCGTCGGTGAGGATGAGCGTTATATTCCCTCCGGCATGCGCAAGGTCCTGGATTGCCCGGCCTTGAGCAACGATACCTTGAGGCTGGTTCCCTTCAACGCCATTGCCTATAATTGGAGCGGCTGTTATGACGCCCAACAGGTCTGGCGTGCAGCCAAACGCCGCATGGCCCGGAATCCCGAGATTGCCGGGAGTCTGACGCGCTTCAAGGACCATCTGGAACGACATTTTCATATCGATATCAAAAAAGACATCCTGCCCCTGCTGGGGCATGAGATCGGCGGCTATTTGACCGATGTCGATATGCAAAGCGCGGTGCCGTTTCCTTTGCCGCGGCTTCTTATTTTTGTGAAGATCCAGGACCGTCCGGCGGCCGAGCGCCTTTTGGACAAGCTGGCCGCCAGCACAGACCTGCACCAGGAAGAATATGACAGCATCAAGATCCATTACATGTCCCTGCCCATGGTGGCCAACATGGACCCTGGCTATTGCTTTTTGGGGGATTATTTGCTGGCGGCCACCTCGCGCCAGCTCTTGAAGCGTTCCATCGAGGCGTATAACGATTCCTTCCATTCGATCGTTTCCGATAATGTGATTAACCAGTTCAGCCTGGGACAGGACCAGAAATTCAACTCGGTGACCCTGATGAAGACCGCGGAACTCTCCCGCCGGGCCCAGGATTTTCTGGGATGGATGGACCGCTACCTGTCCGACCGCGTCACCCTGGCGGCCGCCTACCAGCAGGACGGCAACAATAAAAAACTCCAGCTGGATGAGGCCATCGCGGACAAGAGCGCGGAACTTGTCCTGGCCCGCAAAAAATTGGACCAGCTCAGGTCGACCTCTTTGACGGCCGTCTCCCTGGACAGCCAGGACCGCGTCGACGGTGCCATCAAGAATTTGAGCCGCGAAGAGCAGGCCATCAAGGACGATATCATCACCTACACCCAGCAAAAAGAAGACCTCTCCAAGGTCCTGGATAATTATGCTTCCGGGGCCCAATTGGCCAAATTAACCATGTATAATATGGATAACCTCGTTTCTCCGCTGTTAAAGGGGTTGGAATCCATCAATGCGCAGGCAGTTACAGTCCGTTTCGGCAATAAGGTTTGGGAAACGGAACTTTTAGTTAAATGATCAAAAGGCGGCTTTTTTTGTTGTTGTTGGCGGTCTGCTTGACCCAAAGCGGTTGCGCGCTTTTCAGCCTGCCGGGACAGTTGTTGGGCGGTCTGTTCGGTTTAGGCAGCCAGGCGATCGGGGTCGCGTCCACCTTGCCCATGCCTCCGCCGTGGGTATTCTTTTAGTATGTACAAGATCCTTCATAAACAGGTCATTGCCCAGGACATCAAAAAGATCGATGTCGCCGCCCCTCAGATCGCGCGCCGGGCGCTGCCGGGCCAGTTTGTGATGGTCACACCCGTGCCCCATGAGCGCGGCATTCCCATGACCATCATCGACAGCGACGAGCGCCGCAGTATGATCTCGCTTCTGGTCCATGAGGTGGGACAGGCGACCGCCAAGCTGGGGGAGCTTTCCATCGGCCAAGATATCTATCAGGTGGTGGGGCCTTTGGGACGGCCGTCCCAGATCGAGAAGGTAGGCCTGGTCATTTGTGTGGCTACCGGTGTCGGGGCCGCCCAGATCCTGCCGGTCTGCCGCGGCTTGAAGAAAAAAGGCAACAGGGTCATCGGTATTATCGGCGCCAAATCCAAGAAGGTGTTGATGCTGGAGGCCCAGATGCGGGTGGTCTGCGACGAGCTTTTCATCGCCACCAACGACGGCAGCTACGAGCGCAAGGGATTTGCCTCCGGCCTGCTGAAAGAATTGCTGGACAAGTATACCGTCCATGGCGTGTACGCCATCGGCTCCGTCGAGATGATGCAGGCCGCCGCCAGGATGACCGCTGAGAAAAATATCCCCTTAAGGGTGACCTTGAATC
The DNA here is from genome assembly GCA_028870995.1 of Candidatus Omnitrophota bacterium. GTDB lineage: Bacteria > Omnitrophota > Gorgyraeia > Zapsychrales > Fredricksoniimonadaceae > JABDGZ01. The sequence goes on along the minus strand of JAGWOI010000025.1, from coordinate 18,581 downwards.
CTTATATGATCAACGGCCTGGGCACCTGCGGGTCCTGCCGGGTCAAAATCAACGGCGCGTACCGGCTGGCCTGCACCGACGGTCCGGAATTCGACGGCCACCAGGTGGATTTTCAGGATTTAACCCAACGCATGAAGGTATTGGAGAACCCAAGAACATGGGCAGAGCCGCTCCATCCCAACAGCCCAAAGAGTCCCGGGTTCGCCGGGTTAGTGAAGTCTCTTTGGGCTTCAACAAGAAAATAGCCCAGGACGAAGCCCGCCGCTGCCCGCAATGCGCGACAGCGACCTGCTTGCCGGCTTGTCCTTTGGGGATCGATATCCCGGGATTTATCCGCCTGCTTCGGGAAGGCGATACGTCCGGCGCCTTGGAAAAGATCAGGCAGCAAAATCCATATCCTGCCATCTGCGGCCGCGTGTGCCCGGCGCCTTGCGAGAGGTCTTGCGTGTTCCAGGCCGACGGCAACCCGATCGCGATCCGCAGCCTGGAACGCTTTGCCGCTGACCATGGCAGCAAAAAGGGGACGGCTCCCAAAATAGTGTCGCCTCAAGCCAAAAAAGTTGCTGTCATTGGTTCCGGCCCAGCGGGCATGACCGCAGCCGATTACTTGGCCCAATCCGGCTTGGGTGTCACGATCTTTGAGGCTGCCCACCGGCCCGGCGGGCTTTTGCGCTACGGTATTCCCGAATTTCGCCTGCCGCAAAGAATCTTGGATGAGCAATTTGCCCAATTAAAATTAATGGGGGTCGACATCCAGACCGATATGGTGCTGGGCCGCACCCTCATGATCGACGAGATCTTTATGCGCGGGTTTTCGGCGGTTTTACTGGCCATGGGCAAAAGCCTGCCGCGTTTTAGCGAACTTTCCGGCAGCGGCCTGGCCGGTGTTTATTACGATACGGAATTTTTGCACCTGCTGCAGGCCGTCGATAAAGAAGGTGCCTTGGATTTGGGCCGCAGGCAAAAGATGGCAACACCCAAGACCGTGGTGGTAGGGCGCGGGCCGTCTGCCTTTGATGCCGGCCGCCTGGCCCTGCGCCTGGGCAGCGAAGTCCAGGTTGTCTTCGACGGGTTTGAAGAAGAGGCGGCTATCGATATGGATATGCTGCAGGAAGCGAAGGAAGAGGGGATCGGCATGCAATCCATGCAGGCGTTGGGCATCGTAGGCGAGAATGGTTTCGCCGCGGGCGTCCAATGCCGCAAATTGGATATCGTGGAATCGCAAAACGGCTTAAGCCTGCAGGCGTCCAATGAGGAGCCGGTGGTCTTGGAGGCGCAGACCGTGGTCTTGGCCAACGGCCATACGTCCAATGATACTTTAAAGCAGTACCTGCCTCACTTGAAATGGGAGGCCGACGGCTCGTTATCGACGAATGCCCAAACCGGCATGACCAGCGTGGAGAAGATCTTCGGCTGCGGCAGCATCACCGGCGCTGCCGATACCCTCGTGGATTCCATGGTCAGCGGCAGGACTGCGGCGGAAAAAATTACGAAATACTTGATCTCATGAAGACCACCCAAGATATAACGGCCCAAAAAGTCAAAGGCCCGCGCATCACCGTGCTGACGGCCTATGATTATCCCATGGCTTCTTTTTTGGATGAGGCCGGCATCGATATCATTTTGGTGGGCGATTCTTTGGCCAACGTGGTGTTGGGATTAAAATCCACGACGGAGGTGGGCATGAAGGAGATGCTGCACCACGCCAGGGCCGTGGTCCGCGCGGTCAAGAACGCGCTTGTCGTCGGGGACATGCCCTTTGAAGCCTATCAGGTGAATCCCGGTGCAGCCGTGGACAATGCCCGGCAGTTCATCGAGGCGGGCGCTCAGGCCGTCAAGATCGAATGGTTCGAAGATTGCCCTAAAGTTGTTTCCAGTCTTGTCCGTGCCGGTATTCCGGTCATGGGGCACGTGGGCCTGACGCCCCAGACCGCCGAAAGCTTAGGCGGCATGAAGGTGCAGGGCAGGGACGCTGCCTCGGCCAAGGCCATTATGGAGGCCGCCAAGATTTTTGAAGAGCTGGGGGCTTTTAGTGTAGTCTTGGAATGCATCCCGCTGGAAGTGGCCCGGGAGATCACCGCCCAATTAAAGATACCCACGATCGGCATCGGCGCCGGGCCTCATTGCGACGGCCAGGTGCTGGTGATCCACGACCTGTTGGGGCTCTTCAGCCGGTACCAGCCTAAATTCAGCAAAAAATACGCCGACCTGGGGCCGCAGATCCTGGAAGCGGTCAAGCAGTATAAAGATGACGTCATCAGCGGCCGGTTTCCCGACGACGCGCATTCCTTCCATCAATGAACCTCATCCTACTGAACCAAGACGATTTTGTTGCTGCCAACAGTGTTGTCTTAAGCGGCCGCAGGTTCAAGCACGCCCAGGAGGTCTTGAAGACCGATGTCGGAAGGCAGTTGACCGTGGGCCTGGTCAACGGCTCCATGGGCCGGGCAGAGGTGCTGGCTAAAAAAGCCGACAGCCTCGAGCTTGCCGTTGCCTTGGACCAGGAGCCTCCGCCGGCGCTGGCCCTGACGCTTGTCCTGGCGCTGCAGCGGCCGCCCATGCTCAAGCGCATGCTGTTTGCCGCGGCTATGCTTGGCATCAAAAAGATCATCATCCTTAATTTTAACCGCGTTGAAAAAAGCCTGTGGAATTCTTCGGCGTTAAAACCCGCTGCCATTGAAGAGCAGCTGGTATTAGGCCTGGAGCAGGCCAAGGACACCGTGATGCCCGAAGTTGTGCTCAAAAAGCGGTTTAAACCTTTTGTGGAAGACGAGTTGCCCGCGCTGGTCAAAGGGCGGCTCGCCCTGGTGGCGCATCCCGGCGGGGGAGAGCTGCCTACAGGCGTCATCCGTCCCGTGATCCTGGTCATCGGCCCGGAAGGCGGCATCCTGGATTTTGAGATCGACCTGCTTGAAAGCGCCGGCTGCCGGACCGTGGATCTTGGCCAACGGATCCTCAGGACCGAAAGCGTTTTGCCGCTGGTGGTAGGTAAGCTCTTCTGAGGCTGAAAATTTTTTAAAGCCCGCATTATCTGCATCACAAACTCTTCCAGTAAGTTGCAAATAATAAAAATTAATATTGTTGATTAATCAACACATTATGCTGGTTTTTTTGTTGAAATGTGCTATATTTGAATCACTCATAAGAAAGCGATTTCTCAAGGGGGATTCAAATGATCAAACGCCTGATCGCCTCAGTTGTATGCCTTACCTTTATTTTTAGTAACCTTCAATATGCCGGTGCTCAAACCTTCAGCGTCAACCAGCTGCCTGTGCCTGGGACAATGATCGCACCTTCTGCGCCTTTTGCTCCCTTGGAGTTAAAGGGGCTTGTCGTCGATCCCCAAAAACCTTTGCAGTTCCAGTTTATCGTAGACACCGGCAAAGGGCCGCAGGATACAGCTTCTATAAAGGAAGAATCTAACCGGCTCGTTAAATACTTTTTAGCGGGGCTGACCATCCCGGAAGGAGAATTATGGGTTAACCTTTCTCCTTACGAGAAGGACCGCATCACCACCCAATCTTTGGGCCACACCATCCTTGGCCGCGACCTTTTGGCGCAAGATTACATTTTAAAACAACTGACCGCATCGTTGATCTATCCAGAAAAGGGTTTGGGCAAGGAATTCTGGAGCAGGGTGTACTCAGAAGCCCAAAAGAAATTCGGTACTACCAATATTCCAGTAAACACATTTAATAAGGTATGGATCCTGCCCGATGAGGCGCAGGTGTATGAAAACGGGCCCGCGGCCTATGTGACCAAATCGACCCTTAAAGTCATGCTGGACGAAGACTACCTGGCCATGAAGAAACATACCGTTGTCAAAAACGGCACGGATTCTATCAGTTCTCAAATTGTCCGTCAGATTGTCCTGCCTGAAATTACTAAGGAAGTCAACGAAGGCAAGAACTTCGCGCCCCTGCGTCAAATCTATGATGCCATGATCCTGGCCAAGTGGTACAAGCAAACCATGGCCAATGGGCTTCTGGATGCGCTCTATACCAACAAGAACAAGACTGCAGGCGTCAATCTCACCGATCCGGCGGTTAAGGAACAGATTTACCAGCGCTATATCCAGGCCTATAAGAAGGGTGTGTTTAACTACATCAAGGAAGACGCTCTCCCTGATGGACAGACAATGCCGAGGAAGTATTTTTCGGGGGGAATCACAAAGTTAGAGCCCAGTCGCGTTGCCACTAACGGTGCTGTGACCGATGTCAAAGCCGATGGAGCGATGATATCAGTACGTGTTATGCTAAACAAGCTGGTAGATAGATTTACTAGAGGAAATGTTAATCCAGAATTTACCTGGGACCCTAAAATAGCTCCTTTAGCATATCAGTATGCATTTATCTTATCAAAGTTAGCTTATCGTCTTGCCGATACCAACTCGATTAAATTTTTGGACATTGTTAAAAAGAATCGTGAATGGCTTAGAAATGGGAATGCTCTTCAAAGATGCATTGCAATTCGAATGTTTCCGATAATTGAAAATCCAAAACTTTTTCTATCAGATTTACGGCCTACATTGGTGCGGTTGGTGCGCAGGGATCCTTCCCTCTCAGTTCGTTTTACGGCTTTGGATGTATTGTCACAATTAAAAATATTCTCACCCGATATCATGGATGGGGCGACTCAAGAAATGCTTGAAAAAATGAAATCTTTTACGGAGCAGCAGAATTCCTTAAAAGATAAGGTTAAACGAGAGGCGGAATCGGATCCTATTATAAATGTTAGAGGAAAATATTTATTCAGCGCAGTTGATGCCGTATTAGAAGCAATTGATGAGATTTCCATAGATTCCGTCAGGCCTCCTTCTGAAAATGACGCCTCAGATGCGGCAATGAGTTCCAATAAAGAGGCTAAGAAAATCCTTCTTTCTGATTCATTGAGTAAAGATAACGTTGAAATGTATGGGGTAGTGGCTCTGCTGGGTACCATAGGTTTCTTAGGTTTCTCAGGACTCGCTGAATTAGGGTTGAGTCTCTTTTCTAACTCCAATGACCAGGAGTTCCATTCTATAGTCTTTAAATTCTACGGACATCTTGCTGCCCAGGCCTTCCATGTTTTTGCGGCAGCTGTTCAAGACCCAAACAGTTATAAAATTGCGGCAGCCGGCATAGGTCTGGGTGCGGCATTATTGGCATGGCAGAATTATTCCCTTCAAGGCTTGACTTCTTTATTAAAAAAAGGATCCATAGACGATCAAGAAGTGATCAGGAGATTAAAGAATAAGGGCAATAAAGCAGTCGCCGCTTTAATGGAGTATTACCGGCAAAATCCCAAGTATAACGACGGTATTGTGGATTTTGTGATCAAGTTGGGGGATAAACGCGCAATTGAACCAATTGCCGATGTTTTGAGCAAAGGACACGGGGATTTTGAGAAAGGAAATAAGGCTTTAACAAAATTAGGAGCGGATAAAGAGACGATTTTTCAAGCTAATTTAAAAGCATTGAATACCGATTTTAAAAAAAAGGCTATAAAATTCCTGGCAGATTTTGGAGATCGAAGGGCGATTGAGCCGATTGCCGAACTCTTGGGTAAGGGGGATTATTTTTCAGATGCCAATGAAGCTCTCAAAAAGCTTGGCGCTGATAGAGAAACAGTGTTTCAAGCCAATTTAAAGGCCTTAAATACTTCAAATGAGGGCCAGGCCATTAAATTTTTAGGTGATTGGCATGATAGGCGTGCAATACAACCACTTGCCGGTATTTTAAGCAAAGGTGATTATGTTGCCGAAACTCTGGAAGCTTTAACCAAACTAAAGGCAGACAAGGAAGTTTTTTTTCAAGCGTATTTAAGGATAATATCAATTGATTCAAACAACCATGTCCGCGATGACGCGCGACAAGCTGCCATTAAATGGCTTGGCAATTCCGGGGATAAACGCGCGATAGAGCCATTGCTGGGCAATTTAAACTACGACAGACATTCGTGGGGCAGCTCGTCATCTCATATTCGGATTTCCGCACAAAAAGCTTTGATAGAGCTTGGTATAGATAAAGAAAGATTGTTCCAAACCTATCTTAAAATATTATCGAATGAACACAGCATACGTCAGGAAGCGGCCGAATGGCTGGGGAATTCCGGGGATAAGCGGGCGATCGTGCCTTTGCTGGAGAAATTAGGAGATAACTATTATACTGTTCGTAAGGCAGTCAGAGAAGCTTTGGCAAATTTGAAAGTTGATAAAGAAATGATGTTTCAGGCCGATATTAAATTACTGTCTGATAGAAGTGAAGAAATACGTAAAGAAGCCATAGAGGGTTTAATTAATATTGGAGATCAAAGGGCGATAATTCCTTTATTTGAGATTGTAAGAAAACAAGAGACCAGAACGTTACGGGGTGTCGCGGCTGACGCAATCAAGAAACTGGGTAAGAATTATAAATTTTCAAAAGAGCAAGTTGTCCGTCTGAATCTTATTGAAAGGCAGCCGGGGAATGCGCAGGGGGACCTTTTTGATTATGAAAATGAAGCCTTGCAATTTGCCGATGAAGGATATGATTTTAAAGTGATTTTCGAGCCTGAAACAGGCCATGATGAAGTGGATAATTCGACGGGGTATTCATACCCTTATTATCAAATGGATTCTCCCGAAGTTTTAAGAATTGAACGTTCAGATAATTTAGATCATGCCATGTTGACAAAGAATTCCAGTAGGCTGAATATGGGGCTGGTGATCACCGGACTAAATGGCAGGGTCCCGACAAATAGTATCCAAGATAAGAATTTAAAGTCATTCTTGGGCCTTTTAAGAAATAACCAGGGGCTTGATAATATTGTTGTCGTTGGCGGAGCGGTAAGGGATGTGTTTTTTGCCAGAGAGGTCAATGACATAGACATTACTGTTAAGGTTCCAATGACAAATGAAGAAAGAAATACGGCTGCCAACATTGGTGCCCAGGCGTCCAAACAGATGTATGAACGTGCATTGAGTTCGCTGAATGCGCTGGCGCAAGTGATGAGTGTGCCTGTTGAACGCTTCTTTGATAAAGATAATCCGCCGGTATTCAATGGCATAAAGATTCATTATGTGGGGCCTTATTTAATACATGGAAAAACCAAGGAGGTTTTCATTCAAGGCCTGGTGGCGGATAGCCGCAGCAGACAGGTCTATTCCTCTTATACTGCGCCGGGATTGTTGCAGATGGCCATTGACTCCCAGGGGAATATGTATGGCCAGCAAGGGCCTTTACAAGATGCTCTGAATGGGGACGCGCGCCTGCAGGGTGATTTGGTCAACGGTAAGAACTTGACCGTATTATCCATGATCAAGTGGCTCAGGTTAAGGCATGAATTCGGATTGAAATTATTGCCGAGAGATTATTCTTTAGTAAGAAAAGTCTTGGCACAAACAGGAGCAGTAGATATTACCCATGCTTATAATTTGACCTTAATCCGTCAGGCTATGCAGGATCTGGTTGATACCGCTGTAAATCCTGAATCGGCAGTATCAGATCTGAATAATTTAGGGCTTACAGCAAAGATTGGATTTGAGCCTCGTATGAAAGCCTCCGGTCGATTTTTGGCGGGATGGAGAAAGGTTTTAGGCCGTATCACCAGTCAGCCTGCTGCGGCGTTTGACAAAGCCATGCTTACAGAAAGGCAAAAGGAGGCGGCTCAAGCGATCCTCAAAGCTCTGCAATATAAGGATAAGGTGACACCCTCGGAGCATATCGATGACATTGTCGTTTTGGGCAACCCTAATTTAAATGTTTTTCGTCAAGCGCTGCGCTTGTGGCGTGACCATCAAAACAGCCGTATCGTGACCTTGGGTGGTGTTGCACGTTTTACCCAGCCATTGATAGATAATGCCAGGAATGCCGGGTTTGAGTTGAAGGATGTTTCCAGCGAAGCGGTTATTATGCGGCAGGTTATGGAACAGATGATTGAGAAAGAAAAGGAATTTGAAGATTTAAAAGGCCAAATGCCTGACTTTGAAATAGAATCGCAATCAAGGAACACTCCTCAGAACATATTAAACTACAAGAAGATCATAGCAAGCGAGCTTCAAAATAGATCTGCGGAAAACCCTTACCGTATCGTTTATTTGCAAACGCCGCATCAGCAATTGAGGGCCAAGGCCACGGTAGACAAGTATTTTGCCGATGAATTGAAAAGTGGGCGCTTGGAAGCATTCAGCGGCACGGCGGAGTATAGGTTGGAGGGAAAGAGCGCCTATGAGATTGCGGAAGATCTTTTGGGCGAAGCGGTGCGGTTTATCATCTATTCGGGGTATGGCAATAAATCCATTTATGCCCCTGATTTGTCTTCAAACTTTTGGAATGACTCAAGAGCATTATATGACTCATTATCCGGCGATGAGAAAGATAGAGTTAGTGTTTTTCTTGGTTCCTTGATTGCTGATTCAAAGGTTTCATTGGAGGATTTGAATGATGAGATGTCGTTTGCGAGGCCGACCCCGGGAGCGTATGCTCAAGTCATTTTCCTAAAACCGATTATTGCGAGATATTTAGCCAATGAGTACTTTGAGACCAACCCTTGGAAGCTGATCCATGGAATGGAGATATTGGGCTATGATCAATTTCGTACAGTTGACTGGGAACATGCAAAGAAACTGAAGCAGGCGGGGATTGAAGAATGGTCAAGGAGGATGGGCCGTTTTAATAAAGAAGCATTTTCAGAATTCAATTCAATCAAAGGAACTATTCTGGATCCTCTGAATAAAAACGGTATCTGGCAAGAGGCTGCTGATGGAGAAACTGTGGACCTGAAGGCCAATGTTAATTTGACTGAGAACGAGGTTCGTCAGATAGCCGGCAGTGATTTTGAGGACATTTGGGCAGCAATACAGTTTTGTTATGCAAAAAGAGAGTGGGACAAGAAAATTCATCAGACAGATATGGAAATAATGATGTCAACATGGGGCGGCTATGATTATATTTTAAGGTCTAATGTGGACGATTTGATTAAACAAGGGAAAGCCTTCGCAAAGCTGGTTGGGGCATTGACACCAGCTACAGTTGAAGTAAAGGTATATCCCAAAATGCAAAAATTCAGGGATTATACATACTTGCTTCCTGAAAAATACCAAGAGCGTGTAGAAAAATTTTTACATATGCAGGGAGCGGATCGAGCCATGCTGCAAACGCCCGGCGGTATTGACCTTAACAAAATCCTGATCCACCGCACCGGCCATGTGATCCAGATGAAATTCGACCCTGCCCAGTTAAACGAATTACAGCAGGGCGGCTTTCAAGGCTTCCAGCCGGTCATCATCAATATCCAGCCCATCGCAAGCCCGTTTGCCTTGCTGGGGCTTAAGCAGCCGGCCAAAGAGCCGGAACTTTTGGCTAAAGTCTAACCGCAACAGGTCTGTCCCCCTAGGCCGCAGTGCAACTCTGTCGAGGAAATCGTTTTCAAGTTGCTTTTTAACGGTCTTTTGATAGAATAGCTCCTTCGTATGGCACAACCTGATTTAATGGACAAAATCGTGGCCCTGGCCAAACGGCGGGGTTTTATTTTTCAATCCTCCGAAATTTACGGCGGGCTTAGCGGCGCCTGGGATTACGGCCCCATGGGTGCCGAACTCAAGCGCAACGTCAAGAACGCCTGGTGGCAGTCGGTCGTGCATTTCAGGGATGATGTGATGGGGCTTGATGCCGCCATCCTCATGCACCCCACGACCTGGAAGGCCTCCGGCCACACCGATAATTTTGCGGACATGATGGTCGACTGCAAGAACACCAAGTGTTCCTACCGCGGCCGCGTGGACCAGCTCAAAGACGGCAAATGCCCCAAATGCGGCGGAACGGAACTGACCGAGCCCCGTGCCTTTAATTTGATGCTTAAAACCAACGTCGGCGCCATGGAAGATTCTTCGTCGGTGGTTTATTTAAGGCCGGAGACCGCGCAGGGGATTTTTGTCAATTTCGCCAATGTGGTCGACGCCACCCACCGCAAGCTGCCTTTCGGCATTGCCCAGATGGGCAAGTCGTTCCGTAACGAGATCACACCCGGCAATTTCACCTTCCGTACCCGTGAATTCGAACAGATGGAGATCGAGTATTTCTGCCGCCCGGAACAAGCCGCGGCCAAATATGAGGAATGGATCCAGGCCCGTTACCAGTGGTACATGGACTTAGGGATGCGCAAGGAGAACTTAAAACTGCGCGTGCATGACAAGGACGAGCTGGCCCACTATGCCGCAGGCTGCACGGACGTGGAATACAATTTCCCCTTCGGCTGGTCCGAGCTGGAAGGGATCGCCAACCGCGGGGACTATGACCTCAAACAGCATGCCAAGTTTTCCGGCAAGGATTTGCAGTACCAGGACCCGGTGACCAACGAGAAATTCTTCCCCCACGTGGTTGAGCCTTCCGGCGGTTGCGACCGCGCCACCCTGGCGTTTTTGGTGGATGCCTATCACGAGGAAACGGTCAACGACGCCCTGCGCGTGGTCATGAAATTCCACCCCAAACTGGCACCCATCAAGGTGGCCGTGCTGCCCTTATTGAAGAAGAACGAGGGGATTGTTGCCCTGGCCAAGAAAATAAAATCCGAGCTTCAAAAAGACATGGTTTGCGTGTATGATGATACCGCTGCCATCGGAAAACTCTACCGCCGACAGGATGAGGTGGGGACTGTTTTTTGTGTAACGGTGGATGTGCAATCACTCGAAGATAAGCAAGTGACCGTGCGTTTCCGGGACACCATGCAGCAGGAACGTATTCCCGTGGAACGCTTATCGGCTTATTTGAAGGAAAAAATTTAATTTTAATAAAAAATAGAAAGGCAGAGCAGGTAAAATGGCAAAAAAGCATGTGTTTTCTTACGGCGCCGGCAAGGCGGAAGCTAAGGGTGCGGATTTAACCAAGAACGTGTTGGGCGGCAAAGGCATCGGCCTCATGGAAATGACCTCCATCGGCATCAATGTGCCGGCGGGTTTTACCGTCAGCATCCAGACCTGTGCTGAATATTACCGCCTGGGCCGCAAACTGCCTGCAGGCCTTGAAGCCGAGCTGCGCGAGGCCCTCAAGAAGCTAGAAAAAGTCACCGGCAAGAAAATGGGTGATGCCAATGATCCGCTCTTGGTTTCCGTGCGTTCCGGTGCGGCCCGATCCATGCCCGGCATGCTCGAAACCATTTTGAACTTAGGGCTCAATGACATTTCCGTCGAAGGGCTGGCCAAGAAGACCAACAATCCCAGATTCGCGTATGACTCCTACCGCCGATTCATCCAGATGTATTCCTCGACGGCCATGGGCCTTTCCAAGCAACCGATGGAAGACATGCTGCATGAAATGAAGCATAAATTAGGGGTCAAGAACGATCCGGATATCCCTGCCGAAAGCCTCAAGGAGCTCTGCCGGCAATTCAAAGCTTTTTATAAACAAAAACAAGGCCAGGAATTTCCTCAAGACCCCTGGAAACAATTGATGGGCGCCGTGATGGCCGTCTTCGGCAGCTGGGAAGCGGAGAAGGCCGTGACCTACCGCCGTGTCGAGAAGATCACCGACCTGGAAGGCACTGCGGTCAACGTCGTGCAAATGGTCTTCGGCAACAAGGGCGAAAAGTCCGGTACCGGCGTCTGCTTCACCCGCGACCCCAACACCGGCGAGAACACCTTTTACGGCGATTATCTCATCAACGCCCAGGGCGAGGACGTGGTGGCCGGTATCCGTACACCGTTGAAGCTTAGCACCCTGCATGAGACCATGCCCAAGGCCTATGACCAGCTTTGCGCCGTGCGCGCCATCCTGGAATCCTATTATAAGGAAATGCAGGATTTGGAATTCACCATTGAAGACGAAACCCTGTACATGCTGCAATGCCGTACTGGCAAGCGCTCCCCGGCGGCGGCTTTCGCCATCGCGGTGGACCATGCCACCAAGCCGTTATTGAGCAAGGCGCAGGCCAATGACTTAGTCAAGAAAGGCTACCTGCCCAAGAAATGGGCCGAATTGGCCATCAAGCCTGTCATTACCAAACAGCAGGCGGTCAACCGCATCAGCTCTGATGATATTGAACGCTTGTTTTACCCGGTCATCGACGGCACCAAGACCAGCCCTGCGCAGTTGAAAACCATCCGTTTGGGCAGCGGCATCAACGCTGTCCCGGGCGCTGCGGCCGGCAAGGTGGTCTTCACCGCCGCCGAGGCCGAGGAAATGGCCAAGAACGGCGATCGCGTTATTTTGGTCCGCAAGGAAACCAGCCCTGAGGACGTCGGCGGTATGCATGCGGCCAAGGGTATCCTGACCGCCACCGGCGGCAAGACCTCTCACGCGGCGGTTGTGGCCCGCGGCTGGGGCAAATGCTGCATCGTCGGCTGCGAGGCCTTGAACATCAATTATAACGACAAGTCCATGGTCGTGGGCGGCAAGACCATCAAGCAGGGCGATTACATCACCCTGGATGGTTCCGCCGGTGAGATCTATGGCGGCGATCTGGCGCTCAAGTCGCCGGAGCTGCCGTCGAGCTATTACACCATCATGAAATGGGCCGATGAATTAAGGACCATCAAGGTGCGTACCAATGCGGACACCCCGTATGACGCCACCAATGCCATCAAGATGGGCGCTGAAGGCATCGGGCTTTGCCGCACCGAGCATATGTTCTTCGACACCGAGGAGCGCCGCCTGGCCATCCAGGAGATGATCGTGGCTGAAACGCTCGATGCCCGTAAGAAGGCTCTGGCCAAATTACTGCCGTTCCAGACGGACGATTTCTACGGGATCTTCAAAGCGATGAACGGTTTACCCGTGACCATCCGTTTGATCGATCCGCCGCTGCATGAATTCACGCCTAAGGACGATGCGGGTGTCGAGAAATTAAGCAAGGTGACAGGCATGTCGCCGGACAAGATCCGCCACCGCTGCGAACAGCTGCATGAGGCCAACCCCATGCTCGGCCACCGCGGCTGCCGCCTGTGCATCACCTATCCTGAAATTTTGGAAATGCAGGTGACCGCCATCATCACCGCGGCCATCAAATGCCGCAAGGAAGGCATCAAGGTCCTGCCGGAGATCATGATCCCCTTGACCATGGACAAGAAGGAATTCAAGATCATGGAAATGCAGACCCGCAAGGTCGCTGACACCCTGATCAAGCAGTCCGGCGCCAAGTTAGGCTACATGGTCGGTACCATGATCGAGATCCCGCGCGCCGCCCTTTTGGCCGACCAGGTCGCTGAGATCGCCGAGTTCTTCAGCTTCGGTACCAATGACTTGACCCAGATGACCTTGGGGCTTTCCCGCGACGACGCCGGTCGTTTCCTGCCCACCTATGTGGCCACGGAAAAAGACGGCGGGTACGGCATCTTTAAGAACGATCCCTTCCAGAGCCTGGACCAGGAAGGCGTCGGTCAGTTGGTGAAGACAGGTATCCAGCTTGGCCGCAATACCCGCAGGGATTTGAAGGTGGGTATCTGCGGTGAACACGGGGGAGAGGCGGAGTCGGTCAAGTTCTGTCACCGTTCCGGCATGAACTACGTGTCCTGCTCGCCCTACCGTGTGCCTATCGCCCGTCTGGCCGCCGCCCAGGCCGCCATCGCGGACGTTAAAGGTTCAACCAAAAATAAAAAAGCCAAGAAAAAATAATGGATCCAATCAAGTCATACCTAAAAGAGATCAAGAACATCAAGCTGCTGACGGCCGAAGACGAGGTCACTCTCGCCAAACGGATACAGAAAGGCGATAAAAAAGCGCGCGAAGAAATGATCCGCGCCAACCTGCGCCTGGTCATCAGCATCGCCAAGCGTTATACCAATCTCGGCATTGCCTTAAGCGACCTGATCGAGGAGGGCAATATCGGGCTTATGCGCGGGGTGGACAAATTCGATCCCGACAAGGGCTTCCGGTTTTCCACCTACGCGGCCTGGTGGATCAAGCAGGGGATCTCGCGTGCCATCATCGACCAGGGCAAGATGATCCGCGTGCCCGTGTATTTGAACGAGGAGATCCTCAAATACCGCAAGGTGGTGGATAAATTGACCCAGGCCCTGCACCGCCGCCCCACCACCGCGGAGATCGCCAAGAAGCTTAAGATCACCATGGAAAGGGTCCGTGAGCTCGACGGTGCCATCGCCAAGATGTCCAGCCTCGATGCGCCCATGGGCGAGGACGGCGAAGGCCAGATGCTCGATGTGCTGGAAGACGAGAATATCGTGGCGCCCGACGAGTCCGTGGCGGCCTTCCTGAACAAGGAACGCGCCCAGGCGCTTTTGGCAACGCTGGATGCCCGCGAGAGGACTATCATTGAAATGCGTTACGGCCTCAAAGAAACGCAGAAGCCCCATACCCTGGCGCAGATCGCCAAGAAGCTGGGGATCTCCCGCGAGCGGGTGCGCCAGATCGAAGAATTGACCATGGAGAAAATGAAAAAAACCTTGAAGGAACGCGAAAGGTAGGAAAATGGCCGTCAAGCGCAAGCCGATCTTTGTATTGATCCTTCCCCAGTTCGAGGATATTTTTCATTCATTCTATACCGGCGAGATCACCAAGGGTGTCAATCTCGCGGCCAGCCGCCTGAACGTGGATTTCCTGGTGCATATCACCGACCGCCGCAACCACTCGGCCTGGCTGGATCCGACCTTGCTCGACCGTAAATATGTCGACGGTATCCTCTTTGCGGACATCGACAGCGACCTGGAGATCGTCAAAAAGGCCATCATGCGCGGCATGCCGTGCCTGGTCTTGAACAATATCATTGCCGAACCCATCAACTATATTGCCATCGATAATTATAAGGCCGCCATTCAGGTCGTGGAGGCCTTTGTCAAGCAGGGGCATAAGCATATCGCCACCATCGCTGGCGACCAGAATACCCAGTCCGGCAAGGCCCGCCTCGACGGGTACCGCGACGCCCTTGACCGGCACGGCCTGAATCACGGCAAATCTTTTATTAAGTACGGCGGTTTCTTGCGCACCCCCGCCAGGGAAGCAGCTCTGGAACTTTTCAAGCTGAAAACCAAACCCACCGCCATTTTTGCAGCTTCGGATGTCATGGCCATGGAAGTCCTGGATGTGGCCAGGTCCAAGAAGATCGGCGTCCCTTCGGATGTGGCGGTTTGCGGGTTCGACGACAATCCTTTGCGGCAAAACAGTTCCATCCCTCTGGCGACGGTGTCCCAGCCTTTGATCGAAATGGGACGCTTGGGGTTAGAGAGGCTTTACCAGATCAGCCACGGCCAGGCCAGGCTGCCTGTCAAGGAAGTGCTCGAGGCCAAATTGATCAAAGCTCAGTCCATGGGCAAATAAAATGAAAATTGCAGATCTAAAGAAACATATCCGCGACATCCCCGATTTTCCTAAAGAAGGCATCATTTTCAAGGACATTTCAACCCTTCTTAAGAATCCCCGGGCTTTTAAGAAGTCCATCGATACGCTCGCCTCGCATTTCAACAAGGAACGCATCGAATATGTCGTGGCCGTGGAAGCGCGCGGGTTTATCTTCGGCGCCGCCCTGGCTTATAAATTGGGCGCCGGTTTTATCCCGGTGCGCAAAAAAGGCAAGCTTCCCTACAAGACCAAGAGCGTGACCTACCAGCTGGAATACGGCATGGACACGCTGGAGATCCATGAAGACGCCATTCCTGCAGGCGCCAGGGTGCTGGTGGTGGACGATCTGCTGGCCACCGGCGGCACTGTCCGTGCGGTCATCGATCTTTTGAAATTGCAAAAGGCCGACGTGGTGGGGGTGGCCTTTCTGGTCGAATTGCTGTTTCTCAAGGGCAAAGAGAAGTTCAAAGATCTTCCGATTTACTCGGTTATCCAGTACTGATTTCCCATGCACATGGCCTTGCCTTATCTTATCGGACACATTTTATGTTCGGTGGCTCTGCTTTTTGTTGCCCTGGCCCTCAAAACCCGCCGGCCGTGGGCCTATGGGGCGACCCTGCTTTTTTTTATATCGGAACCTGCCGTATTTTTAGTATGGGGACCCTACCGTTTGTACTGGTTGTACGCGCTGGCGTTTATCTTCTTTTTATTGCTCGCCAAGGCCGCAGACCGCTTCTATATTTTTCTCCAAAATCAGGAGACGCTGATCCGGTATTTTTTCTGGGCCGCGGTGGCCGTATTGGGCCTTGCCGTTGTCTCAACAAGCATCTCAGAGATAGATCTCCGTCGAGATGCGCTGACCTTCTGGACCCATGAAGCCGGACTTCATCCTACCGCCGTTAACCTGGAGCATCTGGCGGATACGTATGAAACATTAGGCAGCCTGTCCAAGGCCCGGAAATTTTACAGCCGGGCGGCACAGGCGGATCCTAAATCTGTCGCCGCCTATCAGGGGCTGGCCGGGCTGGCCCAGCGCGAAGCCGATTGGGAACAGGCGGAAGGTTATTTTCAAAAAATTATCGCGTTGGATCCTCAAGGCCCCGCGGCTTATTTGGGGCTGGGTGAGGCCTTCAGGAGATCGGGCAACAGCAAACAGGCGGTGGAAACCTTCAGCCGGCTTTTGGACCTTTTTCCCGATGATGAGAAGGTCTATATGGCCGTGATCGAAGCCTACGGCAGGGCCATCGCCGATACCCCCAAGAACGGCCTTTACAAAGAAAAGCGTGAGGAGGCCTTGGAGGATTTCGAGCAGCTCTCCAAGCGCAAGAATTATAAGGCTGTTGATTATTATAACCTGGCCTTCTTGTACGGGCAGGTGGGAGGCAGGGAAGAGGCGATGCGCTATTACACCAAGGCCCTGCAGATGCAGCCGGATTATAAGCTGGCATTATACAATTTGGCCGGCCTGTACCGGGATGCCGGCAACTATAAAGCGGCCCTGGACCTTTATGAGCGCCTGGTCCATTATCATCCCAAATTTGCCGTGGGCTATTTAAATATCGGCAAAATTGCCAGCGCCCTGGGTGACCGGCAGAGGGCCCGGCAATTCTTCTTAAAGACCATTGATTTGGACCCGCAAAGCGGCGAGGCCTATTTTAATTTGGGCTATTTGAGTGAATCCGAGAGAGACCTGGCCGGGGCCGTCAATTATTATGAAAAAGCCGTCGAGGTGGACCCTAAAAACGCGGAAGCGTATTATAATCTTGGCAACGTATACGCGAGCCTCAGCCAGAATGGCGAGGCCATTGCCTCGTATTTAAAAACAGTGGCCATCAATCCCAAGCATCAGGACGCTTTTGTGAATTTGTCTATTTTAAGTTTTAAGTCCCGCAATTTTCAAGATGCCATTCATTATCTGGAAGAGGCCCAGGCTTTAGGGTATAATGCTCCCGCCGAATATTTGAAGAGTCTTGAACCTTACCGGAAGTGATATGCGCCTGTAGCTCAAATTGGATAGAGCGAGACACTCCTAACGTCTAGGCTGTTGGTTCGATTCCAACCAGGCGCATTTTCTTTTTCCCTCCCTTAACCTAATTCCTGCTTTCGTACAATCTTACCTCTTGATGGAACAGCGCAGGTGTCTTAGGAATAGTAAAAAAAAGACAAGCCCTATAGAATACGGTGGCCAATGGAAGAAATAAGATAAAATCAATACCAGAAAGCAGGTTTGCGTTAGGCAAATATAGGGCAGGTTGGTGGTGTTATGACTTTTAGGAACCTCATGGATGAAAGGTAAAGTGGCAACACCATAGGCAAATAATAGATACGGCAAAGGGTCGTTTTCAATATTCCTGGCAACTATCACGAAAACAACAACAAGCCAGCATAGATCGAATAAGCTGATTAAGGCGCTGCTTATAAATGACAGTAATAGGGGAGGCCACTGGTAGTCTTTTTCCATCAATCTTCGAATAGGCCTGGAAAATGGGATTTGGATAAATGCCGGAACAAAATAAGAATATCGGAACAAATAGGAAGCACAAATGCCTCCGAGGACGATCTTCCAATGGTTTTTGGCTAAAAGCCACACAATGGATGCAAAGAAAATATATTGATTTAGGGTCGGCCAGGACAAAGATAATGATTTTGAAATAAGGCCCGGACTCCTTTTTATCATCCTCCTTGTCTTGCGGTATAAATCGTATTCTTTCAACATCCTTACATTGAAATAGTCATGTTGTTTTTGATAGCTGGTTTGAATGTCGATACTTTGAGGGATTATGAGATCAAGGAATTGAAACACGTTCTTTGTGTTTTTTTCAAAATTCCGGGATAAGCTTTCATAGCTCATGTAAAGGGGGCGAATGTTTGTTTCCTTGATCAAAGACCGCAATGCTTTATTTTCACGGTTTATTTTGTCAATCATCGGATCGATTTCCGATGGATGATATAGGGTTGCCCTCATCAACGAGGAGCCTTGGTAACTCCAACCCATACCTTTAACCGCTTTTAGGTAGGATACCGCTTGTTTTCTGATATCCTTGCGTTTGATAATAATGTATTGGGTGCCTGCGGGAAAGCTTTCAAGGATGTCTTTAACGCTAAAATGCCGGTATCTTTTGTCTTTGCGGATATTCCCGATAATGTTATGGAATTGCGAAAAAATAATTTTTACTCCCTGGATTTTAATGCCGTTGTAGGTTATCCGGTACTGTTCCAATATCCTGTTGAAATATCCTGGAGGCGTCTCTTCTCCTACTCGGAATTCATCCCTTTGCATATGAAAGGGCTCGCAATTAAATTCTCCGTCGTCTTTAAATATTCCATTCAAGGCCA
>JAGWOI010000005.1 GCA_028870995.1 Candidatus Omnitrophota bacterium | reverse complement strand
TACGACTCATTTTTTTTCATATTAACCTATATATATAGACTAATCAACTGCTAAAAAGAATTTTTTGCCTTTATATTCTAAAATGACGCCGCCTGGGCTAACATCGACCAATTTCGCCCCTTTGATAAACGCGCCCAAACCCATCGCCTTCCCGTTGATAATCGCCTCATGCATATCCCCCCCCACCATCACACCTTGTAGTGAAATCCCGCGGGGAAGAAAAACCGGCGGCGGGGGCGGCGGCGGCGGGACCGGTTTGGGCGGCACCACCACTGGAGGCGGCGGCGGTGGCGGCGGCGGTGGCGGCGGAACCACCGGCTTGGGCAGACCGTCTTCAAAAGGGTTCTTGACCTTATCCAATAACTGAACAAAGGACTGGTCATGACCCGGGCCTTCATCGGCCTGCAGCAAATGGCCTCCGGTCAGAAGGAATATGATGAGCAACGCTAATCGTATCATGAATGAATGTGCACCGCCGAAATGTCGATATCGAATGTGATTGACCCATCGGGATTTTCGTGCCCTGACCAGTTATTGACCCTCAAGGGTGGGTTCGACTTTTCCACCTTTCTTAAAAAAAGCATGGCATCCCTGAAATTATCGGCCGTCGCCTCAAAACCAAATTCTCGGACATCATATATTCCCTTGTCCTTAGACGGGACCGCTGAGTTAAAAGACGGGAGGTTGATATGATACTGGTCGGCATCCTTGGAGATCTGTGTCGCCAACTCGAATTCATTGAGCCGCCTGGGCAGGGAAGAACGGAACTCATTAAAATTTTGATCGGACTTATTAAGCTCATTGATGACATTGAGTTTGGCCTGTTCACGCGCAATCTGCGTACGCAGCGTCTCGGCCTTGGAACGGTAGTCCATAAACATCATGGCCGCCCAAATCAGGGCGCCTATCAACAGCAGGATATTGATCGCCTTACGGTATTCGATCAAAAGCGTGGTCACCTGTTTTAAATTAAGATCACTGAGGTTGACCTGTGGGGCTTTACTGATTTTATCTAGATTCAGCATAAGGTTTATGAAAAATGGATGGTGAACCCTGTCGCTTCTTTACCCTTATAGGTTTGGCGGCTTAATGATCCCAAACTCACATTACTGATGACCTTAGCCAATTCCTTATCGTCCTGAAAATCGGAAAACATATTCCTTACCGACGCTATTTGTTCATTGGCCCCTCCAACAACCACAACCCCTTCGATGTCAATGGTCATGTGCGCATCCTTGGTATCACCCAGGCTGTTATCAATCGTCAACTTTGTCAACAGCGTCCCTTGAGGCACGTGGGAGGCCAAACGTAAAATCAGACCTGCCAGATCGCTTCGGATACTGACATTCTTATACTGATGCAATTTATCGGCGCTTTTCTGGAGCAGGGCCTCTATGTCCCCCTGGCTCTGGATTAAGAAAGCGCCTTCCTTGGCTGTCAGTCGCTTGTATTGCCCTTGAATCAATTGCAAGCGCAGCTGGAAAAAAGCATAGATGGCGATCAGAAAGATAAGGCTGATGACAAGGGCCAGGATATTTTCCTTGAAAGGCTTGAGCGCCTTGAAAGCCTTCTCCCCGGCGGAGGGAACAGTGGTCTTGTCTTCGATAAAATTAAATTGGGCCAGGGCGTCGACCGAAGGCGGGACACAGGCACCCATGGCGTAAATGGCATCGATGTCGTTGCTTTGCCCAAAAGCCCCGGTATTGATGACGGGAGAAAATTTCGAGACCTTTAATTTTAACTCCGCCTCCAACGCCTCCAGCAGGTCCTTCTGGACGAATTCAGACAACACCAGCATGTTTTTGATCCCTTCGCCGTTGAATTGCCTTGAATAGAACTCGAAGGAATTACCCACTTCATTGACGATTTTAGGCGTAATATTCTCTGCCGGCTGCGCCTCTTCTTCCGATTGAATGGCGGCTCCGACGGAAAATTCCCGGATGAACTGCGGTATGCCGTTATTGATAAAACAAATACGGCCAAAATTCTGGTCCAGCGTCAAAAAAGCCAGGTGTTCGGAAGACCGGATCTCCTTCCTGAACAACAGAGCCTTGGTCAGACTGACGATATACGGCTCCCCATGGGAGACGGGCATATTCACTTGGGCAAAAATGCGTTCATAGCGGGACAGAACGTCTTTACGGGCGGCAAAGAAGATGACCTGCAGCTGTTTTTGCGTCCCATCGGAGATAGGCATGGTGTGAAAAACATAAGACAGATCCTGGATGTCGAACGGCAGGTACCTTTTGGCCTCAAATTTAATGGCATTCGCCAGATCATCCGTCTTGACAAACGGGATCACGAAGGAACGCAGAATGATCTCCTTCATGGGCAGGGACACATGAAAGACGCCGTTGGCGATCCGGCCGTCCTGGAGCATTTTCTTAAGGACGGCGATGATCTGGATTTCTTCGGTGAGATCGGATGAAAAAGCGGAAGCGCTGCCGCCCTTCAAACCTAAGGGCGCGGCGATGATACGTACGGGCGAATTTCTTTCGAACTCGATAAGGGTGATCTTATCATCGCCTAAAAAGAAGCCTATTCTTTTGACAGAAGCCATGGCCCTTTATTTCATAAGGGTGAAAAATTATAAATATCTTTTAAATTTTATTAGACAATATCAGCAAGCCTTTGTCAACCGCTGTTTGGTGAAAATTATTGGAAGGTATCATAGTTGGCGGTGACGCTGACCTGATTGGAAGTGGAAGCGCCCAAATAGCTCATGGACCAGCCATAAGTCCTATTGTTAATGGTCATCGTACCGGACGGGCTTGCGGGAGCGGTGCTGCTGGTGGAATACCAATTCCAGAACATGCCCCTGGACAGTTCGTCCGTGGCGATCTGGTCGATCTGCTGCTGGGCGTAATTGATTTCGTTCAGGCTTTGGGTCAATATCCCCAAGGCAAAAAGCATGATGATGATGGCCGTCATCAACACCACAAAAAGGATGATCCCGGATTCATTATCGATCTTTTTAAACTGAGGGAACATGCCAACTCCTTCTAGAATGACGGTCTCATCTATCCTGATAACTGCCGCAGCGCGGACAGGTGCCAGGCGATTTTTTTGAATAATCAAAATACAGGAAGCCGCAAAACCCGCACTGCTTAAAGAACTCCTGCTCGCTTAAAACCGCCGGACGCCTTCTTTTTAAAGTATAGAACACCCATGCAGCCAGCACAACCGTGAGGGCCAGCCCTAAGCTCAAGGCCACTATAACGTTAAAATCCCAAATAAACATGGTGCGAAGGTTTTTGTGGGCCTCTCAGGGCCATCCAGCGATTCGAATTCTCCACGGCACGGTCATAGCCGAGAGGCAACTTTTCTTTTGGCCAGGCTTGCCGCGCGCTTACAGCCTCCCCTGGCGGCAAAAAACCTTGGTAAATAAAAACAGCCGGAGGCCTGGACAAAGGTGTAAAAAAACCCACCCAGACGAACGTAAGCCCAAGCCCATGAGCTAAAATAACACCGAACAGGATCTTAAAGAACCGTCCCGACATTAACCTGTACCCCTGAAAGACCCCGGCATAAATTAAGAACATCGGCCACACGTCCCATGGAAGCGCGGCTGTCGGCCTTAACGGTCAGCACGCTTAAAGCCTGGCCTTCCCGGACCAGAAAACTCTTCAGCTCAGTCAGGGTGACCACATGCCTGTCGATATAAATGACGTTCTCGCTCGTGATCTTGATGACGATCCCCTCGGCCGGAAAATCCTCCCTCGAGGAGGGCAGTTCCATCAGCACGCCGGCGGGCTTTGCAAAGACGGTGGCGGACATGATCAAAACCGCCATCGTCAAAACAAAATTGATAAAAGCAACGCCCAAGACGGGATGAAAGATATTGGTCCTGACCCTCGAATGCTCAAGACTCATGATCCCCCGTCCCTGTTTTCATCGATCGATTGCGAAACGGACTGCAAAAGACCCACCGTCTCGCTGATGGTTTGTTCAAAATCTGAAATAACACGGTTGACCCGCGAGGCGCAAAAGGCGTAAATGGCAAAACTGATAATACCCACGGCCAAACCGGCCGACGTCGTCACCAGCGCCTGCCATATCCCCGAGGACATGTCCCCGAGGCTTAAGGGATTCAGGGCATTGGAACGCATCTGCGCAGCGTGAAATACCACACAAAAGGCCACTGTTGTCCCCAACAGGCCCAGCAAAGGGGCGGCATTGACCACAAAAGCCAGCAGGTCCATGCGCTCCTTCAAGGCATGGATTTCGAAATCGGCCGCTTCAGCCATCTTGGCCCTCATCAAATCGACGGAAAACCCGAATTTCATCAAACCGGCCTTGCAAACAGGTCCCAAACCGTCGGGCCGTTCTTCGCAAAGGGCCATGGCTTCCTTCATGCGCCCTTCCCGCACGGCCTTGAAAAAATCGGGCCTGAATCGCCGGATATGTTTGTCGACGGCATTCAAAAACAAAAACTTCTCAAGCCCCACCGAGACGGCCAATATGGATAGCAGCAGGATCGGCCAGATCATAGGACCGCCTTTAAGTAAGATCCCCCACGCGTTGGTAAAAACGACGCTCATGGCCCCCTCATCTTTCCGGCGTTATTTTTGATCCAGTCCAAGCGTTCCTGGGCGTAAGCCGCCTCCGGAGTCTTCAACTGGATGATTTTCTGATAGGTCAGGCGGGCTCCCTCCCAGTCCTGGTTTTCTTCATAGATCTTGGCCACCCGCAGGTAGGCTTTCACCACCCAGGAGCGCTCATTGGAGAAGCTCAGCGGGATTTTTAAATATTCGGCGATAGCCTCGTCAGTGCGGCTCATGAGCTCAAGGGTGTCGGCCAGGTTGAACTGGATCCTGGCCCGGTCGATGGTACCCTCTTTGGCATCCAACGCCCTGCGGTAGACCTTGAGCTCGTCTTCATAATCCTGGGCATTGCGGTACAGTTGCCCTAATTTCAGATAAGCTTCGCCGGCATAATCAGGCCAGGCGGCAATGATCTCTTCATAGGCCGCGGCGGACCGGTCAATGCCGAAGTCCTTGGAAATGATGCCGGCCATGGCAAGCCTGGTTTTTCCCATCAAAGATTTGTTCCTGCCCGAAACTGCTTTGTATTGCTCCAAGGCGCGGTCGGAGTTGCCTATGAGTTCATAGGCCTGACCCAATTCATAATGGATTTGGTCCAGTTGCGGGGAATCAGGGAAGCTGTCTATGATGGCCTTGTAAAAACCGACGGCCGAATTCCCGTCGCCATTCTTCAGATAATATTGGGCCAGCCATAATAAGGCTTCAAATTGCGTGCCGGTCTTGGGATATTTATAAACGACCAGCTTGAATCTTTTCACCGCTTCGGCGGTCTGGCCCAGGTCGAAGAGGCACTTGGCGATCCCGATATCCGCATTCTGGTCGATATCAGTATTATTGGGATACAGCCTTAAAATTTTTTGAAAATACCGCAACGCCTCTTCCGCCTCATTCATATTCAGGTAAGACAGGGCCAGGATGTAGTTGGCATCCGGCGTAAATTCGCTGGGACGGTTTAAGCCCTTAAGGTACTTGTCCATCATCTTGGCGCTCCGGGACCAGTCCCCTTTTTTGAAACTGATCACCCCCAGGTAATAATCGATATCCTCGAGATATTTACTGCGGGGGAATTTGTCTTGAAGGGTTTTGAAATCATCCAGGGAAGCGGAGATCTTGACCGACTTTAGGAAGGCAATGGCCTGACGGTAAAGTACATAATCCATCAGGGAACTGCCCGGATACATTTTTTTGACCCGGCCGTACGTCTCGGCGGCATCATCCCATTGGCCGCTTTCCTGATAGGCATCCCCCATTTGAATGAGCGCATTGGCTTTGGTATCGGCGTCCTCGGCCTTGTCGAATACGGCCTGGAAATGGGCAATGGCCAGGGGCAAATGCCCTAACTTTAATTCGGTCCATCCCAAGCCCAGCTGCGATTTTTCAAGAATGTCCTGGTCTTGCTGGCCTTCCAGGCGCAGGTAATCCTGCCTGGCCTCCTCATACCTTTTTAAAAGGTACAACACATCCGCCCGGCCGAGGTACCCTTGGGCCCAGTGAGGACTGTTGGGATAGTTATTGATGAAATCCGTAAACAAGTCCAAAGACTTGGCATAATCCCCTCTGTTGTACGCCAGGTTGGCCTCCCCCAAGAGCACTTCCTCATCGGAAAGCCCCTTGGCCTTGGCCTTGGCTTCAGCTTTATGGAACACCTTCTGCGCCTCATCGAATTTATTCAGCTTGATATAAATCCATCCTTGGGCCGTGAAGGCCGCCAATTTCAAGCCGTCACCGCAGGAGCCGTTCAAGGTTTTTTGATAAAGACCAAGGGCGCGTTCCAGATCGCCCAAATAATACAGGCTTTCGGCCATATCGAAATTAGCGTCGCACCAGTGGTCGGATTTCGGGTATTTGCGGGTGAATGCCTGGAAATCACCGACGGCATCCTGGAAACGGCCGGCGTTGTAATCACACTCTGCTATTTTCAAGAGAGCATCCTGGCTTAGCTGATGACCGGGGAATTGGGCCGTCAGATGTAAAAAAACCATCTTGGCCTGGTCGAAATTTTTTTGCTCAAAGAACGACCAGCCCAAGGAATAATACGCCTGCGGCACATAGGCCGACTGGGGAAATTGCCTTATAACGGCCTGGTAATCATGCTGGGCCTCGGCAAAACGGTTTTCCTTCAAATAGGACTCGCCCCGCCAAAAAAGGATCTCGTCCCTTTTGTCCTTTTGCCGGCTTAAGGATTTGAACATCGACAGGGCCTTGCCATAATCCCCCTGCAAAAAATCACACTGGCCCAGCAAAAGTTTGGCCTCAGGCAGGTTCGGGCTCTGCGGGTACTTTTCCAGAAAATCACGCAAATATCGGGTAGCGACATCACTGAACCCGTCATTGAACGCTTGCTGGGCGGCGGACAAAAGATCGTTTTCAGTCGTCTGGGCCAAGGTTGGCGAAGACAGCCCTATGAAAGCCGTCCCAAGAAAAAGGCAAACGATAATGCGGGGGATCATGTGATAATTATAACAATTACTTTGATTTGTTTAAGAAATGTTTTAAGTATTGTGCGGTGTAGGAAGACGGACGGCGCACCATGTCCTCGGGACTGCCCGCAAAAACCACCTCGCCCCCGCGGTCGCCCCCGTCGGGTCCCAAGTCAATGATGTAGTCGGCCACCTTGATCACATCCAAATTGTGCTCGATGACCAGCACGGTATTGCCGCGGTCCACCAGGCGCTGCAGGACCTGCAGTAATTTGTCCACGTCCGCAAAATGCAATCCTGTCGTGGGCTCATCCAGGATATAAAAGGTGCGGTTGGTGGCGGGCTTGCACAATTCGCTGGCGAGCTTCACCCGCTGAGCTTCCCCGCCCGACAAGGTGGTGGCCGCCTGCCCCAGGCGGATGTAACCCAACCCCACATCGTTGATGGTTTGCAAGACGGTCTTGATGCGGGGGATATCGGCAAAAACATCCAGGGCCTCAACGACCGAAAGAGCCAGCACGTCGGAGATGTTCTTCCCTTTATACGTTACTTCCAGGGTCTGGTCCGTGAAGCGTTTGCCTTTGCAGACCTCGCATTCCACATAAACGTCCGGCAGGAAGTGCATTTCAATCTTCTTGATCCCGTCCCCGCCGCAGGCTTCGCAGCGGCCGCCCTTGACGTTGAAACTAAACCGGCCGGGCTTGTAGCCGCGCAATTTTGATTCCGGCAGCTGGGCAAACAGGTCGCGGATGAAGCCGAAGGTGCCGGTGTAGGTGGCCGGATTGGAACGCGGGGTGCGGCCGATGGGCGACTGGTCCACTTCAATGACCTTATCGATATGCTCCGTTCCCTCGATCTTTTTGTACCGGCCGGGCTTGATCTTGCTGCCGTAAATTTTATGCATCAGGGCCTTATGAAGAACATCCCCAACCAGCGTGGATTTCCCCGAACCCGACACACCAGTAACGCAGACAAAGGTGCCCAGCGGAATATTGACCTGGACATCTTTTAAATTGTGCTCATGGGCGCCGGTGATCTTTAAAAAATCAGTATTTACAATATTCCGGCGCTGTTCGGGTTGATGAATCTGATAAGCACCGGCCAGATACCGCCCCGTCAACGATGCCTTGGATTGCATCAAACCCTTAACATCCCCGGCATAGATCACCTCCCCGCCATGCTCGCCGGCGCCTGGCCCTAGATCGATCACGTAGTCTGAGCGGCGGATAGTCTCCTCATCATGCTCAACAACGATCAAGGTGTTGCCCAGGTCACGCAAGGCATGCAGAGTGGCCAGCAGGCGGTCATTGTCTTTTTGGTGCAGGCCGATACTGGGCTCATCCAACACATAAATGACCCCGACCAGACCAGAACCCACCTGGGTGGCCAGGCGGATGCGCTCCGCTTCCCCGCCGGAAAGCGTGGCGCTCTGCCTGTCCAGGCTCAAATATTCAAGGCCGACATTGATGCAGAAATCGAGGCGGCGGTTGATCTCCTTGAGGATCTCAGCGCTGATGATTTGCTTGTCCTTGCTTAGATTCAACCGGCTGAAAAATTGTTTGGCATCCTTGATGGAGAATGCCGTCACCTGTGCTATTGTTTTGTCCGCCACCTTGACGGCAAGCGACTCCTTCTTAAGGCGCATCCCTAAGCAAACCGGGCAAGGAGACTCGGACATGAACGAGGCTATTTCTTCCTGGAGCCATTCGCTGTCCGTCTCGTTAAAGAGCCTTTCTAAATATTTGACCACACCTTCAAAGGTCCGGCCCCAGATTTCATCGTCAGACCCGTAAAAGACCATGTGTTTAAACTTTTTGTCCAGTGAACTGAAAGGCAGTTGAGGATCGACCCGGTAGGCCCTGGCGATTTCCCGCAGCACGGCCCGGTAATACATCATGTATCCCCGCTGCCCTTTTTTCCAGGGCGCAATGGCGTTTACCCACGGCTTGGAAGGGTCAGGCACCAGGTTGGCAGGATCAACCTCCATCTTTGTGCCCAACCCTTTACATTCCTCGCAGGCACCGTAAGGGGAGTTGAAAGAGAAAATGCGCGGAGAAATCTCGCTGAGCGATGTCCCGCAATCCGTACAGGCGTATTTCTCGCTGAATACCTGGTCGGGCCTCGTCCCGTTAAAATCCACGAGAACCATGCCCTCCCCTGTCTTCAGGGCCGTTTCCACGGAATCGGACAAGCGCTTACGGATATCGGACCGGACACTAAGCCGGTCGACTACCACTTCGATGTGGTGAACTTTATATTTGTCGAGCTTGACGGTTTCGCCGGCCTCATAAATCTTGCCGTTGATGCGCATACGGGCAAAACCGGACCGGGCCACCTGCTTTCCTATGTTGCGGTATTCCCCTTTACGGCCGCGGATCAAAGGGCTTAAGATGTTGATCTTTGTTCCCTCGGGCAGAGCCAAAATGCTGTCCACGATCTGCTGGGCGCTTTGCTGCTCTATCCTTTTGCCGCAGGTGGGACAATGGGGCGTGCCGATACGGGCGAACAACAGGCGCAAATAATCATAAATTTCCGTCTGGGTGGCCACCGTGGAACGGGGGTTGCGGCTGACGGTCTTCTGCTCGATGGAAATGGTCGGGGAAAGGCCTTCGATATGCTCCACCAACGGCTTCTGGAGCTGGTCCAGAAACTGACGGGCATAGGCCGAAAGGCTTTCGACGTACCGGCGCTGTCCCTCGGCATAAATGGTGTCAAAGGCCAGAGACGACTTGCCCGAACCGCTCAAACCCGTCACCACCACAAATTGGTTGCGCGGGATGGTCAGGTCCAGGTTCTTCAAATTGTGCTCGCGGGCGCCGCGGATGACGATATCGTTCACAGTCGACTATTTTATATAAAAAAATAGGGACGTCTACCTAATAAATGGCAGACGTCCCTATTTGTACACGCAAACTTTTATTTGCGCTTCGGAGCTTTCTTTTTGCTGCTCTTCTTCTTAGTGCCGCCGCGGACCATTTTGGCGCAGGAGATGTCGCCTTGCTTATCGATGAAATAAAGATATCCTTCCTGCCTCTTGACGCCCACCTTGGCCACCTTCTTGGCGGAACCGCCCTTTTTGTCGCCGCGGGCCATCTTGGCGCAGGACACATCGCCTTGCTTGTCCACGAAATAAAGATAACCTTTTTCTTTCTTCACCCCTACTTTTGCGACTTTTTTAGCAGCCATGCTATTCTCCTCCTTGGTTGATGGTTGATGTATGATTTCAGGTTCCTATCTTGACTCCCTGAAAGTATTCTTTTAACGTACGCACGGCCGAAAGCACGGCCAGGTAGCTGGTCTTGGGGTTATCCGGACAAACCACATTTTCGGTCTTGGTCACCAGGCGGCCGAAATCGCCGGCCGCTTCGATCTCATGGGAATTCACCTTAAACTCCGGTGAAGTGGCGATGCGGATGCGCAACTTATCCCGTGCCCCGGAAGCCAGGGCGATGGTGGCCGCCACATTAATGTTCTGCGGGAAGCATTTGACCGCCTCGCGCACATTACCCTCGAAAAGAATGGTTTCCTTGGTGATCTGCGACAAATTGATCCGCTTTTGCTGGACAAAGGCATTATCAGCGAACCCGTAAATCGGCTTGCGGGTGGTCAGGGTAATGCGGTCAATGCGCTGCTGGCTGACGGCCTTGAGCGCGTCAACCCCGGCGATGGCACCGGAAGGTATAAGCACCCTGACACCTTGCTTCTGGGCCAGCGCAAAAATGGATTCGCCTTCGATGAATTTGCCGACACTCATGATCAAGACGTCTTTCCTGGCCAATAAGGCCCGGCGTACCAGCTCGCGCGTGTCAGGAGCGTTGACCGCCTCAACCACCAGGTCGCTGGCGTGGAGAAGTTCATCGTAAGATTTCTTAACGATATTTTTCTGGGGAAGATGCTTCTGAAGATTTTCGGATTTGGCAGGGTTGATGTCAAAAAGGCCCGTTAAAACGGCCCTCCCGTCATCCTTGATGCTTTTGGCAATGCGGGAGCCGATGGCCCCGCAGCCTAAAATTCCTACTCTAATATTGGACTTGGCTTTAGTTTTTAATGAGGACGATGACATTATCAATCAGTCGCGTTGTTCCAAAAAAAACGGCTACGGCGATCAAAACCCTGTGCCTTAACGTTTTTAAAGGCTCCAAGCTTTCTGCGTCCACACATGCGACGTATTGAATCTTTCCCTCAGAGTTGCTCTCAATGTTCCTTTTAATCATAGCGACAAGCGTTGCTGACCGGCGCTCCCCCTGCCGGATGCACCGGCGGACTGCAACCAGGGATTTGTAGATCACCGGAGCTTGAGCGCGATGGGCTGCTGATAAATACACATTACGCGAACTCATGGCCAGGCCGTCGGCCTCTCGCATGGTCGGCACCGTCCGCACGGCCACCGGAAAATTCAAATCCGCCGCCATGCGCTTAAGCACCGCCACCTGCTGCGCGTCCTTTTGTCCTAAATACAGGGCATGCGGCTGGACCATGTTCAAAAGCTTGGCCACCACCGTCGCCACTCCCCGGAAGTGTCCTGGCCTGAAGGCACCGCAAAGGGCTCGGGAAACGTTTTCTACGTCGATGTATGTCAAATAGCCGCTGGAATAAACAGCATTATCCGACGGAATAAAAAGAATGTCAATATTTTCTTTTTTTAACATCGTCGAGTCCCTGCCGATGTCCCGAGGATAACGCTGCAAATCTTCATGGGGCCCGAACTGTTTGGGATTGACGTAGATGCTCACAACCGTTACATCGCATTCTTGACGGCAGCGCCGGACAAGGGAAAGGTGGCCTTCATGCAGGTATCCCATCGTCGGGATAAAGCCGATCGTCCTACCCTTGCGACGCAGGCCATCGATGATGAGACGTAATTGTTTTACAGTTTTAACGACGCGCATAAATGAGGGGCTATCTCTTCCAAGGGACTCATCACAAAATCCCTCTCCAGCATCCGCGGATGAGGTATCAGCAGCCGCGGACTGGTCAATTTAACATCATCGTAGAACAAAATATCGATGTCGATGACACGGGGACCTCGGAATGACTTTTGGGCCCTGCCTAATTTTCTTTCGACATCCTGGACGATTTCAAGCAATTCCTCCGGGGAGTGTCCGCTGACGGCCTTTAGAACGGCATTAAGAAATTTTCCCTGGGCCGGAGCCTCGAAAGGCTCTGTCTCGATGATCCGGGAGAGCTTGGTGCTTTTCAGCCCTTTGCTTTTAAGTTCTTCGACGGCCCTGTGAATATAATACCTGCGGTCGCCAAGATTGGACCCCAAAGAAAAATAAACGACGGCCATATTATAAGATCTTGGCCAGGCGCTGCACGGCCTGATGAATGCGGTCGGTGGAGAGGGTCAAGGCCATGCGCACATACCCTTCACCGGCCTTGCCAAAACCCACACCAGGCGTCACCACGATGTCCGCTTGTTCCAGGAAAGCCTTGGCGCAGCTCATGGAATCAGCAAACTTAGTCGGTATTTTGGCCCAGACATAAAAGGCGGCCTTGGGAGGATCTATCTTCCATCCGACGGAACGCAGACCGTTGATCAAGGCATCGCGGCGGGTCTGGTATTCGGCGCGCATGTCCTCGATATCGCGGGGATCCATGTTCAAGGCGGCGATCCCCGCGTATTGGATGGCATTAAAGACACCCGAATCGCAGTTGGATTTAACCTTGGCCAGTGCCGACACCAGGGTCGGGTTGCCGCAGGCCCAGCCCAGGCGCCATCCCGTCATGTAATACGTTTTGGAAAAAGAATGAAATTCGATCGCGATATCCCTGGCACCGTCAACTTCGAGGATGCTCGGCGGCTTGATGCCGTCATAGTAGACTTCCGAATAAGCCAGATCGGAGACAACGATGATCCCTTTGGCCTTGCAGACCGCGATCAGGTCCTGATAAAACTTCTTGTCAGCGGTGGCCGAAGTGGGATTGTTGGGGTAACAGACAAAAAGGGCCTTGGCATTTTTCAACTCCTCGATGTCCTGGAGGCGCGGGAGCCAGTTATTGCCTGCCTTAAGCGGCAGGTACTGGATCTTCCCACCGGCAAAGGTGACAGCCGCTTGATAAGCCGGATAGGCCGGCTCGGTCAGAACCACCTTGTCCCCCGGGTTGATGATGCCCAGCGGCAGATGGGCGATGCCTTCTTTAGAGCCGATCAGGGGATAGATTTCCGTCTGCGGCTCCAACACGACCCCGAAACGGCCTTTGAACCATTGGGCGATCTCGACACGAAGCTGCGGCACGCCGGCATCAAAAGGATAATGATGGTTATTCACATCTTCCACGGCTTTTTTCATGGCATCGATGATCGCCTGGTGCGTGCGCTGGTCAGGATCGCCGACGCCTAAATTGATGATTTCCCGGCCGGCGGCAATGGCTTCTCTCCTGGCCTTGTCGATCTCCACAAAAAGGTATGGGGGCAGGGATTTCAAACGGTCGGAAAACTCGATCTTAAACTCTTCGGTGGTGGACATTATTCAAGCTCCTTAAAATTAAGATTATCGAAGGACTTAAGGATCACAAACCAAGGACGTCCTGCATGTTAAACAAGCCTTTTTTCTTTTTAGACAGGAATTTGGCGGCAACCAGCGAACCCTCCGCGAAAATATCGCGGGTTTTGGCATGATGGTGGATGGAAATAAGGTCCACCGGGCTTTCAAAGGTAATGGTGTGATCGCCGATGACTTCCCCCTCGCGGATGGAAGCGATGTCCTTGACCCTGCTCTTGGAATGGGCTTCGGCGATTTCAGCCATGGTCTTGGCTGTTCCCGACGGAGCATCTTTTTTATGCACATGGTGGGTTTCACTCAAGGTGATGGTGTAGTTTTTACCCGTGATCTCCGCCGCCCGGCGGATGAGGCCGAAGACAAGATTGACGCCCACCGACATATTGGAAGAAAATACGATGGCGATTTTAGAAGACGCCTTTTTGATTTGCGCGATCTGTGCTTTGGTAAAGCCGGTGGTGCCGATGACCATGTTGACACCGTATTGCTGGCAGGACTTCAAATGCGCCAGGGTCGCATCAGGAGTGGTAAACTCAATCAGCACCCCGCTGCCTTTGAGGGCAGCATCTTCGAAATTAATGGGAATATTATGGGACAATAGCGGCACGTCCTGACGGTTTTTGTTTTCCAACAGGGCTGCTATTTTAAAGGCTTTATCTTGTAAGGCCAACTCCGTGATGCGCTGCCCCATCCGGCCCCGGCAGCCTGAAACGGCAAGTTTGATCATGTCTGACTCCTGCTTTTATTTAATCAACCCGTAAACTTTCAACGCCTGCTTTAATTGGACTAAATTCACCTCTTCCATGGCACACATCGGCAGGCGCATCTGGTCGGAACAGAAGCCCATCAGGGCAGCTGCCGTCTTGACAGGAATAGGATTGGTTTCGATAAACAGGGCATCGATCAACGGCAGCAGCTTGGCGTTAAGGACCGCGGCCTTTTGTTTATCACCATCATTAAAGGCATTGACCAGGCCGGCGACATCCTGAGGCACGATATTGGATGCCACCGAAATAATGCCGACCCCGCCCATATTTAAAATCGCCAGGGTCAAGGCATCATCCCCCGACAGCAACAAAAAATCTTTGGGGCAGACTTCACGTATCTTTTTCATCTGCTCCTGATTGCCCGAGGCCTCCTTGACACCGATGATGTTCTTTAAAGAAGCCAGCTTGGCCATCAACTCAGGCTCAATGTTCCTGGCCGTGCGTCCGGCAATATTATAGAGAATGATCGGTATGTCCGCGCTCTCACTGATGGCCTTATAATGTAAATAAATGCCCTTGGCCGTAGGTTTATTATAATAAGGAGTTACCACCAGGGCCGCGTCCGCGCCGATCTTGGCCGCATGCTGGGTCATATTGACCGCTTCCCGGGTGGAATTGGAACCTGTACCCGCAATGACCGGCACCCTTTGGGCAGCGGTCTTCACGCAAAGCTCGATGACCTGTTCATGCTCCTTTTCCGAAAGGGTCGGCGACTCGCCCGTGGTGCCGCAGGGCACCAGGCCGTGAATGCCCTGGGCAATCTGCCATTCGATCAATTTTTTATAAGCGGCCTCATCGATGCCGTTGGCGGTAAACGGCGTTATCAAGGCCGTAAAAGCGCCATGAAATCTCTTTCTATCCATGGTAAAAGTACTCTCCTTTGGCGATCAGCTTCGCCGAGCCTTTGAGCCACACATTGTCTATTTTATGCCCTTCGTCCAAATCAAAGGTGATTTCCAAAATTTCCTTGGCTTGAGTCAACACCTTCATGGAGGCGCCTTTTTGTTTCTTGAGCTTCGGATGAGCATGCAAATAGGCGATCAGCGCCGAGGCCACGGCCCCGGTGCCGCAGGCTAGGGTCTCTGCCTCCACCCCGCGTTCAAAGGTACGCACCGCCACCATGCCTTCGCGCGCGCGTTCCACGAAGTTCACGTTGGTGCCTCTTGGCGCGAACCGCGGATGACGGCGGATCAAAGCGCCCATGCTGTTGGCATCAACCTCCTGAAGGCCATCCACAAAAAGAACGGTGTGCGGCACGCCGGTATCTATATAATGCACCTGTAATTTTTGTTTGGCGACGGTAATGTTCAAGTCAGGCATGTAATCCTTAGGAGGCGACAAACGCACCCGAGCCGTCTCGCCCTTGGCTTCGGCCAGGATTTCCCCGGCCAGGGTTTCCATGCCAAAGAGCGCCTTGACCGGTCTCATGTTGGCCACGATGTAGGCCGCCATGCAGCGGGCCCCGTTGCCGCACATCTCCGCCTCGGAACCGTCAGCATTGATGATGCGCATCCGGTAATCCGATTCTGCGGATTTATCCAATACCAGGACACCGTCAGCGCCGATACCATTTTGACGGGCACAGGCCGCCTGGGCAAACTTGGCATAATCCATGTCCTTACGCGCCTCAATGATGATGAAATCATTGCCGGCGCCCACCATCTTGACAAAAGGAATGCTTACCATGCGACAATCTTCTCTCCGCGCATCAAATCTTTGAATGTTTCGCGCTCTTTGACGATTTTGAACTTGTTGCCCTTGACCATGACCTCCGGCACCCGCGGCCGCACATTGTAATTGCTCGACATCACATAACCATAAGCCCCGGCGCTCATCACGGCCAGCAGGTCATTCCTGCCAACCTTGGGTAAAAGCCGGTCGTGGGCAAAAAAGTCCCCGCTCTCGCAAATGGGACCCACCACATCGCATTTCTGGCGGCCGGTCCTTGTTTGCACCACGGGGACGATCTCATGATAAGCATCATAAAGTGTGGGCCTGATGAGATCATTCATCCCGCCGTCAACAATCACGAATTTCTTGACGCCGTTGTCCTTGATATACAACACCTTGGTGACAAAGATACCGGCATTGCCAACGATAAAACGGCCCGGTTCCATGATGATCTTCAAGCCCGTCTTCTCTAGAATGGGGACCACCTTGTCCGCATAAGCTTGTGCGGTCTGCGGGTTCTCATCCTTATAAATGATGCCTAAGCCTCCGCCGATGTCCAAATACTCGATGCGGATCCCCTCGGCCCGCAGGCTGTCGATAAATGCAACGACCTTCTTGATAGCACCCACAAAGGGCGCCCCCGAGGTGATCTGGGAACCGATATGGATATGCACCCCGTTGATCTTCACGTGGCTGTATTTGCTTTGGCCTTTGAAGATCTGCCGGGTGGTGCGCAGGTCGATGCCGAATTTCTTTTTTAAGGAACCGGTATTGGTGTATTCATGCGTGGGTGCCGGGACATCGGGATTGATCCTAAGCGCCGCCTGCACCTTCCTGTTCATTTTGGCCGCAATGCGGTTGATCTCCGCCAGTTCGGGCTCGGATTCCACATTGAATAATAAAATACCTGTCTCGATGGCAAAGGCGATCTCCTCCTCCGTCTTGCCGACCGAGGCAAACACGATCTTCCTGGGATCTGCGCCGGCCAGAAGGGCCTTGCCCAATTCGCCGATGGAAACAATATCAATGCCCGCGCCCAAGTCGACCAAGCTTTTGATCACATTCAGATTGCCGTTGGATTTCATGGCAAAGCAGATAATAGGATTCAAGGGAGCAAAAGCCCTCTGTATCTTTAGAAAATGATCGCTTAGCGTTTTGTGGCTGTACAGGTAAAAGGGCGTTCCCGCCTTCCGGGCGATGTCGGAAATCTTCACATTTTCACAGCAAAGTTCGCCGTTCTTGAACAGAAAGTCATGCATGCAGCTTTTTACTCCAGGTTTTAAGTTGTTGCTCCACAAGTTTCGGATTTGTCGAGCCGAAAGAGGATTTAATTTTAACAGACATCCCGGGATTGAAAAGATTTTTCACATCGCCTCCAAAGACAGGCGAATATTTTCTTAATTCATCAATGGTCAAGGACGAAATGGCCTTGCTCCTGTCCAGGCAATCCCTGACCATACAGCCTAAAATATCATGCGCTTGGCGGTACGAAACGCCTTTTTTAACCAGATAATCCATCACATCCACGGTGAAAAAACTTTCATCCGCGGTCTGCCTGACGGCCGCCTCCTTCCTGACCTTCAAGGTCTCGAAAATCCGGCTTAAAACCAACAGCATGAATTTCGTGGTGTCCACGCTGTCGAACAAAGGCGGCTTGTCCAGTTGCAGGTCACGGTTGTAGGTGTACGGCAGCCCTTTTAGCAGAACGTGGATTTCAGTCAAATGCCCGACGACCTTGGCCGAACTGCCCCGGATCAATTCCAGCACATCCGGATTTTTTTTATGTGGCATGATGGATGAGCCGGTGCAGAAACCGGCATCGATATCAACCAAGTTGAATTCCCTGGTGGCCCACAAAATCAGGTCCTCGGCGATACGGGAAAGATGGGTGGCAATCATGGCGCAGGCGCTGATCGTCTCGACAATGAAATCACGGTCGGAGACAACGTCCATGCTGTTGGCCGCAACCCGGCCAAAACCCAGGAGCTTGGCCACATAAGCCCGATCGGTCTTAAGCGATGTGCCGGACAGGGCGCAGGCGCCCAACGGCAAAGAATCACTGCGTTTGGCACAATCCAGAAGCCTGGCCTTATCGCGCTCCAGCATCTCGATGTAGGCCAGCATATGATGAGCTAACAGCACCACCTGGGCAGCTTGCAAATGCGTGTACGCCGGGATGATAACATCCTTATTCTTCCGCGCGAAGCCTAGAATGGAATTCTGTAGAATACCGACGGAGGCCATCAACTGGACGAGTTCATGGCGGCAATAGAGCTTCATGTCCAGGACAACCTGGTCGTTGCGGGAACGGGCCGTATGCAGTTTGTCGGCCGGCTTGCCTACCAAATCTTTAAGCCGGTTCTGGATGTCGGTATGGATGTCCTCGGCCTTGGTGTCGAAGTTGAATCGTCCGGCCTCAATTTGTTTTAAAATTTTTTTGAGGCCGGCCACAATTTTAACGCCATCCGCTTGGGGAATGATCCCCTGCTTGGCCAGCATCTGGGCATGGGCCATGGACCCCAGACAATCGTATTTGGCCAAACGATGGTCATAGCCGATGCTGAAGGTAAAGCGGTCCGCGAGCGGATCGGACTTCTTATTGAACCTTGCTCCCCAAAGTTTGGACATAGGCCCTTTCTCCTTGCCGTTAATACGGCATGCCCCAAATCCGGATAAAGCCCTCGGACAGTTTGGGGTCAAAAATATCCTTGTCGCCGTAGGTGGCCAGCTCTTCCTTATAACGGGAGAACGGCGATTTGCGCCCGGCCACGTTGCAGCTGCCTTTAAACAGCTTCATGCGTACAATGCCCGTGGCACGCTCCTGGGTCTTATTAATAAAGGCATCCATCTGTGCCTTCAACGGTGTTTCCCATAATCCGTAGTATGTCAATTCGGCATACCGCGGGGAAATCAATTCCTTGTAATGCAGGGTCTCGCGGTCGAGCACCATGGCTTCCAGCTCTTTGTGGGCGGTGATCAAAATAGTGCCGGCGGGATTCTCGTAAATTTCCCGGGACTTGATCCCCACCAGGCGGTTCTCCACCATGTCCACGCGGCCGACACCGTTGCGGCCGCCGATCTCATTAAGCTTCAACACTAAGTCGACGGGGCCATAGGTTTTGCCGTTGACCTTGACCGGCACGCCCCTGATAAACTCTATGTCCACATATTCGGGACGGTTGGGGCACTTAAGAGGATCCCTGGTCATTAAATAAATCTCATCCGGCGGCTCTACCCAGGGATCTTCCAGAACACCGCATTCAATGGAACGGCCGTACAAATTAATATCCGTCGAGTAAGGGCTCTTCTTGGAAACATCAATAGGGATCTTATGCTGATGGGCATATTCGATCTCCTGCTCGCGGGTCTTGAATTCCCAGGTCCGCAAGGGCGCCA
Source organism: Candidatus Omnitrophota bacterium (assembly GCA_028870995.1). Taxonomy (GTDB): domain Bacteria; phylum Omnitrophota; class Gorgyraeia; order Zapsychrales; family Fredricksoniimonadaceae; genus JABDGZ01. The sequence continues at coordinate 85,140 of JAGWOI010000005.1, read as the reverse complement.
GTAACTCCAGGTGCGGGGCCAGGATTTTGGCCGTGACCTCGAAACGCACCTGGTCATTGCCTTTGCCTGTACAGCCGTGGGCAATGGCCGTGGCCTTTTCTTTTTTAGCCACGTTCACCTGGTGCTTGGCGATCAATGGCCTAGACAAGGCGGTGGCCAAAAAATATTTACCTTCGTAGACCGCATTGGCCTTGATCGCCGGAAAGACATAATCCTGGACGAATTCTTTTTTCAAATCCAAGATGTAAACTTTGGAGGCGCCGGTGGCGATGGCGCGTTTCTCGATCTTCTTAAAATCGCTGCCCTGGCCCACGTCCGCCATAAAAGCGATAACTTCATAACCTTTGTCCTTCAGCCAACGGATAAGACAACTGGTGTCCAGTCCGCCCGAATAAGCCAACACTACTTTTTTCATGTTCTTCCTCTGCTTTCTTATTTTAATAGTTTCAACAAAACAGCCTTCTGCGCATGCAGGCGGTTTTCTGCCTGGTCGAATATCACCGAATGCTTCCCGTCTATGATTTCCGCCGTGACTTCAAGTTCACGGTGCGCCGGCAGGCAGTGCATGAATACGTAATCCTTATGGGCCAATTTCATCAAGGCCGCATTGATCTGGTAGCCCTTGAATTCCTTAACGCGCTTTTGAGTTTCCTTTTCCTGCCCCATACTCACCCACACGTCCGCATAAATCACGTTTGCGCCTTTCACCGCCTCTTTCGGGTCCCTGCCCAATTCAATGGTGCATTTGCTTTTCCGGGCAAACTCCCGGGCCTGGCGCACAATGTCAGGATTAGGATCATAACCCTTGGGGCCGGCAAAACGCACATTGATGCCCACCTTGACGCAGGCCACCATCAAGGAATGGAAAACATTGTTGCCGTCGCCTACATAGGCCAGCGTCAGGCCTTTGAACCTGCCGAACTGCTCGCGGATGGTCTGGATATCCGCCAAGGCCTGGCAGGGATGATACAGGTCGCACAAAGCATTGATAACTGGAACGTCGGCATACTTGGCCAGTTCGACGATATCTTTGTTATCAAAGACCCTGGCCACAATGCAGTGAACATACCGTGACAAGGTCTTGGCCACATCGTGGGTGGTCTCGCGTTTGCCAAGATTGATCTCGTCCGGCCCCAGATAAAGACAGTGCCCTCCCAGTTCATAAACGCCGACCTCAAAAGAGACGCGCGTGCGGTTGGACGGTTTCTGGAATACCAGTGCTACACTTTTGCCTTCTAAATCGGCACGCAGTTTGCCCTTTTGCTTCTTGAGGCGGTCCGCGGAATCAATGAGCCCTAAAATCTCGTCGCCTGAATAATCTGAAAGTCGGATAAGGTCGCGTTTCATAAGGCTGCTTTCTGCGGCTGCTTGGCCACGGCTGCCAGGGCATTGTCTAAAATATGAATGGCTTTATTGATCTGCCGGCGTGTCACGTTCAAGGCCGGCATGATACGCAGCACGTTACCCTGCGTGCAATTGATAATCAATCCGCGATTGAAACATTCTTTGAAAATACCTTCCCCGGGCACCGTCAATTCAACGCCGATCATTAAACCCAGGCCGCGCACTTCTTTGATGATATCGTATTTGGCCTTCAGTTGATTGAGCTTATCCATCAAATACGGCCCCTGGACTTTGACATTCTTCATGAGCTTTTCGGCATAAATCGCCTTGATTAACCCTAAGGCCGCCTTGCAGATCAAGGGACTGCCCGCAAAGGTCGATCCGTGCATGCCTGGCTTGAATATATCGGCCAATTCTTTTTTAACGATCATGGCGCCGATGGGCAGGCCGCCGCCCAAGGCCTTGGCCAGGCACATAATATCCGGTGTGATGCCATAATGCTTGAAGGCAAAAATCTCACCGGTGCGGGCCATGCCGGTTTGAACTTCGTCAAGGACCAGCAAAATCTTTTTCTCATCGCAGATCCTGCGGATGGCCTGCACGTAATCCTTGCCGGCGACATTGATGCCGCCTTCCCCCTGGACCAATTCAAGGATAATGGCTACGGTCTGGTCATTGACCGCGGTCTTCATGGCCTGCAGATCATTAAAAGGCACGTATTTAAAACCCGGCACCAGAGGCCCAAAACCTTTTTGGTGTTTCTCCTGGCCCGTGGCTGTCAAAGCGCCCATGGTGCGGCCATGGAACGCATTGACGGTGGTGATGATCTCATGCTTTTTGCCCTGGCCGAAGGCCCTGGCAAATTTAATGGCCGCTTCAATGGATTCCGTGCCGCTGTTGCAAAAGAAAATCTTGCCCTCAAAAGAAATGCGGATCAATTCCCTGGCTAATTTGGCCTGATGAGGGTTGTACAGATTGTTGGGAATATGGATCAATTTTCCGATCTGCTCGCGCACGGCACCCATGACCTTCGGATGGCAATGCCCGAGATTGCTCACGCCCCAGCCCGGAAAGAAATCCAGGAACTTCCTGCCCTGGATATCCGTCAGCATTGAGCCCTTGCCCTTGACAAAGACCGCCGGCAGGCGCGTATACGTCAACAGGATGTGGTCGTTATATTCTTGAAAAATTTCGTCTGTCTTCATGATTTTATGATCTGTGTTCCCACCCCTTGATCCGTAAAAAATTCGAGCAACAGGGCATGCGGCATGCGGGCATCCACGATGTGCGTCTTGTTGACCCCGCCGCCTTTAAGCGCCTCGACACAGGAAGTGACCTTGGGGATCATGCCGCCCACGATCACCCCGTTCTTGATGAGCTCGTCCACCTGGCTCAAACTTAAGGTGGAAATCAAGGTGCTCATGTCTTTCAGGTCACGCATAACGCCGGGCACATCGGTCAGCAGCACCAGCTTCTCGGCCTTCATGGAATTGGCGATGGCTGCAGCCACCTCATCCGCATTGACATTATGAGCCACCTTCTCGGTCGTCATACCCATCGGTGAGACGACCGTGATCTGCCCCAGGGACAAATGCTTTTCCAGGACCTCCTTATTGACCGATGTGATGGTGCCCACAAAGCCTAAGTCTTTGGCGGCTTTTTTCTTTTTGACAAAAATAATATTTTCCTGGCCCTTAAGACCTGTGACGTCACCTTTAAGCGCTTTGATCTCGGTAACGATCTGGCCATTGAGTTTTTCCAGTTCCTCACCCACAATGTCCAGGGTTTGCTTGTCGGTCACACGGATACCGTCGACAAATTCATTCTTCAAACCCTTTTCCTTCATCCTGGCCGAGATATGCGGGCCGCCGCCGTGCACAATGATGATGCGGATGCCCACATAGCTTAAAAACACGATGTCCTGCAGGACATTGTGCCGGATTTTAGGGTCGTCCAGGATGCTGCCGCCGTATTTGATGACAAAAATCTTGCGGCGGAACGCATGGATGTAAGGAATGGCTTCGATCAGAATGGAAGCCTTTTTAACGATCTGTTCCATTAATTATATTCTCCGTTAATGCGCACGTACTCATACGAAAGATCGCAGGTGTAGACGGTCGCCTCAGCGCGGCCCAAAGGAAGCTCGACCGTAATGCTGATTTCCTTTTTATCAAAAGGCGAAAAGCTGATTTTCATGCTGCGTTCATTAATGGTCCCAAGCCCCAGAGAACCCACGGCGGCCGCCACCCGCCCCCAATTGGGATTGCTGCCGAAGGCCGCGGTCTTGACCAGCGCGGAATTGGCAATGGTCTTGGCGATTTTCCTGGCTTGGATCTCATCAACGGCGCCTTTGGCGCGGATGGTAATAAATTTGGTGGCGCCTTCACCATCGATCACGATTTTCTTGGCCAGGTCGATGCAGACGTATTCCAACGCCTCATAGAATTTTTTAAAATCCGCCCCTTCGGAAACTATCTTCTTGTTGCCGGCCAGGCCGCTGGCCTGGATAGTAAGCATGTCATTGGTACTCATACAGCCGTCCACCGTGATGCTGTTAAAGGAGCGCTCCGTGACACGTTTTAAAGACAATTTCAGCATTTTCAGCGAAATGGCGGCATCTGTGGTGATAAATCCCAGCATGGTGGCCATATTGGGTTCGATCATCCCCGATCCCTTGGCGCAGCCGGCCACAATGACCTTTTTGCCGCCGAGGGTGATCTCAACAGCGCATTCCTTGAGTTTCAAATCCGTGGTCATGATGGCCCGGGCGAACTTGACGCCGCCGGTGCGGCTCAAACCCTTGATCAGGGCCGGCAAAGCATCAATAATTTTGTTATACGGCAGGGTCTTCCCGATGATGCCCGTGGAAGTCACCAGAACATCCTCAGGTTTGACGCCGAGAAGCTGGGAAGCCATCTGTGTTGAACCATAGGCATATTTAAGGCCGGTCTCGCCGGTATAACAATTCGCGTTGCCGGAATTGACCAGCACTGCCCGGCCTATCCCCTTTTTGATGTGCTCCATGCTGACAATCAAGGGGGCGGCCTTGATGGAATTCTTGGTAAAGACGCCGGCCACCACCGCCGGCACTTCGGAGACAATAACACCCAGATCGGGCTTGCCCGAACGCTTGATGCCGGCAGAAAGACCGTTGGCCAAAAAACCTTTGGGTGCGGTGATCCCGCCTTTAATGATCTTCATAGCAATCCTTCGGTTTCATTAAATCCAACCATTAAATTCATGTTTTGCACGGCCTGGCCGGCGGCCCCTTTGACCAGATTATCGATGGCCGAAGTGATGACCACCAATTTTTTATCCGGGCTTACGGCCAAACCGATATCGCAGAAGTTGGTATTGGCCACATTTTTGATCTCGGGCTGGCGTCCCAACGGATGCAGGCGGACAAAAGGCTCGATCTTATAAAATTTCTTATACAAGCTGTGCACCTGGTTGGCAGTGATCCCTTCTTCCAAGTGGACATACATGGTGTTTAAAATGCCCCTGGTAATAGGCAACAGGTGCGCCACAAAATGAATGGACGTGGCCCGGCCGGCCAATTGGGACAAATACTGTTCGATCTCAGGCGCGTGCTGGTGACTCAATACCTTATACGCCTTAAAGTTCCCGTTGGCTTCGGCAAACAGCTTGTCCACCGTAGCCTTGCGGCCCGCACCGGAAATGCCTGATTTGGCATCCACAACAATGGATTGGATGTCCTTGCGGGTGGCGATCAAGGGCGCCAATCCTAAAATAGCAGCGGTCGGATAACAGCCGGGGTTGGCCACGAATGCGGCTCCCTTTATCTTCTGGCGGAATAACTCCGGTAAACCGTAAACCGCCTTGTTGAGATTGCCCGTGTCAACATGCCTATGGCCGTACCAGGTTTCATAAACCTGCGCTTTTTTAAGGCGATAGTCCGCGCTTAGATCGACCACTTTAAGTCCAGCCTTCAACAGCTTCGGCGCCGCCTTCATGGACTCGGTATGCGGCAGGGCCAAAAACACCACGTCGCATTTTTTAACGGTTTCCTTGATGCTGAAAGGATGGCAAACCAAGGTGGTCCGGTTTAGAAATTCCGGAAAAATCTCAGCCACCGGCCCTTGGGTGTTGTTCGCGGCAACATCCGTGACACGCACTCCCGGATGCTTTAAAAGCAACCCCAAGACCTCGCGGCCAGTGTAACCGCTCACACCCCAAACACCGGCACGGATGGTTTTGGATGAATACTCCAACTCTTTATTTGGCATATGGTTCCCGTCGGCAAAAATGCCTTTGATGAATCCGTTTATAATAAATAAAAAAGCCCATCTCGTCAATGATATTCAAAGGGAGATGGGCTTCTTTATCTTATATTTTGTTCTTCGTTAACGTTTGACCCACTGGAATTTACGGCGTGCTCCCTTTTGACCAGGTTTCTTTCTTTCCTTCATTCTGTCGTCTCTGGTCAGGCAGCTGGCCTTCTTCAACACACCACGGGTGTTGGGGTCACAAGAAATGATGGCGCGGGACAGGCCCAATTTGAAAGCGCCGGCCTGGCCGGTGGAACCACCGCCGGTCACACGCACGGAAATGTCGAATTTGTTTTCCAAATTCACGAGCTTGAGAGGATGCATAATGGAGATCCGGTCGGTTTCGCGGGGAAAATAATCCGAAAACTCGCGCTTATTGACCACGATCTTGCCGGCGCCGGGGGTTAAAATGACCCTGGCCACCGAGCTTTTACGGCGTCCTGTACCTGAATATTTCACCACTTCTACCATGAAACTCTCCTAAATAAATTAAACTTCCAATGCAATAGGTTTTTGGGCCGCATGCGGGTGATTCTCCCCCGCGTACACCTTCAGCCTCATCGTCTGCTTATAGGCCAGAGGCCCGCTGGGAAACATACGGGAAACCGCCAATTCCAGGACCTTCACCGGACGTTTGGCCAGCATATTGCCCAAGGTCACCTGCCGCAAACCGCCGGGATAGCCGGTATAGCGGTTGTACACCTTGTCGGTCAATTTTTTGCCCGTGACCTTGACCTTGTCCGCATTGATAATGATGACCGTATCACCGGTATCCAAAAACGGCGTGTAGGTACGTTTGTGCTTGCCGCGTAAAACAGATGCGGCCTTGGCTGCGACCTTGCCTAAGATCTTATCCTTGGCATCGATCACGTAGCACTTATGTTCAATCTCATTAACTTTGGGTAAATACGTCTTCATATAATGACCTCTGATCATTCCTTCCAAAACGGAACTCAAAATATAACATCTTTACGACAAATGTCAAATATTTTTAATCGCTTTAATATTTGACCTGCATCAAACAAAGGCCGTGGGCCGGCGCCGTCTCCCCGGCAGCCTTGCGATCCTTGGCTTTCAAAATATCCGCCATTTTCTCCGTCGGTAACTGGCCGGAGCCGATGGCCAAAAGCGTTCCTACGATATTGCGCACCATTTTATAAAGAAAACCATCCGCCGTGATGTCGATAAAGATGAGCTCTCCTTCCTTTTTAAGGGCGAGCTTTTTTATCGTGCGCACGGTCTGCCGTTCGGCCCTCAAGGGATCGTACGCCTGGAACGATTTAAAATCATGGCGGCCGACCAGATGCCGTGCGGCCCGGCGCATGCGGGTCATATTCAAGGAATAAGGATAAAAAAGAGCGCGATCGCGCAAGAAAGCCGAACGGTAACCGCGGTTTAGAACGGTGTAGCGATAGGTCTTTTCTTTGACGCTGTATTGCGCGTGAAAATTACTTTTGACTCGGGTCCCCTCGCGCACCACCACATCGGAGGGCAAAAGGCTGTTTAAGGCCCGCATGATTTCCAAAGGCTTCATGCGGGTATCGGCCTTAAAGGAGACGGCCTGTCCCCGCGCATGCACCCCGCTGTCGGTACGGCCGGACGCGATTGCCATAACCGGCTTTTTAAAAACTTTTAAAAGAACACTTTCCAGTTCACCCTGGACGGTACGCTCACCCTGGCCCTGGGCCTGCCAACCGCAAAAACCCGCACCGTCGTACTCAAGGATGATTTTAAACGTTTTCATTCTTGATGAGGATTTCCGCGATCTGCACGGCGTTGAGGGCGGCCCCCTTGCGCAGGTTGTCAGAAACCACCCACAGGTTCAACCCGTTGGGGATCGAGATATCTTCGCGGATACGGCCCACAAAGGTCTCATCGCGTCCGTCGGCTAAGATCGGCAAAGGATATTTAGAGGCAGCGACATCGTCGATGACCTTGACCCCCGGCGCCCGGCTTAAAAGTTCAATGGCCTTCTGGCGGGTGATCTTCTTTGCGGTCTCTATATTGACAGATTCCGAGTGGGCGTTCTTGACCGGGACGCGCACGCAGGTCGGGCAAACCTGGATATGAGGATCATGGAACATCTTGCGGGTCTCATTGACCATTTTCATCTCTTCCTTAGTATAAAAATTCTCGGTAAACACATCGATCTGCGGGATCAAATTGTGCGCGATCGGGTAGGGGAACTTCTTGGCCGACTTGCTGCCGGCCAATTGATCTTCCAGTTCCGCCACGGCTTCTGCCCCGGCACCGGAAACAGCCTGATAGGTGGAAACCACAATACGTTTGATCTTGGCAAAATCATGCAGCGGCTTGAGGGCCACCAGCATCTGGATCGTCGAGCAATTAGGATTGGCGATGATGCCCTTGTGCTTGGCGATATCTTCGGGATTGACCTCCGGAACGACCAGGGGCACATCCGGATCCATGCGGAATTGCGAGGTGTTGTCAATAACCACCGCCCCGGCCTTGGCCGCCACCGGCGCCCATTCCTTGGAAATTTCAGCGCCGGGTGAAGACAGGACGATATCGACACCCTTAAAAACATCCTTGGTCAGCGGCACATACTGATGCCCTTCCAGTTCGCCGCCCGCTCCGCTGGGAGAGATCAACACCAGTTTATCAACGGGAAATTTCCGTTCCTTGACGATGCGGTACATGCACTGCCCCACCGCCCCGCGAATACCCAAAATAGCCACATTATACTTTTTCATTTTATAGACTCCGCCACCATGTCCCCGATCTGGTCGGTAGAATATCCCATCTGACCTACAGCCATGGATTTCATTTTTAACATCACCGACTGCGCGGCCGCATCAATGCCTGAGGCCGCCTTCAACTCTCCTAAATGTTCCAGCATCAATTTGACCGTCAGAATGGCCGCCATGGGATTGGCCATTCCCTTGCCGGTAAACTGCGGCGCGCTGCCGTGCACCGGTTCGAACATGCTGACCCCGTGCGGGTTGATATTGCCCGACGGAGCAACCCCCATACCGCCCTGGGTCACCGCCGCCAAATCCGTAATGATGTCGCCAAACATGTTGGTGGTTGTGATCACATCAAAACGCTCGGGCGCTTCAATCAAAAAGATGCACATGGCATCCACATGATAATAATCGGTTTTGACCTTAGGATACTGCTTGGACAGCTGCTTCAAAACGCGGTCCCAGAGACCAAAGACATTGGTCAGCACATTACTCTTGCCGCACAAGGTCAGTTTACCGATATAGCCGGCCTTTTTATCCTCTTCGCTTAAGCCTTTCCAGGGTGATAAGGAATGGCGTAACATAACGCGATCAAAGGCATATTTCAAACAACGCTCCACCTGCTCATAGGAATAATACATGATCTGGGTGGCAACTTCCTTATTCGTACCCCCGTCGATGATCTCGCCCTTGCCCATGTACATGTCACCGGAATTCTCGCGCACCACTTCATAATCGATGTGCTCAGGACCTTTGTTCTTGATGGGGGTCGCCACATTCTGATACAAGCGGACCGGCCTGAGATTGATGTACTGGTCCAGGCCGAAGCGTAATTTCAATAAAATGCCCTTTTCTAGAATACCCGGCGTGACATCCGGATGCCCGACGGCTCCCAAATAAATGGCGTCAAAGGCGCGCAGGCTGCTTAATTCCTCATCGGACAACACGTTGCCTGTTTTAATATACCGGCTCCCACCGAAGTCAAAATTCTTGTGCTGGGTGCTGAAGCCGAACTTGCGGCCGGCGGCATCCAAAACTTTGAGGCCTTGGGCCACAACTTCGGGACCGATCCCGTCTCCCGGGATGATGGCAAATTTATAGGTTTTCATAGTTATGCTTTGAAGCGTTTAACAATCAAGGTGGCATTATGACCGCCGAATCCTAACGAATTCGACAAGGCAGCGTCCACCTTTACCTGGCGGGATACATTGGGCACATAATCCAGATCGCATTCCGGATCAGGAGTTTCGTAATTAATGGTCGGGTGCACCTTATTTTCCAGGATCGACATGATGCAAGCCACCAATTCGACACCGCCGGCAGCACCCAGCAAATGACCGGTCATGGATTTGGTAGAAGAAATAGGCACCTTCTTGGCATGATCGCCGAATAATTTCTTGATAGCCAGGGTCTCAATGGAGTCATTGAGTTTGGTGGAAGTCCCGTGCGCGTTAATATAATTGATATCCGTGGGTTTTAAACCGGCATCCTTGATGGCCATTTCCATGGCTTTCAGAGCTCCCAATCCCTCGGCATGGGGTGCTGTGATATGGTAGGCATCGCAGGTGCGTCCGTAACCGGCCAGTTCCGCCAAAATCTTGGCCCCGCGCTTTTGAGCAAACTCAAGACTTTCCAGGACCACAATGCCGGCCCCCTCGCCCATGACAAAACCGTCACGGTTGAGATCAAAAGGACGGCTGGCCTTGGCAGGCTCATCATTACGTTTGGACAAAGCTTTCAAGGCACAAAAACCGCCCACCCCCAGCTTGGAAGTGGCACTTTCCGTACCACCGGCAATCACCACATCGGCCTCGCCGTGCTGGATCATGCGCATGGCCTCGCCGATACAGTTGTTGGCGGTCGCACACGCCGTGGCAATGGCAAAACACGGGCCTGAAGCACCTGTGTTAATGGCGATCTGTCCCGCCGCTTCATTAATGATCATGCGGGTGATGAAAAAAGGCGAAATGCGTGAAGGCCCTTTCTCTATAAATTTTTCATATTCTTCTTCGGCGGAATAAATGCTGCCGATACCCGAACCCACCACCACCGCGGCGCGTGAGGTGTCCATCTGGCGGATATCAAGCCCCGCCTGGGCCAGGGCCTCGTGGGCCGCCACCACACCGAATTGGATAAAACGAGACAAATTGCGGGCGTCCTTGGAATTAAAATGCTGCAAAGGATCGTAATCGATCACGTCACCGTTGACCCGTGAATCAAAAAGAGCGGCATCAAAATGGGCGATGGGACGGATCCCGCTTTGGCCGGCCAATATAGACTGCCAAAACTTTTGAATCCCGCATCCGACGGGCGAAAGCACGCCCATTCCGGTAATCACGACTCTATTTTTGTGCATGGATCCTAGACCCCCTATTAAAGGTTTGCCCCTACGGTCAGGCCTTGGACAAGCCTAAAGCGGTAGGGGCAAAAATCATGGACTTCAATTAAACGGGAACTCAAGCGCTGGCTTTTTCTTCAATGTACTTGATCGCGTCGCCAACGGTTTTCATTTTTTCGGCATCCTCATCGGGGATTTCGATGTTGAACTCCTCTTCCAGCGCCATGATAAGCTCGACGGTATCCAAGGAATCAGCGCCTAAATCGTCCACGAAAGAAGCGTTGGGCGTGACCTCTTCGGGCTTGACACCCAATTGTTCCGCGATGATCGATTTTATCTTGCTTTCTACTGCCATGTGTTCCTCCTGGAGTTGTTGCTGCGTTTAAAGACTGTTTTATATCGTCAATCCGCCGTCCACGACGATCGTCTGTCCTGTAATGTAATCGGCTGCCGGGGAAGCTAAGAATAAACAAACACCGGCCACATCAGAAGCTTCACCGAACCGGGACAAGGGGATATGTTCAAGAACTTTTGCCTGAACGGCCTCGGCAACCTTGGCCGTCATATCCGTACGGATATATCCCGGAGCAACACAATTGACCGTAATGTTCCTCTGAGCAAATTCCTTGGCTGCAGACTTAGAAAAAGCAATGATGCCGGCCTTGCTGGCGGCATAATTGGCCTGGCCGATATTACCGGTAAGGCCGATGACCGAGGCGATGTTGATGATCCGTCCCTTTCGGGCCTTTAACATCACCCTGCCGGCAATCTTGGTAACATTAAAAGTTCCCTTGAGATTGACCTTAATGACCTGGTCCCAATCGTTTTCATCAAGTCTCAAGAGGAGATTATCACGCGTAATGCCAGCGTTGTTGACTAATATATCAATGCGCTTATGAATGTCAAGAATTTTATTAACAGTTTCTTGGACGCTGGACAAATCGGTCACATCGCAGCCAAATCCCTCTGCAGCAAGACCTTGGGCCGCCAGCTGGGCGGCCACTTCCCTGGCCTTGGCCTCATTGGTCCCAATAATAATGACCTTGGCGCCTTGCTGGGCAAAGGCCTGAGCCACCCCTAAACCAATGCCGCGGGTGGAGCCGGTGACTAAAACCACTTCATCTTTGAATGACATATGCGTATATTACCAATGAAAAAATGGCCTGCAAGCAAAATTTTACCTTTTAACGCTCTGCTGAAAGCTCACAGGACACGCAGCGGGCATAGGCACAGGCATGGGGCTTATCCACCCTTACGGTTGCCTTCATAACCCTCTTATCGGCCATGATACCAGCCAAAATTTTAGAAACCAGCTTCTCTAATAATGTGTGCCGCCCTTGAGCGATCTTGACAGCCTTGGCCGCCAGTGTCTCATAATTAAGCGCGTCCTTGAGTTTATCGGAACGGCTGGCAGCCGCGGCGTCATATTCAAGGGTGATATTAAGGGTTATTTCCTGCTTGTTAACCCTTTCCAAAGGATAGGCGCCGATCAAGGTGCGTACCTTCAAATCGTTGATCTTAATGATAGCCATACCGGACCTTATACCAAACTTTCTCCGCCGTCATTGGCGATGATTTGTCCCGTTAAATAATCATTTTCCAATAAAAACCGCAAACTTTGCAAAATATTGGCTGGATTGCCCACCCGCTGTAAAGGTATGCTCCGGGCGCGTTTGAGCCGGTCATCCGGCTGGTCGTTGACCGGCGGCAGGATCATGCCCGGCGATATGCCGTTGACCCTGATGGACGGCCCCCACTGCACCGCAGCCATCCTGGTGAATTCCAGCAAAGCCTTTTTAGTCATTAGATAATCGGCATACCTGGTCTTGTACTTAACGACATTGGTATCCACGAAATTAATGACATGCCCCTTTTTGACCAGTCGGGCGAACTCGCAGCCCAAGACATAGGGAGCCTTGAAATTGACATTCCAATGGTTCTTAAACAGGGTCAGATCAAGGGCGCCGAATTGATTGGGGATAAAAATCGAAGCGCTGTTGACCAACAGATTAAGGGTGGGGAAGGCTTTAAATACTTCCGGCAACAAGGCAAGGGTTTGGGCCTCATCATTAAGGTCAGCGCAAAAAAGCTCGCAGCGCACCCCCATTTTGCAAATGGCCTTCTGGGCGGACATGGCTTCCGGCTTGGAGCGGTGATAGTGCAGCGCAACAGCATAGCCTTCTTTAGCCAAATACAACGCCGCTTCACGGCCAAGACGTTTGGCCGCTCCTGTGACCAAGGCTGTTCCTTTTATCCTGGAGGGCATATTATGCAATTAACGACAGAAATTCTTTGCGGGTGGCTTCGGTCTTGCGAAAAGCCCCCAACAGGCAGGAAGTCTTCATCACCGAATTTTGTTTCTCCACCCCGCGCATCATCATGCACAGGTGCTGGGCTTCGATCACCACCCCTACCCCCAGGGCGCCCGTGACCTCCATGATGGTCTCGGCGATCTCCTTGGTCAGGTTTTCCTGTACCTGCAGGCGGCGGGCATACATGTCCACGATGCGGGCGATCTTGGAAAGGCCGATGATCTTGCCCTTTGGGATATAACCCACATGGGCCTTGCCGAAAAACGGCAGGAGATGGTGCTCGCAAAGCGAATATAATTCGATGTTCTTGATAATGACCATTTCGTCATTATCGGAGGAAAAAATCGCTCCATTGACGATCTCCTGAACATCCTTTTTATACCCCTGGGTCAGAAATTCAAAGGCGCGGGCGGCGCGCTGAGGCGTCTTTATAAGACCTTCGCGGTTGGGGTCCTCGCCGATATATTCCAGCATTTTACGAAAATAATTCTCCATAGAATGGCAATAATAGCACAAAAGGCCCTATCTATTCAACTTCAAATAGTTTTTGAAAACGCGCAGGCTAAAGGCTATAATCTTGGCCATGATTCCTTTCGCCGATTACCATATGCATACCCCGCTGTGCGGCCACGCGGTGGGCAGCCCTGAAGAATATGTCAAGCAAGCGGTCAGGCTAGGCCTTAAAGAAATGGGTTTTTCCGACCATGCCCCCATGGTGCACAAGCCCATGCCGGGCATCACCATGGCAATGGATGAGCTGCCTCAATATAATGCCCTGATCGAGGATGTGCGCAGCCGGTACGCTGCTCAAATCGATGTCAAGATCGCCCTGGAATCAGATTTTCTCCCCGGATATGAATCTAAAACCAAGGCTATCATCGACAGCTACCCTTATGATTACATCATCGGCTCCGTACACTTTATCGATGACTGGGCCTTTGATGACCCTGATCCAAAGGTCAAAGAATACTGGAAAATCCATGACGTCAATGACGTCTATCGCAAATATTACGGACTTCTAAGGCAGTCGGCCAAAACCGGATTTTTCCAGATCATCGGCCATTGCGATTTACCCAAAAAATTCGGCGCCCGGCCCAGCGTTGACCTGACCGATGAGATCAAGGCCACGGCCAAGGTCTTTAAAGAAACGGGGGTGGCGGTGGAGATCAACACGGCCGGCCTGCGTAAACCCATCAGCGAAATGTATCCTGCGCCCCACTGCCTGAAAATATACTGCGAAGCGGGCGTACCGCTGACCTTTGGTTCCGATGCGCATGACCCGAAAGACGTCGGCAGAGACTTTGACAAGGCCGTGGACCTGGCCCGGTCAGCCGGCTACAGCGAATATTTGACTTTTAAGAATAAAAAAGTAGAGAAGAGAATAAAGATATGATTTCAATTCAAGGTATAGATCACGTAGCGTTCAACGTGAAGGATTTAGATAAATCCATGCAATTTTACACTAAGGTCATTGGCCTTAAGGTGACCGAGCGCGAACCTTCCAAGCCCGGTATCGAATATTTTTTAGACTGCGGCAGCTCGCTGTTGGGCATCATCCAGGCCAAGGATTTAAGCAGCGCGCATCTGTTCGCCCATGAAGGCCTGGGAGCCAACCACTTTTCTTTCCGCGTACACAGCAACGACTTCGATGCCATGATCGCCCACCTGGAGGCCCATGACGTCAATATCGAATTCGCCAAGAAGCGCCCCAAATCCTGGTCGCTTTATTTCTATGATCCGGACGGCAATAAACTGGAGGCCACGGCCTGGCCGGTGGAAGACGGCGTTGCGGACAACAAAAGGGTCAAGGAAATCTACGACAGCAGGACCAAATCGTGGAGAGCATATTAACTCGCCACCTCGATGCGGTTCCTGCCGTTTTCTTTGGCACGATAAAGCGCCTTGTCTACTTCGGCGACAAAATCCTCGGTCTTTAACTGCTTATCATTCGGTTTTAAGAAAGCCACCCCAATACTGACGGTGACCACCAGATTGCCTTCGAAGGGGGTTGCCTCGATCGCTTCTCTTAATCTTTTGGCGGGGATCAGAGCCCCCTGCAAATCGGTGTCCGGAAGGATGACGGCAAATTCTTCGCCGCCGTACCTGGCGACAATATCACTGGTCCGGTGGCTCTTTTTAATGAATTCGGCAACCCCCACCAACACTTTGTCCCCCGCCAGATGACCGCACACGTCGTTGATGTTCTTAAAATGATCCACATCGATCAACAATAAACTCAAAGGCCTGCTGTAGCGCTGGGCGCGCTGGAGCTCCTCCGAAAGACGCATCATAAAATATTTATGATGATATAAACCTGTCAGTCCATCGGTAATGGCCTCCGTGTAAAGCCTGGCGTTTTCAATGGCAATCGCGGTTTGGCCGGTCAGGGTCATCAGGATATCGATATCGCTTTGGGCGTAAGGCCGGTCGTCCTCGCTGGGGCCGAGGGTCAAAAAGCCGATCAGGTTATCTTTGAAAAACAACGGCAGGACCAGATTGGCTTCGACCACATCAAGCTTATCATAAAGCTGGTCGAATTTTTCCCTGGTCAACATCCCCTGCTGTTCTTCCTTGATGAAGATCTGCCTGCTCTTTTTCAACCATTCGATGATCTTCTCATCGGAAAACTGCAGTCCCGGTGGAATTTTGCCCATCCCCCATTGATAACGGATGTAATAAGGGCCTTCCGCGTGTTTCAAAAACAGGCAGACCTTACGGACTTTGAAGCTTTGCTGAAGGATATGGACCAGGTAATTCAGCAGCTCCTCCTGGTCCAGGATGGTGACGATGGCGCGCGTGGATTCCCTTAAGATAGTCTGGTAATTATATTTATCTCCCAGCAGGGTGTCGGAGAAGCCGCCCTGGACCATGCGCCGCAAGGGTGTCCTTAAAAAAACTATGACGGTCACAAACATGGAAATAAAAATGGCCCATGTGTAGCCTATGAACGGCTCAAGCGCCCTAAAGATGGCGATATTGATCATGCCCAGGACCAGCGTCAGGATAATGGTGGATAAGGCATTGGAAATGATGATCTGGACATCAAACAGCCTGTAACGGGTGATGGCGTAGAATATCAACAGGGTCAACGGCAAGCTGAAATAAGAGGTCAGGGCTGGATCAAACCCCAATCCGCCGACCAGGGAGAGGAAACAAGAAGTGACGCTGGCCCCGAAAGCGTAGATGATCAGGCCTAAAATGACATAGTTAATTTGGATTTTCTTGATTCCGGAGACTTCATTCCTGACGATAAACAGCCTGTAAATGGCATACAGCAACATCACGCCGCCGATCGTGCGCACCGGCCTTTCCAGGATGCCGTAAACAGGAACATAAGGAATAAGAGTTTTGGCTCCTGGTTCCATCCAATTGCCGATAAAACAAAGAGCAAAGGCGATAATCCAAAAAACGTACAGGCCAACTCCAATATTCAGGGCTGTCTTGCTTTTGTCGTCCTTGATGTAATACATGAACTGGTAAATAGGGGCCATCCCAAGCCACCCTATCCAGCAGCATTTGTAAAAGAAAATATAATTAAGCCCCAAACCACCCCGGATATACACAATGCCTCCAAAAAAGGCATAGGCGGCGGTGATAAGGCACATCAATCCGATGGATTTGTTCAAATTCCTATTTTGCGGGTTATTCTTAAAGAGAAGATAAAACAGGACGACATCCAGAAATGCGATGCCGATCAGAGGAACACCGATGATAAAATAAAGATGATGATGACTCATTGAGTTTTAATTTTAACATAAAAATACCGTAATATTCCTAATTTATCTTTTTTATTATATAATTAGCGGGTCATTAAATCGGTTAGCAGAAAGGTGTCTATGCCCATTCCTTCTCAAGGAAGTGAATCTCCGGATTTTAATTTGCCCGCCAGCAGCGGTGGAAATATTGCCTTAAACGATTTGAAAGGCAGGAAAATCGTCATTTATTTTTATCCTAAAGATGACACTCCAGGATGCACGGTCGAGGCCTGCGGGTTACGCGACAACTATAAGGAATTTGAAAAGCATGGCGCCGTGGTTCTAGGCGTCAGCCCTGATTCCGTTACTTCCCACGGCAAATTCATCAACAAATTCAAACTTCCCTTCATTCTACTGGCGGATGAAGACAAAAGAACGTGTCAAGCCTACGGGGTCTGGGTGGAAAAATCCATGTACGGAAGGAAATACATGGGGGTGGCCCGCACGACCTTTATCATTGATGCCAGCGGCAAGATCGCCAAGGTTTTTGAAAAGGTCAAACCCGAAGGCCATGCGCAGGAAATCATCGAGTCCTTACGTACATTAAAATGAAACCGTTCCTTAAGGTCGTGTTCGTAACGGCAATGATCTGCGGCGGCGGGTTAGCCAAAGCAGCCGCCCCTCCTTTTATCCCTCACGGAGGTAAATTGCTCATCATCGGCCAGCAGCGCGACAGCATCGACGGCTATTTGGCGAGCATCGGAATTGTGCCCGGTGGGTTCATGTCCTACACCTCCATCCAGACGGTTGACGGGCTGGTTAAGCCGGCCACCCATGGGGCCGGCATCATGCAGGCCCAATATTATGTGAACCATTATCCCCATACCGTCCTTCAATTGGGCCTGTACATGGTGGGCGCCTTGGATCAAGTCTGGGAGGGCAAATATGACAACAATATTGCCAAGCTGGCGGATTGGATCAAACGCGCCAACCGACCGATCTATTTGAGGATCGGGTATGAATTCGATCTGCCGGACAATCATTACGATCCTCTGTCCTACAAAGTCGCCTACCGCTATATCGTAGACCATTTAAGGGCCTTAGGCGTGACCAACGTGGCCTATGTCTGGCATTCCGCGAGCCTTATAGAATCCAAGGGAAATTTCATGGACTGGTATCCGGGCGATGACTATGTGGACTGGTTTGCGGTCTCGATCTTCAACCCCATGCAGATCGCCACGGCAAAAAAATTCTTAAAACTGGCCCGGGACCATCACAAGCCCTTCATGATCGCGGAATCTTCGGCCGTGGGTTCAGTCTCGACCAGGGTCAAAAGGGAATGGTTTAAACATCTCTTCGACTTCATTAATGCGGAAGATATCAAGGTGGTCTGCTATATCAACAGCTATTGGGACGCCTACCCTTTATTCAGTTCCATGCATTGGGGGGATGCCCAAATTCAAGATGACCCTGAGATCATGGCCAGATGGCTGCAGCAGATCAAGAATGGCTTCCTGCAATCCTCACCGGATTTATTCGAGAAACTCGGGACACATTGACTTTTTAAAATAAAAAGTCAATGTGTCCCGGTTTTTTTACCGCGGGATGAAATCCATTCTTGGAGTGATCTCCAAAATGGTTTCGGCGATCAGATTGGCGCACGACTCCAAGTCATCCAGCGAACAGGTCTCCACCATGGTGTGCATATAGCGGTTGGGAACGCTGATCAAGCTCGTCGCCACTCCGTCGCGGCTTAACTGCATGGCGCCGGTATCGGTGCCGTCAGGACGGCCCAGGGATGAAAATTGATAAGGGATCTTTTTGCGCCTGGCGACATCAATGAACAACTTGCCTAAAATGCGGTTGATGGCAGGCCCGGCATGCAGCACCGGCCCGTGCCCCAGAGAAACTTCGCCTACAATCCGTTTATCGATGCCCGGCGTGTCCGAGGCAAAGCCCACGTCGACGGCAATGCCGACCTGAGGATTGATGCCGTAAGCGCTGGTGCGCGCGCCGCGCAGGCCCACTTCTTCCTGGACCGTGGACACCGCATAGACCCCCATGTCCTTGCGCAATTTACGGCCGCTCAAAATTTTAATCACTTCGGAGACTACAAAGGCGCCTGTCTTGTCATCGCAGCCTTTGGAAGAAAAAATATTGTTGCGCAGTTCCATATAATTAGGGGCAAAAGAGACGGCATCGCCCAAGGCCACCACCTTAAGCGCATCTTCCCTGTCCTTGGCGCCGATATCGACCCAAAGGTCCTTGATGGCAACACTTTTATTGCGGTCAGCTTCTTCCATCAAATGGATAGGCTTTTTGCCGATGACCCCATCAATCATGCCGCCTTCGGCTTGCACCTTGACCTGGCTGCCCGGCAAAACGCCACTGTCGATGCCGCCCACGGGCACCACACACAAAAAACCTTCGGCGGTAATATGGCTGACGATAAAGCCGATCTCATCACAATGGCCGGCCAACATGATTTTATATTCAGCCTTTGGGTTTAGTACGGCTATGGCATTTCCGTGCACATCGCGGCGGATCTTTTCCGCATATGCTTTAGTCCTTTGGGACCATACCGCCTGGCTGGACTCTTCAAAGCCTGACGGCCCGCATTGACTTAAAAACTCACGCAAAAATTTCTTGGATTCGCTGTTCATAAGGACACCTTTCCGTAGCGCTTCTTTATATAATCTTCCAGAATATCGATAAACTCTTCCTTAATATGATCGCCTTTGAGGGTCTTATGCTCCTTGCCGTCCATATACACCGGCGCTATGGGTTTCTCGGAAGAGCCCGGCAAGCTGATGCCGATGTCCGCATGGCGGCTCTCGCCGGGCCCGTTGACCACACAACCCATGACTGCGATCTTCATCTCTTCAACACCCGGATATTGTTTCTGCCACAAGGGCATTTTTAATTTGATATGGCTGTTGATGTCTTGCGCCAGGTACTGAAAATAGTTGGAAGCTGTCCGGCCGCAGCCGGGACAGCTGGTGACCGAAGGCGCAAAATAACGGAAGCCCATGGACTGCAAAAGCTCCTTGCAAACCTCCACTTCCTTGGAACGCGGCACCTTGGGCTGCGGGGTCAGCGAAACCCGGATGGTATCGCCGATGCCCTGCTGCAGCAGGATCGAAAGCGCGGCCGCCGATGATACCGCGCCCTTGATATCCGCACCGGCTTCGGTCAAACCCAAATGCAGGGCACAATCGCATGCGGCGGCCAGACGCTCATAAACAGCCACCATGTCCTGCAGGACGGACATTTTAACGCTCAAGACCAGTTTTGTTTTCGGCAGCCCCAGTTTTAAAGCATATTCGGCCGACCGCAGGGCGCTTTGCACCATGGCCTCGCGGGTCACCTCGCTGAAATCTTTGGGCTTGGAGGAACGGGCGTTGGCATCCATCAATTCCGTCAACAGTTCCTGGTCCAGAGAGCCCCAATTGACGCCGATGCGCACCGCTTTACCTTTATCAATGGCGATTTTGACAATCTGGGCAAAATTATCGTCATGCAAACGGCCCTTGCCCACATTGCCGGGGTTGATGCGGTATTTGTCCAGCCGTTGGGCGGTCCGCGGATTATTCCTTAAAAGAATATGTCCGTTGAAATGAAAATCACCGATGATCGGGGTATTGATGCCTTCTTCACGCAGAAGGCGGATAGCTTCAGCCGCCCCTTTGGCGGCCGCATCGTCATTGACTGTCCAGCGCACCAACTCGGAACCGGCTGCGATCAACGCCCTGGTTTGAGCGAGAGTGGCTTGCACATCAGAGGTAGGCGTGTCGGTCATGGATTGGACACGCACCGGAAAGTCCGACCCCAGGTTTAGGGAACCGATCTGTACAACAGATGTTTTTCGACGATGAACAAGACCCATTTTTTAAATTTACACCCCAACCAAAAATGTTATAATTGACGCGTATTATAGAAAATCAAACAGAAAAAAGCAAGCATTCCACTTTAGTATGGAAATATTCTTAGCAAAAACTCAAGGATTCTGTGCAGGGGTGGCCAGCGCCATTGATATCGTCGAACTGGCATTGAAAACCTACGGAACCCCGCTTTATGTCTACCATGACATCGTGCATAACACCTCTGTCGTCAATGACATGAAGGAGCGCGGCATCAAATTTGTGGAGAACTTAAAAGATGTGCCGCCGGGCTCGCGCATTATCTTCAGCGCCCATGGCATCCCCCCTGATCTTATCAAGGAGGCCCGCCAGCGCCATCTGAAATTTGTCGACGCCACCTGTCCGCTGGTCACCAAGGTGCATAAAGAAGCAGTAAAATTCTCCGATCAAAAGATCGACACCATCCTCATCGGCCATGTCGGGCACCAGGAATTGATCGGCACCTCCGGCTATGTAGCCCCGGACCTGCTGCACATTGTGGAGACCGAAAAGGATGTCGATTATTTGGACATCGATCCCGCCAAAACCGTGGCCTATTTGACCCAGACCACCTTGTCCGTCGATGAGACCAAGAACATCATCGAAAAGTTAAAGAGCATGTTCCCCAAACTCATCGGCCCCCTGCGTTCGGACATTTGCTATGCCACCCAAAACCGGCAGGATGCCGTCAAGGAGCTGGCCTCTTTTTGTGATATCATCATCATTTGCGGCTCTCCCCATTCTTCCAACAGCAACCGGCTGCGGGAAACAGGTGAACACGTGGGCGTGGAAAGCCATATCGTGGACACGGCCGCTGAACTGGATTGTTCCATATTAAAAGGCAAACAACGCGTGGGGATAAGCTCAGGCGCTTCCGTACCGCGGTATTTGGTGGATGAGATTATCAATAAGATCAAAATCTTTCATCCTGAAACGGTCGTCCACGAATTCAACAATCCTGAAAAAAATATCGTATTTCCGGTGTTACAATTTAAAGAATGATCTATGGCCAAATTGATCATCGATAACGTGTCTTATGAGATCCCCGACGGACAGCAGATGGCCGAAGCCTGCGAAGCGGCGGGCATCCCTTTTTCCTGCAATTCCGGGGTATGCGGCACCTGCCAGATTGAGATCCTGGAAGGCGCGGAGAATATCAATGAATTAAACAAGGAAGAAACGGATCTGGCCATGGACCGCACTCACCGCTTAGGCTGCCAATGCAAGATCTTAGGCGGTGTAGTGAAAGTCACTTATTAAATGTTCATCCTCCAAGAAAATGCCATTGACATATCCCAAGCCAGGGCAAGATACGCCGATCCGTCCCAAAACGGCGCCCTGGTCACCTTTGAGGGCATGGTGCGTGCGGATGAGATCGAGGGCCACACGGTGGGCGAACTTTTGTACATCGCCGACCATCCCGCCTGCCTTGCGGAAGGTGAAAAAATAATCAAGGAAGCCTTGTCCGCTTTTTTCATCACTAATGCCGTCTGCATCCAAAGGATAGGCCGCCTGAAAGTGTCCGAAACCGCCGTATGGATCGGTGTCTGGGCCCCTCACCGTGATGAAGCTTTTAAAGCCTGCCGTTATATCATTGAAGAAATCAAAAAAAGGCTGCTCGTCTGGAAAAAAGAATTTTACACCGACGGCGGCAAAGCATGGATCCAAGGCAGCCAAAAGCCCGCTGTTTAATCCTATGAAAACCCGCTCTCCTGCCTTGCTTTGCGAATACACCACTTTTCGACTGGGCGGCCCTTGCCCCTGCTTGATCGAATGCGCCCATCCTGACGAACTCATCAGAACCGTCCAAAGACTGAAGAAGGACAATGCTCCTTTTGTGCTGATCGGCGGCGGCTCCAACCTGGTGGTCTCCGACTTGGGGATTGACGCCACGGTGATACGCTACTTCTCGCGCACACCCTTGATCGAACGCAAGGGTTACGAAGTGGACGTGGCGGCCGGCACCATCCTAGACGATCTGGCCGTCTTCTGTGTGGATGAAGGATTGGAAGGCTTAAATTATACGACAGGCATTCCCGGCTCGGTCGGAGGAGCCGTCCTTGGCAATGCCGGCGCCTGGGGCAAACAGGTCGGCGATGTCCTGGTCCGTGCCCAAATCCTGGACCAGGAAGGCCGCCTTAAAACGGTCGATGTCGATCACTTCGGGTTCTCTTACCGCCATTCCCGGCTTAAGGAAACCCATGAGATCATAGTCTCCGTTACCTTCATGCTGGCACCGGGCGACCCCATCGTCCTGGCCCGTGAACGTGCGGAGATCCTAAAAAAGCGCGCCGAAAAACACCCAGACCTTGACCATGAGCCCTGCGCTGGCTCCTTCTTCCGTAATATCGAACCGACTTCAAAAGCCGAACGCCGCCAGGCCGCCGGTTCGTTCCTGGAAGATGCCGGCGCCAAAAACATGAAAGTAGGCGGCGCCTATGTCTTCCCCAAACATGCGAATATCATCGTCAAAGGCCAGGGCGCCAGTGCCCAGGACGTGCATGACCTGCATCTTAAAATGATGGAAGCGGTCCGTCAGAAATTCGGCCTGCAACTGGTCAGAGAAGTGCGTTTTGCGGGAAAATTCAAGACCACCCTGCCCTCCAACCCCGAAGGCTTTTGGTAACTACTTTTTGGTGCACAGAAACGGTGTGGCGGATAAACGCCCCTCCCGGATAGGCGAAGCGGTCAAGGCCCTGCATCGGTATTGGGCGTGAAGGATTTGTTTGACTAGGGCCATGTTCCTGGGATCGTCGGAATTATAAAGATCGTCCGCAATACCCTGCAAATAAACGATCTTAGAAGGATGATCCCCATCCAGGAACAATTTGGTCTGAATGGCCCTTCGGGAACTCATGGTGGTGATCACGGCGGCGCAGGCATCCAGCATATATGCGTCATTAGGAACATAAGGGAATACCTCTTTCAGGATCAAGCCTTTCTGGTAGTGAAACCCATCCTTGGCCTCCTGGGTAAGATGATGTGAGGCCAGAAAAGCATTGAGCACCAACGCCATACCAAACAGTCCCCCCAAGAAATAGCGACTTGATGTCATGGTCAGGAAAACCGCCACGCCTCTGGCAGCCAAAAATATCAAGGGAATGCTTAATGGCAAAAAATACCTATCCGAATAACCTTGCCCCGGATAGCAGATACCCCCTGCACAGAACATGGAAAGGACCGCAAGAGCTATGATAAACCACCTGGACAGAGTTTGGGCCAAAAGGTCATTCTTGAAAAGACCATAGGTCATCCCGACCAGTGCCGCCAATGTCATTAGCAGCGTATTCTGATACGGGTCAAATAAATAAAGAAGACTGGTAAAAATATTCTTAGGAATAAACAGAAATGACCAGTAAGAGGAAGCATTTCTATAAAAAAGCAATATGCAAACCAGAGCACTCAAGACAGGCAGGAATAAACAAAAGATATCCACCAAGATCCGGGAATGAAATTTCTTATCCAAGCTTCCCTGCCGACGGTAAAAATTAAGTGCGCCCGCTAAGATCAACACAACAAAGGCTGCATAAAACGGTTTGATACAAACGCTATAGACGCCGCAGAAAACCGAGGCATAAAAAATTCTCCGGCTGATTGTCTGCTGGTATTCAATAATGAAAAGAAGGAACAATAAAAAGAAAAACATCCCCGCGATATCGCAATCGGCGGACATGGCATAGGTGATACGTGCCGGCAGACAGGCCAGGAAGACCGCCGCCCACCAAGCCATTATCTGACTTGAAGTAAGGCTCCAGACGATCCTATGCATAACCGCTATGCACAAAGTCCCCAAAATCAAATTTAAAACAAAACCGCTATGCCTGAAATCCTTGGTTAGAAACAGGGCGATGGCATTAAGCCAGGCAAAACCAGGAAGCTTGGCATCGGCAGTAAAAGGCGCGAGAGCCTCCGGTCGAAAACGGCTTCCTTTTAAAAGAATGTCGGGCTTGCCCCGAGAAAGGATGTTTACGGATTGTGAAATGTAGGCTAATTCATCGTGATAAACGCGGTAAAACGCTGGACGTATTGAAAGACACAGGAACAGCCCCAACAAACAGGCCGACAATGACAAAAAAAGCCCTTTATCGAATTTCAGCTTTTTACGCTGAACAAGTTCTAAAAGAGCCGTCGATGAAAAAAACACCGAGGCCGCTAATATGAACGCCACCCAAAGCAAGGCAATGAAATTCGCCATGTCTCTCCCAAGGTGAATCTTTATATATTACCCGCCGATTTGGTACATTTCAACCTTTGGTAAGGCTTGGGTGCCGCGAGGAAGTTTGGAGCGGATCTCGGAATAACGGTCATCCCTGCGGCGCCAAACCTGCCGGATGACATCCTTTAGGGCTTCGTCAGACTGGCCTTGCCTTAAATGCCCCCCGATATCTGTGCCTCGAGTGGCAAAAAGACAGGTGTACAGCTTGCCGTCTGCCGATAACCTCAGGCGGTTGCAGGTGCCGCAAAAGGCCTTGGTCACCGAAGAAATGAAAGCCACCTCACCCCGGCCGTCCTGAAAGCGATAGACCTCCGATGTGCCGCCGTTCTGGGTCCCATCGATACGCTGCAGCGGAAATTCGGCGTTGATCTTTTTAAAGATCTCGCCGGAGGGCACGACCTGGGCATTGTCCCAATGATTTTGATTACCGACGTCCATATATTCAATAAAGCGTACAGTATGAGGTGTGCCCCGGAAATGCCTGACTAAATCCAACATGGTGTGGTCATTGACCCCGCGCTGGATGACGGTGTTGATTTTAATGGCCCCGAATCCAGCTTCTTCAGCCGTACGGATACCGCCCAATACTTCGTTGAGATCACCCCGTCCGCCGCTCATCTGATGGAATACCTCCGGATCCACCGTATCGAGGCTTACCGTCAGCCGGTGCAGGCCGGCGGCCTTCAGACGGTAGGACCACTCGGAGAGCATGGAGCCGTTGGTGGTCAGGGCCAAATCTTCAAGGCCCTCTATGGCCGAAAGTTCGTAAATAAGCTCGTCCAGGCGCGGCCTGAGCAAAGGCTCGCCTCCGGTCAGGCGCAGCTTGCGCACCCCCATCTCCACAAAAATCCGGGCCATGCGGGCAATCTCTTCGAAAGTCAACCATTGGTTCTTGTCAAGAAAGCGATAGGCATGATGAAATTTCTCAGATGGCATGCAGTACGGGCAGCGAAAGTTGCAGCGATCGATAAGCGAAATCCGCAAATCATGCAAAGGTCTGTCGAGCGTGTCATTAAGAACCATAAAGTTCTACCTTGTTCTACCTTGGACCGTTTCCACAAAAGCCTTAGAGCTCAAAAGAGTTACAATAGAAGTGTCCCTTTTCCAATTTATGAATATGGGGACACTTCTGCCAGAACTTATTATAAGGCAATAGGATATTTAGAAACGGTCCTATCATGCAATCATGGTCTATTCTGTAGATACTGTTTTCGCTTTTTCCAGTGCACCATGCATGGTGTGCCAGCTTAAGGAAGCACATTTAACACGGGCCGGGTACTGCCAGATGCCGGAGAAAACAGCCAGTTTGCCCAGGTGATGATGTTTCTCGTCAGGCTTAAGCTCGCCGATGACCAGCTGATGAAACTCTTCAAACAGTACCTTGGCCTCCTCCATGCTCTTGCCCTTAAGGGATGATGTCATCATGGAAGCCGAGGCCTTGGAAATGGCACATCCGGAACCTTGAAAAGCAGCCTCTTCGATAATGCCTTTATCATTAATTTTCATATAGACCCAAAGATGGTCTCCACACAAGGGATTGTAGCCTTCGGCCTCATGCGTGGCCCCCTCAAGCTTCTTAAAATTCTTGGGATGGCGGTTATGCTCGAGGATGGTCTGCTGATAGAGTTCGTCACGCATGAAAGATCTCCTTGGCACGGACAACGGCCTTGGCCAGGATATCGAGCTCTTCCTTGGTATTGTAGAAAGCCATCGAGGCCCTGGCCGTGGCCGGGACGTTGAAGAATTCCATCACCGGCTGGGTGCAGTGATGGCCGGTGCGGATGGCCACCCCATCCTGGTCCACAATGGTACCGAGGTCATGGGGATGAACACCCTCTACCACAAAGGATATGATGGAAGTCTTCTTATGGGCCGTTCCGATGATACGCACACCATCGATGGTTAAAAGCTTTTTGGTCCCGTAATCAAGCAGTTCCTGCTTGTGGGCCTTCATTGCCTCCCAATTGATGGTCTGCAAAAAATCAAGGGCCGAGCGCAGGCCGATGACCTCCGCAATAGGCGGCGTTCCGGCTTCAAATTTATAAGGCAAGGCGTTATACAAAGTCTTGGAGAAGCTGACACTTTTGATCATATCCCCGCCTCCCTGATAAGGCGGCATGGCCTCCAGCCATTTCTCCTTGCCGTAAAGCACCCCGACTCCTGTGGGGCCTAGGATCTTATGTCCCGAAAAGACCAAAAAATCGCAATCCAGGGCCTGCACATCCGTCGGCGCATGGGTCACGCCCTGGGCCGCGTCGATGACCGCCACCGCGCCTCTTTGATGGGCCGCATCAATAATGGCCTTGATGGGATTCACGGTCCCTAATGAATTGGAAACCCAAACAACCGAGACAAGCTTGGTTTTGTCCGATAAGAGCTTGAGATATTCTTCAAAAATGATTTCGCCTTTCTCATTGATGGGGATCACCTTAAGCACACAGCCAGTTTGCTCGCAAAGAAGCTGCCAGGGCACGATGTTGGAATGATGCTCCATGTGGGAAATGATGATCTCATCGCCCTTTTTAAGGAATTGCCGGCCAAAGGACTGGGCCACCAGGTTCAACGACTCGGTGGCGCCCTTGGTAAAAATGATCTCATGCACCTTGGCCGCGTGAAGGAACTGGCGCACCACCTGACGGGAATATTCAAAGGCCGCGGTAGCCTGCTCGCTTAAGAAATGCACGCCGCGATGCACGTTAGATACGCCGGTCACATAATACGCGTTGACGGCATCAATCACACAACGCGGCTTGAGCGTGGTCGCCGCATTATCCAGATAAACGAGGGGCTTGCCGTGGACATTGATTTTAAGATTGGGGAACTCCGCTCGATAGCGGTGAACGTCAAAAGAAGACATAGGACAAATTACAGTTTTATTTCCGGGAATTTCTTAAGCAGCAGCCGGTTTAATTTGACACGGATGGCGTCGCTTTTGACGGTATTGATGATATCGTCGATAAATCCCTTGGACAACAGCCCAATAGCTGTCTGCTTGGGGATGCAGCGGCTTTGCAAATAAAAGACCTCATCCTCATTCAGCTGGCCGATGGTGGCCCCGTGCGTGCATTTGACATCATCGGCAAAAATCTCCAATTGGGGCTTGGTGTCGACCCGCGCTTCCTTGCCCAGCAACAAGTGTTTATTGAGCTGGTAGGCATCGGTTTTCTGAGCATCGGCATGCACATAGATCTTGCCGTTAAACACCGCCCTGGACTTGCCGTTCAAAAGCCCCTTATAGAGCTGATAACTGGAGCAATTGGGATGCCGGATATCCAGAAGCGTATGATTATCGACGTGCTGGTCACCGTCGATGCCGTAAAGGCCGTTCATGATCGTATGCGTTCCCTCGCCCTTGATGAGGATAGAAAGATTGTTGCGCACAAGCAATCCGCCGTGATTGAACGAAAAGGAATCCAGGCAACTGGCCCTCTCCTGCCAGATACGGGTGCTGCCTATATGGGTGGCCTGATGCGATTCGGCCTGGGCCTTGCAATAGCCCACCAGGGCCTCTTGTCCAATGCGGATATCGGTTACCGCATTGGCCAGATAGGCCACCGGCTCAAAACAAATGTGGCTTTCCATGATATTGACGGCAGCCGACTTCCCGACGGAAACATAGGAACGCGGAAAAACGACCGTATCGGGTACAATGCCGCTGGTGATATGAATGATATGGATCAGGGGTTCGATCCTGGCTTCCTCGGCCACCTCGATAAAAGCGCCGTCCAAAAAAAGAGCCTGGTTCATCCATAAAAACGGCTTGGAATCGTTGGCCGTCAATTTAGCGATGGTGTCCTGAGCCCCATCGCCGCCATGGGATAAGGCCTCACTGAATGCAGAAATCTGAAGCCCCGCAGGAAGATTCTTTAAATTCGACAGTTCCGCCCATAAAACGCCGTTAACCAGGACCACATTGATGTCTGCCTTGCTGCGGTAATTCTCGAATTGCCTATCCTCGATCAATTGATGGCGTTTGGCCAGTTGAAAACAACGGCTGACCAGGGGCGAAAGGGGTGTATACTTCCATTCCTCCTCCTTGGGGCCGGGCATGGCTGCGGCCGACCATTGATCAAAACTCTGCCGTCGAAAAGACTTCAGCCACGGGGTTGAATTATTGAATAATTTAGACTGGTACTCGGCCAGCCCTTCGATATTTAAGGGAGCTTGTTGTTCCATCACTTTACCTTTTGATGAGCCAATCATATCCGCGGTTTTCGACTTCCAGGGCCAATTCCCTGCCTTCAGACCTGATGATCTTGCCGTCGTAGAGGATGTGGACAAAATCGGGCTGGATATAATTGAGCAGCCGCTGATAATGGGTGATCAGGATAACGGCATTATCCTTGCGGCGCAGCTTATTGACGCCGGCGGCCACGATCTTCATGGAATCGATGTCCAGGCCGGAATCCGTTTCATCCAGGATCGACAGCCTAGGGTTCAGGACCGCCATTTGCAGGATCTCATTGCGTTTTTTCTCGCCGCCGGAGAAATCCACGTTGACCGGACGGTCGATGAATTTATCGTCCATTTCCAGGAGCTTCATTTTCTCACGGACATAACTGTCGAAATCGATGGGGTCCATTTCCTCAGCCCCCTGATGGCGGCAGATGGCGTTGAACGCCGCGCGCAAAAACACCGAGCTGGGCACGCCGGGTATTTCCACCGGATACTGGAAAGCCAGAAAGATGCCTTCGCGGGCACGTTCGTCGGGTTCCATGCCGACTAATTCCAGCTTCTTGAAATTAACCTCGTATTCGATGGAGCCTGAAGTGACCTCGTATTGAGGATGACCGGCCAGCACCTTGGACAAGGTGCTCTTGCCGGAACCGTTGGGCCCCATGATCGCATGCACTTCGCCGGCGTTTACGCCCAATGAAATGCCCTTTAAAATTTCCTTGCCTTCGATACCGGCATGTAAATCCTTGATTTGAAGCATTAGCCGACACTCCCTTCCAGTTTCATTTCCAGTAATTTAACTGCCTCGACGGAAAATTCCAAAGGCAGCTCCTTGAACACGTCCTTGCAAAACCCGTTGATGATAAGCGACACCGCCTCTTCCAGATCAAGCCCGCGCGAACGCAGGTAAAACATCTGCTCGGCGTTGATCTTGGAGGTGGAAGCCTCGTGTTCAACCACCGCCGTGTTGTTCTTGACCTCAATATACGGAAAAGTATTGGCGCTGCACTTGTTGCCCACCAGCATGGAATCGCATTGGGAGAAATTCCTGGCCCCCTCGGCGGTCGGCATGATCTTGACCAGGCCCCGGTAGCTGTTATGGGCAAAATCCGAAGAGATGCCCTTGGAGACGATGGTGCTCCTGGTGTTCTTGCCGATATGGATCATCTTGGTGCCGGTGTCCGCGGTCATGCGGTTGTTGGTCAGGGCCACGGAATAAAATTTCCCTACCGAATGGTCGCCTTGCAGAATGACGCTCGGGTACTTCCAGGTGATGGCACTGCCTGCCTCCACCTGGGTCCAGGAAATCTTGGAACGGGCGCCTAAGCATTTGCCGCGCTTGGTGACAAAGTTATAAATACCGCCCTTGCCTTCCTTGTCCCCGGAATACCAGTTCTGCACCGTCGAATACTTGATCTCGGCATCATCCAATGCCACCAATTCAACCACTGCGGCATGCAATTGGTTGGTATCACGCATGGGCGCGGTGCAGCCTTCCAGATAACTGACATAACTGCTGTCTTCGGCCACGATCAACGTGCGTTCAAACTGCCCGGTGTCCTCTGCGTTGATGCGAAAATAGGTGGAAAGTTCCAGCGGGCAGCGTACGCCCTTGGGGATATAGCAAAATGAGCCGTCGGAAAATACCGCCGAATTTAGGGTGGCAAAAAAATTATCCGTATAGGGAACAACCGATCCCAAATATTTTTTCACCAATTCCGGATGATGGAGGATGGCCTCCGACATGGAGCAAAAGATGATGCCGTGCTTGGCCAGCTCGCCCTGGTGGGTGGTCCCGACAGAAATGCTGTCGAAGACGGCATCCACCGCCACCCCGGTCAGGCGCTTCTGTTCGGTCAAGGGAATGCCCAGCCGGTCGAAGGTCTTGAGCAACTCTTCGTCGACCTCGGAAAGGTTCTTGGGGTTTTCCTTCTTTTGCTTGGGCGCCGAATAATAGTAGATGTCCTGGTAATCAATAGGGCCGTATTCAAAATTGGGCCAGGACGGCTCCTGCATCTTTTGCCAATGGCGAAAGGCCTTCAGGCGCCACTCCAGCATCCATTCCGGCTCTTTCTTCTTGGCGGAAATAAGGGCAACGATGTCCTCATTTAAGCCTTTGGGTGCCTTATCTTCAGCAATGACCGTATGAAATCCGTAACGGTATTCACCGGCCAGCTTATTATCTTCCAGTTCTTTTTGTTTAACAATATCTGACATATCACTCCTTGGCCTGGGCTTCCTGAACAAAAGGTTTGGAACGGATGAGCCTCTCCCCCTGGTTACGCGAGGAGATCAATTCCCGCACATTGATGGTCTTGAACATCTCCGCGATCCGTTCATTCAAATTAAGCATGGGCGAAATGACGTTGCAGCTGGATGTCATGTCGCAATGCGAATAATTACCGTGGAAACAGTTGACGATCTGGATGGGGCCCTCGATGATCTGGGTTAAATCGAAAAGAGTGATCTTGGAGAGGTCCTTCAAGATTTGGTACCCGCCATGTGCCCCCTGCTCCGCACGCACGATCTCGTGCTGGGCCATGATCTGCAGCACGCGGGAGGTGGGGTCAAAAGGCGTATGATAGATATCGCAGACTTCCTTGGCCGATGTCAACTGGCCGGGCGCTTTGGCGCTCATGTGCCTTAGCGAGATCAAAGCGTATTCCAATTTCCGGTTGATTTTAAACATGCGCCTCCAATTGATTGATCTTGGCGGCCAGGATCAAGTCATTCTCCGTAATTCCGCCAAGCGCGTGCGTATATAAGACCACTTTTAAATGCTTATACCCGGTCAAATGCACATCCGGATGGTGCTGCTGGTCTTCGGCGATGTCCTTGATCTTGTTTATAAAATTGACACAAGCGACAAAATTTTTGAGGGTCAAAGAACGTTCGATGCTTTTGCCGTCACTGCCGATGGCCCAGCCGGGGATCTCCCCTAAATGGGACTGCACTTCCCCCTGGGTCAAGGCGCGGCCGATGCCTTCGCAAGGCAAGCATTTTTTGTTAATAAGGCTCTCCATGAGAATATCCTCCTACCATCCCGCCTTCTGTTTGCACCACGATCTCGGGATTATATTGATCGCGCAGGATGCTTTCGATCACCTTCAGGGTGCCCATGGTGGAACTGGGGCAGGAGCCGCACGCGCCCTGGTAATTGACGATCAAATTTGTCCCGTCGAAGCTGACGATCTGAAGGTCCCCGCCGTCCATCTGCAGCCCGGGACGGATGGTGTTGTCCAGAATCGCGTTGATCTTGGCGATCTCAGGATTATCCGACACTGGAGTGGAAGGCCTTTTCTCTTCTTCCACCTTAAAATCAGGGTCATGGGTGGGCGCATATTCAAGAACGATCTTCTTGATCTGCTCTTCAATCTCGTCCCAATCCACCCCGCCGTCCTGGGTCACGGTGATGTAATTGTCAAAGAAATAAACTTCCGTAACATTCGGGACCGTAAATAAGGCCGCGGCCATGGGATTATGCTGACATTGGCCGGCGTTTTTGTACGTCACCTTTCCTTCATTCTTAACAGGCATATTCAAGACAAATTTGAGCGCGTTGGGGTTTGGCGTGCTCTGGATCATGGTTTTAATTTCCATACATACACTCCTAGCATTGGCCCTATAGAGGGCTATATACTTCAATTTTTGACGTATTTAGGATATCACTGTTTGGCGGCTTTGACAAGAGGGATTTATCGGGAGACCAGGGCCTTGATGGCCGGAAGGGCTTTTTGGGCGGCGGCTTCCCCGCGCTGGATCAGCTCGTCGACCTTGTACAACTCAAACCAGTTGATCCCCCTTAAATCCGGATGGATCAGGACATCCGCCTGACGCGCGCTTGCCTCCGCGATCACAAATTCCGAAGCTTGCAGGGTGCGTACGATGATGTCAGCGATATTGGGCGTGAACATTTTGGCCAGCAGCCATCCTAACCTAAACCCTAAGAATTTGAAAGGATGCTTGGCAAAAGGCATATTGAAACACCTGACTAAATGCTCGTCCGCCATTTTCTGGGACCAATCCACCTCTTCGGGTGATTGCAGCACGTTGATGGCAATGATCTTCTTGACCCCCATGTCCACCAGGACATTGGTGGGCAGCGGGTTGAGGACGCCGCCGTCGATGATCATCTGCCGGCCTTCCATGACCGGCTTGATGACCCCTGGAATGGCGACACTTTTGCGCACCGCATCGACCAGAGTGCCGTCGCTGACAACGATCTCCTTGCGGTGAAAAAGGTCGTAGGTCACGATCCTTAAAGGGATCTTGCTGTCATGAAAAGTTTTGTTGTCCAGCTTGCCCTTAAGCCAGTGCGAGATGCCCTCGCCGCCGACAATACCAGCTATCGGGATTATGGGATCCCAGACATTGAGCAAGGCGGACTTGTTCTGAAACTCCTGCCCGAATTTCTCCAGTTCGTCGGCGCTGTGCCCTACCGCCCAAAGGCTGGCCACCAGGGCCCCCATGCTGCTGCCGACCACCACATCAACAAGGATCCCCTCCCGCTCTAAAACCCGGATGACACCGATATGCGCCAGCCCCAGGGCGGCCCCGCCGCCCAGCACCAGCCCAACCATCACTTGGCTTATCTGGCGGGAAAGCCGGCGTATGGTCTTGGCGTATTCGCTTTTAGCATCCACTTCAACAAAAGAAAAACCAGGAGCGACTTTTTTATAGGAAAACTCATGGGCCTGAAGGTGCGGTAAAAAGAGGAAGACGTCATAATTGAGTATCTTTTGTATCTCTTGGGGCGTCAGTTGGTTTCCCTCGTTGACCCCACCGATGATGACCTGGACCCGTTCGGTCTGGAACTTCTCTTTGAGGCTGGCGCTGATCTTGTCAATGACATGGCGGGTGGTGTCCAGGTCCCTTTCGTTGTCCAGGCTGACCAGATGAATGATGTCCGACTGTGTCAAGGTTTTCATGACCACATCATCCATTTCATTGGGCAGATCCAGGACGATGTAATGATAATCATTGACCGGCGCGCTGACAAACTGGCTGATCTTGCCTGCCAGCGCCGGATTTTGCGCGTCAAACTTAACGCTCAAAAGGTCTACCGCCAGGACCCCTTTGCTGATGGCATTCATGATGGCCTGGTGGTCCCCGACGATGTTCCCCAAAGCCGGACGCTCCTCATCCTTGTTGGAAGAAAGGCTCAGCAGCAGGACTTTTTTATCGGTCTGCTCTTTCAAATGCAAGGCCAGGTTCGCCGCATAGGTAGAAGCCCCGGACCCTGCCACAGGCGCATAAACGGCAATGATGGTGCTTTCCTGGCTTCTGGCATGGGTGACATGACTGTGCATGCGGTGGGACAGGGTTTGGCTTAGGGCCACGCCTAACTTAGGGATTGATTTGAGCAGCTGGGAGAAATTGTCCCTGTTGATCTTGATGACAATGGAGTCGTTGATGGCTTCATAGGTGTGGGAATGGTTTTCTCCGGTCAGCGCCGATATGATGCCAAACTGCATGCCGCGCAGGATGAAATCAACATCCTGCTTTTTTCCATAATGGTCAAGTGTATAGGAATACACCCGTCCTGAAACCAGGGCATAAAAAGCATCCGCCGGCGCCCCTTGGCGGCAAATGATATCCCCTTTGTTGAAATCAACAACCTCGACATAACGGCTGACCCGGTTTAATTCGAACCAGTTCAGGCCGTGAAAAATGGGGATTTGCTTGAGAATGGGTAATTTATTATTGAAAAACGACGGCAGCGCGGACATAAATTATTATGCTGCTCAACGGGTCCTGTCCTCGGGTTTCCCCGCCGTGCTCGCAAAAGCCTGCGCGCGGCGGGGATGCCCCTCCCTCGGCCACCCGTTGAGACATATTATTTAATAATTTGGTTCTCCAACCACTCGAATTCTCTGGCTAAGATTTTTTTGGCGATCTTCAGTTTCTTGCTGTCGGCATTCTCAGCACTCTCTTTGAAACTAGCTTCTATCCGGTTTCTGGCATCGATACAAAAGCTGTCGGCCAGTTCCACCGCATTGGCCTGACCGTCCTTGGCCAGCATGGCCGCGTAGGAACACACCGCGGAGATCACGAACAATTCCATGCCGATATCCACGATCCGGTTCAGGATGCTTTGCTTGGCCTCCAATTTCTGCTGATATTTCATCATCGCATGGAAGGTCAGACGGGCCAATTTCTTGCTGGCATCCTGGACGAACATCATGTGCCCGTTCAAGGGCTCCGGTAGGTCGCCGGGCCCGCCCAGCGGAGGAAGCCACTGTTTGGGATACCAGGCGGCATAAAAGGCGGCCATTTTAAAAGCGGCACCCATCTTGACATTGACCGGCGTCTTGCCGCTTAAGAGCGGTTTGATTTTGGACAAATGCGGGTCCAAGGCTTCGCGCGCGATGAACAGGTGCATGATGTCGGAGGTGCCTTCAATGATGCGGTTGATGCGCACGTCGCGCATGGCGCGTTCCACGGGCCAGTAATCCATCCCGCGTTTGGCCAGGGATTCGGATGTTTCATACCCCTGCCCGCCGCGGATCTGCAGGGTCGTATCGACGATCTGCCAGCTGGTTTCGGTACTGAAAAGCTTGGCAATGGCCGCCTCCAGACGGATATCGCGGTGCTTGTCGTCGGCCATAGCCGACGTCAGCCAGGCCACGGCATCCATGGCAAAGGCATGGGAGGCCACATAATTTAATTTTAAGGCCACGGCCTCGTGTTCGCCGATGGCAGAGCCCCATTGATGGCGCTTGGTGGACCATTGGCGGCAGACGTTCAGGCACCATTTGCCGATACCGGCCGAAGCCGCCGGCAATGTCAGGCGGCCGGTGTTCAGCGTAACCAGGGCAAGCTTCAAACCTTCCCCTTCACCTAAAAGGATGTTCTCGCGCGGTACCCTGACATTATTGAAACGCATAAGCCCGTTCTGGATGCCGTGCAGGCCCATGAAACTGCAGCGGTGGACTTTCTCGATGCCCGGCCAGGACCCTTCGACGATGAAGGCGGTGATCTGCTTGATCTCCTTGCCCTTGACGACCTTGGGTGGCGTCACCGCCATCACCACCATCACGTCGGCGATCAGGCCGTTGGTGCACCAGAGTTTGGTACCGTTGAGCAGGAAATACTTTCCGTCTTCCGTCGGGGTCGCGGTGGTGCTCATGTTGCGCGGATCGGAGCCGGCCTCAGGTTCTGTCAAGGCAAAGGCCGAGACCGCGCCTTTGGCGAACATGGGCAGGTATTTTTTCTTTTGTTCAGGGGTCCCGAAAAGTTTCAGCGGCTGCGGCACGCCGATCGACTGATGCGCGGAAAGCAGCACCGCCGTGGAACCGCAGTAGCTGGAGATCAAATGCATGATGCGGTTATAGCTGTACTGGCTGAACCCCATGCCGCCGTATTCCTTGGGTATCTTCAACGCGAAGGCGCCTAGATCCCCCAGGCCTTGATAGACTTTCTTGGGGATATCACCGGTCTTGTCGACTTCATCGGGATTAAGGTTTTCCCGTAAAAATTTTTCCATCCGAACCATGTAGTCATCGCAGGCCTTTTTCTCGGCAGTGTCTTGCTTGGGGAAAGGGTGAATTAAACTAAAATCCAGGGATCCGTGAAAAAGTTTGAGGGCAAAACTGGGGGCTTTCCATTCCTGTTCGCGGGCAGCTTCGGCGAATTCGAGACTCTTAAGCTTCTCCTGGCTGATGTTCTTATCGAACATGCTCATAAGCGCCTCCTTAATAGAATAAATAATTTCAATTAAAGTATAGAAGGCTTAAGAGTAAAAAGCAATCAAGCTTTGAATTTTTTCGCCGGAAATTTTATTTTCTCTTCGAGGTGCGCTTCAAGGCCTTGGTCATGCGATCCTGGGCCTGTTCCTTGCTCCGTCCTTCGGTCAGGTGCCCGTTGCAAACGGCGGCAAAACCGCTGCGGTTCTTGATTTTGAAAACGGTGATTTTAGCCATAGTCTCATCCCCCTTCCGGTTTGTCAGGTCTTTTGACGGTGAGCACTTCCCCCAACAGCGCGTAGTGATTGCCTCCCAGGCGAGCCAGAGGATCGATCTTAACAGGATCAATAACGATACGGTTGTTAGGACGGCTGACCGCTTCCTCGTCGATCCAAATGCAGTTGATCTTGCCCAGGATCAGCGCTTGCGGATCGGCGCCTATCTCATGGATGGCGTATTTTTCGCAAAGAAAGGCAATCCCGGCCCCCCTGACCTTAGGCAGGGACCAGCCTTCCAGGTTTTCGACGGTGATGCCGAAGCGGTCAATTTCGGAGGCGCCGTGAGGCAGCACCGTCGATGAATTGCTGACTTCATGGACCTGTGCGCCGGCAGGAATATGGACGACGAAATGGCTGCGCTCGCTGATGTTGACCCAGGTGTCTTTCTTGGTTTCATCATTCTTCCACCCGACGGAGATCATCAGAATGGGCGGATTGGAGGTGATGGCATTAAAGAAAGAAAACGGCGCCAGGTTATAAGTGCCGTTGCCGTTGTCGGAAAGGACCCAGGCGATGGGTCTTGGCAGCACAAGCTGGATCAGAATAAAGTAAAGCTGGTCCGCTGTGTATTGACTACATTCGATGATCACTTAACTGCGGCCTCCTTGAGGCTATCGATAAATTTAGGGTTGATCGCTACTCCCAACTCTTGAGCCTTATGCACCTGTTCCCAAGCTTTATTGTATTGCTTAAGCTGATAATAGGCCACGGCTAAATTATAATAAGCATGGCCGTATTTAGGGTTTAATTCTTCCACCTTGGTCAGGTCCGCGGCAGCCTTTTGGGGATCATCCTCGCGCAGATAGGTAAGCGCCCTGCTCATGTAGCCTTTGGACACTTTAGGCTTAAGCGCAATAGCCTGGCTGAAATCGGCGATAGCGGCCATACCCTGCCCTTGCGCATAATAAATGGACCCCCGCAGATAATAGGCTGCGGCATTTTTAGGATCGATTTCAATAGCCTGAGTCGTATCTGAAATGGCCTCGGGAAGTTTTTTTAGATCAGCGTAAGCAATGGCACGGTCAAGGTAGGCAACGGCATCGTTATGATCAACGGCAATGGCCTTGTTGAAGGCCTCGAGCGCCCCGGCCGTATTACCAGACTTAAGAGAGGCCATGCCCTGACCGGTGCCATTCATGGGTGATTGAGCATAGGCCGGCGAAAATAGAGCCAGCACAAAAATTAGTAACGCAAATGACCTTTGAATGACATTTTCGAATACCACTGGAGCCCCGCTCATGTTTGAATGTATTTATCCGCCAAGGCCGGCACATCTTCCATCCGCACGTCGCTGTGCCAGATATTCTCGGGATAAATCATGATATTGACACCCTTGTTGCACTGGCCGAGGCACTTGGCTTGGGCGACCCGGATATTCGGATGAAGCTTACGCTGCTTGGCGATCTCGCGCAATTGACGGAAAACCTCCTCGCCCTGGTGATCCCCGCAGGAGGCTTTTTCACCGTTGGCGTTGTTGGTGCATACGAAGATTTGACGCTGGTAAGATGTTTTATTTGTTTGCATTGATAACTCTCCCGATAATATAAGCGACCCAGTTTTTAGGCAGCACTTGTTGGGCCATCACGCGGGCCCAGGATGAAAAATCCGAGATGTAACGCAAGCGGGGATTCGGGTCGTTGATGATCCGTTCGATAAGCTTAGCTATCTCGTCAGGGTCCCGGCCGATCTTCTTAAGAGACATCTGTAAAATCTGTTTTAATCTCTGACTGTAACGGAAATATGGACTTTGAGGATTATCCACGCCTTTGGCATAAAGCACATTCTTGGTAAAAAGATCCGTGGGATACAGCCCGGGTTCAATGAGAACGACGGAGACCCCAAAAGGCCGAAGTTCGAAATACAGGCTTTCGCTGAAACCCTCCAGGGCCCATTTGCTGGCATTATAGGCGCCTAACCCCGGCGTGGCCACCTGCCCGGCGATGCTGGAGATGTTGATGATCTTCCCTGCACCGCGTTGACGCATTAAAGGGACGACCTGGCGGCAGAGATGCTGGACGCCGAAAAAATTGGTTTCCATCTGCGCCCTGATCTCTTCCTCGCTTAAATCTTCGAAAAAACCCGTCATGCTGTACCCTGCATTGTTGACCAGGACATCGATGCGCCCATGGGTCTTTAAAATCTCATCAATGACATTCTTGATAACCGAGGGCTTTGTCACATCAAGCTCGCGGATAACGGCCTGGACGCCCCTGCGGGTCAACTGCTCTTCCAGCCGGGTTCTTTTGGAAAGGTCCCTCATGGAGGCCCAGACCAGATGGCCGCCGGCCGCCAGGCGCACAGCCGTCAACAGACCAAAGCCGCTGGAGCAGCCGGTGACAAGAATGACTTTCTGATTCTGCATATTAGAGATTGGTGGCTTTTTGAATCAACAAGCAATCCACGAGAGTCAGGGCGATCATGGCTTCCGCGACGGGAACGACCCTCGGTGCCAAACACGGATCATGACGGCCTTTGACCTGAACCTCGACTTCCTCGTGTTTCTCATTGAGTGTCTTTTGAAGCTTGGCAATGGATGAGGGCGGTTTTAAGGCCATACGGATGGTGATGTCTTCACCGGTGGATATGCCGCCCATGATGCCGCCGGAATGGTTGGTGTCCGTGCCCACCTTCTTGCCCTTAAGGACAAACCGGTCGTTGTTGATGGAGCCTGTCAATTGGCTGGCGCTGAAACCGTCGCCGAATTCGATCCCTTTGACCGTGGCAATGGACATCAGGGCCTGGGCCAGGCGTGCATTGAGTTTGTCAAAACACGGATCGCCTAAGCCGGGCGGACAATTTTTCACAATGCACTGAAGAGTGCTGCCCAGGGAATCGCCGTTCTTGCGCGCCTCCTCGATCTTGGCGGTCATGAGGCCGGCGGCCTTCATGTCAGCAGTGCGTACCGGATTCTTTTCAATAACGCCAAAATCAATGTCCTGCGCGTAGGTGCCGGCCACAGACAAAGTGTAAACGATGATCTCCACCTTATGTTTGGCTAAAATCTTTTTGGCCACGGCACCGGCCGCCACCCGGCAGGCGGTCTCACGCCCTGACGAACGCCCGCCGCCACGGTAATCGCGGATGCCGTATTTAGCCATGTAACTAAAATCCGCATGGCCGGGACGGAACACATCCTTGATGTTTTCGTAATCTTTGGAACGCTGGTCTTCGTTACGGATGAGGATGGCCAGGGGGGCGCCCGTGGTCTTGCCTTCGAAGACACCGGAGAGAATTTCAGCCTTGTCCGCTTCCTGACGCTGAGTGGTGATCTTGCTTTGGCCGGGGCGCCGGCGGTCCAGATCTTTTTGGATATCCGCTTCGGACAAAGGCAGTTTGGGCGGCACGCCGTCGATGACAACACCGATGGCAGGCCCGTGGCTTTCGCCGAAGGTGGTGATCTTAAAGAGCTGTCCGAATGAATTTCCAGCCATATTATTTGTCGGTCACCGCACCGGTCGAGGCGCTGGTGACAAGTTTAGCGTATTTGGCCAAAACCCCTTTGGTATATCTGGGCTTGGGCTGCTTCCATGCCTTTTGACGTTTTTTGATTTCCGCCGCCGGCAAATCCAGATTGATCTGCCGCTTGGCGGCATCGATGGTGATGGTATCGCCATTTTTGATGATCCCCAAAAGCCCGCCGTTAAATGCTTCAGGCGTAATATGCCCCACCACAAAGCCGTGGCTGCCGCCGGAAAAACGTCCATCGGTGATCAGGGCCACGTCCTTGCCAAGCCCCTTGCCCATGATGGCGGATGTGGGAGAAAGCATCTCGCGCATGCCCGGACCGCCGCGCGGGCCTTCATAACGCACCACCACCACATCGCCTTTGACAACCTTGCCGTCTAAAATGGCTTTAAGGGCCGCTTCTTCAGAATCAAAAACTTTGGCACGACCGGTAAAAACCAGCCCTTCCTTGCCGGTGATCTTGGCCACAGCCCCTTCGCTGGCGAGATTGCCGTACAGAATGACCAGGTGACCTTCCTTTTTAATAGGGTTCTCAAAAGGCCTGATGATCTCTTGGCCTGCAGGGTATGATTTTACATTCGCTAAATTTTCGCGCACGGTTTTGCCGGTCACGGTCAGGCAATCGCCGTGCAGCAGCCCCTTGTCCAAAAGCATCTTCATCAAGGGCAGCAAACCGCCGATGGCGGCCAATTCCGCCGCCACAAAGCGGCCGCTGGGCTTAAGATCAGCCAGCACCGGCGCCTTCTTGCCCACCCGGGTAAAATCATCCAGCGTTAATTTGACGCCGACAGCATCGGCAATGGCCAACAGAT
The DNA here is from genome assembly GCA_028870995.1 of Candidatus Omnitrophota bacterium. GTDB lineage: Bacteria > Omnitrophota > Gorgyraeia > Zapsychrales > Fredricksoniimonadaceae > JABDGZ01. The sequence goes on along the minus strand of JAGWOI010000005.1, from coordinate 43,926 downwards.
GCAGGACCGCATTCGTCGATCCGCCCAGGGCCGTCACCACGGTAATGGCGTTTTCAAAAGCTTTCTTGGTCAGGATATCCCGGGGCTTGATCCCTAATTTCAACAAATTCAATACGGCCTGGCCCGCATTAAAGCAATCCAGTTCTTTTTCGCGGGATACCGCGATCTGCATGGAACTGTTGGGCAGGCTCATCCCTAACGCTTCGATGGCGCTGGCCATGGTATTGGCCGTGTACATCCCGCCGCAGGAGCCGGGGCCGGGAATGGCACAGCTTTCGATCTCTTTTAATTCATGATCAGAAATTTTTTGCGCCGCATGTTTGCCCACAGCCTCAAACACGGAAACGATATCAACATTCTGCCCGTGATAGCAGCCGGGAAGAATGGTGCCGCCGTACACAAATACCGACGGACGGTTCAGGCGGGCCATGGCGATCAGGCAGCCTGGCATGTTTTTATCGCAGCCTCCAACAGCCACCAGGCCGTCAAAACCCTCGCAGCCTGCGACGGTCTCAACAGAATCGGCGATCACCTCGCGGGACACCAGCGAATATTTCATGCCTTCGGTGCCCATGGAAATGCCGTCCGCCACGGTGATGGTGCCGAAAATAATGCCCTTGCCGCCGGCAGCGTCCGTACCCTCAACGGCCTTGTCGGCCAATTCGTTGATGTGCATATTGCAGGGTGTCAGCATGCTCCAGGTGGAAACAATGCCGATCTGCGGCTTTTGGAAATCCTCATCTTTAAAACCGGTGGCCCTCAGCATGGAACGGTTGGGCGCACGGTCATTGCCGTCGACAACCAGGGAAGAAAATTTTCTGATCTCAGACATGTTTAGGCCCTCATAAGCCACGGGTGCTCGGATTTAAGTTTATTTTCGTAAGCAGCGATCTTGTCCTGGTATTGCAGGGTCCAGCCGATCGAATCCAGGCCCTTCAAAAGGCATTCTTTATTAAATGCATCAATTTGGAATTTATAAGTCTTCTGCCCTGCTGTCACGGTCTGTGCCGGTAAATCAGCACTAATCACGGCGCCTTTGTTCTTTCCTAAAAAAGCAAAAATCTCATCCACCTCCTTGGAACTCAAGCGCACCAATAAAATACCGTTCTTCACGCAGTTGTTATAAAAAATGTCGGCAAAGGATGGCGCAATGATCACCTTAAAACCAAAATCACCCAGGGCCCATGGCGCATGCTCACGGCTGGAACCGCAACCGAAATTATCACGCGCCAACAAAACGGTGGCCTTGCGGTAGGTTGGCTGGTTTAAAATAAAATCCGCGTTCTCCTTGGTGCCCTCATAATCCGTAAAGCGCCATTCGTGAAAAAGATGTTTACCGAAACCGGCCTTTTCAATCTTCCTTAAAAACTGCTTGGGAATGATGGCGTCGGTGTCCACGTTGACGCGGTCCAAGGGTGCTGCAATGCCTGTATGCGTTTTAAACGGTTGCAAGATTCCCTGTTCCTTCCTTGGTAATGCTTTCTTTAAGTCGTACGCTCGCTTGTTATGCGGATATCCGTGATTTTGCCTTCCAGGGCGGCGATGGCCGCCATTTGGGGACTCATTAAGTGGGTGCGGCCGCCCGGCCCCTGCCGGCCTTCGAAGTTGCGGTTGCTGCTGGAGGCGCAACGCTCCCCCTTCTTCAGTTGGTCGTCGTTCATGCCCAGACACATGGAACAGCCCGCAAAGCGCCATTCCATGCCGGCATTGATAAATATCTTGTCCAGGCCTTCTTTCTCTGCCTGAAGGCGGACACGCCCTGATCCGGGCACCACGATCGCTTCAATACCCGGAGCCACCCGGCGGCCCTGTACGATCTGGGCCGCGGCGCGCAGGTCCTCAATGCGTCCGTTGGTGCAGGAGCCGATAAAGACCTTATCGATCTTGATATCCGTCATTTTCGTGCCGGGTTTCAAATCCATATAGCTCAGCGCGTTCCTGGCCGCGGCGCGTTCAACCGGGTCCTTCATGGCTTCCGGATCAGGCACTATCCCATCGACAGCGGTCACCTGCCCCGGCGATGTGCCCCAGGTCACCATGGGACCGATGTCCTCGGCCCTGATGTTAATGACCTTGTCGAATTTGGCGTCCTTGTCGCTGGGCAGGGTCTTCCAGTAAGCCACGGCCTTGGTCCAATCAGGGCCTTTGGGCGCGAAATCCCGGCCCATGATGTAATTAAAGGTCGTTTCGTCAGGCGCGATCATCCCGGCACGGGCGCCGGCCTCGATGGACATATTGCAAATCGTCATGCGGGCTTCCATGGACAGGTCTCTGATCGCCGAACCTGCATACTCAATGACATAACCTGTACCCCCGGCGGTGCCGATAAGACCGATAATATATAAAATAATGTCCTTGGACACAACCCCCCTGGCCAATTTCCCGTCGATATTGATCAGCATGGTCTTGGGCTTGTTTTGCTGCAGGGTCTGGGTCGCCAGCACATGCTCCACCTCGGAGGTGCCGATGCCGAAGGCCAGGGCACCGAAAGCGCCATGGGTGGCGGTATGCGAATCGCCGCAGACAATGGTCATGCCGGGCAGAGTCAGGCCCTGCTCAGGGCCGATGACATGCACGATGCCCTGGTCCTTGTCAGCAAAATCGTACACCTTGATACCGAAATCACGGCAATTCTTGGACAGGGTTTCCATCTGCGTGCGGGAAGTGGCTTCCACTCGGGTGATATCCTTGGTCCTGGTGGACACGTTATGGTCCATGGTGGCCACGGTCTTGGCCGGACAGCGCACGGGCCTGCTGTTCTCCCGTAAGGCCGCAAAAGCCTGGGGACTGGTCACTTCATGCACCAGGTGCAGGTCTATATATATTAGGGAAGTATCCCCCTGGGACTCCCTGACCAAGTGGTCCTGCCATATTTTCTCAAACATTGTTTGTCCCATAACACCTTTTCCTTAGGCCTTTAGATTGAAATTTTGATTATATAGAAAGGCTTTTGATATGTCAATGCCGGAAGGAAGGTTGGCTATTTAAGGACCTTGACGGATTGGCCGATATTGATGCCTTCGGGGGTGGTGAAATAAATGACATTCACGCGGGCCCTGGGCCGGATTTTATCGGGCATAATCGCCTTGTCATCAGCACCCCAGAGGGTGGTGGTGCCGGTAATGACAACGTGCGTGGTCTTTCGGGAAGGGTCAGTCACCACAATTTCAGACTTTGTCTCCTTGGTTGGGTCAGCCCAAGAAACGGATTTAACCACGCCGCCCGAAATGGTACGCGTACTTTCAATAACAGATGCGGCCATGGCCGGGTCATCCAACCAGGCCCAGCTTCTCGAACTGGACAAGGCCAATACCGCTAAAATAAAGAAGACTGATCTCATATGAGAGATTAGTTTAAATATTCCAAGATTAAACGATAATTAGAATAGAATTAAAATTCTATAACCTTAGCCCCCTCATGCTTGAGAAGGGCCTCCGCCTTGTCGCCGCCGGATTTTACCGGCAGAGAGATGGTAAAGACGGTCCCTTGAGGGATATTGGCCCTGGCCGTAAGCCTGCCCCCATGCGCGGCGGCGATGGATTGCGCAATGCTTAAACCCAACCCGAAACCGGTGCTGCTGCGGGACTTGTCAACGCGGTAGAACCGGTCAAAAATATGAGGCAGGTCCCTTTGAGGAATACCGATACCTGTATCTGCGATGTCAATATCTACGGTGTCCCCCTGCCGGCGCAGGTCCACTGAAATTTTCCCGCCCGCCGGGGTGTATTTAATGGCATTGTCCAAAATATTAAGAACCATTCTCCTGACCTGGTTCTTGTCCACCACTGCCTCCACGGTATGGGCACCGTTATATTGAAGCGTGATGCCTTTTTGGCTGGCCAGCACCTGGACGACTTCCACCGCGTCCTTGACCAATAAATTAAGGTCCAGCCGGCGGGCATCCAGTACGGTAGTTTTGGAATCGAAGCGCGCCAGGGTCAGAAGATTTCCTACAATTCCCACCAGACTATCGACCTCTTCCAGGATACTCTGTAAGGACGCCTCATACTCCTGGGCTGACCGGATCTTTTTCAGGGTCACTTCCAACTCCCCCTTCAATATGGACAATGGTGTCTTAAGCTCATGGGAAATGTCTTCCATAAACTGGCGTTGTGTGGTGAAAGCCTCATCAAGGCGGGCGATCATCTGATTGAAGGTCCTGGCCAGCGACTCGATTTCGTCCCGTGTGCCGGGGATCTTAAGGCGCATTTTCAAATTTTCGGCAGTAATCTGATGGATGGTCTCTATCATCTGGTCCACCGGTTTCAAGGTCATCTGGACAAGAAAAACACCGCTCAACCCCGTCAGGATGATGGTCAGCGGCAGCAGGAAAAGCAGGGAAAAACGCAAATTGCGCAGTGCATTATGGAACTGGGACAAAGGGCTGGCCACCTGAACGATATAGGCCAGTCTCTTGTTCTCCATGACAGGGGTGGTGACCATTCTGAAAGAGACAGGCTTGTCATCAACCACGAGATAGGCGTTTCCGTAATAGTCGGCGCCTTTCTTGACTTCATTAAAAATGCGCATATTCAGATGCTCTACGGGAATATTTCTGGTGGAAGCAATGGGATTGCCGTGGGCATCAAAGATGCGGATGGTGGTATTGATCAATTCAGGGTCGTTGATTTTCTCCTCCACCCAGCGCCTGGCCAGGCGGATGAAATTGATGTTGTCCTCCTTGGTAAAATGCACCCTTTTATTGCCCTGGGCAATGGCCATGCTTTCCGCTTCCCAGAATGTATTGATGGACTGCTCGAAACCCTTGGCACGGGAGCGCAGGATATCGTCCGTGTCACTGGCGATCTTTAGGTAAAAATTATGGTAAAGCACCATCCCGAAGATAAGCAGGGCCAGGGACAGGATCAGCATGTGCCACAAGACGATCTTAAAGCGGATGGAATGCAGGGGCATTGTCTTTTAGGGGGCCGCGGTCTTTTTAAGCAGATACCCTTTACCGCGTACGGTATGGATCATTTTATTGTCAAAACCGCTGTCGACTTTATTACGTAAGTAATTGATGTAAACATCAATGACGTTGGTAAAGGTGTCGAAATTGATGTCCCAAACATGCTCGGAAATCATGGTGCGGGTGACGATATTGCCGGCGTTACGCATCAGGTACTCCAGCAGGGCAAATTCTTTGACGGTCAGGTCAATGTCCTTTTCAGACCTGGTGACCTTGTGGGTCAACAAGTCCAGGCAAAGGTCATCCACCCTCAACTGGGTCTGCACCCGGCTGTCTTTTTTACGCAACAAAACGCGCACTCTGGCGAGCAACTCCTCGAAGGCGAAAGGTTTTGGCAAATAATCGTCAGCGCCCATGTCCAGCCCCTTGACCTTGTCCTTGACCGTGTCCTTGGCGGTCAGCATGATGATGGGCACCTGGTCGCCCTCCTGGCGCAATCGCCGGCAAAGGGTAAGCCCGTCGATTTTGGGCAGCATCAAATCAAGGATGATGGCGTCATAATCATTGGAGCTTAGCATAAAATGGCCTTCCTCGCCGTCAACGGCCACATCAACGGCATAACCTTCTTCCTTTAAACCCCGTTTGATGAATTGAGCTATTTTGACTTCATCTTCAATGACCAGGATACGCATAAATTTTTACACCATTTCAACCAGTTTACCAACGAGTTTATCGATACCCTCAGCAAGGGCGCTGACGCGCGCATCCAGCATGTAACAAGGAGTGGTGACGATTTTATGCGCCTCATCGACAACGATGCCACGCTCATCCGTATTCACCGCGGTTGTCCCCGATTTGCGGAACATGGCATTGATCTTTTCATCCTTCCCGAAGGTTACCTTAGCCTTGGGAAAAAGTTTGGCAATAATGACCGGCGCTATACAAAGGGCGCCGATAGGCTTGCCCGCCTCATGCATGGACCGCAGGGACATAGCCACCTGCGGTAGAATTTTCATTGTATCACCATCGACAGCAAAGGTGCAAAGATTATACGCCACCCCATTGCCGCCAGGCATGACCAGGATGTCGAAATCTTTCTGGTTAAACTCGGATAAAGGTTTTATTTTGCTGCGGGCGATGCGGGCCGCCTCAAGAAGCACATTGCGCTTGTCCTTCATTTCCTCATTGGTCAGGAAATTAAGGACACGGGCCTGCGGCACGTCGGGCGCGAAACACTGGTATTGATGCCCCTGGCGGTCAATGGCCAAAAGCGTCAGGACCGATTCATGGATTTCAGCGCCGTCCTTGTTGCCGCACCCGGCAAGGATGACGGCGAAACGCAAAATTTTTGAACTCATGGCTATTCCCTCCAAAAATATAGGGCGGCGGTCAAGGCTGTCCCGATGATAAAGACCAGCCAGGTGTTGCCCACAAAGAAAGTGTAAACCATCAGCGCAATGCCGATCACCATGGCCCGCCAATTTGCTTCACGGCGGCCGCGCAGGAAGGCCATCCAGCCGATGATCCCGAACACCGTGCCCCACAAAAGGTTCCACAGGCTGAAGCCCCCGCCGCCCGCGAGGCCGGAGATTCCGTATGAGCTTAAGATAGCATTGATGGTTTGATTATCAGGCATTCGTTTTACTCCAGGATGATGACTGGTTGATCGCGCCGGTTAAGCCAGTGCAGGATTCGGCGCATGTTCTTTTGATTGACCGCAACACACCCCGCCGTTGGGCTGTCATAACGCCGCCACACATGTAAAAAAATAGCACTCCCTGCACCGGGGATGATGGGATCTGTATTATACCCAATGACAACCGCATACTGATAAAGATCATCAGAACGCTTCAGGCGTTCGAATGATTTGGCGTAAGGTATGCCGCTTACCCATTGATTATATTGCATGGAGTGCGGATCATCCACCCAAAAATCAAGATCCCCTGCTTCTTTGTAGTCGAGCCCTGTAGCTATTGCGGGCGCGTATCCAAAAGCCGGCCCCAGCGGATAAATGCCCGACGGCGTTTTACCATCGCCTTCTCTTTTCTTCCCCGGCAGGGCCAGACCGTTTCTGCCGATCACCGCGGAAACGAAATAGATGCGCCTCCAACGCGCCTGTTTTTGCCACGCGCCCAGTTGGGCCCGGCATTTCGCCACCGGGTGCACCACCACGGCCTGCCGTACTGAAGGATCCAGCTTCAACAACGCAGGGGGAACAGCGGCGCAGCATCCCTGTGCCAGCAAACAAAAGACCCACATTATCAAGCGATAATTCCAACGGTCTTTATGATGATTAATTATAAAACCCCAGGCAAACACGGCATAATTCCAAAAGGATGCTTCCATGGGACCGCAGCCCGCGGATTTTAGTGATCTTTTTCGCGCCGGCAGGATACTCCCTCGCCACCGGGATTTCCATCACCCGTCCTAAACGCGGAGCACGGTAATTGATATAATACTGCAGCCGGTAGCCCCGGCTTAACGTCCGGCGCAAAGGCTTAAAATCCTGATGAAGCAATAACCGGCGGCTGACCCCTTTAAATCCGTTGATCGCATCTGTATAAGCAAAACCACTGGCCAAACTCATCAAGGGCGAAAAGACCATCCTTATGCCTGCCAACCGCAACAAAGGTGTATGACGACAAGAACCTCCCGGTAAAAAACGGGAACCTTGGACCAGATCTATCCCCCGGTATAATTCTGCGATGAACCGGGGGATGGCCTCCATCCCGTCCTTGCCGTTGCCATCCACCAGGATCAAGCCTTCGTAGCCCTTGGACAGCGCGTAACTTATGGCTGACTGGTATTGAGCGCTTAACCCTCGACCGCTTTCGTCCTTCACCAAGGACTGGACCAGGCCGGCCAACCGTTCCGGATCCGTGGCTCCGTCAGTGCTCCCCCCGTCGGCAATAATGATATCTACCCCATACGAGAGGTTTGCCAGTTGTTTCAGTTGTCGCGTGAACCGGCCGCCTTCATTAAGAACACCAATGATTAGGCAATACAGGCTGCGGCGGGAATGGAATTCCTTGATGACGGATTTCATTATATTATTCCCTGACCAGTCCCTGCCTGGTGATGATGAACGACTCCTGGTACTCTTCAAAATCAGTATTGATGGCCCAAAGGTCTTTCTTCTCCGACCTCAAAATATTGGCAGCCGCCTCAATCCCCATAAGAATGCTGTGGTCCTGATTATTGTATTTAAACGCGCCGTAGCGTCCGATGACGCTTAAGCCTGGGATCGTATCCAGGTATTCTTGGATGACTTTTAGGTCATTTTTATATCCTTTGTAATAAATGGGATAACAGCGAGGAATCCTTTCTACATGACCATCCAGGATCCTGGCATTGCCGAAACCCATTTGTTTTAACTCGGCAGCAGCTAGAGCGATCAGATTCTCCGGCGATTCCTGCCAGAGGGCCTCGCCGTCATTACACCAAAACTCGGCAAGCAAGATGGTGCTTTTCTCATCGCCGTAAATATCAGGCACCCAATTCCTGAAATTGGTCAGCCGCCCGGTCTTATATTCCGGGGACTGAACATAAATCCACTGGTCGGGAAAAAGATCATCGCTGTCCACGTTCAAATAGATCAGGATTGTATTCCTAAAACGCAGCGACGCGGCGGCCTGGCTGACGGCTGAAGGCACATGATTCAGACACTTGATGAGCAAAGACAACGGCATGGTGGAAATCAGATGGGTGTAACCCCCGAAAGACCGGCCGCCCACAGCATCCACCGCCCATCCCTTGCCCTCATCAAACATGACTTTTTCCACGGGCGTTTTATAAACAATGGCCCCTCCGTGTCCTGTCACATAGTCCGCCATGCGCTGGTACACCATGCCTGTGCCTTTATTGGGGTAGGCGAATTGGTCGGCAAGCGTCCGGTGCCTTCTGTCTTTGACGATGGCATTTTTCAAGGCCTCGAACAAAGACAGCTTTTTGATCCTTTGAGCGGCAAAATCATCATCAAGTTCGCTGCAAGGAAGCCCCCAGAGCTTTTCGCTGTAAGGCTTAAAAAAGATTTCATACAGACGGCGGCCGAAACGCCGCGTCACCCATGTCTCAAAACTGCCGTCAAGCCGGGTGGGCACGGCCATTTCTTTGAGGTAATCCCCGACACAGACGGCGGCTTGCCCCCATCCCATGTTTCTTAAGACATTTAAAGGATTTAACGGATAAAAATAAAATTTCTGCTGGTAAAAAATCCGTGTCAGGCGCTCGACGATGCGGTAATCCCGGCCCACCACCTCCAGCCACAGCTCATTGACCCTTTTGTCCTTACTGAAAAAACGATGAGGGCCGGTATCGACATGCTGGTTCCATAAACGGATGGTCTTGGCCATGCCGCCGGGCAGATTTCCTGCCTCAAAGACCTCGACTTGTTTGCCTGCCTTGGTCAACTCATAAGCAGCGGTAAGGCCGGCCGGTCCGGCCCCGATAATGGCAATCTTCATGGCAGGGTCATCCAATCTTTACCGCCCAGGATACGGGCCACCAGCATGCTGCTGACATTGTCTCCGATGGCATTAACCATGGTGGCCGGAGGATCGACAAGTGTGCCGATCATGGAAATAATGGGCATGGCAACAACAGGGAAGCCGTATAGCGTGACGATCATAAGCTCTCCCAGGAAGCCGCCGCCGGGGATGCCGCTCATCACCGTACCGCTTAACAGTGCCACCCCCACTGCCGTGACCATGGCCCAGGGCGAAGCAAAATTCATATGGAACAACCCGAAAAGCACTGCGGTCTTAAGCACCGCGGAAAGGCAGGAACCGTCCATGTGGATGGTCGAGCCGATAGGGATGACCATCTCCCGGATATCCTGCGGCACACCGGCGCGTTCGGCAGCCTCCAGATTGACGGGAATGGTGGCCATGCTGCTTGCCGTGGCGAGGGCCGTCACCGCTGCCGGCATGATGTTAGGCCAGAAAACCCGTAATCCCCTGATGCCCGAAGCCAAGAAAACATAAAAGGAAAAACCGATAAAAAAATAAGCCATGGAAACCGGATAATAAAGGATCATAGCGCGCACATAGGTGCCCAACAGCTGGGGCCCAAGCACACCGATGAGATAAGCAAAATAAGCCCCTAATCCAATGGGCGCGTACCACATGATGTAGGCAATGGCCTTCATCATGACTTCGTTGCCGGACATCAGGAATGAAGTGAAAGCCCTAGCCTTCTCTCCCAGCGTGCAGGCACTTAAACCGATCAGCAAGGCGAAAATGATGAGGGCCAACATGTTCTTCTTGGAAAACAGATCGGCAAAATCCGAGACCGTGAAGGCCTTGACCATCTGGTCGGCTGCATTGAGTTGCTGGAAATGGACATGACTGGGCAAGGTGACGCTGATGCCCTGGGCGGGCGGATAAATCTGTACCGCGATCAACATCAGGACGGAGGCGATGATGCCTGTGACGGTGAAGACCACCATCATCCACAGGACGATCGACCCCAGACGCCGCAAATTATTCATGGAAGCCACGGCCGAAGCTATGGAAAAAAATACCAGCGGTACGACGATAGTAAAAAGCAGATTGAGAAAAATGTCGCCCAGGGGCTTGAAGATTGCGGCTTTTTCCTTAAAAACTAGGCCCAGGATGCAGCCGGACAAAATGCCGCCCAGGAGAGTCAGCGATGAAGCATATTGCTTAAAAAAATGGGAGAATTTTATAACCATCCGCACAAAACCAGAGCGCAAATGCTCTTGGCATCCATGAGCTTGCCCTTTTTGAGGAGTGCGCGCACCTCGGACCTGCTCATGGGCATGATGTCGATGACCTCATAATCTTCAGGCTGGGCTTGGGTCATGGTCAGTTGCTCGGCCTTAAAAATATGGATGACTTCCGTCGAATAACCAGGCACCGGATAGATGGCGCCCAGCTTGGCCAGCAGCCCCGCTTTAAGGCCGGTCTCTTCCAACAATTCACGCCGGGCGCAGCGGACAGGCCGTTCTCCAGGATCGATGGTGCCGGCGGGTAGTTCATAGATATATTTTTTAAGCACCGGTCTGAACTGGCGCATCATGACTACCGTCTTCTTGTTTAAAAATGGCGCGATGATGACTGCGCCCGGATGGTTGATCAAATTAATGCGCGTGACGCGCCCGTTAGGAAGCTTGACGGGCTGGTTGTACCGGAAATTAAATTTGAGAGGGCTCATCACTGGACCGCCGGGATCGTTTGCGCCATGCTGGGCCGTTTGGAAATCACTTCGAACCATTGCTGCACATCACCCTGCACCTTCAAATGAGGCAGGCGCAGATGGATATAGCCGATGGCGGAAGCCACGGCCACAGGCGCCAGATTAAAAATCTGAAGCCGGTGAAGATTATTTTCTATATAGGTGTAGGCCCGGCCGATGCCGGCTTCCCCGGCGGCAATAAATTCCTTGTTAAAATCCTGGGGATGGCGGACTTTTTCCCTGTAAAGGTTGATCGCCGAGGCCGTCAAGTCGTCGGCAAAGGCCTCCCATTTCAACACTTCAAAGCGCCCCGGTATATCCCGGGGGATCATGATGACCTGGCCATTGAGACCGTCCAGGTACTGGCAGATCACCGGGCTGTCGAAGACCGTGGTTCCGTCATCCAGGACCAGCGTTGGGACCTTTCCCAATGGGTTGGCATCCAGCAGCCGCTGGGATTTTTTCTGCAGGTCCTCATCCACCAATTCCAAGGGGATGTTCTTTTCCAGGGCAATGACCCTTGCCTTGCGGGCGTAGGGAGAAGTTTTCGTATACAGTAATTTCATGACGCACCTCCTTGTGGAGCAGCTTGGCTTTGGAGCTCCAGCATCACCCAGGAAGAATTATCCAGGGGCAAATTGCCCAAGGCCGTTCTGGCGCTGGTCAAAATCTTTTGCGGATCTCCCAGCAATTTCAAAGGCACCGTGATGGTCACCTCCCTGGCATTTCTGGCCACCTGTACCACCTGCTGGTTCAACCGCCGGTTCTGATCATAGACGCTGTAACTTAAAACCCCCAAGTGCACATTGATCTTGGGCATCTGGCCAAAAGGGACGTCCTTATTGTAACCGAAAAAGTAGATCGACGCCTCCACATCCTCAGCCAGGGGCTTGCTAAGGCCGATGGTGACGATCAATTTACCGGATTCCAGGCGCAGGGATTTCCAGTCGATGCCGATGAAGGCCAGGCGCTCGCGGTCATTCAATTCTTCCGGTAATTCGATGCCTGTTGTTAATTTATTCTGCCGGGACATGATGGGCATGTCCTCATTCGCGCCGATCCGCAGCGGTGAAATTTCGGCAAAAAGTTCGTTGAATTTTATAAAAGACATAAGGTAGCGCGGGCTGGAAAAGTACTGGCTCTTGTGCGCCTGCAGGGCCTTTTCCTTGTTTTCGAACTGCGCCACGCTCAAATGGTATTGCAACCAATGCTCATTGTCTTTCAAGGCTTCCGGAGGAACCAGGTCCTTCTCGGGATGGAATCCTTTGGGTTTGGGCCAACCCAAATAATGAACGAGGTAAGTATAGACGGGAATACTGTCATCCATCCCCTCTTCCCACATGGCCACCCGTAAATAAAGATAGAATGCCAGATGGTCCCCGTTATGGTCCGCCGGATGAGAGACAAAAATCTTGGTGGGCTTGAAATCCTTTAAAATGGTCCTAAGGTCTTGAAGGACGGATTCTCCTTTGTAAGGCGCGCCGTAATCATAGGCGATCTTGTAAGGTACAGCTGCCGCGTGGGTCGTCAAACTCCGAAACGGGGGACGCTTGCCCCAGTGATAATACCACATATTGAGCGTGCCGAAATCAGGGTAACCCAAAAAGACCAAGTCCTTGCGATCGACCCCTAATATCCTGTCGGCATTGACGGCTTCATCATGCCGAACCAATCCCATTGCTTCCATAGCGCGGGGAAAAACCACCGGATGCCTGCGGTAGAGCAGGAATGACCATTCATTGGCATCGCCGTTGGTCAGAAAGACGATCTTGACAGGAAGCTTCATGGCCACGGCCTGCTGGATCACGCCGGCCGTTCCCAGAACTTCATCGTCAGGATGGGGCGCCAGGACCAGAATCCGGTCCGTGGGCGACAAGGTGAGCTTGGTCAGAGGGTCTGTCCACCCGACGCTGACCCTTAAAACCAGCAAAATGGCGGTAAGGGCCTTAATGAGATGTCTTGATCGATTTGACATACAATAACGAGCGGTAATGCTCCTCCCTGCCGTCACGGATGGCCACCATCGGATAAGATTCGGCAACCGTAAACCCCAATTTTTGGAAAAAATGCCTAGCCGCCGTATTGGCTTCATGCACGGAGGCCGCTAGTTCCGTGATGCCCTTGCCTTCGGCGTGGGCTGCCAGTATGTCAACCAGCTGCCTCCCCACCTGCTGGCCGCGGGCTTCGGCAGCGATCCCGATATGCAAATGCCCCTGGTGGCTGTGGAAGGACCTTTTTCGCCAGACAAAGATCCGGCGCCAATTTTTCAATACCGTGCCGAGCAGCTGGTGGATTTCCGGCCGGAAAAAAAGCCCGCGTTTAAATGCCTTGGCCAGCACCGCCGGCCCTAAAAGCCAGAACATCACCAAACCGTATCGCCGGTTGTCCGTGCAGCCGTTGACATAGCCCACCAGGCGGTTCTCACGGGTGGCCACAAAGGTCGATTCCGGCTCGTAATCCGTGTAATATCGGGTCAATAAGTCCGCGGCCACTTCACGGTCGGGGAAAAAATTCTCGATGGGGCCGCCCCGGTCCGCCACATCGCAACAAAGGTTCCGTAAGGCCGTGCGATCCCCGGGATTATAAGCCCTAATATTTATTTTATTCATAAAAATTTATGAGAAAATACTAAACGGTTATGCCAAAACCGTCAAGAATATTAAATAACATCTCGATCACCTTAATGCTGCTCCTGGCAGCCCCCTGTGCCTGGGCCGGGGGCAATCTCATTGACCGTATCCATCAGACGGAAAAATCCATCGTGACCGTGCAAACACAGCTGACCAGGGTGACGCACACCAACCCGCCCCACCTGGCCACCTATTACCGTAAGGCCGCCGGCCTGGTCATCGACCCTTCTGGGATCATCGTGACCAATACCCACACGATCATCGATGCCCCTTTTATTTTTGTCATCCTGCCCAACGGCACGAAGCTGTCGGCCAAGGTGCTTTATGCCAATGGCGCCTATGATTTCAGTTTCCTGCGTATCCATCCCCCGCACCCCCTGCCCAGTGTCGCCTGGGCGGACTCTTCGCTGGTGGGTGTCGGCCAGGACATCCTGGCTGTCGGCAATTCGGATTATGACAACCGGTCCATCATGTCCGGACATATCAAAGGCATTCTCCGGGACCGCACGACCTTGACCAATGATTTCCTGGAACTGGACCTTGATCTCAATCACGGCGACAGCGGTGGACCCATCCTTGACAGGCAGGGGCGGCTGCTGGGCATGGTCATGGCCAAGAGGGAATCCCAGCCAAACTCCAGTATAGCCATTGCCTCCAACAAAATCCACCAGCAATATTTGCAATATCGCAGAAATGTGCCATAATCCTCCTACACATGACGATGAGTACTAAGAAATTCAAACTCTGGCCATGGGTCGTGGCATGGCTTATCCTGGCCGTGGTCAGCTGCTACGTGCGCCTTTATCCCCTGCGGGTGCACCTGTGGGACAATACCCGCGACCAGGCCACCCTGCTCGTCCTTTACAAAATCAAGCAAACCTATCTGTCGCAGATCCTCACCCAGGAGCCGGCCATGCCTCCGGCAATCGCCAACCGTCTGGCCGAAGAAAAGCTCAACGAAACCCTGCATACGCAGAATCAACGGGTCATGGAAGCCATTGATAAGGTGACCATCGGTCTAAGCCGGCAGTCCCATGAGCGCCAAAAGATCTACCTGCTGGAATCAGACGGTTATGATTTTTATAATTTGACCCAGAACCTGGTGGACAAGGGCCGCATCGCCGATATTATTAAAGGAAGCAAATATTTCAATCCGCTGATGTGCGCGCCTTACGGCGCCTGGCAGCCCTTCACCCTGCACCCTTACTGGGGCTTTGCCGTTTACAAATTGATGCGGCTCTTTGATCCGCATATTCCCTTGATGTCAGCCCTGGCGTACACGCCCCTTTTTACCTATGTCCTTGTCATCGCCGCCTTTTTATGGGTGGGCCGGGTGCTGCAATTTTCCGTGGTGTCTTCCTTCGTGGGGGCATTGATGCTGATCATGGCCCCTATCAACCTCAAACGCGGCGCCCTGGGTTGGTACCGCACCGACCCTTACTGCATCCTTTTTATCCTGTTATTATTAGGCTGTCTTTTCCTGGCTTTGCGGCCAAGTTCTAAAAAAAGCATGATCCTGTGGTCCATCGCGGCCGGGGTGGTCGTTGCCGTTTACGGCCTGTTTTGGCAAGGCTGGGGATTTTCCTTCCTGCTCGCGGCAGCTTGCGGTGCGGCCGCCGCCTTTTACAACTTTTTCATAAAACAAGATCGGTCCCATGCCCGTCAGAACCTGGCTTTCCTGGGGCTGTTGACGGCAAGCTGCCTTTTTATCATCAGTGTCTGCTTTTCCTTCCAGGATTTCTTTATTCTTTTTAAGGAAGGCTTCGGGGAACTGGTGAAATTTACCCACCGGGGGATCGACCTTTGGCCCGACCAGTTCATGACCGTCGGCGAACTAAAAAAGGAAAGCCTGGCCGATATCACCAAATCAGCCGGAGGACCAGTCTTTATGCTGTTGGGCTTCGGCGGCTGGATCTATTGCCTGCGAATCAGCCTTAAAAATTTCCGTCAGCCCAAGGCCATCGATACCCTGATCCTCACGGTCTTCCTGGCGGCCACCATGGTCCTGAGTACGCTTGGTGAACGCTTTGTTCTTTTTGCCACCCTGCCTTTAAGCATCCTGGCGACCGCTGCCGTCAACCGGTTTATTAAGCTCAAGACGGTCGGCCTGCCCCTGGCCGGGATTTTGGTTGCCTTGACCCTGTTTAATGCCAACAAGGATATTCGCACTGTCCTGACCCCCATTTTCAATTCGACCTGGGACGAAGCCCTGACGAAGATCAAGACCGATACGCCTGCCGACAGCATCATCAACACCTGGTGGGCGCCGGGCCACTTCATCAAAGGCATCGCCAACCGGGCCGTTGTCTTCGACGGGGCCTCCCTGGACCAAAGTGCTGCCGGTTACTGGATGGGTAAAATGTTCCTAAGCCAGGATGAAGCGCAGGCCCGCGGCATCCTGCGCATGCTGGATTCGAGCGACAACCGGGCGGCCCAATACCTGGTCAAATGCGGTTTAAAGTTGTCAGATGCCGCCGCCCTGCTGTCCGCTATTGCCGCCCAAGACAAAGAACAGGCGGCCCAAACCCTCAAGGGCATTCTCGACCGGGACCAAATCCAAACACTTTTATCCATGACCCACGGGAAAAAACCGCACAGCTATGTGCTGGTCTACACCGAACTGGTCCAGGACAACGCGATGATTGCCTTCAGCGGCCGCTGGAACATCAAAAAGATGGAGGAGATCAACGACCATCCCTCAATGTTAAAAAAGGTCCCCCCGCGCGGCTCCAGGGATTTCATTAATTTTCTTTGGAACACCGAGGGCGGCATGCCCAAATACAGCGAATCCCTGCCTCTTCTAGGCAAGGATAATGATCAATTGATCTTCCGTGAGAATTTGGTCATCGATATGAACACCATGGATGCCAAAATCAAGTCCGCCCAATACGGCCAGGGGCATCCGTACAGCGTCTTTTACCTGAAAGACGGGACGGTTGAGGAGCATGTCAACCCCGATGGGGATTTGAACTATTCAGTCCTGCTCTACCAGGAGGACGGCCAGTATGTGGCCCGCCTGATGGACCGCTCGCTGGCCAATTCCATGCTCATGAAGCTCTACTACTTCAACGGGGCCGGCTTAAAGTACTTTAAACCCGTGGTCAAAGCCAAGGACGCCACCGGCCGCACGCGCATCAAGGTTTTCGAAGTCCTTTATTAGATCCCGCCTGACTCGGATCGTTTCTCCTGGTTTTATGAAGCCCTCCCGAAGCATCTTCGCGTAAAAACCGCAACGGCCGAAGATCTCATTCCTGCTGTAACCGATCATGGACAGTTCCGCCTGGTTGATGGCCATGAATCTGCGGTCCGCCCGAAGATATGAAAACCAATGGGCGCGAAATCAAAAAAGTCTTTTAAGTAATCACTGTTATCCATATCAAATAAAAAATCCCCTTGAATAAGCAGCGCTGCTTTTCAAGGGGACTCCATTGTCCCTTATAAAAATAAAAAGTCCTCTTCCTAAAAACATCATTGTTTCAAGAAGAGGACGTCATCGCCCTTCGGCTTACGTTACAAGAGTACTATCTAAAAACGTCTTTGTCAAGCAACTGGCAAATGATTCGTCCTGACTCACCGTAATTATTTGATCGCTTTCTCAATTCTTTGGTCAGGGACCAGCCACAAAAACCCCACTCCTACATAAAGCAAACATGCTATTAATGGATGAACAAAGGAAAGGAAGAGCGCCAGGATATAAAGAACAATGGAGATGTTCCCCTTGGAATCGCTGCCGATGGCCTTGGCCAGGATGGAATTCTTCCCATGAAACGCAAGAAGCGCCTTAACTAAAAAACTATAGCTTACAGCCGCAAACAAAAGATCGATACCGTATAAGACAACCGGGACTTGGGAAAAATGATTTTCCCCCATCCAAGCGCTCAGGAATGGGATCAAGGAAAGCCAGAATAGCAGGATGGAATTGGCCCAAAGGACCGCCCCATTGATATGGGAAACGGCCTTGAAAAGGTGATGGTGATTATTCCAGTAGATGGCAATATACATAAAACTCAGGATGTAACTTAAAAAAACAGGAAAAACAGGAAAAAGCGCTCTTAAATCGGTCCCGTGCGGGGCTTTCATTTCAAGCACCATGACGGTAATGATGATGGCAAAAAATCCGTCGCTGAAAGCCTCTACCCTGTTTTTATCCATCTTTCAATCCTTACCGGCCTTCACAGACCTGCTTGGCCTGGCGACAGTTGAGCCCCAGGCGCTGCCATACAAAATACCGGCAATGATATTGCTGCTTGTGCATGACCGCGATAAATCTCACCCAATCTTCGGGGGCCTGTATTTCTTCCGCGATCTTCTTGGCCCGGCAACCAAAGGCATCCTGGCTTGCTTGAGGATAGATCGAAAAATATTGCCAGGCCAATACTGCCGCAGCCAATAGGCCCAACAGGGCCATGGCCGGCCAGCACGGCCTGAAAACTTCGGCCGCGGCCAACCACATCAACCCGGTAAACAGCATCATGAACGGCCATGAGCCGCACATGCGCAAGGCATTGGGCAGTTCCTGGTTGGTCAGGGCCGAGGGAACGATGCCGATCAAATAATTGACGCCCAAGAATAAAAGCCAACGCCGGTATTTTATCACAGGATTCCCGTTCCATGAACGGCGAAAGAATGCCAGCATCAAGAAAACGATGAAAATAAGCAGTGCCCCTGAATCGAGCCAGCTTAACAAACCCAGATGCCTGGTTGAATAAAGATAGGAAGCATCGCCGGTCAAGAAGAGGAAATGGGGGTTGAAATGCAGCCAATAATTATGCGCAAAAATAGCAAGAAGTCCCGCAAAAGTTTCACTATCTCCGGAGACGTATAAAAAATCCTGGTTGAAAATACCTATCTCATCGAAGCGCCGGTTCAATGAACCATGCAGGTACATGACGGCCATAGGCAGCAGCAACAAAACAAATACAAGGCCGAGAGCAAACCAGGAAGACTTTGGGCCAGACCTTCTGCGCCAATCATAAAACCCTAACATGCCGATCATCAAAGGTATTTGCAGTCTGGCCGGCGGATAGGCGTACATCGCTCCTGCAAAGAATAATCCGGCCAGGGCCCAATCCCACCAGCGCACAGACCTTAAGAAAAAATATAGCGCCCAAATGGCAAAGACCGGCGCAAAAAAAGATTCCAAGGCCTGGCGGTTGACGACCCAGCTCCAGGGCGAACACGTCGCGGCCAATACAACGGCAAGGGCCGGATACAGGCCCCAAAATCTTTTAGTAAGAAGAAACAAGCCTGCCATACCGATCAATAGGACAAAAGCGCTGAAGGCCCTTAAGCTGGGGACTGAAAATCCGAACAGTTTGGCCCAAACGAGACCGGGATAAATATAGGTAGGAGGCTTGTCCTGTCCGTAAGTCATGGCGCCGAATAACGGCCAGGGACGCGACTGGGCATCGCAGCCCTCCTGGGAGAGGCATTGAAGCGTTACAGCGGAACCCAATTCATTGATGTGATAACCGCATGGAACGCTGTCCAACTTCCAAAAACGCAGACCATTGAACACTATAATGGTCATAATGATACAGACCACTGCTACTTTCCGAGGCATAAATTTATCATAGCATAGGGCCTTTGAAAGTGAATTAAAAAAACTGGGACACATTGGCTTTCTTTAAAAGAATCAATGTGTCCCGGTTTTTCAAGACAAGTGCAGTGAGAATACGGATTACTACTTCTTATCGCTTTTTACAAAATTAATCATCACCTTGAACATGAAGGCAATGGCGGCGAAGGCGCCCAGGGCAAAGACGGTGTCGCCGGGAACGCGCATCCAGCGCCAGCCATTGATCACCGGCATCTGCAGAAACTCGCTGCTTCGGGCATACCAATACCCGTGCTCAACGCTGGCCCAGGTCTGCATCAGTCCAACAGGCAAGAGGCTCAAGACACACATGGCGAAAAGCCCGATATTAAGACACCAGAATGCACACTTGATCAGCCTGTCGTCCCAATCGGATTCGGAATCGCAGATCCTCAAGCAAAAAAGCATGAGCCCTATGCCCAGCATGCCATAAACCCCGAAGAGTGCGGCATGGCCATGAAGCGGCGTGGTATTAAGCCCCTGCATGTAATACAAGGCAATGGGCGGATTGATCATGAAGCCGAACAGCCCCGCACCCGCCATGTTCCAAAAAGAAACCGCCACAAAGAAATAGATGGGCCATTTATACCGGCCCAGCCATCCCAGCGTACGGGCCCGGTAAATATTCTCCCAGGCCTCGAAACCGACCAGCACCAGCGGTACCACCTCCAACGCGCTGAACACGGCCCCAAAGGCCATGACGGACACCGGGGCGCCTGAAAAATACAAATGGTGCAGGGTCCCGACGATCCCGCCCGACAGAAATATCGTGGAGGCAAACAACACGGCCCTGGCTGCATGCAGGGGCTTGACCAGGTTCATGCGGACGAACAGGAAGGAAATGGCAACGGTGGCAAATACCTCAAAGAAGCCCTCCACCCACAGGTGGATGACCCACCAGCGCCAGTATTCCATAACGGGAAGCGAGGTCTTCTGGCCCCACATCAACCCGGCGCCGTAAAATCCGGCAATCGCCACCAACGACACCGTGAACATGAGCAGCAAAGGCCTTTGTTCATCAGCTTTTATCAAGGCCGGCCAGATGGCGCGAGCCACGAGCAGAAACCACAAGATAAGCCCGGCGAACAGCACCCATTGCCAGACCCGCCCCAAATCGACATACTCGTAACCTTGATGACCCCAATAAAACCAGGCATTGCCTGTGAATTTATGGAAAATGCTCATCCACTCCCCGGCCATGGATCCGAAAACAACAGCGGCGAGCGCCAGCAAGAGAGCCAAAACACCCACACCTTGGAATTTAGGCTCCTTGCCTCCGATGATGGGACCGATAAATAAACCCGCAGCCAGCCAGGCTGTGGCGATCCAAAACAAGCCCAACTGAATATGCCAGGTCCGGGTCACGCTATAAGGAACCCACTTATCCAGAGGTATGCCATAGAATCCGGAACCCTCCACCCCATAATGCGCCGTGATAACGCCGCAAACGATCTGCAACACGAACAGGAGCCCAACGACGACAAAATAAAGCAGGGCCACCTTCTGGCTGGGTGTCAGCACTGCTTGGATGAAGGGGTCCTCGCGGGGCACTTCGGGCTCTCCCTCGCCCTTTTGACTGCCATAAAACCAGACCATGAGCCCGATACCTCCCAATAACATGATAATGCTGACCCCTGTCCAGACAATAAGCCCTCCGGTGGGGCGGTTGCCGATAAGATCTTCATGCGGCCAATTCATGGTGTAGGTATAATCTTTGCCGGGACGATTGGTGGAAGCGGCCCAGGCGGTCCAGAAAAAGAAATCGGAAAGCTGGCGCAATTTGACCGAATCGCTCATGGTCCCGGCAGGCATGGCGTAGGCCGAGCGTCCCTTGGAAAATACGTCGCTGTAATAAGTCAGATTGGCATCGAAGGCGCGGGCCTCGACAGGGTCGATGACGACACGGTTCTTGGAAGGATCATAGGTATTGGTGCGGATCAAGGCTTTCAAGCGACTTAGCAAAACGGCTTTGTTATCGGAAGAAAGGTTTTTGAAAGCTGTGCCGTCTTGGGCCTTGGCCCAATCGTTAAGGATAAATACAAGCTCACGGTGCAGCCAATCGGCTGACCAGTCCGGCGCCACATAAGCGCCATGGCCCCAGACTGTGCCAACTTCCATACCGCCGATGGACTGCCAGACATTCTGGCCGTTCTGGATATCGTCCTTGGTCATCAAGACCTTACCACCGGTCGTGACCACTTCTTGAGGGATAGGGGGTTTGTTCTGATAAATCTCCACCCCCTGCCATCCCAGGAGACCGAAGGACACAACCACCACCAGAATGAAAGCCCACCAATACCTTGCCATGACTCTCTCCTTGCTTAGAGATAATTCCTGTTTAATATTAGCACTCCCATATGCGATTAGTAGTTAAAAAAATTTAGCCACTGTCCAGGTCGGCAATGGTCGTATTTTTCAGGAAATCCTGATATGCCCGACGGACAGTGGTCCAGCGGTCATGCGCGCAGCAAGGCGCTGTTGCTGAGCAAGAACCATTTCCCATTAAGCAGCCGTCCCAATGGTCAATATCTTCCAGGGCATTGACGATATCAAATAATTTAATGGTATCCGGTGTCCTTAATAAACGAAAGCCGCCCTTCAAGCCTTTGCGGGAGGCCACAATGCCCTCTTTGACAAGCCGCTGCAGCACCTTCCCTAAATAATTGCGCGGGGCCTTGATTTTTTGGGCGATATGGTTGACCCCTTCCGCCTCCCCTGCCGGTAGATGGGACAAGGCCAATAAAGCTTTTACAGTCCAAAGGCTGGTTTTAGAAATCATAAAGCACATCTCCTTATGCGATTTCTAATTTACCTGATGGCGGGCAGATGCTCAATGCGGATAGGTACGTAGGAGGTTACGTAGTTTTACGTAATGCTAAAATGTTGAAAAAGGAGAGCCACTCAATAGTCGGAAAGGCGGCCGCGTAAGCGGACCATCGTACCGGTGGGCTGATCAGGGGTTTTGGGAAGAGGCCCAAGTCCTGCCGGGGTGGATGAAGGACCGGCGGCTGCCTCAGAAGATGTATTGACCCTGGCGTTCTCGCGCATGGAATTCTCCAGGCGGCTGGCCAGGTCCTCCTCGCCCATCTCGTGCAGCTTGGTGATCATATCCATGGCCGAAACGCGTTGATTGCTGGAGAAATAGGCCAGCCCCATGCCGTAATAAATTTTGGGATCACGGTCGTAAGGTAAGGCCTTTTTAAAATACCAAAGCGCCAGCTCCGGTTTAGACCTGACCAAAAGATAGATCCAAGCCAGGCTGACATTGGGGGCAACCAGGGAAGGATCGGCCTTTAAGGCCTTGACGAAATACTCCTGGGCGTGGTCGATGTCCTGGCGATCATAGTAGATCTTTCCCAGATTATCGTAGGCCTGGCTCATCTTGGGGTCTAAACTCACCGCCATCTTCAAATATTCGATGGTCTTATCCTCATCCCCTCCCAGCTGCTGGTTGGCCAGGGCCATGCCGTTATACGCCGGGGCAAAGGCAGGAGCGGCCTTGACGATCTGCTTGTAAATGTCCATGGACTGCTGGTATTGGCGGTTGTTGTAGGCAGTCACCGCGCGTTCATACAGCCCTTTGAGGACATCGAATTGCGCCCAGGCACCCGTCGTGAGCAGCAACAAGAAGGCACAACAGGAAACAATACGGGTGAAGGAGTTTTTACGGAGTTGCGGGAGCGGCCGCGGTGGCATTGGTTTTATCGGATCCAGGAGGCATGGACGCCCCGGGCACCACGATCCTTTCAACGGTCATGGAGGCCTTGACATCGCCGGAATCTTTCTTGCCGGTCAAACTGAACTTGTCCACCTTCATCAGCTCTTTGTCGGAGTTAATGGCATGCATAAAGGTAATGACGTCAGACAGATTGCCGGTACATTCCAGATCAGCCTGGTATTTCCAATACTGGGCCTCCTGCTGGCCTGCCGAAGGATTGATTTTAGACAGGTTCACCTTGGAGGCGCCGGCCAGGGTCTGGATCTTATTAAGAAACGCGGCGATGGTTTCGTTGTCCCCCAGCTTGACAGCGGTCAAATAAGGGGCGATTTCTTTTGTCTCTTGTTTGATGCGGTCCTTGTATCCCAAAAACCGCAGGTCCTGCTTGATCACATCCTCCTGTTTGGCAATGTCCTCGTCGATGGAAGACAGGCGCGACATGGTGGGACCGATCAGCAGGCGGTCAAAAAGGGCCACGATCACGATGACCACCGTAAAAACCAGCAGCTTCTTTTGGTTATCGTTCAAGCCCGCGATGAATTTATTGATGGTGTTCACGACTTCTCCTTAAATTCGATTTCAAAAGTTCCGACTTCCTTGCCGTTATCTTTCTTGGTCGAAGCGGATTTAAGCTTGGCCTCCTTGAAGGAGGTCGAGTCGTCGATCATCTTTACGTAGGAATACACCAGGCTCATCGAATCGGCGACCCCGTCGATGGTGACCGTGCCGTCCTCGTCTGCCGTAATGTCGCGCAGGTAAATCGTGGTCGGCGTAATGGCGTACAACTGGCGGATGATGTCCAGGGAAACCATGCGGTCCTTGATATACTCACGCACCAGCTTGGTCTTGTTCATCTGCCCCTGAAGTTTCTGGACTTCACTTATTTGAGGGGCGAATTGCTGCTTTAAATTCTTGTTCAGATACGTGTCCTTGAAATAAATGTTGCTCATGAGGATAATCCCGATGAGGACCATGATGATGACCGCCGCCACACCTGCCTTGCTGACCTCCTGGCTCTGGCGGTCCACGGTCTTCTTTAAGATCATCTCCTCAGGCATTAAATTGATTTCACATTTGCCAGCGGTCGCGGCCGAGGCAATGACATCGAGGAACGAATCGTCCGCAAAATCGCCCTGCAGCTTTTTACGCACATCCGTGCCGCACTTGATGAAATTCAAGAACGCATTGACCTGGAAGGCGACACCCAGCGATTCCTTTAGACCGGGAAGGACATTGTTGAGCGTGGGTGTGGTCACTATATAGGTGGACAGCGCCTCGTTGCCTTCTTCCTGGACATAGGCATCCATGGATTTTTTGAGCTCTTCCTGCATTTTAGCCACCGTATCTCCGCCCTGCATGACGGCCTTGATGCCGATGGGGAAATGGCGCAGGAATGACAGGGTGCTGTTGGCCACGCTGATGCAGCTGGATGAGTTGAGAGAAAAATCAACCACCCCAACGGAGGCGGCATCCTTTTTAAGGTTCAAGGCCCGGGCATAAAACCGCGCCTGGGCTTCCGGCGCAAAAATGACTTTCTCGACATCTAACCCCGCCCTTTCCAGGATATCGAGCTTTTCCTTAACAAGGTCACGGTGAACGATCACGATCAAAAGGCGGGTGTTGTTGGAAAGATTCAACCCTAAATTGATGTAGCTGATGAGGACTTCTTCCCTGGAGTAAGGAGTGTAACGGCTGGCCTGCAAATTGATGATGGATTTGATCTCTTCCGGGTCGGTGGAAGGCACTTCGATGGTCTTGGCCGTGGCGGCGCTGGCCGGGACGACACAGATGACCGGCAGCTTGCGGTTGAAAGAAAGCAGCAACGCCTTGAGCGCACCTGCCGCTTCCTCGTTGCCGGCATTAGCCGCGAAAGAACACCGGGCGATTTTTTCCACATCCCCGGAAGAGCCGGCCTGGGCAAGCTTGATGATGCCGTCGTTGACGCAAACCGCTAGATATTTTTTGTTAGCGAACATTTATACCCCATGATGTAAATTTATTATAGCTGCTTTTTTTTCCGACACTATCAGAAAAAAATTTTTTTTAAGCCTCGTTCCAATAAATAATCTTGTCCTCCTGGGACGAATAAACGGCCCGCACCGTCTTGAGTGTGGTGCGGCTGGATAATTTGCCCGTCGCCCGGATGGAGTAATAATAAGACATCGTGGTCAATACCCCGCGCCTATTGACCGCATCGATGGCGCGCGCCTCATCCAGCGTCAGGGGCACCAACGCGTTGACGTCGGCCGCAATCTCAAAAGTCCTGGCGAACACGTAATCATCGCCGGTGGCCTCGATGCCGTCCTTGCCCCGGCGCACGGTCAGGATCTTCTCAACGACCGTCTCCGGAAGCCCCACAGCCTCGAGGACTTCTTTCGGGGCCGTATTGATGTTCACGGCGCCTGTCCCGTAAATGGTCACATAGTTGATGAGCTTCTCGTAGATCGACCTGGTCATGCCTTTGACCAGGAGCATCTCATCGAGGGTCTCATAATCGGCGCTCTTCTTAGGGTAAGGGTGTTCCAGGTTGGAATAATAGTCCTCGCTGTAAAAACCATTGAGTTCGCCCTGGCCGTACTGCCGCCAGTCCAACAGCGCATCGGCCAGCTTCTGGGCGTTTTCCTGGCTGAAGGACAAGACGTTTTCCAGCAGATTGGCCAGGGTCAGAGGATCGGTTTTATTCAGGTTGATCTTGCTTTCCTCATCCGTAACCCCCCAATGCAGCGACGATCCAGACACATAACCGACGCCGGCCGTATCGTGCCCCAGGGTGATGTTGGACAGTTCATTGGTATTATTGAGCAGGTCCATCTTCAGCCCCGGCGTGAACTGAAAACTGGAAACCTCCATCTGGCCGTGAATATAGCCGGCCGCCTTTTTGACCGCGGACTCCATGAGGTAATCCATCCGGCTGATCTCGTCAAGGCGCTCCACCAGGAATATTTTCTGGCGGATCCCCGCCGCCACACTGACCGCCAGGATGGTCAGGATGCCCAGGACCCACAAGGCGAAAATAAGGACCATCCCGCGCCGGCCCCTCATAGGCCTCCCCCGACAGGAATGACAAAGAAGCGCCGCATGTGCATGGGCTGGCCGTCCACCAGATATTCCACATCGACCATGAGGCCCATGGGAAGGCCCTGGTCGGTCATTTCCTTGACCTCGACGGCTTTGCCGGTCTTGAAATAATAGCGCACCGTAATGTCTTCGATCAGGCCCGCCACCTGGACGGGATCGGACCACTCCCCCTTGAGGGCCTGGCCGTACACCGCCTGGTAACGATAGATCTTTTTCTCGCCCGGATCGAAACGGTAGCGCACCGCACCAATCTGGCGCACCACCCCCTCAGCAGCACGGGAAGAATTGGCGTCAGCCGGGGCCCTGATGATGGCCGGGAACGCTATGTCGGTGCTGTTGCCTTTGAAAGGGATGCCGCTGATCGTCACGGTCTGGCGCAGGTCCTGACCCAGGCGGTCCATGAAAATGGCGATGTCTCCCTCGAGCATGACATGCTGGCCGCGGGCCCAAAGTTTAAAACCGTTGGAGAATGCATTAAAGACGGCGAGGCTGATGAGGGCGAACATGGCCGACACCAGGAGTATTTCGACTAAGGTAAATCCGCGGCGGTGTTTTTTCATCTCATCATGTACACACTGCGGTGCATTTGCATGTGCCTTGGCCCATCCACCCAAGAGAGCTTAACGTCCGCCTCCCAGACGCTTGTGACGTCGCTTAAAGGCGCCAGGCTGACATCGTAATTAAACACGACCGGCTTATGGTTGATGTCCAAAGTGACGGTGTTGCTGCCGAAATTGAGCTCCTTGGCAGGCCATTCGGCAAAGGCCCGGGTGATGCGGCCGATTTTTTCATCCAGGAGGCTTGAGGCGTAAAGGCGGCAGGTCAGATTATTCAGGTAATCCGCGCATAAAAAAAAGGATTTGTAGATGAGCACGATCCCGCCGCACAAAACCACCAGGGCCACCATGACTTCGACGAAGGTAAAGCCTGAGCGGTTATTGCCAGTTGCTGATCTCAGTCCCATTGTTTCCTTTCGAGGAGAGGTCATAATCGGGACGGTGCACGCCGGGAGACGCGTAAATGTAAGGATGGCCCCAAGGATCGAGAGGGTCTTTCTCGATATAAGGACCATTCCAGTTTTCGGGGATGGGGTTGGTGGTGGGCTTGACGCGCAGGGCCTGCAGGCCCTGTTCGGTCGTGGGGAAGGAACCGTTGTCCAATTCATAGAGCTTTAAGGCGGTGGCGATGTTGGCGTCGATGTCCGTCTTGGCCACCTTAACCTTGGCCTCTTCCCCCCGGCCCGAGAGACGCGGGATGATCATCGCAGCCAAAGCGCCGATGATGATCACAACCAGCATGATTTCAACCAGGGTAAAGGCGTCTCTCGAAAATTTTCTCATATTATTTATCCTCGTAAAAATACTGTTTGGCGTACTCCACCCACTTTTCCTGCAGGCTGCGCATGGAATCAAGGGTCGGATAATAGGAACTTTTAAGGGCCTGCCGAAAATCCTCGCCGTCCCTTAAATGACGGCACAATTCTTTGAAGGAATCTTTACCATAAGTTTTAACCAAAAAGTCGACAATGTAAAGACTTTCTACATAAAAAATCGATACGATCTGAGGATCGTTTTGATGGGCCATCAGGTCAAAATCAGGTAGATCAGACAAAGGGATGATTTTGCCCTCCAGGATCATCCTGGCCATCACATCCATATGCTGCAGGCTGTCGTCCTTTTGTTCCAGCTGGGCCACCCCCTCGTCGAAAAACCTGGGCACGGGACGGCCGAAGCCGATGAAATCATGCAAGATCAGGTGCGTGATCTCGTGGGGCAGGATCACGTTGATGAAATTGGGCTGCCCCTTATAACTGACAATGACCCTGGTTTTAAAAAGCCTGGAGTGCTCGGAGGCAAACCCGCCGGACCAGGCCGGCTTGCCGGTCAAGCGGACGTACGCTGCCTGGTCCTGGAAAAGGACGATCTTCACACGGTCATTCCACGTCCAAAAATTGCGGTAACGGGAATAGCCGATATCGTCGGCGATATCATGGTAATAATCCTCGGCGTGATTGAGGACATCGTTGGCGAAATCCTGGGTGTCGCCGGGAGGGCAAAGCACCACAAAATGATCGCCCTGAAACTGCTGCCAGCCGGGCGGCGCAAACGAAGCGTCGATATCGGCTGGCGCGTTAGCCTGTACGGTGAGAAATAATATGGCGGATAAAACTAGCGGTCTCACTAGCGGGCCATGATATCCATGGAGAAGATGGGCAGCAGCATGGCAAAGACGATGAAGCCCACCACCCCGCCCACCACCACGATCATGACCGGCTCAAGGACGGTCGTGATCAATTTGGTGGTTTCGCTGATCTCGGACTCATATCCCTCGGCGATGTCCTTCAGGGCGTCCTGCAGCGAGCCTGACTCCTCGCCAACGGTAACCAGCTGAACCATGAGGGGCGGTATTAAACCGGAACGGCTTAAAGCATGACCCAAGCCCTCGCCCCCCGTCAGGCCCTGGATGCTCATGCGCAGGTCCGCTTTCAACTGCGGGTTGTGCATGGTGGGGATTGCCATTTCAATGGAACGGATGATGGTCAATCCGCTTTCCAAAAGCAGCGACAGGGTCCTGGTAAAGCGGGCCAGGTCGACCTTTAAGACAAAATCCCTCACATACGGAATATTTAGCAGAAACTGGCCCACCGCAATGGAACCCAAAGCCGTTTTCCGCCACCGGTTGAAAGCGGCAATGCCAAGGGCCATGGCCGCCAAGGCCCACAAGCCGTAAAATTTAAAGAAATGACTGACCGCCATCACCACCCGTGTCGGCCAGGGCAAGGCTTGTCCGGCCTGCATGAAGATCACGGCCAGTTTGGGCATGACAAAACTAAGGATGAAAATCACCGTCGATACGCCCACCACCAGCATGAATGCCGGGTAAACACAAGCATTGCGGACCTTGGTGGAAAATTCATCCTGGGCCTTGAGAAAATCTGCGACACTGTTAAGCATCTGGCGCAGCTTGCCCATCTCCTCACCCGCGGACACCTGGGCCACGAACAAGGGCATGAATATGGCCGGATAATCCGCGAGGCAGGCGGAAAAAGCGCGGCCGCTCTTGACGCCGATGGCGATCTCGCTGATGACCCTGGCAAAATATACGTTCTTGCACTGCTGCGACAGGATTTCCAAAGCCTTAAGCAGCGTCAGGCCGGATTTAAGAAGGCTAGCCAGCTGCTTGCTGAAAAGATACAACTCCTGGCCCCTGATCCTGACTTCGCGGATATTGCGGAACAGGACGCCCTGGGCGTTGCTTTCTTCAATGGACACCGGGATAAGCCCCAGCTGGTTGATGAATTCCAAAGCGTCTTCCTGGGTTTGGGCGCTTATCTGACCGGTAATGGCATTGACCGCATCTTTTTTGGCTTTGTAAATATAGGAAGGCATATCTTTAAACCGTCAGTACACCCGCCGCCGGTATTTCCCCCGGAGCGGACCAGTCATCCTTGGAGCTGACATACAGAACCTCTTCCACCGTCGTGATGCCCGCGGCCACGCATTGCCAGCCGTTTTGCCTTAAGGTGGCCATGCCGTTTTTCATGGCCATACGCTTGATCTTCTCCATGCTGGGCTTATGGGTCATCATCGAACGGATGGTTTCATCCATATGCAAAATTTCATAGATCGCGGTACGGCCGTAATAACCCGTATTGTTGCACACCTCGCAGCCCCGGCCGCGATAGACCTTGATGGACTCCGGCGGCATTTTAAGCGACCTGCCCATTTCCTGGAGGACGGCATCGAGCACCTTGGCGTCCTCTTCCTTGCATTGGGGACAGATCAGGCGCACCAGGCGCTGGGCCACGAAAGCTTCGACGGAAGAAGCCACGAGATATGGCTCCACCCCCATGTCGATCAAACGGGTGATGCTGCTGGCGGCGTCATTGGTGTGCAGGGTCGAGAAGACCAGATGGCCGGTCAGGGCCGTGCGGATGGCGATTTCCGCGGTCTCCAAATCACGCACCTCGCCCACCATGATGATGTCCGGGTCGTGGCGCAGGATATTGCGCAAGCCGTCGGCAAAACTGAAATTCAATTTGGAATTGATCTGGATCTGGGTGACCCCGTCCATTTCGTATTCAACGGGATCTTCGATGGTGATGATCTTCTGGTCCGCGCTGTTGATCTCGTGCAGGCAGGCGTAGAGGGTCGTCGTCTTGCCGCTGCCCGTCGGTCCGGTGACAAAAATGATGCCGTGGGAGGCTGCGATCAGTTCCCTGAATTTGCGGGCGTTGGATTGGTTCAACCCCAAGTCCTCCAGCCTGGTGCGCATGGCCTTGGTGGGCAGAATACGGATGACCATGCTCTCGCCCCGCAGGGCCGGCATGGTGGAAATGCGCAGGTCCAGATCCTGGTCCTTGGTGCGCACCACCGTCGATCCGTCCTGCGGCAGCCTTCTTTCCGTGATGCTCAAATTCGACATGATCTTGATGCGCGAGATCATGGGCAGCATGAAATGCCTGGCTTCGGGAGGCAGGTTGGCGTCCATCAGCACCCCGTCGATGCGGTAGCGCAGGCGCATGCGGTCGCGGTAGGGCTCGATATGGATGTCGGTGGCCCTTTTCTGATAGGCCTCCAGGATGATCTGGTTGACCAGCTTGGCAACTGACGGGTCTTCGCTTTTTTTCTCAATGTCCTCGACCCAGGCTTCTTCGCCGCCGTTCCTGCGCTTGGTGGGGTCCTTGGTAAGGATGCGGTCAATGGTGTCCGAAGCAAGACCGTAATATTTTTTCAGGGCCTCATCGATATCGCTGCGCAGGGCCAGCACCTCCTTGGGTTCCAGCCCCAAATACACCCGGATGTCGTCTTCCATGCGGACATCCAGCGGCGAGGCAATAGCCAGGGTCAACTCATTGCCTTCGATGGCCACCGGCATAAACTTATAAAAGGAGGCGAATTTCACCGGCACGCGGTCGATCACCGCCTGCGGGACCTCCCTGGCCTTTAAATCAACGACCGGCAGGTTGAGTTCCCTGGAGAGGGCTTCGATGATCTCGCGTTCGGTGAGGATCCCGTGGCGGATCAGGTAGCTGTTGAGATTTTTGTGTTCCTGACGGGCGTTCTGGATGTAGGCCTGGGCATCGTCCGGGCTAACAAGCCCGGACTTGACCAGGACATCGACGAGAATTTTGTTGGCTACTGGCTTGTACATAGGAACACCCCATGGGTTAGATCCTCGGGGCCTTGCCGATCATGTAAAAATCCTGCGCTTCGATATGGTCATAGTCCCCTCGCAGGATCCTTTCACAACCGATGATGTTTTCTTCCAAGGGCACGTACTCGCCCTTTTTACCCGTGAAAACCTCTGAAACCGTGAAAGGCTGGGTCATGAAATTATAGAGTTTCTCGGCCCGCTTATACGTCTTCTGGTCTTCCTTGTTCAACTCTTCCAGGCCGATGACCGCCACGATACGTTTCAGGGAATTGTGCTTGTTGAAATGCTGGATGACCTGCTGGGAAACCTCATAGTGGCGGCGGCCCACCACGTTGGTATCGAGGTTGGTGCACGAGCTTTGCAAAGGGTCGATCGCCGGATACATACCGCGCTGGACCAGGTCACGCGAAAGCACGATAACACCGTCGAGCGTGGCGAAAATGGAGACGACCGCGGGGTCCGTCATGTCATCCGCCGGCACGTACACCGCCTGCATGGCGGTGATGGAACCGCCGCCCTCAACGGAGCGGATGCGTTCCTGGACGGTGTTGACCTCCGAGGCCAGGGTCGGCTGATAGCCGGTTTCCGCCGGGACACGGCCCAGCAGTGTGGAGACCTCCTGGCCGGCCTGGATGAACCGGTACAGGTTGTCCATGAACAACAGCACGTCCTTGTTCTTGGCCAGCAGATATTCCGCCATGGTCAGGCCCGCATTAACGACTTCCGCCCGGGCGCCCGGCGGCTGGTCCATCTGCCCGAAGGCCAGCATGACCTTGGACAACAGATGGTTCTCTTCAAGTTCATAATAAAGCTCGTTGCCTTCGCGGATGCGCTCGCCGATGCCGGTAAACACACAGGCGCCGCCGTGGGCCTTGACGATATTATTGATGAGTTCCAAAATGACGACGGTCTTGCCGCAGCCGGCACCGCCCAGGACCCCTGTCTTGCTTCCCTTGATCATCGGATAAAGCAAGTCGATATACTTGATGCCTGTTTCCAAAAGCTCGGGCACTTCCCGGCCTTTTTTCTTAAGGTCAAAGCTAAGCTGCTGAACAGGCTTACGGATGGGGACTTTTTCCGGGCACTGGTAAGGACCGCCCTCATCCAAAGGACGTCCGGCGGCATCCATGACCCGCGCGAAACACCCGTCGCCCATGGGGATGGCATTGGGGCGCCTGGTGTTGGTGCACGGCGCGCCTAATTGCAGGTTGAGGGTTTCATTAAAGGAAATGCAGCGCACCAGGCCGGGCCCCAAATGCTCCGCGGTCTGGAGAGTGACCTTGCGGCCGTCAAAAGTGTAGGTGATAATGCAGTCAAAGACCGCCGGCGCTTCCTCGTCCTCGGGGAAACGCACGTCCACCACAGGGCCCTGGACAGCGGCGATACGGCCTGTGTTGGGTACGACGCCCGCTGGGTAATCTTCTTGAGCGACCGGATTATTCGGTTTGTCCATGCTTTAAGACTCCTATTTAGTCACCATCATCCTGGCGGAGAAGACCTCGCGCAAACTCTTGTCGATGTCCCCGCGCTTGGCTTTACGGTACTTCAATTTGACCACGTCGCGCTCTTTGCGCATCTTGCCCAAGCTGCTGTCCAGCTGCTGGGTCTGGGCCGAGGCTGCAGCCAGGTTCGTATCAAAGAAAATTTCATAAATCTTGGCCGATAACCACAGGTCGGCCAGGTAACCGATCATGTCCACGGGATCCGACTCCTCAATGACCTCTCGGAATTTTTCCACGGTCTGGGTCTGCTTAGGCAGAAGGTCCTCGCACGGCAGCAACTTGACCGACCGGGGCTTGGTCACCGTATAATCCTTGGGCCAGGGATAAACAATCGTCACCTTGCCCACCCGTTCTTCCATCACTTCCTTGACCAGATAGGTCTTGATCTCCACCGCCACTTCATAAAACCCGCGGTCTTCGATGTCTTCCCAGGATTTAAGGATCTTCTGGCCTAGCCCTTCCAGTTTCATGATACCCTTCTTACCGACGACCACGAACTGGGCACTGGGATTCTTTTCCTTTTCCTCCATGGCGCGGGAAACCACCCGCGTGTTTAAATCACCCACAAAGCCCCGCTCGGTGGAGACCACCAAAATGACCGAGCTTGGGAGACTGTTGGTGACCAAGGGATGCGCCACCTGCGAAAAACCGACCAGGCTGAAAAATTCGGTGAACGATTCGTTGAAACGGTTAAATTTGATCTTTTGGGCCGCCAGGGCGTGATATTTCATGTCCGCCACGTCTTTGAGCACCTGGATCAAATCCACGAGGTCCCGGACTTCCGCCACCTCAACCTTG
Source organism: Candidatus Omnitrophota bacterium (assembly GCA_028870995.1). Lineage (GTDB taxonomy): Bacteria > Omnitrophota > Gorgyraeia > Zapsychrales > Fredricksoniimonadaceae > JABDGZ01. The sequence goes on along the minus strand of JAGWOI010000005.1, from coordinate 10,343 downwards.
ACTTTGCTGGCCTTACTCATATCTTTTTAAGCCGAATACTGCTTCTCCACCTGCTGCTTTAAGGCGTTGGCGGCCTCTTTAATGCCGTTCTGCAGGCTGCCGTCCAATTGCAGGCTCTCGAACATCATCATGACACCACCCACCACCGACGGGTCCACCTTTGGGTTTAATTTGATATCGCGGGAAAGCTTGGTTTTAAAGACTTTGGCAATATCGGCCAATAAGGTCTCCGGGATAGGGGTGGCGGAGACCACCTCCGCAGCCGTGATGTCGGCGTTGATCCGGGACATGTCCAGCTTGCCTAAGCTATCGATGAATTCCTTGATCAATTCCTTGTCCAAGCCCTCCCTCACCTTGGGGCCGAGTATTTCCGAGGTGATCTTGGCGGCATAATCGATGATCCTTATTTCCATGGTCTTCTCGATTTCCCGGCGGATCTGGTCGCGGGTGTTCTGGGCCTTGTTGATGATCTCTTCGGCTTCAGAACGGGCCTTGCCGATGATCTCCTCTTTTTGCTTGGTGATCCTTTCTTCCAGCTCCTGGCGCATCTTCTTTTCCATGATGTCCAGTTCCTTGTTGCGCTTTTGCAATTCGGCGTCCGCTTCCTTGATCTTTTGGTTCAATTCCGCTTCGCGCTGGCGCGCGGCTTCGGCATCGCGGTCCAGGCGCTGCTTGGCCCCGTCGACGGTCCTGATCAGGACCATGTACAGGGCGAAGATGACCCCGCCGGAAACCACCACCGTCAAAATCAAAAATTGGATGATCAAATTCCAACCCATAAGAAACCTCACTCGTTTTGGAGATTATATAAAAATACGAACCAGCCGATCAACATGACAAATGAAATGATTTCGACCAGTAAGATCTTCCAGCCGGCCGACGCCTGGATCTTGAAGGCCCTGGAAGGATGATTGCCCAGGTCGTTGATCATTTTGGATCCCCATAGCCCCACATAAAAACACGGCAGCGCCACCACCACCAGGAACCCGCCGATCATCTGCAAACCCTGAAACCAATGCCTAAACCCCATCCTTTTAACCTCTAATGTCCGCCCTTGGTTGAGAATAACTGAAAGATGATCAAGATCGCCACAATGGAAATGGCCTCCACAAAGACCAGCATGATGGCCATGCCCACAAAGATCTTGGATGCCGCCGAAGGGTTGCGCCCCAGGGCCTTGATGACGGCATAACCCAGCACCGCAATGACGATGGACGGTCCCATGACAGCAATGAACATGACCGTCAAAATAATAAACGTTTCTGCGACCATTTAAAGTCCCCTTTAATGCTTGCCGGCTGCCTGCGGCTGCTGGGCCGCGCTAAAAGTTTTTTCCGTTTCTTCCACCAGGATGGTGCATTCATTGGCAAAGAAACGCAAAATCCCCGAACCCACTGGTATCCGCTGCTTCCAATCGATGATGATATCACCCCGCTGCACCAGGCCTATCAACGGATAATGATAGGCCAAAAGCTCGTATTCGCTGCGGTCCCCGATGATATAAAGGCTTTTGACATTGCTTTGAAAAATCAGGTTCTTAGGGCTCAAAATGACGCAGCGGAACGTATCCTTGAATTTGACCATAAGACATCATTTCTTGGCCGCTACCGCCGGCTCCGAATCCACGTAATCGTCGAACTTGTCCGTCGCCACCTTGGCGCGTTTGGAAGTGATATCCTGGACATAGCGGTTTACGAAATCGGTGATGGCCTTCTCCACGTCCGGCTCCAGTTTGCGCTTCTCCCGCACAAGTTTCAAAACGTCCGGGGCATTCTTGAGCGCATAACCCAAAAGCTCGTCCTGGAATAGCCGCACCTCGGGAATGGTCAGCTCATTCATCATTTTCTTGTTAAAGGCGTAGAAGATGATGACCTGGATCTCCTGCGGCACCGGCCTGTCCTTGTCCTGGCGCAGGATCTCCGTCAGGATGGCGCCCCGCTTAAGCTTTTCCAAAGTTTCATCTGAATGCCCTGTGGCCTTGAGCTTTGAAATACGCAGCAATTCGCGGTATTGCAGGTATTCCAAACGCAACGGCCCCGAGAGGCTCTTGATCGCCGGCCACTGCACCTTGGACCCCACACGCGAAACCGACAAGCCTAAGTCCAGGGCGGGCTTCTGACCTTCGCCGAAAAGGGTGGTGCTCAAATAAATCTGCCCGTCAGTCATGGACACCAGGTTGGACGGCACGAAGGCCGTCAAGTCGCCCTCGAGGATCTCAACGATGGGAAAGAAGGTGACGGAGCCACCGCCTCTTTTTTGGTCAAGATAACAGGCGCGTTCGATCATTTTGGAATGCAGATAAAAAATGTCGCCCGGATAGGAGTCGCGTCCCGGAGGACGACCCAGCAGCAGGGAGATTTCGCGGTAGCACCAGGCATGCTTGGTGAAATCATCGAAACCGATGAAGACATGCTTGCCCTGTTGAAGGAAATATTCCGCCACGGAACAGGCCATGTACGGCGCCAGGTACTGCTGCCCCGGCGGGGCCGAGGCCCCGGAAGAGACGATAAGGCTGTACTTAAAACAGTCATGCTCCTTGAACAATTGCACGATCTTGGCCAGGGCCGAACGCGGCTTGCCGATGGCGCAATAAATGCAGATGACATCAGTGTTCTTTTGGTTGATGATGGTGTCCGTGACAAAGGTGGTCTTGCCCGTGCTTTTATCCCCCATGATAAGTTCGCGCTGGCCGCGGCCAATGGGGATCATGGCATCCAATACCTTGATGCCCGTCTCCAGGGTCAATTTGAGGGGCTGGCGCACCAGGATCGGCGGAGATTCGGGAAAAATCGTCATCTTCTGGTCCCACTCGACGGGACCGAGGCCGTCCAGGGGTTCGGCCAGGGGGTTGAGGATACGGCCTATGAATTTGCTGCCGACGGGTGTTTCAAAAGGTTCGATGGAAGCTGTGGCCTTGTCTCCCGTCTTTATCCGCTCGGTTTCCTTGATGATGAGGACCTGGGCCTCCTCCTCATTGAAGCCCACGATCATGCCGATCGTGCCATAGCCGAATTTGATCAACTGGCCGTTGATGCAATTGCGGAAACCGCGGACGAAGACGATGCATCCGCGCAGGGCCCTGACAGTACCTACTTCCGTATATTGCAATTTAATACCGCTCATGAGCCTCCTGACTGCTTGGGTGGACCGTCATCAATTTTCTTGTCTTTGGCGCGCAGCATGGCCACGCCAAGGCTCAACACCGTCACCAGGCCGACCGCCAGCAATATCCACCCGATAAAACTCCAGGCCGTCGCTGATTCGAATTTCTTGTTGAACATCACCTTGGAAACGTCGGCAACGCCCCTCAATCCCTGGATCTTCTGCAGGATGTTCTCCACCTTGCTCTTTTCCAGGTCTTCACGGAACACCGACACCAGCTTCTCCAGCGTTTCCACATCCGTCCTGGCGCTGTTAAAGGTGGTTTTATTGGCGCGGTACGCACTGATATGTTCGAGAATGGGCCGGGATACGCCCTGCGAATCCTGGATGGAACTTAAATCAGCGGTAATCCTGTCCATGAGGATCTTGGCGCTGGGTTCATATTTGGTGTCCTTTAACACATCAAAAGCTTTTTGGGCGCGGGACTTGAGGTAATCAATCTTTGTCTGATCAATGTTCCATATATCCAGGATGCCGACGGAGTATTTCTTTGTAGCGCCCGGGTCAATGTCCTCTTCCTTAATAAGGAAGGCCTGCTGCTTGGCCTGGTCAAAACGCACCTCAAAATCCTGGGCTTCCACAACGTCCTCGGGCTTGACTTCCACCGGCAGATATTCCTTGATCTTGGCGTGCTTGATTTTCTTGGTGGGGTTATTGGCTTCGATATCCAGATGGATCAATTTTTGGCTCTGGTCATCATTGGGGTTGGAACGCCAGTAGTCCACGTCCAGGGCATCATCCTCGATCCTCTTCATTTCATTGGCATAGGCGCGGTAATCATCGATGCGTTTGTCGACGCTGTCCGCGCTGCTGGCCTGGAGACCGACAATGTAATCGATCTTTGAATCCAGGCGGCTTTTAAGGATCTTGGCATTTTCGGAATTGTAAGGTTCCCCCAGGGTCTGATAACCCTGGTCGATCTGGTTCTTCAAGTCCTGCACCTGGTTGGTGGTGATCACCCATTTGTCTTTGACATGAATGCGGAAGGTCTTTGATTCCTTGGGCTTAAGAGTGACGTCGCCATAAACAACGTAATCGGCATCATCAACGTTGTAATCCAACTGCAGTCCGTTGGTATCCAGGATATCCTCCGCCGTCAGTTCACCTGGCAAGGGAAATTTGATTGCGGAGGTCTTGGGGGTGTTGGTTGGATTGACAGCCACGACATTGATGACAATGTCGGCAAGGCCGCTTGCAGCCCTTCCCGCCAGGAAAAAGAAAAATAAAGCTAATATTATGCCCGGTCTGTTATTCGCTTTCATAGTAGCTCTTGACCACCACTTCCTGGCCGCCTACGGCCTCGCGTATGGCATCGATCTTGGCATCGATTTCTTCCAGCTTGTCGTTGACCTTTTGCATATCTTGGGCTTCCTTGGCCCCCAGCCCCTTGACGCCCAATGTCTTTTCCAATCCGGCCTGCTGGGCTTGGGCATTGACGAACTTGGTCAACCGGTCAATGGCTTCCTGCGTCAATCCCGGCGCGTTATTTACGCCTTTGGTCAAATTCGTCAGCGAGGCCTGAAGATCCTGGATTTCGTTCTCCAAATCCTTGAGTTTCTGATAAGCCGACGGCGTGGCTCCGTTGACGCCTAAGTCCGAGATGATCTGCTGGGCAAAGGTCATGGCCGCGGCGGCGTTGTTGCTGGCATTATTGGCCACCCCGAACAAGGTGTCGGTCGACTGGCTGCTGGAGGTACCGATCAGGCCGAACAAGGTGGAGCTGGAAGTGCTCTTGGAGGTGCCGATCGCGCTTTGCACCGACTGCAAGGTGGAAAGGACCGTGTTGACCGTATTATTGATCGTCGTGACAGTACTGTTTGAAGAGACGCTGGACACAGCCGCAGAAATGCTCGCAAGTTTCCCGAATAAAGTGCTGGACGTGGCAGAGTCCGTGGGGCTGCCCACATTGGTGAGCACCGTCGTCATGTTGGTCATCAGGGTGTTGATGCCGGCCCAGTTGATACCCGAGGTGCTGGACACCGCCAGGCTCTCCCAGTTGATGCCGCCATGGCTTTCTGAGGCCACATCCGCCCAATTGATACCGGCGCTGGTTTGCCGGGCGATGTCGATCCAGTTGATGCCCGAGGTGGACATCTGGCTGAAGCTTTCGAAATTAATGCCGGAGGTGGACAATTGGCCAATGCCGTACCAGTTCACATTGGCATAGGAGAGCACATCAATGCCCTGCCAGTTGATATTGCTGGTGGAGAGCACATTGATGTTGTCCCAATTGATCTGAGCACGGCTCAGCGCATTCAAATCGCTCCAATTGATGCCCGTTTCTGATATCTTCTTGAACTCTTCCCAATTGACGCCGGTGGTGGACAGCACCGCCAGATCGCTCCAGTTGACGGTGGCCGCGCTCAGGGCTGAAATCCCCTGCCAGTTGATGCCGGAATTGGCGATATTGGTCAAGGCAAACCAGTTGACGTTGGCATCAGCCAAAAGCGCCAGCGAATCCCAGTTGACGCCGCCCTGGGACAGCGAACCGATCCCGGTCCAGTTGACGCCGGAATTTGTCATCACCTTCAAATCGTCCCAATTGATCCCCGTATAGGTAAGGCTGGTGAGGGAGGCCCAATTGACGCCTGCCTTAGAAAGGACCCCGAAGTCATTCCAATTGATGCCGGAACGGCTGAACACGTTGAAATCCATCCAGTTGATGCCCGTGCGGCTTAACGTGTTCAGATCATTCCAGTTAATAGCGGCGTTGGTTAGGAGTCCGAAGTCGTTCCAATTAACGCCGGCCTGGGTGATCAGATCCAATCCGTCCCAATTGACATTGGCTGCAGTAAACACCGCCAGAGCGTTCCAGTTGATGCCGGCATTGGACAAGGCACCAAGCTCGTTCCAATTGATGTTGGAATTGGTGTAGACGGAGAGATCCGTCCAGTTGACGCCTGTTTTGGTCAGCACCCCCATGTCGCTCCAATTGATGCCGATCTTGCCCATGACCCCGAAATCATTCCAGTTGATACCGGCCTTGCTCCATACGCCGAAGTCGGACCAGTTGATGCCTGTGCTGCTCATGACCTGCAGGTCATTCCAATTAACACCGATTGTTGTCAATCTTCCCAAATCATTCCAATTGACGCCGGAACTGCTTAAAACGCCCAGGTCAAACCAGTTGACGCCGGAATTGCTGAGGGTTGAGAATGCGCTCCAGTTGACGTTTGAGGCTGACAGCACGCTGATATTGTTCCAATTCACACCGGAATTGGACATCAATCCAAAGTTCTGCCAATTAACGCCATTCTGGCTCATGACCCGGATGTCATTCCAATTGATATTGGACTTGCCCAGAACTCCGAAATCATTCCAGTTGATGCCGGTCTGACTTAAGACGCCCCAGTCATACCAATTGATATTGGTCAGACTCATGACCGCCATGTTTTCCCAATTGATCCCCGAGCTGGACAGCAGCCCAAAGGCTTCCCAATTAATGCCGCCCCCGCCGACCCCTGTCAGCTGGCTTAAATCGCCCCAGTTGATGCCGGAGGTCGTCAATACGGAGAAATTCTCCCAATTGATGCCCGTATTGCTCATCACCGAAAGCTGCTCCCAGTTAATGCCCACGCGGGTCAACCGTCTTAGATCATTCCAATTAACGCCTGTCTGGGTGATGACCTCAAGCTGGTTCCAATTGACGCCGCTGGCGCTTAAGACCCCCAGGTCATTCCAGTTGACGCCGGTCTTGCTCATCACGCCGAAGTCATTCCAGTTGATCCCTGTCCTGCTTAGGACGTTGAGGTCATTCCAATTAAGACCTGTACGGCTTAAGACGTTGATATCATCCCAATTGATACCGGTCGTGCTTAACCTCTTGATATCGTTCCAATTGATGCCGATGCGGCCCATGAGGTACATATCATTCCAGTTGATGCCCTGGCGGCTTAAGGCATTCAAATCACTCCAGTTGATGCCGATGCCGGTCATGCCCCCCAAGTCACCCCAGTTGATGCCTGTACGCGTCAATACATTGAGATCATACCAGTTGATCCCGTTGCGGCTGAGCACATCGAGGTCATACCAGTTAACGCCGGCCCTGCTTAAGATCTCAAAATCGTTCCAATTGATCCCCGTGCGGCTCAAGGTACCGATATCCGACCAGTTGATGCCCGTACGGCTGATGGTGTTGATATCACCCCAGTTGATGCCGGTCTTGCTCAAGAGACCAAAATCATTCCAGTTGATGCCCGTGCGGCTTAAGGCCCCGAAATCGCTCCAGTTGATGCCTGTGCGGCTGATCGCGTTGATGTCGCTCCAGTTAACGCCCGTCTTGCTCAAGACCCCGAAATCATTCCAGTTGATGCCGGTCTTGCTCAGGACCTGGAAGTCATTCCAATTAAGCCCGGTCTTGGACAGGACGGAGAGGTCTTCCCAATTGACGCCGGTCCTGGTCATCATCGCAAAATCGCTCCAGTTGATGCCTGATTCGGACAGGGTATTGATATAGCTGCCCAAATCCATCCAGTTGATGCCAGTGGTGGACAGGAGCTGGAAGTCGTTCCAGTTAATACCGGCCTTGCTCCAGGCAGCGATGTCGTTCCAGTTGACGCCCACATTACTCATGAGGCTGAAGTTGTTCCAGTTGATGTTTGTGCGGCTGATCACATCGATGTCGCCCCAATTGACGCCGGTCTTGCTTAAAACCCCAAAGTCATTCCAGTTGATACCGGTATTGCTCAATAATCCGAAATTATTCCAATTGATACCGGTCTTGCTTAAAGCCGACAGATCGCTCCAATTCATGCCCACCTTGGTCATGACCGCCAGATCGCTCCAGTTGATCCCCGCTTCCGACAAGGTATTGATGTAGCTTCCCAAGTCTGACCAATTGATGCCGGCTGCAGTCAGGATCTGTAAATCGCTCCAATTGATGCCGGTCGTGCTCCATGTCTTAACATCATTCCAATTGATGCCCACATTGCTCATCAGACTGAAGTTGCTCCAATTAACGCCGATGCGGCTTAAGGTATTGATGTCATTCCAGTTGACGCCTGTGCGGCTGAGAACATTGATATCAGACCAATTGACACCGGTCTTGCCCAAGACCCCGAAGTCATCCCAATTAATACCCGTGCGGCTGATACGGTCAATGTCGCCCCAGTTGATGCCGGTGCTGCCCAGCACGCTTAGATCGTACCAATTGATCCCGGTTTTGCTCAAGAGACCAAAATCATTCCAATTGATACCCGTATGGCTTAAGGTATAAATGTCGTACCAGTTGATGCCGTTGCGGGTCAGCACGTTCAAATCGTACCAGTTGATGCCGTTGCGGGTCAGCACGTTCAAGTCATTCCAGTTGATGCCGTTGCGGGTCAGTACGTTCAAGTCATTCCAGTTGATGCCGTTGCGGGTCAGTACATTCAAGTCATTCCAGTTGATCCCATTACGACTTAACGCGTTGAGATCATCCCAGTTGATGCCTTCCCTGGAGAGGACCTGGAAGTCATTCCAGTTGATGCCCGTGCGGCTGATGGTGTTGATATCACTCCAGTTAATGCCGGTATTACTCAAGACCCCAAAATCGTTCCAATTGATGCCGGTCTTGCTCAAGAGCCCGAAATCATTCCAATTGATGCCCGTGCGGCTGATGGTGTTGATGTCGCTCCAATTAATACCGGTCTTGCTCAACACACCGAAGTCATTCCAGTTGATGCCCGTGCGGCTGATGGTGTTGATGTCGCTCCAATTGAGGCCTGTCTTGGTCAAGACCGCCATGTCGCTCCAATTGATGCCTGTCCGGGTCATGACCGCGAAATCACTCCAGTTGATACCCGCTTCAGATAAGGTGTTGATATAGCTACCCAAATCCATCCAGTTGATGCCAGTAGTGGAGAGCATCTGGAAATCGTTCCAGTTGATCCCGGCCTTGCTCCAGGCGCCGATGTCGTTCCAGTTGACCCCCACATTGCTCATGAGGCCGAAATTATTCCAGTTGATGCCGGTACGGCTGATAACATCAATATCACCCCAATTAATGCCGGTCCTGCTCAACACCCCGAAGTCATTCCAATTGATACCTGTCTTGCTCAACACGCCGAAATCGTTCCAGTTGATCCCTGTACGGCTGATCACATCAATATCGCCCCAATTAATGCCGGTCCTGCTTAGAACGTCAAAGTCATTCCAATTAATACCGGTCCTGCTTAAAGCTCCCATGTCACCCCAATTGACGCCGGTCTTGGTCAACACGGCCAAATCGGACCAGTTCATCCCTATCTTGGTCATCACCGCCAGGTCACTCCAGTTAATGCCGGATTCGGACAGTGTGTTAAAGAAGCTGCCGATGTCGCTCCAGTTGATGCCTGTGGTGGTCAATATATCGAGGTCATTCCAGTTGACGCCGGTACGGCTTAGCACGTTGATATCATTCCAGTTGATCCCCACATTGCTCATCAAGCCAAAGCTGTTCCAATTGATGCCTGTACGGCTGAGCACGTTGATATCACTCCAATTAAGCCCGGTTTTGCTCAAGACTCCGAAATCATTCCAGTTAATGCCGGCCTTGCTCAACACCCCGAAATTATTCCAGTTGACGCCGGTGCCGCTCATGACGGCGATATCATCCCAGTTAACGCCGGCCTGTGACAGGACCGTGAAGTCCTGCCAGTTGATGTTGCCGCCGATGCCGGTGCCTGTCAGCTGGCTTAAGTCAAACCAGTTGATGCCGGCATGGGTAATGGAGGCGAAATCACCCCAGTTGACGCCTGACTGACTCAAATAGGCGATGGCCGACCAATTGGTGGCCGCTGTAGACATGACGGTCAGATCCTGCCAATTCACACCGGTCTTGCCCATGACGCCCAAATCGTTCCAGTTTATGCCGGTCCTACTTAAAACATTCAAATCATACCAATTAATGCCGTTCTTGCTCAACACCCCGAAGTCATTCCAGTTGATGCCGGTACGGCTTAAGGCATTGATGTCACTCCAATTGATGCCGGTGCCGGCCAAGACACTCAAGTCATTCCAGTTAATGCCGGTACGGGTTAAAACGTTTAGGTCATACCAGTTGATGCCGGTACGGCTCAATCTGTTGATATCATTCCAGTTGATGCCGTTGCGGCTCAAAACGTTTAGGTCATACCAGTTGACGCCGTTGCGGCTCAACGTGTTAATATCATTCCAGTTGATGCCGTTGCGGCTCAAGACATTTAGGTCATACCAGTTGATGC
>JAGWOI010000024.1 GCA_028870995.1 Candidatus Omnitrophota bacterium | reverse complement strand
AAACCACACGAAAGCACTATATCCATAACAATCCTTACTTAAATAAAATCAAACACAATGTTTACCAAAAGAACGTTAAAAAGAAGACTACGATGGACATGTTTGACGAAGCTCCCCTTGCAGACCTTGAACATTGGCTTTCAGCAAAAGTAGGAGTGAATTCAGCTACTATTAGGGATGTCAGAGAAAACCACAGGAAGGTATTTACGGATACAAAAGAGACAAGGATTGACAAAAAGGAGATAGATAATAAGATATATAAATCTGAAGTTTTTATAACTGAGGATGAATCTTTGGAGCGTCTTAAGGAATTACAAATTACGCCTGTCGCTTTAAGAAGATTGGCTCTTAAAAGAAAAGCAATTTCTCAGGGGTTTTCTGGTAGTTGCAAGTATGGGAAGGGATTCCAATACAGAGAAGAGTTTATTGATGATATATCTCGAAATTGGATTTCTGCTGAGTCTTTGAGAGAGACTTTAAAATGCAAAGAAACGAGCTTTTGGGAAAGAGCTAGAGCTAGAAAATGGCGTCGGTTAAAGATAGGAAGGAAAATATTCATCAATAAGGTGGATTGTTTATAAAGCACAGACGACAGTATCGCTTTTTCACAGACGACAGTTTCGCTAATGGAGAAAGGTCAGAATAGCCACTTAGGTCATAACAGACTGGTAATAAATGATATACATGAGTATAAAAGTGATATCTCTAGGCGTTAGGGCGAAAATCGCCTGGTATGATAATGAGTGGGGTTATTCCAACCGCGTCGTTGACCTGGTGCGCTATATTTCTAAAAAGTAACCGTGCACAAAAAAACCGGGACACATTGAGTTTTTATTAAAAAAATTCAATGTGTCCCGGTTTTTTATTATGAAACCCAAGAACCCCACCATCGACATCGCCAAAGGCCTTGCCATGATTTTGGTCGTGTACGGCCATGTGATTGAGCATGGCATGGCCCCTTTCGGCGGGGATTTTTTTCAAAACCCGGCCTTTAAGGCCATCTATACCTTCCATATGCCGCTGTTCTTTTTCGTCAGCGGTTATTTGATGTCCGGCAGTTTAAGCCAGCACAGCCTGCGGCAAGTCTTTCAATCACGCGTCAAGAGCCTCCTGGTTCCGTTCGTGGTCTTGGGTCTGCTTTGCGCGTTGGTGACCAATGCCCTGAACGCGCTTTTTCATGTTCCCAGCGTGCCGATATTTCAAAACCTGGCCGTTCAATTGTTCTTTGATCCTTCCGTCTGGTTCTTGTGGGTTCTATTTGCCGTCAGCGCCCTGCTCATGTATTCCGTGGCCTTGAGAAAATTTGTGGGATGGGGCGGGTTTGCCGGTGTTTATGTTCTCCTGATGGCCCTTCCTTATAGTTACGCCGCGCTCTACCATATTAAATGGTTTTATCTATTTTATCTGGCAGGATATGGCTTTCACCAACGGCCCATCAAGGTCTCCGGCAAGGGCATAAATGCCTTTGTTTTTGTCCTGGCCTTGGGCTTTTTCACCTGGTTCCTGACTTTTTGGAGGGCCAATGATTACGTCTATATCAATAAAATGCATTTTGCGCCGGATGACTATATTGCGCAGGTCTTGAGGCTGGCGTATCGCTACATCATAGGATTTTTGGGGATCGTCATTGTCTTTTATGCGGCGGCTTTTCTTTCCAGGACCAGAATATCATCCCTGCTGGGTGCCGTCGGCGTCTATGCCCTGGACATCTACATTGTCCAAACCTTCCTTGTGGAAGGGGTTTATCCGAGGCTGGTCCATAAGGCCGGCTGGTGCCTGGATTTTAACTCGCCGCAGGTTCTTTATATAATGGCACCTTTAATGACCATGGTCTTTGTGGGCGCCTGCATGCTGATTTCCAAATTCTTTATCCGTAAGGTCCCGCTTTTCAACAGGCTGCTTTTAGGGGGAAGGGCTTAATAGCCCAGGTTGGGGCCAAGCCACTTTTCCGCTTCTTCAACCGTCATTCCCTTGCGGCGGGCATAATCTGCGAGCTGGTCCTTGTTGATCTTGCCGATGGCAAAATATTTGGATTTGGGGTGGGCGAAGTAAAAACCGCAGACCGCGGCGGTAGGAAACATGGCAAAGGTTTCCGTCAAGGTGACGCCTGTGTTGGCCGTGGCATCAAGGATCCTAAAAAGTGTCGGTTTTTCCGTATGGTCAGGGCAGGCCGGGTAGCCGGGCGCAGGGCGGATGCCGCGGTAGCGGCCCAGGTGGATATCTTCGTCGCTCAATTTTTCGTCTCTGGCAAATCCCCAGAGCTCTTTTCTTACCTTTTCATGCAGGAGTTCGGCAAAGGCCTCAGCCAGCCGGTCCGCCAGGGCCTTGGCCAGGATGCTTTTGTAGTCGTCATGGTCAGCTTCAAATTTCCTGACCATTTCATCCAGACCTATACCGGCCGTGACGGCAAAAGCGCCGACGTAATCTTTCACGCCTGAAGATTTGGGGGCAATATAGTCCGCGTGCGACAACAGCGGCTGGCCTTCGCGTACGATGACCTGCTGGCGCAAATTATATAACACCGCTTCCACCTGTCTCCGGGAATCATCTTTATAAAGCTCGATATCATCCCCGGCGGTATTGGCCGGGAAGAAGCCCACGACACCATTGGCCCGCAGCAGTTTCTTCTTGATGATCTCATCCAGAAGGTCATTGGCATCATCATAGACGCGCTTGGCCTCCGCACCGATGACAGGGTCCTTGAGGATCTGCGGGAATTTGCCTTTGAGCTCCCAGGTGATGAAGTACGGCGACCAGTCGATGCGCTTGCGGATCAAATTCAGATCAAAATCCTTATAAACCTTCAGTCCCAAGAACGAAGGGACGGTGATGTCTGCCTGTTTCCAGCCGGTGGCCAGGCCTTGCTTGCGCGCTTCTTCGATGGGCACAAAGGATTTTACGAAATTTAAGGCCGCATGTTCCTGGCGCAGACGGTCGAATTCCGCCTGCACCTTTTCCAAAAGCTCTTTACGCAATTGCGGCTCCATCAGGCTGCGGCAGATACCCACACAGCGCGAGGCATCTTTGCCATGAACGACCGCGTGCTGGTAGACAGGGGCGATTTTGACCGCCGTGTGCGCCGGGGAGGTGGTGGCGCCGCCGATGAGCAGGGGAAGGTTAAAGCCCTGCCGCTGCATTTCAGCGGCCACATGCACCATTTCATCCAGTGAGGGTGTGATCAGCCCGGAAAGGCCGATCAAGTCCGCCTTGCTGTTCTTGGCCTCCGTCAAAATCTTTTCGCAGGGCACCATGACGCCCATGTCAATGATCTTAAAGCCGTTACAGGCGAGCACTACCCCGACGATGTTCTTGCCGATGTCATGCACATCGCCTTTGACCGTGGCCATGACGACAGTTCCTGCCACTTTGGCGTTCCGGTCTTTTTCTTTTTCGATAAAAGGCTGCAAATAGGCCACGGATTTCTTCATGACCCGGGCGGATTTGACCACCTGGGGCAAAAACATCTTGCCGGCGCCGAACAGGTCGCCGACGATGTTCATCCCGTCCATCAAAGGCCCTTCGATGACATCTAAAGGCCGCGCGGATTTGCGCCGTGCCTCTTCGGTGTCGCTTTCTATAAAATCCACAATGCCTTTGACCAAGGCGTGCGAAAGGCGTTTTTCCACCGGAAGTTTGCGCCAGCTCAAATCTTCTTCCTGCTTTTTGGCGCCGCGATCCTTGATGGTCTCCGCAAAAGCGACCAGGTGCTCGGTGGCTTCGGGCTTGCGGTTAAACAAGACATCTTCGATAAGTTCCAGCAGGTCCTTGGGGATCTCATCATAGACGCTGATCATGCCCGCATTCACGATCCCCATGTCCATCCCGGCCTTGATGCCGTGAAAGAGGAATGCCGAGTGCATGGCTTCCCGCACCGGGTCATTGCCGCGGAAGGAAAATGACACGTTCGATACGCCGCCGGAGATAAGGCAGCCGGGGCAGGAGGCTTTAATGCGCCGGGCAGCCTCAAAATAATCCTTGGCGTAATTGTTGTGCTCTTCAATGCCGGTGGCAATGGCAAAGATGTTGGGGTCAAAGATGATGTCCTGTGGTTCAAAGCCGATTTCTTCAGTCAATATTTTATAGGCCCGCTGACAGACGCTCACCCTTCTCTCGACGCTGTCCGCCTGGCCGGCCTCGTCAAAGGCCATGACCACGGCCGCCGCCCCGTAGTAGAGGACTTTTTTAGCCTGTTCTTTAAAAGCAGCTTCGCCTTCCTTGAGGCTGATGGAATTGACGATGGACTTGCCCTGCACACATTTAAGCCCTGCTTCGATGACTGACCATTTCGATGAATCGATCATCACCGGCACGCGGGCGATGTCCGGCTCAGAGGCGATGAGGTTTAAGAATTTAGTCATGGCCTCAACCGAATTGAGCATGGCTTCATCCATGTTGACGTCGATGATCTGGGCGCCGTTGTCCACCTGCTGGCGCGCCACGATGAGGGCCTCATCATAGTTGCCGCCGATAATGAGCCTGGCGAATTGCTTGGAGCCTGTGACGTTGGTGCGCTCGCCGACGTTGATGAAATTAAGGTCCTTGCGCACGATCAGCGGTTCCAGGCCGGAGAACGACGGCAGTTTTTCAGCTTTAGGCAAAGGCCTCGGCATCAGGCCTTTGACCGCCTCGGCCATGGCCTCGATGTGGGCCGGTGTCGTTCCGCAGCAGCCGCCCAAAATGTTGACCAGCCCGCTTTGGGCAAATTCTTTGACGATGGCCGCCATGTCCTTAGGCAGAAGGTCGTAGCCGCCGAAGGCATTGGGAAGCCCGGCGTTGGGATAACAGCTGATATAGCAGTCGGCCACACGGGCCGCCTCGTCGACAAAGGCCCTCATTTCTTTGGGGCCGAGCGCGCAGTTCAGGCCGAAGGCCAAAGGCTTGGCATGTTTGACCGAGGTCCAGAAAGCTTCTGTCGTCTGGCCTGAGAGCGTGCGGCCGGAGGCGTCGGTGATGGTGCCGGAAATGATCAGCGGCAGTTTAACACCTTGTTTCTCGCAAACGGTCAGATAGGCGAAGATGGCGGCCTTGGCGTTGAGGGTGTCGAAGATCGTCTCCAGCAGGAGCAAATCAACGCCGCCCTCGATGAGGGCCTGGATCTGTTCGGTATAGATCTCAACCAGCTGGTCAAAGGTAACGGCCCGGAAAGCCGGATTATTGACATCCGGTGAGATCGAGGCGGTCTTGGTGGTGGGCCCCACCGACCCGGCGACAAACCGCGGCCGCGCAGGGTCTTTTTGGGTAAATGCGTCAGCCGCCTGGCGGGCGATTCCGGCTGCCGCCAGGTTGAGTTCCTTGACCAGGGCTTCCATCTTGTAATCCGCTTGGGATATGCGGTTGCTGTTGAAGGTATTGGTCTCGATAATATCAGCGCCGGCTTTCAGGTATTCCTGATGCAGGGACTTGATGATTTGTGGCTGAGTGAGGCAAAGAAGATCGTTATTGCCTTTCTGATCGCTCGTCCAGTCCTTAAAGCGTTCGCCGCGGTATTGGGCTTCGTCAAGCTTGTGCCTCTGGATCATGGTGCCCAAGGCACCGTCGAGAAAGAGGATCCTCTTGTCCAGCAGTCCGCGCAGGATGTCGTATTGTTTGGATAATTTCATGACCGCAGTTCTCGCATGATTGCATCCACCGGATGGGTCTTGTTCAGCGTATAAAAGTGGATGCCGGGCGCGCCTTGGGCCAACAGTTGGTGGCATTGCTCAATGCAAAAGGCGATGCCTGCTTGCAGGGTTTTTTGCGGGTCGCCGGCAATGGGCTTGAAAATATCGTGAATTCTTTGCGGGACAGAGGCCCCGCACACCGAGCAGAAGCGCACCAGCCCGTGATAATCGGTGATGGGCAGGACGCCGGGAATGATACGCGCCGTCACGCCGAGTTTTCTTAAGCGCTCTACATAATCGAAATATTCCTGATTATCGAAGAACAATTGGGTGATCACGTAATCCGCGCCGTGGGTGATCTTGTTTTTTAAATATCCGGCATCCAGGTTGCGGTCAGGGCAAAGGACATGACCTTCAGGAAACCCTGCCACACCGATGCTGAAATGTGCACCGTAGTGCTTGCGGATAAAAGCGACCAACTCCCAGCTGTATTTGAAATTGTTTTCATCCGGCGTCCAGTGCGGGTTGTCCTTGGGCGCATCGCCCCGCAGGGCCAGGACGTTACAAATGCCCCGCGCTTCCATATCGGCAATGATGCCTTTGATCTCGTTTTTGGTGTGCAGGACACAGGTCAGGTGGGCCACCGCAGGAGTGGCGTATTTAAGTTGGATATGTTCAACGATGTCCAGGGTCTTTTCCCGGCTGCCGCCGCCGGCGCCGTAGGTGCAGGAGACAAAATCCGGTTTTAAGTCACAGAATTTCGGGATGGCCTCAAGAAATTTGGCATACCCTTCCTCTGTTTTAGGGGGAAAAAACTCGAAAGAAAAAGTCTTCGCCCTGGCGGCGAAGATATCGGTAATCTTGGACATGCCGGGCATTATATCTTAATTTGTTTTCTTAGGCGACAGAATTTGATTGAGCCAAAGGCCGATGGCGATGAGGTACAAAGGGGCAATGGGCAGCGCGTAGCGGGTGAGGATGGTCACAAAGGAGAAGAAAAAAATGTAAATGAAGATCAGTAGGCCCATGGCATAACTGGCGGGTTGCAGGCGGCCGGCCAAACCCTGTCCCCATAAGAACAGGACGGCAAAAAAACTTAATAACGACATGCACAAACGCAGGGTATTATCAAAGAATTTGGAGCTATAAATTTTTTGCAGGCATGGCGGATAGGAAACAAATCCGATCTTGGTCGATTCCCAAAAGAACATCTTCAATCCTTGAAGGACAGTTAGCAAGACAAACTGGGTGGGGCGCTTGGCAAGTTGTTTGACGGATGAATGAACAAGCGCGCTGTTGACGGCTGTGCCGGAAAGGTGCTGGCGGTTTAATTCCTGGACTTTTTCCCCGCCCAGCTGGTCGGTACGTTGAAAAGACCAAAAATAGCATTCATCAGGCTTAAAAAAACGCTTGCAAACCCCATCACCAGCTACAGAAGCCAAGCCCGCTCCCCATTTTTTCGATGTCATTGGTTGTGTATCTCGAACGGCATTGCCGTAGATGAGCCAAGCGCCGCGGTTTGTAACAGTGAAGGTGCCGTTATAATGGAGATTGAGCCATTTATAACTAACGATAGGGACATAATAAGTGCCTGCGGCGATCACCAGGCCAAGCAAAGGCAGGATGATCTTTTTACTTTTCAGGATGGCGGACAAAAGGAGGATGAACAAATAGACCGGCGTGATGCACTCAAAAATGGCCTTGACGAGGGTGGCTAGGACCAATAACACCCCAAGCAAGGCACTGTTAAGCAGGGTCATGCGATGGTCATTCTCATAGAGAGCTTTCCAGGTATGAACGCTTGACAGGATGATACCTAAAACAATGGGGAACACCGCGATTTCCGAGAACAAGCTGAAAGCCGCATTGTTCAAGGCCGGGGAGATGGCCATATAAATAAGGACAATAGCACAAATAGGCTTGCGCACATTTAAGAGGCAGAGGATTCTGTACATCAAAATTTGGCTTATGAACATGATAATGATACCAAAGACGGCCATGATTTTGAGAAAGGTTATTCCAGTCATGTTCTCTATATGCAGGGAGGCGGCGATCAGTAACGGATATAGCGGTTCGCGGTTGGGCCCCGTTGTCAAGTAAGGAAGCCACCCTTGGTAAGCCAGCATCCGGCCGAGCGCCTCGTAGCCGATGGCATCATGGACAATAAGCATGCGGGTTGTCAGCGCGAGGTAGCTCCAATAGATTAGGGACAAAAGAAAAACAGTAAGGATAGGGATTGGCAGAGTAGGACGTGGCTTTTTAGATAGTGAACGCTTCATAGGAACCGAAAGATTGTCTATTCTAGGCACAGGAGAAAGGCCGGTCAAATCATTTTTCCCGCCAAAGGGCTACGGCTATGCTATAATCCACCCATTCTTGAAAATTTTTCATGACAGCGAAGGGATTGCGTATGCATGTGGTTCAGGATTGGAATAAATTATTAGAGGTGACCATTTACCGCAATACGGTGCAGGATTACCTGCTGTCATTATTGACTTTTCTCGGCGTGATGGTCGCGCTCTCGGTCCTCAAAAGGTTTATTGTTTTTCATCTCGGGAATTTTGCGAAGAAGACCGTAACCGACTTCGATGATTTTATCGTCGATCTCATAGCGCATATCGGCTGGCCCGTGTTTTTTGTCATAGCCTTGCATGTGGCCACCTCGGCCCTGGCGATCCCTGCTGCCCTTCATGTCTTTATCAGATACGCGATGATCGTTGTCCTGACCATCAGGGCCGTCCTGCTTTTGCAGAAAATCATCCATTACAGCGTGCACAGCGTGCTGATGAAGCGTATCCCTTCCAAGAGCCCCTCCTCGGAGGCCATGATCACCAGCGTAACCTGGGTGGTCAAATGGACCGTATGGGTGCTGGGGTCCATATTTATCCTGGAAAACTTAGGGGTGAATATATCCGCCCTGATGGCGGGCATAGGCATCGGCGGCGTTGCCGTGGCCATGGCCTCACAGGCCATTTTGGGGGACGCCTTCAGTGCCTTGTGCATTTATTTGGACAAACCGTTTGAGATAGGCGATTTTATTATCATCGATGACCAGATGGGGACCGTTGAGCATATCGGGGTCAAGACCACCCGCGTGCGCAGCCTTTCCGGCGAAGAGTTGGTCTTTGCCAATTCCGACCTGACCAAAAGCCGCATTCGTAATTATAAAAGGATGCAAATGCGCCGGGTGGTCTTTAGGATCGGGGTCCTTTATGAAACCCACCTGGACAAGGTCGAGAAAATACCGCAGATGATCAAGGACATCCTCGGCCGTCAGAAGAACATACGGATCGACAGGGTGCATTTCCAGAGTTTCGGGGACTTTTCCCTGGTCTATGAGATCGTTTATTATGTTTTATCTTCAGATTACAACGTTTACATGGACATCCAGCAGGCCATCAACCTGGCCATCATGAAGGAATTTGCCGGCCAGGGCATTGAATTCGCTTATCCCACCCAGACCCTGTTTTTAAAGAAAGGGGATGGCGTTTCAACCTGATGACAAAGCAACTTGCCGTTCATTATGATGACCTGGCCCCTCAGCGCGATGCTTTCCGCCGCCGCAACCGTTATTACTATGCCTTGTTGGAGAAGCAGTACCGGTATTTCATTCCCGAAGGCAAAAGAGTGCTTGAGGTAGGCTGCGGCACCGGGGACTTATTGGCCGCCCTGAGGCCTGCGTACGGAGTGGGGATCGACATAAGTCCCAAGATGACCGAGCTGGCCCGGGGCAAGTATCCTTCCCTGCATTTTTATGCCGGCCCTATCGAGGATGCCCCCATAGACGGCAAATTCGATTACATTGTCCTTTCCGGCCTGGTGGGGGAATTGGAGGACATCCAAGCCTTTCTCCAGCGGTTAAGAAAATTCTGCACGCCTGATACCCGCATTATTATTGAATACTACAGCTACCTCTGGCAGGCCTTGTTAAGGGCCGCGGAGAAATCAGGCCTGCGCATGCCGCAGTACGAACAAAACTGGCTGACCTTCAATGATATCGATAATTTCCTTTGCCTCACTGGATTCCAGACAGTCAAGAATGAGCGGATCACGTTATTCCCTTATAATATCTGGGGCCTCAGCTATCTTCTCAACAGATATGTGGCCAAGCTGCCCTTGTTCAATGCCCTGACCCTAAATCATTTTATCGTGGCCCGGCCTCTTTTCAGCCCTGCACAAGATCACTCCGTGACCATCCTGGTGCCTTGCCGCAATGAAAAGGGCAATATCGAGCAGGCGGTCACCCGCACGCCGGCCTTCGGCAGTCATCAGGAGTTTATTTTTGTGGAAGGCCATTCCAAAGACGGCACCTATGAGGAGGTTGAGCGTGTCATCAAGGCCTATCCTCAAAAGGACATCAAACTGTTCAAGCAGCAGGGAAAGGGCAAAGGAGACGCGGTGCGGTTCGGATTTGCCAAAGCTAAGGGTGACATTCTGATGATCCTCGACGCGGACTTGACCGTACCGCCGGAAGAATTGCCGAAGTTTTATCAAGCCATCCAAAGCGGTAAGGGCGAATTCATCAACGGCTGCCGCCTGGTCTATCCGATGGAAGATGAGGCCATGCGGTTTTTGAATTTGGTGGCTAATAAATTCTTCGGCCTGTTTTTCTCATGGCTTTTGGGCCAGCGCTTCAAGGACACCCTGTGCGGGACCAAGGTGATTTCCAAGCGCCATTATGAGGAGCTGGCCGCCAATCGTCATTATTTCGGGGACTTTGACCCTTTCGGGGACTTTGACCTCATCTTCGGGGCCGTGAAACTCAACTTGAAGGTGCTTGAGCTGCCCATCCGTTACAAGGCCCGTTCCTACGGCACCACCCAGATCCAGCGTTTCCGGCACGGGCTGCTGCTGTTGAAAATGTGCGGCTTTGCGATGAAGAAGATCAAATTTATATAATTGAGAGACAAAATACTTGACTTGACAAGGGATGGATTTATAATGTTCAAGAATTGAACATTATGACTCCTGCCCTTGATGAACGAGAATTTGAGTTAGTCAACATCGTAGGCGCCCAGCTGGCCGCCAACCAGCGCGAAATCTCCCGACAGATGAACCTATCTTTGGGGATGACCAACATGCTTCTGCGCCGGCTTATCAGCAAAGGCTATATCCGCATTAAGCAGCTCAACAAAAAGAAAACCGAATACCTGTTAACGCCCAAAGGCTTCAGCGAAAAGTTACGTAAATCCGTCAAATACACGCTTAAAACCATTAACTCCATTGGGTTAATAAAAAAACATTTTATGAAGACCCTGGCAGAGGTGTATACTCAAGGACACCGCGTTTTCTATGTCTTGGGTGAATCCGACTTCGCTTTTCTCATTGAAGTCGCGCTTAAGGAGCTGCAGTTAAAAGAATATATTTTAATTTATATAAAAGATATGAAAGACAGCAAGCCCGATGGGGTGTTATGCATTTGCCGGGAAGATGTCGGAGGTGTGCCCAAAGGGTGCAGGTACATTAATTTTATCAATGGATTGGCGCAGGATGAGGAATTAACTACGCAAGGAACAATGGAACTTTGATAATGGAAAAAAATTTACTCGTTACCGGAGGAGCAGGTTTTATCGGCAGTCATCTGGTGGACCGTCTTTTAAAGGACGGACATAGCGTCACGGTCATCGATAATTTATCGACCGGGCGTGCGGCCAACCTGGCCCATTGCCAAAACGATCCGAAGCTGAATTTGGTCAAGGCAGACATCGCCGACTTCGAAAGCATCAGCGCTTTATTTAAGGGCAAAGACATGGTCTTTCATTTGGCGGCGCTGGCGGATATTGTGCCTTCCATTGTCAATCCCCGAGGTTATTATCTGGCCAATGTCCTGGGCACTATGAATGTCCTTGAGGCGGCGCGTCTGGCGGGGGTCAAAAGATTTGTCTACACCGCTTCTTCTTCCTGTTACGGCGTGCCTGCGGCTGGATACTATCCGACCAAGGAATCGGCGCCCATTGATCCGCAATATCCTTATGCTTTGACGAAATACATGGGCGAATGCGCTGCCCTGCATTGGGGCAAGGTTTATCATTTGCCGGTCGTTTCCTTGAGACTTTTCAATGTGTACGGCCCGCGTTCGCGCACGTCAGGCACCTATGGTGCGGTCTTCGGCGTTTTTTTAAGCCAGAAACTCAATAATAAACCATTTACCGTGGTGGGCGACGGCAATCAGACCCGTGACTTTATTTTTGTGACGGATGTGGCCGGGGCCTTCCACGCGGCCGGATTTTCTGAAGTGTCCGGTGAAATTTTCAACGTCGGCGCAGGGCAGCCGCAGAGTGTGAACAAACTGGTCTCTCTTTTAAAAGGGGACAAGGTACATATTCCTAAAAGACCGGGAGAGCCTGATTGCACCTGGGCGGACATCAGTAAAATTAAATCAGGGCTGGGCTGGCAGCCGAAGGTTTCCTTTGAACAGGGTGTTGCCGCTGTGCTTGAGAATATTAACTATTGGCGCGAGGCGCCGGTGTGGACCCCGGAGAGCATTCAGGAGGCAACTAAGGATTGGTTTAAATATCTGGTGAAGGCCGATTTTTCTACTAAAGATTAAGGAAATCGGCGACTTTAAGGAGTCCTCGGTAGGGAGAGGACACTTCGAATGAGTGGAGAAGGCACAGTGGAATTTTGTGAAGGGATAATGCATGGAACAAACCGTCAGAAATAAGATCCTGCCGCTCAAGGACATTGCCCGCCGGGTGGAAGCCGGCAAGACCAAGGGCAAGAAGGTGGTGCAGTGCCACGGGGTCTTTGATATCGTGCATTTGGGACATATCCGGCATTTCAACATGGCCAAAAAGGACGCGGACATCCTGGTCGTGACCTTGACCGCAGACAAGCATGTCAAGCGCGGGCCCGGACGCCCGTTTTTTAAAGAAAAGCTGCGTGCAGAGACTGTCGCTTCACTGGGTGTTGTTGATTATGTTGGCATCGTGGACTCCCCGACGGCAACGGACGCCATTAGGATCCTGAAACCCAATTTCTACGCCAAGGGGGTCGAATATAAGCAGAAGGAGAAAGATGTCACAGGCAAAATATTCGAGGAGGAGGACGCGGTCAAATCAGTGGGCGGCCGTATTATCTTTACCGACGACATCACCTTCAGTTCTTCGCAGATCATCAACAATTTCCTTGATGTGTTCCCGCACCGGACAGCCCATTACCTGAAAGCCATTAGTAAACGATACTCTATTGAACACATCATGGAGTCCCTTGAGGCGCTCAAAAAGCTAAAGGTGCTGGTCATCGGGGACACCATCGTTGATGAATACCATTATTGTGTTGCCATGGGCAAATCTTCGAAGGAGCATCTTGTCGCCAACCGGTATACGTCGGCGGAGATGTTCGCCGGCGGAGTATTGGCCACGGCTAATAATGTGGCCAGCCTTTGCGGGCAGGTGGACCTGGTCACTGTCCTGGGCCGTCAGGACACGAAGGAAGAATTCATCCGCAAGCACCTGGTCAAAAACGTCAGGCCGAAATTTTTTTACAGGCTCGACACCAATACCATCATCAAGCGCCGTTATGTCAGCGAAGGCACCACCCGCAAGCTTTTTGAGATTTGTTATATTAAAGATCAGGATATCCCTCGCCAGGTTGAATCCAATATAGCCAGGCATCTGCAAAAGGTGATCGCCAATTACGACCTGGTCGTAGTCTCCGACTTTGGGCATGGCCTGCTGACAAAGAGGCTCATCGACATGATTTGCGCCAAGGCCAAATACCTGGCCGTCAACGCCCAGACCAACAGCGCCAATATCGGTTTTAATCTGGTGACCAAATATCCCAAGGCCGATTGCGTCTGCATCGATGAGCTGGAGCTGCGCTTTGCCGCCCACGATAAATTCAGCGATCCCCGTCATCTCGCCAAAAAAGTCTATGAGCAGATCGGCTGCAAACAGATCATTGCCACGCGCGGGGCGGCTGGGTCGTTAAGCTATTGCCAAAAAGACGGCTTTCACGAGACCCCGGCTTTTTCTTACAGGGTCGTTGATGCCATTGGTGCCGGGGACGCCTTTTTTGCATTTATAGCTCCTTGTTTTGCCGGCGGCATGTCGCAGGACCTGGTGTCTTTTATCGGCAATGCGGCCGGTTCCCTGGCTGTTCAAATTGTGTGCAACCGCGAGCCGGTGGCGGCCGTGGATTTAATGAAGTTTATCGTTAGGCTGTTGAAATATTAAGGAGGCAGTAATGAATCAATTCAAGACTGTTTTGGTGACCGGCGGGGCCGGTTATGTGGGCGCGGTCCTGGTCCCCATGCTTTTGGGCAAAGGTTACCGCGTGAAGGTGCTTGATCTTTATACGTATGGTGAAGATATTTTTGATGACATCAAGGACAAGTCTGGTTTGGAAGAGATCAAAGGCGACCTTTGCGACCAGGATCTGCTGCGTAAGTCCCTCAAGGGTTGTGACGCCGTCATCCATCTGGCCTGCATTTCCAATGATCCTTCTTTTGAACTGAATCCGGCCTTGAGCCGGAAGGTCAATTATGACGCTTTCGAGCCCCTGGTAAAAATCAGCAAAGACAGCGGGGTGAAGCGTTTTATTTATGCCTCCACTTGCAGCGTTTACGGGATCAGCGATGCGCCGGAAGTGACCGAAGACCACCCATTGTTGCCCATCACTGACTACAATAAATACAAAGGCCTTTGCGAGCCAATCCTCGCCAAATACCAGTCGCCAGGATTTACGACGGTCACCATACGGCCTGCCACGGTCTGCGGCTATTCCCCGCGTCAGCGTTTTGATTTGACCGTCAACATCCTGACCAATCATGCTTACAACAATAACCGCATTAAAGTCTTCGGCGGCAAGCAGGAACGGCCCAATATCCATATCGGCGACATCACCGAACTGTATGTGCGCTTGCTGGAACTCCCTGATGCCCAAATCGCCGGGAAAATTTATAATGCCGGTTACCAAAACCGGTCCGTGGGCGACATTGCCCTGATCGTGCAGAAAATCGTAGCCCAGGAGTTCCCGCAGCGGCCGCAGCCGGCCATTGAGACCGTGCCGTCGGATGATATCCGTTCGTACCGGATCTCGTCGGAAAAGATCAAAAGGGAATTGGGTTTTGTGCCGCGTTTTACTATCGAGGATGCGGTCAAAGATTTGTTGGCGGCCTTTCGCACCAATAAATATCAGGATTCCATGAACAATCCCCGGTATTTTAATATCAAAATGCTCAAATCGTTGGGCTCGGAGGCGGGTGTTTAAGAGTTTCGTTTAGGAGGACGCATGGCTGAAGATAAAGAGATCAAAGAACCGGATGTCGGCACGGTTTTCGGCCAGGAGGAACTGGAGGCCATACAGAGGCTCTTGTTCTCAGGGACGACCCTCAACCGCGGGAAGCACGTTGACCTTTTTGAAGAAGAGTTCGCCGCGTATTGCGGGGCCAAACATGCCGTCGCTGTCAGCAGTTGTACCGCGGCGTTGCGGTTGGCCGCCCAGGCGGCGCGTTTGCGGGAAGGGGATGAGGTCATCGTCCAGGCCAACGCCTTTTGGAATGCCGTTGTCCCCCTGGTGGAAAGGAAGGTCAAGCTCCATTTTGCGGATATCGACGGCTACTCACTGACCATCGATCCCCGCCATGTCAAACAGATCCTTGGCAGATCCAAGAAGATCAAGGCGGTCCTATGCTTCAGCCAGGGCGGCACGCCCTGCCGTATGGAGGAATTACGTAAAATTTGCGATGAGCACCAGTTGACCCTTATTGAAGATGCGGCGCACGCCTCGGGGGCTTCTTATAACGGCCGGAAGGTAGGCTCCTGGGCGGACATCACTTGTTTTTCATTTTCAACCTTAAAAAATATAAGTACGCTGGGCGAGGGGGGCATGTTCGTCACCAACAATCCGAAATTCGCCGAAGACGCCCGGAAGCTCAGGGAGTGCTGGCCCATCGGTGAAACCGTGCCGGCGCCGAAAGACCATTACGGGCCTTATCTCAAGCCGGAAGACCCGTCCTTCATGAAGCCCGGCGATGCTTTTTCCAAGGATTGGCTGCGCCTGGATGAGGTGGGGACCAATTACAAAATGTCATCGATCCAGGCCGCTGTTGGGCGCATCCAGTTAAAGAGGCTTGACCACAATGTGGCTCACCGGGCCTCGGTGGCCGCACAATATGATGAATTCGTCACAAGCCTTCCTGGTTTAAAAAAGGTCGTGCCGCCGCCTCAAGCCGTTTGTGCCCATCATTTGTACAGTTTTTTTGTTCTGCCGCGAGCGGGTTTTGACAGGAATGAATTCGTGGGTTTGTTAAAAAGCAGGTACCATATCCATATCACCAACCGGTTTTGGCCTTTGAATTTGCATTCGATCTTCCGGATGCAGGGGCATGGAGCAGGCGAAGCGCCGGTCCTGGAGAGGGTTTGGTTTAAAGAGCAGGTCTCCCTGCCTTTGGTTTGGGATCTGCAAGTTGTCGGTCGTATTATCGAGGCCATGGCCAGCGCGAGGCAGGAACTGCTGGATTCTCAAAAAAGTAAGGTATGAAAAAAATAACAGTCAGTCTGGTTTGCGACATCAAGGACAGTTTTATGCATATGTATCTTCCTGGGCTCAAAAAGGAGCTGGAAGGGCTGGGGCATACTGTCGGTTATTATAAAAACATCGCGGAGATACAGAAAGGAGATGTGGCTTTCTTCCTGGCCTGTTCAACCATCCTTAAGGAGAACGTTTTATCACTGCATGGGCACAATGTAGTCATCCATCCAAGCAAACTGCCGGAGGCCCGAGGTTCAGGCGTCGTGTCGTGGAAAATACTTGAGGGTGCGGACGAGATCTGGGTGACTCTTTTTAGGCCCACCGATAAAATAGATGCAGGAGAAATTTATTATCAGGATTATGCCCCATTGTCCGGCGATGAGTTGTGCGACGAGATAAGACAAAAGCAGGCGGAACTGTCGTTCGCCTTGATTAAAAGGTTTTTGGCGGATTACCCAAATCTTAAGCCCGTTGTCCAAGAAGGGAAATCATCCTTTTACCCTAAAAGAACGCCTAAAGACAGCGAATTGGATGTCAATAAAAGCCTTAAAGAACAATTTAACCTTTTACGTACCGTCGATAACGAGCGTTACCCGGCTTTTTTCCATATGCATGGGAAAAAATATATTTTAAAGATTTCAAAAGAGGAGAGGGTTCATGTTTAACTATCCGTTAAAGTTTCGCGCGGCGGTCCTGGAAGAAGTCAAAAAACCTTATGTCATCAGGGAAATTGAGTTTGCCGGCCCCTTGCAAATAGGCCAGGTGGCAGTGAAACTTTTTTATAGCGGCATTTGCGGCAAGCAAATTGAGGAGGCGGACGGCCTGCTGGGATCTGACCCGTACCTGCCGCATTTGACCGGCCATGAAGGCAGCGGCGAGGTGTTGGCCGTGGGGCCGGGTGTGACCAAGGTAAAACCGGGAGATCTGGTTGTCCTGCATTGGGTCAAAGGCGGGGGCATCAATTCCGCAACGCCGTTGTATAATTTTCAGGGCAAACGCATCAATGCAGGCTGGGTATCAACTTTTAACGACCATGCCGTGGTGTCTGAAAGCCGGGTGACCCCTCTTCCCGCTGGTTCCGACCCCATGGTGGCCGCCCTGTTGGGCTGCATGGCCACGACGGGGATAGGCGCGGTGCTAAACGATGCCGACATCCATCCTTATGATACAGTGGCCGTCTATGGCTGCGGCGGTATCGGCCTATGTGCCTTGTCCGCTTCTCGTCTGCGCTATCCCAGGAAATTAATCGCAGTGGATGTCAATGAGCAGACTTTGGAGACGGCCAAAGGCCTGGGGGCAACGGATGTCATTAATCCTGTCATGACCGATCCTATCAAGGCTGTACGCGAGTTGACGGGCGGCAAGGGTGCGAGCAAGGTGATCATTACGACAGGGAACCCCAAGGCGGTGGAAGCCGCCATCAATTCAAGCTCCCTTCCCGGTGATTGTCTCATGGTGGGGGTCCCGCCTAAAGGTACGCTCATTCCCTTCGACGGGGCCAGCGTGGTCTTGAGAAGGACGATCCGCGGCACCCAGGGAGGGAGCATTTTGCCTGAAAGGGACATTCCTCTTTATTATGATTTCCACCGTCAGGGGATTTTAAAACTGGACGGGCTGGTTTCAGCGGTGTTTGAGTTCGGCAAGATCAATGAAGCCATGGACAAAATGCGCGGCGGTGTCACCGGACGCTGCGTGCTGAAATTTTGAGGGCGATATGGATTTAGGGCTCAAAGGTAAAAAAGCTTTGATCGTAGGTGCCAGCAAAAATATCGGCGCCGCTATTACCCGCTGTCTGGCGGCTGAAGGCTGCCAACTCTTTTTGGTTTCCCGGGACGAAGAACGCCTAAAGCAGCTATGTGGAGAACTGGGCGGAAAGCAGGGGCACCATTATATGGCCGTGGATTTGCGCATGGAGGGAAAACCCGCCGAGGCTGCTCAAGAAGCCGTGCGCCGGACAGGGAATGTGGATATCGTCATCCACAATGTCGGCGGAGGATTAGGTTATAAAGACGTCCTGGGTCCCCGCAGCGATTGGGAGGATGTCTGGCGGTTTAATGTCGGTATCGCCATTGAGATGAACCGGATTTTAATTCCTCCGATGCGTCAAAGAAAGTGGGGAAGGGTGGTCCATGTCTCCTCGATCGTCGCCCAGGTGGGGGAACCCTTGGGTGAATTCAGCGGAAGCCTGCCTTATACGGCCGCGAAAGCGTACTTAAATGCCTACATCAAGGGACTTAGCCGGGCGGTGGCGGCGGACAATGTGATTGTTTCAGGGGTGATGCCCGGCGTCGTCCGGTCGCAGGGAAAATTTTGGGACAGGATGATCCAGGAGGACCCGGCGAAGGTCAAAGATTTTATTGACCATTTTTATCCCGCAGGACGTTTTGGCACCGCCGAGGAAATAGCGCCCTTTGTGGCTTTGTTGGCCTCCCAGCAGGCATCTTTCGCCTCCGGGAGTTTGATCCCTGTCAGCGGGGGCATGGTCTAAATTCTATTTTCAAAAGGAGCAAATAATGATCAATCAAGCTGAAAAAGCAAATACGGTGGAAAGGGGGCCGTCGTTGGATGAGAGGTCCCGATATTTAAGGAAGCTGGTTGTTTCCGGCATAGAAGCGACCAAGAAAGGCCATATAGGGTCAGCCTTGTCCTTAGTGGAAATCATCAGGGTCCTTTATGACGATATCCTGAATTACCGGCCGCAAGAGCCGCTGTGGCCTGACCGCGACCGTTTTATCTTAAGCAAAGGCCATGGCTGCCTGGCTTTATATGCTGTACTCGCGGACAAAGGTTTCATCAAGACCGATGAATTAAAGACCTATGCCCTGGAAGGCTCCCGTCTGGGGGGCTGTTCAGAGAGCATCGTGCCCGGCGTCGAGGCTACCACCGGCGCCTTGGGCCACGGATTGGCCGTGGGGATCGGCATGGCCATGGCCGCGCGCATGCAAAAAAGGCCGAGCCGGGTTTATGTCGTCATGGGGGACGGCGAGCTTAATGAGGGTTCCGTGTGGGAAGGGGCCTTATGTGCGGCCAAGTACAAACTGTCGCATTTGACGGTTATCATCGATTGCAATAAATTCCAGATTGCCGGCTCAACCAGGGATGTCCTGGATCTTGAACCGCTCAAGGAAAAGTGGGAGAGTTTTGGTTTTGTAACGCGGGAGGTGGACGGTCATGATGTCAATGCCCTTAGAAAAATATACAAGGAACTGCCCTTCTCAAATACCAAGCCTTCCGCCATCATCGCGCACACCGTCAAAACCAAAGGCGTCACCTTTGCCGAGGGCGATTACAAATGGCATTGGAAAAGCGGTCTGGATGAGGCCACGTTAAACAAAATCAAAGCTTCCCTGGAGAATGACTAATGTTCTTTACGTTTAAAGATTCCATTTATGAATTGGCGAAAGCCGATAAAAGGGTCCTGCTGATGATCACCGATTCCGACATCGGCATGGACCATATGCAAAAAGAAATGCCTGAACAGTATTTTATGGAAGGGATTTCCGAAGCCAATACCGTGGGCATGGCCTGCGGCCTGGCCGCGGACGGTTATGTCCCGTTTATCGTCAACCACGCCAGCTTCGGCGTGCGCCGCTGCTACGAGCAGATCGTCCTGGATGCCTGCCTGCAGGAGCGGCCCATTCGGATGGTGGGTGTCGGCGGAGGGGTGGCCACCGCCCATTTGGGACCGACGCACACCACCATTGAGGATATCGCCATCATGCGTTCGCTGCCGGAGATGACGGTGATCAACCCTTGCGATGCCCTGGAAATGAAAAAGCTGATGCCGCAGATGATCGATTGGCCCAAGGCCATTTACATCCGGCTGGCCAGGTACGGCAAGCCCATTGTCACCCAGGAAGAGGATGATATCAGGATCGGCAAGGCCGTTGTCCGTTACAGGCCCGAGATTGCTGGCCGGAAGGTACTGCTTGTTTCAACAGGAGCCATGACTTCCGGTGCGGTTAATGCGGCCGCAAGTCTGAAAGAAGCGGGCATAGCCTGCACAGTGCTGCATATTCACACGATCAAACCCCTGGACAAGGATGCCCTTCTCGAGCAGGCATCCAGTGCGGAATTAATTGTAACGCTGGAAGACCATGTTTTGGCCGGCGGCCTTGGCAGCGCCTGTCTGGAGGTGCTTATGGATAATATGGATCCCAAAGATCTGCCGCGGGTACGGCGCATAGGGTTCCCTGACAGGTTTATTCATGAGTACGGCACCCAGGAATCCTTGTTCCAAGCCATGGGGCTTCAACCGCAGCAGGTGGCGGAGAAGATCAAGGGGTTTTTAGGCTGATGGTTAAAGATTTGCTGGTTCAAGGTCTTGGGAAAGGGTTCAGGTTAATATTTTTTTGTTTAGCTGTCCCTTTTATTCTTCTGTTACGTCTTTTAAGACCTTTTGTTTTGATCAGGTTCCATGATATCAACAGCGACCGGATCGGCCACTTTTCCGGCAACATGGAAGTGTATTTGTCCCAGCGCGACGCCGGGATGCACCAAGGACGTGTCATCGATATTTTTTATCGGGACAAAGTTGTATGCAATGCCCAGTTGATGGAGATGTGGGCCCGTGTCATTCCTATCCCGCGTCCCTATGCTCTTTGGCGAAGACTGGCCTGGGCCAACCGTAAACTGCCCGGGGGGAAAGCGCACGAATATAAGGACGGCCGGTATTACGATACCTACGGGGTTTTGGAAAAAACCAAGCCGCATTTGCGTTTCACCGGCGAAGAGGAAAAAAGAGGACAGGAAGCTTTGAAGGCCATCGGGATCCCTGAGGGAAAACCTTTTGTATGCTTCATTGTCCGTGACAGCGCCTACCTGGCTTCTCTTATGAAAGGACAAAACTTTTCTTACCACGATTATCGGGATACAAATATAGAAAAATATCATCTGGCCATGAAGGATTTAAGCCAACGCGGCTATGACAGCGTCAGAATGGGGGCAGCGGTCAAAGACAAACTGCATTTTTCCTGTCCCGGCCTTATTGATTACGCCGCCAATGGAATGAGGGATGATTTCAGGGATGTTTACTTGACGGCGAAATGTTCATTTTTTATTTTTTCCGAATCCGGTCTTGGTGTGTTGGCCATGGCTTTCCGCCGTCCGGTCGTTTGTCTGGACTTGGTCCCCATGAGACTTGCCCATGCATGGGGGAGCGATTATGTCCTTACCTTTAGAAAGTTGTGGTTAAAAAGCGAGAAACGGTTTTTGAAATTTCGGGAGATAGTCCATTCTGAAATAGGCATGTATCTTCACACCAGGCAATATCAGGAATCCGGTATTGAACTTATTGAAAATACCGCTGAAGAGGTCCGGGACGCCATTGAAGAAACGGCGGCGCGGTGTGAAGGCCGTTGGGAAACCAACGAGGAGTATGAAGACCTTCAACGCCGCTTCTGGTCGCTGTATGCCCACAGCCCAGAGTTGCGCGTCCTGAGGGCCAGGGTGGGATCGAAATTTTTGTTACAAAACAAGGACCTGCTGTGAGGGGCATATGAACGAAAAGGGATCAGTTAAGGTGGTTATTCTTGCCGGCGGCTTAGGCACCAGGCTTGCCGAGGAGACGGAAGTCAAACCCAAACCCATGGTGGAGGTGGGGGAAAGGCCTCTTTTATGGCACCTCATGCGCTATTATGCGCATTACGGATTCAAAGAATTTTATATAGCGCTTGGATATAAAGGCGAGGTCATCAAACGATTCTTTCATGATTATTATATTCTCGAAGGTGATATGACCATTAACTTGCGCGAGGGCCGCATGACCGGCACCCACGAAGTCAAAAAACAGGACTGGATGGTCCATCTTATAGACACCGGCATTCAGTCAATGACAGGCGGGCGTTTAAAACGCCTGGAACCGCAATTGAAGAATGCTACCTTTATGATGACCTATGGAGACGGCCTGAGCAATGTGAACTTAAAGGAGCTGCTGACCTTTCATCGCCGGCATGGAAAGCTGGCCACGGTTACAGCAGTTCGTCCTCCCGCGAGGTTTGGAGGCTTGGAATTTAAAGGCGACCAGGTCATCCGGTTTACCGAGAAGCCCCAGATCGGCGAAGGTTGGATCAATGGAGGCTTTTTTGTGTTTGAACCGGAAGTTTTTTCATATATCGAGGGGGACAGCACTTATCTCGAAGCCAACACCCTGGAACGTCTGGCCAAGGAGGGGCAATTGATGGCCTTCAGGCATGATAAGTTCTGGCAATGCATGGATACATTGAGGGATAAACGGATTCTTGAGAAATATTGGGCTGAAGGTGCGGCCCCCTGGAAGGTTTGGGGAGATGAATAAGATTGTCGAAGAGGATTGCGCTTATGTCGCTGCCCGCATTGATGTGCGGAATCTGGCCGGCCGGACCATCGTTATAACGGGGGCTGCGGGGTTCTTGGGATATAATTTTATTCATCAATTGGCGTTTCTGTGCGGGAACAATGAAGGACCGTCCCGTGTCTTGGCGCTGGACAATTACAGGCGGGGACGTCCTGCCTGGCTGGAGGCCGTCGCTGCCCGCTGTGCTGCCGTCGAAGTTCATGCCTTTGACGTCGTCAAGGACGACTTGTCGCGGCTGGTCCATCCCCAGGAAGTTGATTATGTGGTCCACTTGGCCTCTATTGCTTCTCCGACATTTTACCGGCAATACCCTCTTGAGACGATTGATGCCAATGTGTGGGGTTTGCGCAAACTATTGGATCTGTTCAAAGGCACGGCCTTAAAAGGGTTCCTTTTTTATTCCAGCAGCGAGATCTATGGCGATCCCTCACTTGAAAATATCCCCACCAGCGAAGATTACCGCGGGAACGTCGCCTGCATTGGGCCGCGTTCCTGTTACGACGAATCGAAGCGCTTTGGAGAGACCTTGTGTTACTACTACCATGGGCTTAACAAGCTTCCCATCAGGATCGTCCGGCCTTTTAATAATTATGGCCCGGGGATGAGTATTGATGACAAGAGGGTTGTGGCGGATTTTGCCAAGGCTGTGGTTGAAGGCCGGGATATTGAGATCCTTTCCAGCGGCTCGCCGGCCAGGACGTTCTGTTACGTAGCCGATGCCATGGTTGGGTACTGGAAGGCGTTATTTTATAGCGATTTTGATGTCTTTAACATCGGGATTGAAAAGCCTGAGATTGCAGTGGCTGAACTTGCCAATATTTATCAGTTGACCGGCCGTAAGATTTTGGGCTATTCGGGAAAAATTGTGCGTAAACACAGCGATGATCCGGAATATTTGAAAGACAACCCCCAGCGCCGTTGTCCCGACATATCAAAGGCCCGGCGCCT
The DNA here is from genome assembly GCA_028870995.1 of Candidatus Omnitrophota bacterium. GTDB lineage: Bacteria > Omnitrophota > Gorgyraeia > Zapsychrales > Fredricksoniimonadaceae > JABDGZ01. Next base: position 9,913 of record JAGWOI010000024.1, on the reverse strand, counting down.
GCTGGAATATGATCCCGGCATTGACGTGCGCCAAGGAGTTGAGCGGTACCTGGCGTACTTAAAAGAGGAGCATAAAGGATGATTTTAGTAATGGGGCTTGGTTATGTGGGATTGACCACCGCGGTAGGCCTGGCTTACAAGAAGAATAAGGTGTTTGGTTTTGATGTGGATGCGGATAAAGTTTCCAAGATCAAAAGAGGCAGCATGCCTTTTCTGGAACCGGGAGTGGGGCAGGCCTTGCAAGCAACCTTGAAAACCGGGCATTTTTGCCCGACGATGGATCTGGCCTCCGCGGTCCGGGATTCCAAGGTCATCATGATTTGTGTGGGGACGCCGTCCACCCCCGAAGGGGTGGATTTAAAGTACATCTATGCGGCCTTGGACGGGATCTTACCGCATATTAAGGGCCGCAAAGTGATCGTCATCCGTTCTACGGTCCCCCCAGGGACGGCTTGTGGGGAAATCGCCGGATTCATCGAAAGCCGGGGATTTAAAGTCGGGCGCGATATAGGGCTTGCCAGCAACCCTGAATTCCTTCGTGAAGGAAGCGCTTGGGCCGATTTTCTCGAAGGCAATCGCATTGTGGTCGGGGCATCAGACAAAAAGAGCTTAGGAGTTTTGCGCGGCATTTACCGCGGGTTTCCCGGGACGTTTCTCCAGGTTTCTTTGACCACAGCGGAGTTTGTGAAATATCTATCCAACACCCTGCTGGCCACCCTGATCAGTTTTTCCAATGAGATGGCGACTTTTGCGGAACATTTGGAAGATATTGATGTCAAAACTTCATTTAAGCTCTTGCATATGGACAAGCGTTGGTGGGGTCAACCGGCATCGATGGCAGCCTATGTTTATCCGGGCTGCGGATTCGGCGGCGCTTGTTTGCCCAAGGACACCTTGGCGATGCTGCGTAGCGCGGAATCCCGAAAGTTCCCGATGCCGCTGCTTAAATCCGTTTTGGAAGTCAACACGCAAAGGCCGCAGGCTGTCTTAAAACAGATCAATGCGCGTGCTGACGGGAAAATGACCGGAAAGCGTGTGACCGTACTGGGGCTTTCTTTCAAACCCAATACCAACGATGTGCGCCATACGCCGGCCCTGCCGATTATTGAAGGGCTGCTTCGGGAAGGGGCGAAGGTCACTGTTTATGATCCGGTGGCCATGGCAGATTTCCAGGCGACGGGGGCGGCGGTGACCTATGCGCCGTCATTTGAGCAAGCTGTCAAAAAAGCGCAGTATGTTGTCATTTGCACGGCCTGGCCTCAGTTTAAGAAAGTTTTTACGATGTTTCCAAAGGCCAGGATCATCGACGGAAGATATATGGGCGAACCTCAGGCTGCAAGGAGACGGGAATGATCGTGACTGAAGGCTGCTTCCAGGGAGTGTGGGAGATCAAGCTTGCACCGCGCGGCGATGACCGGGGGTTCTTTATGCGGACATACGACCGGGAAATTTTGGAACGGTCAGGGATCCAATGTTCTTGGGTCCAGGAGAACCATGCCCGTTCATTCAAAAAAGGAACGCTGAGAGGGCTTCATTTTCAACTGCCTCCGCATGCCGAGGCAAAGCTGGTCCGAGTCATCAAGGGGAAGATTTACGATGTCTTTGTCGATCTGCGTAAAACATCTGCGACGTTTGGGAAATGGGGCGCTGTTGAACTTTCAGAAGATGATCCCAAGATGCTGTTGATCCCCCGGGGATTCGCCCACGGGTATTGCGTGTTGAGTGATATGACCGAAATTATTTATAAGGTGGACAGTTATTATACCCCCACTTTAGAGAGAGGGATCCGTTGGGATGATCCGGGGTTAGGGATTTCCTGGCCCGTGGATAATCCGATTCTGTCGCAGAAAGACCGCTCTTTGCCGACGCTCAAAGAGATTGTGCCCGAACTGCCGGAGATTTTCTAATGCAAATACTTTTTACAGGGGCCAGCTCATTTACAGGTTATTGGTTTGTCAGGGAGCTGTGCCGCGGCGGGCATGAAGTGACGGCGACCTTTACCAAAGGCCCGGGCAGTTATACCGGCTTGAGGAAAAGACGCATTGATCTTATGCCTTCCGAAGTTAGCCCCGTCTTTTCATGCTCTTTTGGTTCACCGGCATTTATGGAGCTACTCAGGTCCAGGGACCGCTGGGATGTTTTGTGCCACCATGCGACGGACACCACCCGCTATAAAGAAGCGGACTTTGATTATGTGCGGGCGATAGCTCAAAATACTAATCACATCGACGATGTCCTTAAAGAGCTGGCCATGCGTCAATGTTCCAAGGTCATCTTGACCGGCAGTGTTTTTGAACCAGGAGAGGGGCAGGGAGATCCGGTCTTGGAGGCATTCTCCCCTTATGGGGTTGGCAAACGGTCAACCGCCGACCTGTTCGGGTATTTTGCCCGAAGGCATGGTTTGTCCTTTGGCAAATTCGTTATTCCCAATCCTTTTGGACCCCTGGAAGAAGAAAGATTTACGTGTTATCTGATGAGGTCTTGGCTCAAAGGAGAGACAGCGGTTGTCAAGACGCCGGCCTATGTCCGTGACAATATTCATGTCTCGGCCCTGGCGTTGGCCTACAGCGATTTTGTCGGGCAGGGGTCTAGCGGAAGATATGCGCGGTTTAATCCCAGCGGGTACGTCGAGAGCCAGAAAGATTTCACCTTAAGGGTTTCCCGGGAAATAGCACAAAGATGGAAGACTCCATGTCCGGTAGAATTCCTGGAGCAGAAGGATTTCTCCGAACCCTTGCAGCGGTACAACACAGATGCGGTTTATGAGCGGGTCTCGGGATGGGATGAGGCCCGGGCCTGGGACGAAATGTCGGATTATTACCGAGGGATGAAATGATATGGATAAACGGCCGGTTTTTACGATCATAACCATTTGTTACCGCCGTTTGGGGTTCTTGAAAGATTCGCTGGCGGCGATGTTCCGCCAGTCGTACCAGCATCTTGAGATTGTCATTGTGGACAACGGGGCGATCCCTGAAGTGTATGACTATATCATGGACTTGGAGAAGAAAGACAACAGGGTCAAGATCGTTCATTTTAAGGAAAATCAATACCGCATCGATCAGCCGCATTACATGAACAGGGTCTGCCTGGGCGCGGCCTTGAAAGCGGCAACCGGCGAATTTGTTTTTTACCAGTCGGACGATGATATTATTTCAGACGATTATGTCGAGAAAATGGTTGCCCTGTTCGAAGGCAATCCGGCTTGCACAACGGCGGCCGGGCTTGTTAAAGACATGGATGCCTCGGGCAAGCTTTTGCCTGAAGGCCCAAGGACAACCAATTTCCGTCCGCGGTACATGCCGGGGCATCTGCTTGCGCTTAATACATTGAGCAGAGACTGGCCCTGCATTATGTTTAACGCTCCCGGCTGCATTTTTTCCTACAGGAGAAAAGAATTTACCGCTATGGGCGGGTTCCATCCTTCGCTGGAATTCAGTGCCTTGTGGGGCATTGTTCCCTTTGGCGTCACCGGTTTCGATGAGACGGCCGTTTTGTATTGGAGAAGGCACGAGGGGCAGCTCAATAAGCTTATGAACTTCCACGGCGGCACCCCCTATGATGTAACAATGGAATTATTGCAGGAGTGGCAGATTAAAAAAAGGTGGGCAGAGGCCTTTGGAGAAAAACTCGCCCAGGACGTGGTCGAGAGGATAACTTGTTCCATGTCTCAAAATGCCACCGAGTGGTTTGCCGTCAGCTTTTATCATCTTCGTTTTAAGGCATGCTGGTTCCTTCTTAAAATTTTATGGCTCCAGCCGTATTTCTGGCGCATGGTTCTGCCTTGCCTTTGGAAAGAAAAGAAAGAATTTAAATATTATTTAAAACCTAAATTTCGCAGATTGTTTGAAGCACATCCCAAATTGGTTGAAAAATTCCCGTGGCTTAGGCCGTTGCAAAAACGGGCGTTTAAATAGGCCAAAGAGACGGCTCATGGTATGAAAATCTGGAAAATCATACAAATAGCACAGAAGCGCAACCCCTTTCTGCTGGCGGTACTTATCCTGGTTACGGTCCTGTCCAGTTTTATCCAGGCCTTTTCGAGCATTACGGTCATGCCCGTGATAGACCTGATGATCCATCCCGATCTAAAGCAGGCCAGCCATGCGACCGTGGTTATCCTGCATTGGCTGGAAAGAATCTCCATTCCGCCTACCTTGTCCTGGCTGATTGTGCTGTTCTTATTGGCGACGATCGTTAAGAACCTTATTGCGGCTGTTTCCAAGTATGTTCTTACCTTTATCAGGATGCAAATGGTCAAGAACATGATTTTGGAGCAGTACCGCGCCTTTATGGGGGCAGGCTGGGAATTCTTTGTATTTCAGAAACAGGGGACGTTAAGCAATTCAATCATAACGGAGACGGAAAAGGTCGGGTTTACGTTTCAAACCCTTGGGGACATCGCAGCCGCCGGATTTTGTGTTGTTTTTTATTTGGGCGTGGGGCTTTATATTTCCTGGAAAATAACGTTGATCGTCTCTCTTTTGACCCTCTTCGGCCTTGTCCCGGTCCTTCTGATAGGGAAAAGGATCGGACAGCTAGGCAAGACCTCCACGGAGAAATATAATGAGTTTCAGGGAGCCGTCATGGAGTCTTTCCATGCCGCGAAACTGGTTTTGGGTTATGGGAACCAGGATAAATCGTTTATAAAGCTGGCAGGAGTGATCAATCAACTGGTTGCGGCCGCCTTCAAATACGTCATGATCCGCGCAGTCACGCCGCTGGCTTTTGAACCGGTGGGTTTTACGGCGATCTTACTGGCCATTTATTTAGGCTGGAATTTCTTTCACCTGAAAATTTCGGAAATCTTCCTGTTGCTTTACATTTTTAAAATGATAACTCAATACGCCTTGAGCGTGGTCGATTTGAGGAATTATATAAAGAACCTTTCTGCCGGTCTTGAGCAAATCCACGACCTGCGGCAGGAGGCCGTGCGCATGGAGCAGGTGTCGGGGACAAAACCTTTTGAGCAAATTAAGGATAAAATTGCCTTTCAGGGGGTTAGTTTTTCCTACCCTAACGGCCAATCGGCCCTTGTGGACCTCGATATGGAGATACCCCGCGGCAAGATGATCGCCATCGTCGGACGCTCCGGTTCCGGCAAGACGACGTTGATTGACGTGATGATGGGTTTTTACCAGCCCCAAAAAGGCCGCTATCTTATCGACGGGATACCCTTTAAGGAGTACGACTTGATCAGCTGGAGGACGAAGCTCGGCTACATCCCTCAAGACGCTTTTTTATTTAATATGTCGATCAAGGACAATCTCTTGTGGGGTTTTGACGCCGCCAGTCAGCAGGATATCGAGACGGCCCTGCTGCTTTCCAATTCCCATGAGTTTGTCAAAGATCTGCCCATGAAAGAGGATACCATCATAGGCGATCAGGGCGTCCGTTTGTCAGGGGGACAGCGCCAGCGCATTGCCCTGGCAAGGGCCCTTCTGCGCAAACCGCAGCTGCTGGTGCTTGATGAAGCCACCAGCGCCCTGGACAGCCATTCGGAAATACTTATCCAGAACTCTATTGAAAAAATAGCGCGTGAAACAACCATCGTGGCGGTCGCGCACAGGTTGTCGACGATAAGGAAGGCAGACCACATTTATGTCATGGACCAGGGGCGCCTCATCGAGGAGGGTTCGTTCGACCGTCTCATGAGCATCAAAGGCGGCACATTCCTTAAAACCGCGGAAATCCAGGGCCTTGCTTAAAGAAAGAGATACGACCATATGAAAAAAATCTTGATTACCGGTGCCGGCGGATTTATTGGGTCTCACCTGACGGAGTTGTGCGTCCGCAAGGGATTTCAAGTCAAGGCATTCGTTCGTTATAACGCCAACAACCGTTGGGGATGGCTGGACGCAAGTCCTGCTTTGAAGAAGATCGACGTCGTCACCGGCGACATCCGTGATTTTGATTCGGTCAGCAAGGCCATGAAAGGCTGTGATACGGTCTTTCACCTGGCCGCCCTGGTTGGTATCCCGTATTCCTATGTTTCACCGTTGGCCTATATCAAGACGAATATAGAAGGGACCTATAATGTGCTGGAGGCCGCCAAGGATCTGGGTATCAAGAATGTATTGGTGACCTCTACCAGCGAAACTTACGGCACGGCACAGTATGTGCCCATCGATGAAAAACATCCTTCAGTGGGGCAGTCACCGTATGCCGCCACCAAGATCGCCGCGGACCAGCTGGCCCTGAGCTATTGGCGGTCCTTCGGCTTGCCCGTCAAGGTGGTGCGTCCTTTTAACACCTATGGCCCGCGCCAATCCGCCCGGGCGGTTGTTCCAACGATCATTACCCAGGTGCTGAGCGGCCAAAGGCAGATCAAATTGGGCAACACTTCCCCTACGAGGGATTTGACCTGCGTGTTCGACACGGTCGAGGGGTTTCTCCAAATCGCCGGATGTTCCAGGGCTGTGGGACAGGCTGTCAATATCGGCATGAATACCGAGACGTCCGTGGGAGAATTGGCCAGGATGATCGCCGCTATGGCCAAGGTCAAGATCAGGATCATTGAGGACCGCCAGCGTTTGCGTGGGCATTCGACGGAAGTGGAGCGCCTGCGCTGCAATAATGCCAAACTTTTGGGCCTGACAGGCTGGAAGCCAAGATATACCCTCGAAGCGGGTTTGAAAGAAACTATGGATTGGATAGGCCGCAACCTGGGAATGTATAAAACCGGTCTCTATAATGTTTAGGCCGGCTGGAGTTTTGTCTATGCAAGAAGGCATTCTGACCTTGGAGGACAGGGAGAGGTGGATAAAATACCTCGGCATGCTTCCTGAAGGGAAGCAGGATGTTTATTTGGGGCCGGATTATTATGCCCTTTATCAGACACCTGAAAAGCGGGTGGAATGCTTCTTTGCCGAAGAAGGCGGCAAGGTTTTCTTATATCCTTATTTAAAGACGCATATCAACAGGGCCGTTGATTTCGAACTGGACGGGGATTTCTATGACATCGAAGGGGCGTACGGCTACAACGGTTTTGCCGTCAGCGATGATGATGCGGATTTCTCCCGCCGCTGCGCCGGAATTTTTGCCCAATACTGTTCCCGCGAAAGGATTGTGGCGGAGTTTATGCGGTTAAATCCGCTTTGGCCAATGCCTGGCGCGGAGTCCTGGTGGGATTTAAAGCCGGCGAAAAAGAATGTTTACGTTGATTTGACCTTGTCCCCGGAAGACCTGTGGATGGACTCTTATGAGCATTGCGTGCGCAAGAACGTCAATAAGGCCCGGCAAATGGGTGTCGAGATCAGGTCCTATGAGGGCAGGGACATGGACGAGAGCCTGCTGGGAGAATTTCTCAATATTTATCACCATACGATGGAACGTAATAATTCCGGGGCCGATTATTTCTTTTCTCAAGATTATTTCCGGAAAGTCTGTTCTTTGTTGCCTCGGCAGAGCTTGTTCTTTTTTGCCTATTTAAACGGACAGCCGGTCTCGTGTGAGCTGGTTTTGATAAGCAAAAAGAATGCGTATTCATTTTTGGGAGGCACGCTCCAACAGGCCCAGGCCTCGCGCCCCAATAATTTGTTGAAGCATGAGTTGATTTTGCATCTGCAGTCCCTGCATTTGGAAAGGTATCTTCTGGGCGGCGGGAAAAGCGAGAATGACGGGATCTTTGGGTATAAAAAGACTTTTTCGAAAAAAGGCGTTTTGGATTTCTCCATTGCCTGCAAGGTGTGCGACCACAATGCCTATGAGGAGATTTGCCGCCTCTGGCGGGAGAAGTTCCCTTCAAAGCAGGCAGAGTATGCTAATTATTTCCTGAAGTACCGCTGCTAAGGACGGCGGAGAAAGGCGGCTATGAGTTGGGATGAGGTTTGGGAGGGCGTGTTTCAGCGCCAAACGTGGGGCAAGTACCCGGACGAAAGTTTTATCCGTTTTATGGCGAGGAATTTTTATAAAGTCCAGCCGCGTTCCGGGGTCAAAATACTGGAGGTCGGCTGCGGGCCAGGCGCCAACATCTGGTACCTGGCCAGGGAAGGGTTTGATGCCTATGGTATTGACGGGTCTGCCACGGCTGTGGCCCAGGCCAAGGAGCGGCTGGCCCAGGAAAAATTAAGCGCGCATTTGGCTGTCGGCGATATCATCCGTCTGCCCTATGCCGACGGCCAGTTTGACGCCGTGGCCGACAATGAGTGCCTTGCCCATAACTCTGCCCAGAACATGCCGAAGATCCTGGCGGAAATCGGCCGCGTCCTCAAACCGCGAGGGTTGTTGTACAGCCGCACCTTTACGGACCGCGTTTATATGGGGCAGCAGCGCCGGCAGATCGGCCCCATGGAATACAGCAATGTCTCCGACGGGCCTTTTTCCGGCCGGGGATTTGTGCGCCTGATCGACAGGGAGGGTATCGCAAAACTTTACGGTCAGCTGTTTAATCTTATTTGTGTGGACCGCAGGGAGTACAGCCAGGATGATGAAAAGATGAATATCAGCGAATGGATCATTTATGCGAAAAAACGGTAAACATCCTTCAAAAGTTTTTATCATTGCGGAAGCAGGGGTCAATCATAACGGCCGGATGGATTTGGCCCTGAAAATGATCGACGCTGCCGCAGCCGCGGGTGCGGACGCGGTCAAGTTCCAGACGTTTAAGGCCGTCAATGTGATCAGTCGATTTGCCCCTAAGGCTGAGTACCAGAAGGCGACCACTGGAAAAGATGAAAGTCAGTTAGAAATGGCTCAGAAGCTGGAATTCCCTCCTGAATGTTTTCAGAAATTGGCCGAGCATTGCCTCAAGAAGAAAATTCTATTTTTATCAACACCCTTTGATCTGGATAGTATTGAAGTCTTGCGCCATCTAGGGCTTAAAACTTTCAAGATTCCTTCCGGTGAAATTACCAACTTGCCTTATCTACGCGCTATTGGCAGGCTTAAACGGAAAATTATCTTATCTACCGGTATGAGCACTATGATGGATATCCATCACGCTTTAAAGATTTTGACCAAGGAAGGTACTCGATTAAAAGATATTACCTTATTGCATTGTAATACTGAATATCCTACCCCTTATCATGATGTCAATTTGCTAGCAATGCGTGCCATGAAAAAGAAGTTCAGACTACCGGTGGGCTACTCGGACCATACTTTGGGCATCGAAGTGCCTGTGGCTGCGGTGGCTTTGGGGGCCGTTGTCATTGAGAAGCATTTTACTTTGGATAAGAATCTGCCTGGCCCTGATCATAAAGCCTCCCTGAGTCAGAAAGAGTTAGAGGCCATGGTTGAATCGATACGCCATATCGAAATGGCGTTAGGGACCGGTATTAAAAAGCCATCTGGTTCAGAAATAAAGAATATGGCCATTGCCAGAAAAAGTATCGTGGCTTTTCGTAATATTCAGCAAGGAGAGACTTTTCATGAAAGGAATTTATATGTCAAAAGGCCCGGGTCGGGCATCAGTCCTATGCAATGGGACAAAGTTTTGGGTAAAAAGGCCGGGAGAGATTTTAAAAAAGATGAACTGATTGTTATTAAATAGGGAGGGGCAATGGATAGAACAGATGTAAAGACTTCTTCATCCCAAGAGATTGAAATTCGCCGGCAAATTGTTGATATTTTTCGTCAGTGTCCCATACCTGATCATGAAATTTTGGAGAACTTGCCGTTGTTTATTAAGCGACGAGATCTAATGCGAATTCTTTTCATTCATGAGATGTATGAGAGAATACTAACTGTACCTGGAATAATTATGGAGTTTGGCGTGAGATGGGGGAAGAACATGGCCCTGTATGAATCGTTTCGAGGCATGTATGAACCTTATAATCATATAAGGAAGATCGTCGGCTTTGATACCTTTGAGGGTTTTCCCACGGTTAATAATAAGGATGGAAAATCTTCAGTAGTCCATGTGGGACAGTATTCTGTTACCAAAGGATATGAGAAATATTTGGAAGAAGTTTTG